>QCHV01000009.1 GCA_003217035.1 Prochlorococcus sp. AG-402-G22
GTAGCAATAGCGAGAGCTCTTGCGGCAAGACCTAAATTATTGCTGGCTGATGAACCTACGGCAGCTTTAGATAGTGTTACTGGTCGAGAAGTGGTTTCTCTTTTAAAGGGTTTAGCTTTGGAACAGTCATGTGCAGTGTTAATGGTTACCCATGACCCAAGGATTTTAGATGTAGCAGATCGTCTCTTAAATATGGAAGATGGAAAATTAATTACATCTTTTTAGTAATGTATTAGAAGAAAATTAATTTTAAAAATGTCTAAGCGAAGAAATCTCAAAAAAGAAAAACAAGAAAGGAATAGGGCATATGCCAGAAAATTTAAAAAAAGAAAGCTTAGTTCCCGTGGTGAAGGAGCTGGCAATGGTGTTACAGGAACTGCAAATAATGGAGGAGCTGCTGATTAGTTCCTCAGCTGTGACTTTTTCCTATAAATTGCCTATATATGGGCTAACTTTGTTCAATAGAAATTAGATCTTTCAGTCAAATTATTTTCCAAGCATGTTTGTAAGTGTTGTTATACCTACATTTAATCGGCTGCCCATCCTTGAAAAATGCTTGACAGCACTTGAAAACCAGATATTGCCTTCTGGGATTAAAGGTTATGAAGTTGTTGTTGTCGATGATGGCTCTACTGATGGAACATCCTCTTGGTTGAGAGAAAAAGAGTCTGTTTACCGGAGGGTAAAGTTGATTGAACAGACTCATGGTGGACCAGGTCAAGGAAGAAATAAGGGAGTTGATAATTCTATTGGTGATGTAATTGTTTTTATTGACAGTGACTTGGTTGTTACTGAATCATTCCTTGCATCTCATTATCGATCATTAACAAAGGCTTGGCTTCGAAGAGGAGATAAACTTTGTTTTACATATGGCTCAGTAATTAATACGGCTAATTTTAAAAATCCTGCAAGTGAACCTCATAAATTGCGAGATTTGTCTTGGGCCTATTTCGCTACAGGAAATGTTGCAATAGATAAGTTAATACTTCAAAAGTCAGGTCTTTTTGACCCTGCTTTTAAGTTGTATGGCTGGGAAGATCTTGAACTAGGAGAAAGACTCAGAAGCATGGGGGTTGAACTGGTGAAATGCCCTCGAGCAGTTGGTTATCATTGGCATCCAGCTTTAAGCATTGAACAGATCCCAAATCTTATAAGAATAGAAAAAGAACGTGCAAAAATGGCAATGGTATTTTTTCGAAAGCATCCTACTCTTAGAGTTAGGTTTATCATCCAATTCACTTTATTGCATAGATTATTATGGGAATTGCTAAGTATAGGTGGGATTATTACCCCTAAAAGATTAGTACCACTCTTGAATTTACTTATAAAGAAAGGCTACCCAGGATTTGCAATGGAAATATTGCGTATTCCACTTAATTTGATAGGAGTACGTGCGATTTATAAAGAAGCTAGATTGATAGGTCTGCGATAATTCGTGCTATTTGATAGATTAACCCTGTACTTTAAAACCACACACCTGACTGTTTCGGGTGATAACTTCAGTTCCCCTTTTTTTCTAAGAGTAACTGGTTTATATACCTGTCAGGTGGAGGCCAACCCGAAACTTTAAAAATGGCTGTAGTAACTCTTTCTGAGATGATGGAAGCTGGTGCTCATTTTGGGCATCAGACAAGAAGATGGAACCCTAAAATGTCTCGCTACATTTATTGTGCGAGGAATGGGGTTCATATAATTGATCTAGTAAAAACCGCTGTTTGTATGAATAGCGCTTATAAATGGACTAGAAGTGCTGCTAAAAGTGGAAAGCGCTTCTTGTTTGTAGGTACTAAAAAGCAAGCTTCGGAAGTTGTAGCTCAAGAAGCGATTAGATGTGGCGCTTCCTATGTAAATCAGAGATGGCTTGGTGGAATGCTCACAAATTGGACCACTATGAAAGCTCGTATAGATCGTTTGAAAGATTTAGAGAGAATGGAGTCGAGTGGTGCTATTGCTATGAGACCAAAAAAAGAAGCATCTGTCTTAAGGCATGAATTAGAAAGATTGCAGAAATATTTAGGCGGCTTAAAAGGCATGAAGAGATTGCCTGATGTTGTTATTCTTGTTGATCAAAGAAGGGAAACAAATGCAGTATTAGAAGCCAGAAAGTTAGACATACCTCTTGTTTCGATGCTTGATACAAATTGCGACCCAGATCTATGCGAGGTGCCTATACCTTGTAATGATGATGCTGTTAGATCTGTTCAGCTTGTTCTCGGAAGACTTGCAGATGCAATAAACGAGGGGCGCCACGGTTCTTCTAGTGAAAACAGAGGTGGACCAAGAAGATAGATCATTTAAACAAGCTTTTTAGGTCGCTAAAGCTTTTCACCCAAAAAGCGACAAGTAATTATCAACTATTTTTTCAACTCCTATGGCGGACATAACAGCAAAACTTGTCAAAGAACTAAGAGACAAAACTGGGGCAGGAATGATGGATTGCAAGAAAGCTCTTGTTGAGTCAGATGGTGACATGACAAAAGCAAATGAGTGGTTAAGGCAAAAAGGTATTGCTAGTGCAGAGAAAAAATCAGGTCGTGTTGCAGCAGAAGGTTCTATTGGTAGTTATATCCATACTGGGGCTAGAGTCGGAGTCCTGTTGGAACTGAATTGTGAGACAGATTTTGTTGCACGAGGTGAGATTTTTCAAGGTCTTCTTAGGGATGTTGCTATGCAAATAGCAGCATGCCCAAATGTTGAATATGTCACCGTAGATGAAATACCTTCAGCCATTGCAGAAAAAGAGAAGACTATTGAAATGGGTAGAGACGATTTAGGAGGTAAACCAGATCAAATTAAGGCGAAAATTGTTGAAGGTAGAATAGGGAAGAGGTTAAAAGAATTAGCTTTAGTCGAGCAACCTTTTATTCGAGACACTTCTATAACTGTTGAGCAACTTGTGAAACAAGTTGCAGGTCAAATAGGAGAAAATGTAAGAATACGTAGATTTACAAGATATACCTTGGGTGAAGGAATTGAAGTGGAAGAATCAGACTTTGCTTCGGAAGTGGCTTCTATCACTTCTAATTAGTTTTGAATCAAGAAAAAGAACTAAAAAAGAAGTCCAATTTGGACCCATTTGAACAAATTGAATTCTTGCGGAGTCAATCCATATCTTTAAGACCAAGTGTTTACCGTATATACGCCCTTTATTTACAGTTGCTTAGGAATTCACTGCCAAATGTTGTACGACAAGCAATATTGGAACTTGTTAAGACAAGTACAGATGAGATAAAGAACTTACCAACTCCTGATTTGCAGAAATCATTCCAATTAAAAATAGACGATATTATTTCCAATGCCATTTCGCTGTTGACTATTGAACATCTTGTAGACCTCTCCAAAACTTTAGAAAAAGAACATAAGGATTATATAGAACAAGTTAAAAATCAGATTGACAAAGAATCTACTGGGAATGATGAAGAATTCAAAAGATCTTCTGGGAACTTGAGTTCAGTGGAGTTGAGCTTGCAAATGCCTATTGATGAGAACTTAAGAACTGATACCTGGAGTGAAACTAGTCTTTATGAGTTGGTCCCCGAAAGTAATACTATTCCCTCTTTGAAAGATCATAATTATAGAGATGAAGACAACTCTAATGACCCCAATTTCAATGATGCCATTGATGGTAGTCAGAATGGGAAACCCCAGGAATCAAGAAATAGTATCAGCTTGTTGAAATCCATATTTTCTCTTGCCAATGTGAAAATTCTACATCGTAGTAATCACTCTATAAGAAGAGATCAGTCTTCTCTGAATGAAGCTGTTTCTATAGTTAATGAAGAATCATTTGTTAATAATTCATTGCCAGAAATGCCAGAAGAAATTTTCAGTTGGATGAACTCTTTGGACTCAGCTTTAGAAACTAGACTAAGGAATCTCTCTCACATAATCAATATTGAATTATTGCGAATTGGTTTGATTAATAGTTATATCCCAACATCTCTTTTAGAAGGAGTACTGTCAGGACAAATTCAATCTTTGCATTCTCCCTCAAATCTTTTGAGGTTACGCCTCCCAGTTCAAGATCAAAATGTAGAAGGAGTATTAGATATCCTTTGCATTTTTGTACGACCATCAGAACTTGAGTTTGACGATTTTAAACTTAGAAAATGTAGACAGAAAATATTGGACTATAGGAAAAAAATTCAAAAGATGGTTAAACAACAAGATTATTGGAATAAACGTTGCTTAGCTAAGGAGCTGGAGAATAACTGGTGGAAGATTCCTCTAAAGAATAAATTAAATAAAAAAAATAAGAACCATAACTGATAAGCACACTGAACTAAATCAATGGCTTAGGCCTCTTCAGCAAGCTTTGAGTTTGGAGGCCGAAAATGGATTTAAGAATTTGCTTGGCAGAAATGAAAATTTTCATTCTTTTATTTCTAGAGAACTTTTATCAGTAGATGAGAAACTACTATCTTTGGATTTAAGGAAGCTTTTAACTCAATTGTCGAATAACTTTGTCAACTATCCATCGGCTAATGAATCACAAAGGCGTCGTTTCGTTATTGATACTAGGAAAGCTTTATATGATTTATCTAGAAAATATGAGCCTTTAGTTACAATTAAGCCACCGAAACTTAGACTTTCAAATGGTTATGCGAGCTATTCGAAGACATTAAACAATCGGGACCACTCATTATCTTTAGAAAGCCCAATTTCTAATATCAAAGGTATTGGTGTAAAAAGTTCAGCTGCTTTTACTGCTTTAGGACTTTTTGTTGTTCGAGATCTTTTATTACATTACCCCAGAGATTATATTGATTACTCTTCTTTAAAAAGAATCAACTCTTTAAAAGGTGGAGAGACGGCAACTATTGTTGCTACTGTTAGACGCTCTAGCTCTTTCACTAGTCCTCGTAATCAGAAACTTTCAGTTCTTGAAATTCATTTACAAGATGTCACTGGTCGTATGAAAATCACTCGCTTCTTCATTGGGCGTAGATTTAGCAATAGGAGTTATTTAAGAAGTCAGGTTAATTTATATCCAGTTGGAGCGACTTTGGCTGTAAGTGGTTTGGTCAAAGAGGGTCCTTACGGCAAATCATTCAATAATCCAATAATAGAGGTATTGGATAACTCTTATTCGGAGGTTAAATCAGAGACTATTGGGCGATTAATACCTGTTTACTCTCTTTGCGATGGTTTAACTGCTGACCGATTTAGGAAGGCTATAAAATGTGCTTTACCATTGGCTTCTCATTGGTGTGAACCTCTTGATAAGAATAGGTTGAGTCACCTTTCACTTATGTCTATTTCAAATGCCATGAGTGAGATTCATTTACCTCGTGATCAAAATAATCTTAAAGAAGCTCGTAGAAGAATAGTCTTTGATGAATTCTTCTTTCTTCAATTAGGCCTTTTGCGTAAGCGATATGGACTGAGGAAAAAGCAGGCCCCTCCTATACAAGCTAATCACAATTCAAATTCTTTAACAGAACGCTTTGTGAATTTGCTGCCATATGATTTGACTAGAGCTCAACATAGAGTTCTAGATGAAATTACATCTGATCTCTCTGCATCAGAGCCAATGGCTCGTTTATTGCAAGGAGACGTTGGGAGCGGCAAAACTGTTGTTGCAATATTGGCTTTGTTATATGCTGTTGAATCAGGTTGGCAAGGGGCATTAATGGCTCCAACCGAGGTGTTGGCGCAACAACATTATAGGAATTTGAATAAATGGATGCCTCAGCTAAACGTAACAGTTGAGATTCTTACAGGCTCTACTACGCCTACTCGCCGCCGTCAAACTCTTAATGATTTATCAACTGGAAATTTAAATATTCTCGTTGGCACTCATGCTCTTATAGAAGATCCAGTAGCTTTTTCTCGATTGGGTTTAGTTGTTGTAGATGAGCAACATAGGTTTGGCGTAAACCAGAGAAATCTTCTATTAGATAAGGGCCTCCAACCTCATTTGCTTACGATGACAGCAACCCCAATACCAAGAACTTTAGCCCTCTCTATTCATGGCGATTTGGATGTAAGTCAAATCGATGAACTTCCTCCTGGTAGAACTAAGATTAAAACTAAATTACTTTCCAATTCGAGGAGGCAAGAGGCTTATGCTCTTATTAAATCTCGTGTACTAAAAGGAGAGCAAGTTTATTTTGTTCTTCCTTTGGTTGAGGAATCAGAGAAAATTGATTTACGTTCTGCTGTAGATGTTCATCAAGAATTTGATCAAGAAGTGTTCAAAGATTTTAACGTGGGTTTATTACATGGACGAATGAAAAGCCATGAGAAGGATCAAGTTGTCAGAAACTTTATTTCAGGTGAAATAAATGTGCTTGTTTCTACTACTGTAATTGAGGTTGGAGTAGACGTTGCAAATGCAACTCTCATGGTAATTGATCATGCAGATCGATTTGGTCTTGCTCAATTGCATCAATTGAGGGGACGTGTGGGACGAGGCTCCAAGTCTTCAGAATGTCTGCTTATAGGTTCTGATAAGAAGTCTCCATCGAGAAAAAAATTGGAATATCTAGTCGCTTCGAATGATGGATTTGAGATTTCCGAGATAGATATGAGATTGAGAGGTCCTGGGCAAGTTTTAGGAACAAAGCAATCGGGCTTGCCAGATTTTGCTTTAGCTAGCTTGATAGAAGATTCTGCAGTTCTTGAACTAGCTCGAGAAGAAGCTCTATATATATTAGATTCTGACCCAGAATTATCTCATCATCAAGCTTTAAGAAAGATGCTTGACGAACACTGGGACCGATTTGTTGGTAACGCTCAATTGAATTAGTTAAATTTTCCACAATAACTAGTCCTATTTGTGACTCAATGAGACGGCTCTGCTACAGACTGTATTGGATGACACGGAATATATTGTAATTTCCGCTTTCTAAATCTTTACTATTATTATTTAACCTTATGTTTTAAATGGTTAATTGCTTAGACCGAAGAGGTTCTTTAGAGCAAAAGACTTTAATGAATTGTTTGATTTGATGTTTTAAGAATATTTTGTTATTTTTGATATTTTATTCATAATTATTGTGCTTATATTGTCAAAGAGCTTTGTTGCGAGATCGGATTTGTGGAAAACTTATTCATTTTGTGGAAAGCTAAAGTTATAGCATGGTGTTTTTGTGACTAGGCCTTGGCATAAGTTACCTATTAATTCTATAGACGAACCTCTTGTTGAATTGCCAAAATCATTACATCGTTTAGAGCCTCATCCTTATTTGTCTCTCGGAGCTCCTTATGGACATGGTCTTCACCCTTGGTTCCTTAGAGAAAAAGTAATACTCAAATTGTTGCAGGCTGAAAGGGCTTTGCAGAAACAAAAATCTAATCTTAGGCTTGCTATCTTTGATGCTTGGCGACCTATTCCAGTTCAAGCTTTCATGGTTGACTATGTAATAAAGCAGGAATGTATAAAAAAAGGCTTAGATATATCACTTCAAGAATCGAAAGAAGCTTATAGGGATATCTTGGAAAATGTTGAGAAATTCTGGGCTGCACCAAGCGTCAGTTCATTAACTCCCCCACCTCACAGTACTGGAGGTGCAGTTGACATAACCCTTGCAAACGATCTTGGTGATCCTTTAGATATGGGTGGGGAAATAGATGAGTTGGGACCAATCTCTTATCCAAGTTATTATTCAAAATCACATCAAATTAAGTCAAATTCATTGGAATCAGTTTGGAACTTTAGAAGAGTCTTGTTATTTGAAGTTATGAATAAAGTGGGTTTTGTCCAGCACCCTAATGAATGGTGGCATTTTAGTTATGGAGACCAACTCTGGGCTTGGAGGAGTAACTCTTCAAATGCTTTTTATGGAGCCTGCTCAGTTTCAGAAAGTAAATCATAAATAGCTTGATCACCTATTTCATGTAAATGATCACCAAAACTAATAGTCCCTTTTGAAGTCTTCCAGCTAAGGAATAAAGGTCTTAATACTTTTTCTAGTGATGCCAATGGCATTCTCTGAAGATAGGGCTTTGCTAAGCGTTCTAAATTTGGGCTACCTCCAAGCCATAGCTGATAAGTATCTAGACCACTACCAACCAGTGCTAATTCAGCCATGTAAGGCCTGGAACATCCATTGGGACAGCCAGTCATGCGAATTAGAATTGACTTGTCAATATTTAGTTCTGAGAGCTCACCCTGTACCCGTTCTAGAACCTCAGGTAGTGTCCTCTCTGCCTCTGTAATGGCCAACCCACATAAAGGAAGTGCGGGACAGGCTAACGCATGTCTTTCTAATTGTTTAGGTGATCCTGGACTTGAGATACCTACATCTTCAAGCTCTCTTTTAATAGATAAGCGTTGATAAGCTCCTATATTGCAAAGCAATATATCTTGATTAGGTGTTAGACGAATTTCTAATTGATATTTTTTTATTAGTTTACTTAAGTCTTCTTTGAGCTTTCCCTTTAACCGTCCTGATAAAAGTGGAATGCCTACGAAATATAGATTCTTAGATTGTTTATGCCATCCAAGGTAATCTTCCAATTTGAAAGGAGGCTCTTTTTTTAAATTATATATTTTATGAGTGAAGTATTTACTCTTCAATTTTTTCTTGAACCAATCAATGCCCTGGTCATGGATTAGGTATTTCATCCTTGAATGCTTCCTAAGCTTTCTATCTCCATAATCTCTTTGGAGAGCAAGGATTGATTGTACTAAGTCGAATATATGGTGTATAGGAACATAACCTAAAGGTTGTGCAGCTTGTGCAAATGTTTTTTCATTGTTATGTGTTCTACCCATACCTCCACCTATGTAGACATTGCAGCCTTCTAATAAGTGCTTTGAGTTTGTAAAAGCGACTAAACCAATGTCCTGTGTTAGTAAATCTACTGAGTTGTCACCAGGTACTGTCACTGCACATTTGAACTTTCTTGGTAAGTATGTTGAACCATAGAGAGGTTCTCGAATGTCACCGCTGAATACGCCACTCTTAAATTGATTTTTTCTAATTTCTTTTACTTTCTTTGAAGGAGTAATTTTATAACTTAAGTCTCCATCTACCCATAGCTCTAGGTAAGTTTCCTCGGCTTTTTTAGGACTAAGTAAATCGGCGATATCATTCGCTAGATTCCTGGCATTTTGATAATTTGATTTATTAAATGGAGCGGCTGGTGCCATTACATTCCGATTGATATCCCCACAGGCAGCAAGTGTCGACCCCATGGATTTAACGATTGTATTAATTACTGTTTTCAAACTGTCTTTCCTTATCCCATGCATTTGGAATGCTTGTCTGGTGGTGACTCTTAATGTCTTGTTGCCAAGCTCGTTTGAAAGCTTATTTAATGCAAGAAATAATTTTGAAGATATATAACCTCCTGGGCTTCTAAGTCGTAACATCATTTGCCAGTCCTTATCAGCTCCCTTCACCCTTGTTTCTCTATTGTCTTGCTGATAACTCCCGTGAAACTTTAAAAGTTGTACAGCATCGTTTGTGAAATGATTGCTTTCATTATTTAACTCAGACCCAAGAGGTTCAAGCAAGTAATCGCTATCTGCCTTGAACTGCTCAAATTTTGAACGGTCTTGACCGTTGGCAATACATGGTGAAAGTGAATTCTCACTTTTAGCATTCAAATTTTGCTTTTCTTTTTCCACTAATTTTTTTTTTTGACACGCTAATTAAACCAATCATACTTTTTAACTCATTGTTCAATAAAGTGTGATATCTACCTATCCTTTTTTGTGTCTACATTCTTGCTGGAGATTGGAATAGAGGATTTACCTGCAGACTTTGCTCGTTCAGTTAACCCTCAGCTTAAAAAGATAGTTGAGACTGATTTACGAAAAAGCCGATTGAGTTATGAAGTCGTTTCTTGTACAAGTACTCCAAGGCGAATTGCATTGACGATTACAGATCTGCCTCAAAAAGCAGAAGATTATTTAGAGGAACGCAAAGGACCTCCAGCTGCATCTGGCTTTAACAATGGAGATCCTACTCCTGCAGCGATTGGTTTTGCCAAGAAATATGGTGTTAAAACTAAGGATTTGCTTGTTAGAGATACTCCTAAAGGACCTTTTGTGTTTGCGAATATTTGCCATGCTGGTGATTTGGCGGAAAATTTATTAATTAATTTAATACCTGAATGGATCGGTAATCTTCAAGGGAAAAGATTTATGAGATGGGGATCAGGTGATTTGCGCTTTTCACGACCTATTAGATGGGTCGTGTGCATGATAGATAAAAAAAAATTATCACTTCAGATTCAAGGGGTAGACCCTCTAATTAATTCAGAAAACTTAACTAGAGGGCATAGGCTCTATCAGTATTCATTACCTATTACTTCTGCTAGTGAGTACTTCGATCTCTTAAGAGAAGTTGGTGTGATTGTTGAAAGAAATGAGCGTTGCAAGCTAATTAAGGAACTTATAAATGAGTCTGCTTTAGGAATAGATGCATATCCAGATATTCCATCAAATTTATTGGAAGAGCTTGCTGATCTTGTTGAATCGCCATCTCTCATTAAAGGAAGTTTTGATAAAACGTTTTTAGATCTACCGCCTGAGGTCTTAATTACCGTTATGCAGGTACATCAAAGATATATCCCACTTTATTCTCAGAAGTCCATGAAGGACCCTTTAGCTTTGAATGCTAAGAATAGCTTATTGTCTAGTTTCCTTTGTATCTCCAACGGTTTACCTAAAGCTAGTGAACTAATAAAAAAAGGGAATGAAAGGGTCTTAAAGGCAAGGTTTTCTGATGCAAAGTTTTTTTGGAATATAGATGTTTCTATTTCTAGTGAAAATAGACTAGAGGATTTATCAAAAGTTACTTTTGCGGCAGGTCTTGGAACATTGCTTAATCGTGTAGAGAGGATTGAATGGCTTGCACGAAAGTTAAGCGAATTTTTGGATCTATCAGAACCTAATTCTGAATATTTAATAAGGGCTGCACACTTTTGTAAACATGACCTAGTTAGTCAAATGGTTGGAGAGTTCCCAGAATTACAAGGGGTTATGGGTGGTAAATACCTTCTTTATGAAGGAGAACCTCGAGAGGTTGCTTTAGCAGTCCTAGAACATTATTTACCACGTAGTTCAGGTGATACCCTTCCAGAATCTATTCCTGGTTCTATTCTCGCAATTGCAGAGAGACTAGAGCTTCTTGTGAGTATATTTTCTAAAGGAGAAAGACCAACTGGATCTTCAGACCCTTATGCATTAAGAAGGGCGGCAAATGGGGTCTTGCAAATAATCTGGGAGAAAGAAATAACTTTAGATATGGTTGAATTATTAACAGATTCTTCTACATATTGGTCATCCCTCTTTCCAATGTTTGAAACAAGCGCATCTAAATTGCTAAAAGACTTGTTGGATTTTTTCAGGCAAAGGGTTGTAAGTTTATTAGAAGAATCTGGAATAGATCAGGACTTAGTCCAGGCAGTTGCAGGTAAAATGATTGACATTAATGATTTATTAGTTGACCCTAAAGATGTTTATAAACGGGCAAAGTTGCTGGCTAAAATGAGAAAATCTGGCAAGCTACAAGGAGTTCAGGCAGTGGTAACAAGGGCGGCAAGGTTGGCTGACAAAAGTAATCTAAATTCAGATGTATTATCTTCTTCTAACGTTGTTAACTCTAATCTTTTCGAGAAAGAATGTGAATATGAGATGCTTGAAACTTTAGATTTACTTGAACCATTGGTTACAAGTTCTGATGAGAATCGTTATGAAATAATTACGGATAAGTTGATTTCTAGTGCTGAAATACTTTCTAAGTTTTTTGATGGAGAAGGCAGTGTCATGGTTATGGTAGAAAATAAAATGATTCGAGAAAATCGTCTTAATCTCTTGGCAGTATTAAGAAACCAATCTTATGTAATAGCAGATTTTAGTGTTATCAATTGAATAAACTTCTCTTAATACACTTTATTTTTATTTCTGCCTGACTTTAATTCCACCCTTTATTGTACTTACTGCAAGCATTTTATTTACTTCATCTTCTTTTCTTACTGCGCTAGGTACGGGTTTGTATGTTTTAGGTGCCAATGCTCTTCCTCTTAATACAGAGCCAAGAGTGAGAAAAGTAAGCTTAAGTTGTTGCCAAGGCTTCATTGCTACAACAGTTTTATAAAGATAGCTGTCAAAAGTAAGTCTTTGAACATCCATGTCGTCGCACATTTCTACAAATGCTTCCCTAGCTCCATCGCTGGAATAAAAAATATTTTGAAGTAGTTCCAATACTTTGTAAGTTGCCCCGTACTTTTTATCCCATTTCTTTAGGTATTTCTTTAAATCTTGCTCAGATGGGATTTTCTTCCCTTTGTTGCTAGCTTCAACTATTTCTTCAGCGCACATTCTTCCACTTTTGGCGGCGAAATAAATGCCTTCACCAGAACTTTTCGTAACATAACCTGCGGCATCACCTACTAAAGCCATTCTCCCAACAACTCTCCTTGGGCGTGGGTGTTCAGGTATTGGATGAGCTTCAACTTTTATTACTTCTCCATTAACTAGTCTCTTTTGGGCTCTCATGCGAACCCCTTCTTGCAAGCTCTTAATTAAGGCTTGGTTCTTTTGCATAGTCCCTGTTCCAACAGCGACGTGGTCATATTTAGGAAATACCCATCCATAGAAGTCTGGAGAAACGTCTGTCCCTACATACATCTCTGCCAAGTCTTCGTAATATCCCATTTCTTTTTGAGGAAGTTTTATTCTTTCTTGAAAAGCAATTGCAACGTTGTAATCACCTGCATCCATGGCTTTGGCAACTCGGCTATTTGCACCATCCGCCCCTACGATTAGATCAACTTCTAAGGACTTTGCTTCTCCGGTAGAGTCGCCATTTGAATAATCAGAATAAGTAAGGTTATAAGGCCCTTGACGATTAGTACCAGTATCTATTTTGGTGACAAGACCATTTACTAACACTGCACCAAGTTCGGCAGCACGGTTTCTCATAAATGCATCCATCACTTCTCTCCTACACATTCCTATGTATTCATCTTCTGTTTCTCCATACACTTTGTCCAAGCTAATATCTACTTCTCTATTAGATGGGGAAATCATCCTCATATGACGAACTTTTCTATCAATTATTGAGTCTGGTAAATCAAATTCAGAAACCATACAAAGTGGTATAGCCCCTCCGCATGGTTTTGCATTGTCGAGTTTGCGCTCAAATATCCATGTTTGTATTCCTGCTTTTGCAAGAACTTCTGCTGCACAGGAACCACTTGGTCCCCCTCCGATAACTGCTACCCGCAACATTTTTTTTAATTAATGCTAGATATCTTTTTAAAAACTTACATCTTTATAGGTTTTTACGCCCCAAGTAATGTGCAAGACCGTTACGATCGAAACATGAATTTTTTATTGTTTAGTGAATCGGGCAACTTCCGCTCGAAATAAAGAAGGTGATGAGATCCCTCTTGCTCGAAGATCTAGGCCTGTTAGATCTAAAAATCCTTTACAGCAGAAAATTATATTTAGTATTTCTTTCGTTTTAGCTTCGTTTTTGGTTTTAATTTTTTCAAATTTCTTATCAGCTAGAGATATTTTTTATCAAATGGTTGGCCTGGAGAATTTCTCTGACAATAGACTGCTTGGACATTACCCCTATCCAGAAGCCTCTCGAGATGACTTGGTAACTGTCTACCCAGGCTTGATGGTTCATAAGGAAGTTCTCTTTGATTTAGAAAAAATGAGGGCTGATGCAAATAGAAGCGGTGTAAGAATCGTTCTTCTAAGTGGTTTTAGATCCGTTGAATTGCAGAATGAGATTTTTTATGAAAACAAATCATTGCGCAATCAAGTAGCTCTAGAAAGAGCTAGGGTCTCAGCTCCTCCTGGCTATTCAGAGCACAGCACTGGATATGCAATAGATTTAGGAGATGCTTCAAGAAGGGATACAGACTTTGAAGTGGAATTTGAAGAGACCCAAGCCTTTAAGTGGTTAAAGACAAATGCTGCAAAATACCATTTTATTCTTTCTTTCCCAAAGGATAATTCTCAAAAGGTAAGTTATGAACCATGGCATTGGAGATATGAAGGTACAGTCAAGGCTCTAGAGCAATTTAAGAAGGTAAATAAATAGTTATTTACTTGAATTCTAAAATTTGACAAGGATTTCTTAGTTATAGGAACTCAATTTGAGATATTGTTTCGCATTAGGCCTTTATTTGTTTTTTCTTTTAAGGCTTTTTATAAATGAATTCTCAGACACAAGCGATTCGCAATATTGCAATTATTGCTCATGTTGATCATGGGAAGACAACACTTGTAGACGCGTTGCTGACCCAATCTGGGATCTTTCGTGATAATGAGTCTGTACCAACCTGTGTGATGGATTCAAATGACTTAGAGCGGGAACGAGGAATAACGATACTTTCTAAGAACACAGCAATAAATTTTAAGGACACTCGCATCAATATTGTGGACACACCTGGCCATGCTGATTTTGGTGGAGAAGTAGAACGAGTCTTAGGGATGGTGGACGGGTGTTTGTTGATTGTGGATGCTAACGAAGGACCGATGCCTCAAACCAGATTTGTTCTTAAGAAAGCTCTAGAGAAAGGGCTAAGACCCATTGTTTTCGTTAATAAGATCGATAGAGCGAGAGTCGACCCTGAAATTGCAGTTGATAAGGTTTTAGATTTATTCCTCGAATTAGGTGCAGATGATGATCAATGCGATTTTCCATATTTATTTGGAAGTGGTTTGGGTGGTTTTGCGAAGTCGGAGATGAAAACAGAGAGTGAAAATATGATGCCTTTGTTTGAATCAATTATCAGGCATGTTCCACCTCCAGTTGGTGATAAGGCTAAGCCACTTCAACTTCAAATAACTACTCTTGACTATTCAGATTTTCTTGGTCGGATTATTATCGGAAGAGTTCATAATGGAATTATTCGCAATGGTCAGAAGGCTTCCTTAATTAAAGAAAATGGATCAATAAAGAACGGTAAAATATCGAAGTTACTTGGTTTTGAAGGCTTACAAAGAATAGAGAAAAACGAGGCTTTTGCAGGAGATATAGTTGCAGTAGCTGGTTTTGATGATGTAAATATTGGAGAAACCATAGCTTGTCCTGACGAACCAAAAGCTCTACCCCTAATTAAGGTTGATGAACCTACACTTCAAATGACATTTGTAGTAAATGACTCTCCCTTCGCTGGGAAAGAAGGTAAGTTCGTTACGAGTAGACAATTAAGAGAAAGACTTAATAAGGAATTACTTACTAATGTCGCATTAAGAGTAGAAGACACAGAGTCACCAGACTCCTTTGCAGTTAGTGGAAGAGGAGAGTTGCATTTAGGGATTCTGATTGAAACAATGAGAAGAGAAGGATATGAATTTCAGGTGTCTCAACCTAAAGTTATCTTTAGGAGTATTGACGAGAAAGATTGTGAGCCATATGAAACACTTGTTTTAGATGTTCCTGAAGAATCAGTCGGTATTTGCATAGAAAAGCTGGGTATTCGTAAAGGTGAAATGCAAAATATGTTTAATAGCAATGATGGACGTTCTCAGCTTGAGTTTGTTGTTCCATCTAGAGGTTTGATTGGTTTCCGTGGGGAGTTTATAAGAGCTACAAGAGGAGAGGGGATAATGAGTCATTCCTTCTTAGAATACCGCCAAGTAATGGGAGAGTTTTCTTCAAGAAGGAATGGAGTGTTGATTTCTTTTGAAGAGGGGGTCTCCACTTTTTATTCATTGAAGAATGCAGAAGATAGGGGACAGTTTTTTATAAAACCTGGCACTAAAGTTTATAAGGGAATGATAATTGGAGAAAACAATAGGCCACAGGATCTGGAGATTAATATTTGCAAGACAAAACAGTTAACAAATATGCGCTCTGCGGGAGCCGAAGAGCTTGATACTTTGCAGTCACCAGTAGAGATTACTCTTGAAAGAGCTCTTGAATATATAGGACCTAATGAATTATTAGAGGTTACACCTGAGTCAATAAGACTACGTAAAATATCTACCAAAAGAAGGAAAAAATAAGAATGAAAAATTCTGAAGTAGGTGAAGAAAATCTTTTAAATGACGAAAGATTTTCTTGTGCCATTAAATTATTTAACTCACAGGAGTGGTATGCCTCGCATGATTTGTTTGAGGAGATATGGCATGAAACCAATGGTTTGGAAAGAGTAACAATACAGGGTATTTTGCAAATTGCTGTAGCTCAAGTACATTTAGAAAGAGGGAATTTTATGGGAGCTAAGATTTTGTTTGGTGAGGGGTTGGGAAGATTGAAAAGATCAGGATTGCCTGATTTGGGATTGGATATTAAAAAACTTTGCATGATTGTAGAATCAAGGTTGGGAAAACTTCATCAAGATCTAAATCCCACCTTTACATCTCTTCCAGTAATAAGTAAAAAGGTTGGCCGTTAATCATGGATCTTAGAACTTATTTTATGCTTTTAACTAGAGATACTTTCCTTGAAGCATTCTTATTTATTGGATAATAAAACTATGACTTTAGAACTGAAAAATGTCTCATTATCGATTGCTGGCAGAAGGGTTGTTAATAATATTTCTTTAGAAGTTAACCCAGGCGAGGTGGTTGGACTCCTTGGACCAAATGGAGCAGGGAAAACAACTACTTTTAATCTAATCATTGGTCTTTTAGGCCCTGAATTTGGAGGTGTATTCCTTGAAAGTACTACCATTACTAATTTGTCCATGCCAGCAAGAGCACGCTTGGGAGTTGGCTATTTACCTCAAGAAGCTAGTGTTTTTAGGCAGTTAACAGTTCAGCAAAATTTAGATATAGCACTTTCGCAAAGCTCGTCTTCTCCATCTGCAGCTCGTATTCGTAGAGAAAAAATTGTAGAAGAATTTAATTTGTCTAACTTCATGTATCGGTGTGGATATCAATTATCTGGGGGAGAGAGACGCAGGTGTGAGGTCGCCAGAGCATTGGCATTGGGCCCAAAGGGACCAAAATATTTGCTATTAGATGAACCTTTTGCAGGCGTAGACCCGATGGCAGTTGTTGATTTGCAAGGACTTATTCAAAATTTAAAGTCAAGAAATATGGGCATTCTTATAACTGATCATAATGTTCGTGAAACATTGGCAATAACAGATCGCTCTTACATTCTTAGTGAAGGCAAAATACTTGCTTCTGGTACATCAAATGAAGTTGCTAATAATCAATTGGTCAAACGTCACTATCTAGGTGAAACTTTCAAACTTTGATGATCCTAGAAACCCAGATTTATGAATAACCAATTTTTGACATTCAATTTTAAGCACTTATTAAATACTAAATGGCGTCAAATACCATTGCTAGATAGATGGTTGCTGGGAGAATTACTCCCTCCATTATTCTTTGCAATTTCTGCATTTACCGTTGTTTCACTATCAGTCGGCGTAATGTTTGATCTTGTGAGACAGATTGTTGAATCAGGTCTTCCTTTTAATATTGCATTGCAGGTATTTCTCCTAAGAATCCCAGGTTTTCTTGTTCTTTCATTCCCAATGGCAATGCTTATGTCAACATTGCTTGCATATAGCAGACTCTCTTCTAATAGTGAACTAAAAGCCCTTAGAAGTTTAGGAATATCAACCACTAGAATGATTGCCCCAGCAATGGCTTTGGCTTTATTGATTACATCGTTAACTTTTATTTTTAATAATAGTATTGTACCTAAAGCTAATCGTACTTCTGAATACATCCTTCAGACTTCACTTGGAAAAGCTATATCAACTCAGATAGGAGAAGATGTTATTTTTTCGCGTAAAGGACGAATTGATGGTCTTGATGGGGAGAAGAAAAAAAGAAGTTTAACCCATTTATTTTATGCTGGAAAAATTGATAACAAGGAAATTTCAAATCTAACCCTATTAGATTTTTCAAAGAAAGGATATACCCAAATGATCGTTGCTAATAAGGCTATGTGGAATGAATCTAGAGGTGTTTGGGATTTTTTAGACGGAATGATGTTGACTTTGTCGCCAAATGGAAACTCTACAACTACAAAGTTTGAGAGTTACTCATATCCATTAGGTACAGGTCCTGTCAAGGTTGGGGCAATACCAAAGGATGCTAATGACATGACAGTTTCAGAAGCATTGATTGCAGAAAGTTTATATATGAAAAGTGGAAATGTTAAAGAAGCTAGAAGAATGAGGGTTCGTGTTCAGGAGAAGTTTACTCTCCCTATGGCATGTATAGTTTTTGGTTTAATTGGAAGTTCTTTAGGAGCAAAACCAAGCACTTCTACAAGTAGAAGCCAAGGGTTTGGCCTAAGTGTCGTTTTAATACTTCTTTATTACGTTCTTAGTTTTAGTTTTAGTTCTCTTGGTGTAAGTGGAGCTCTTAATCCTCTTTTTTCTGCATGGGCGCCTGTTTTTATTTCATTAATGTGCGGAGCATTCTTATTAAAGCAAGCAAGCTAATGTTTTTATTCTCTAATTAGTTTATTATGGATATCTCTTCCTTATTTATTAGTTTAGGTGATCCCAGTCTGTTAATGGGACTAATAGCATTTGTTTTTATATTACTTGCCCTGCCTTTCTCTTTTTGGTCTGTTGCTAATAATTCCCCTTCTTCCAATGTAAAAACTTTAATTGCTATATCAAATCTGCTTCTAGCTACGCAATTGCTATTGAGATGGTTTCAATCAAGTCATTTCCCAGTAAGTAACTTGTATGAGTCTTTGTGCTTCTTAACATGGTCATCTACTTTGCTTCACTTGTTAATTCTACGAAACTGGAATTCGCCAGTTATAGACTCTTTGTTTACACCCTTTTCACTTCTTACTATATCCTTCGCTAGTTTTGTTTTGCCAGATGATTTGAGAATGGCAGGCTCTTTGGTTCCTGCACTAAGGTCTAGTTGGTTAATTATGCATGTAACAGTAATAATGTGTAGTTATGCAGCTTTGTTATTGGGATCTTTATTGTCATTAGGTGTGATTGTAACAAACAGAGAACAAGCACTTCAAATAAGAAGCAATTCTTTAGGAGTTGGGGGCTATAGAAATAATATCTTTTCTGAGGGTATCTCTTTGAGTGAGAGAAATATAGATTCTTTTGATTTAACTGACTCTGAATATTTAGATACTCTTAGTTATAGAGTTATTTCAGTAGGTTTTTTATTACTAACTTTTGGCCTAATTAGTGGAGCGGTTTGGGCAAATGAAGCCTGGGGGGCTTGGTGGAGTTGGGACCCTAAGGAAACATGGGCTCTTATTTCATGGCTTGTTTATGCTGCTTACCTCCATTCTCGATTAACTCGAGGATGGCAAGGAAGGAAGCCAGCCTTTATTGCCGTTTTCGGGTTATTTGTTATTGCAATATGTTATTTAGGAGTCAATCTACTTGGGGTTGGTTTACATAGCTATGGATGGTTTTTTTAAACTAAATTTCAGTAAATTATTTTTTTAGTATTTTTCCAGATTGCGCTTCTTGTGCAACTTTTCTAAGTGCATCGCAACCTTCCTTTAGAGAAGGATATGCAAACATCCCACTGCCAGCAATAAAACAATTTGCACCAGCATTGCAGCATTCGGATATTGTCCAATCTGCCTTGATCCCCCCATCAACTTCAATATCAACATCTAATGAGTTTTCAATAATGATTTTTCTAAGTTCTTTTATTTTGTTAAGCATCGTGGGTATGTATGCTTGTCCTCCAAAGCCTGGATTGACAGTCATAACCAAGACATGATCCACCATGTCAAGTACATCCTTAACCATTTCTACTGGGGTGTGTGGGTTTAGTGCTACTGAAGGGGACCCACCGAGTTGTCTTATCTTTGAGAGAATTCTGTGAAGGTGCACGTTTGCTTCCACATGAGCAATAACAACACCGGGTTCTCCATTTGCTCCTTTAGTGGCATTTACATAGCTTTCCAACATTGTCTCGCAGTTGTATTGGCTAACCATTAATTGAGTCTCAAAAGGAACATTGCAATATTTTCTGCAAGCAGCAATCATTTCTGGGCCAAAGGTGAGATTAGGAACAAAATTGCCATCCATAACATCAAACTGGATTCTGTCGACACCAGCTTCTTCCAGATCTTTTACACATTTACCCATATTTGCCCAATCAGCTGGCAAAACAGAAGGAATAATCTGTACTTCTCTTGGAGATACTGATCTTGGGGTTTGGTTGGACGAGCTCATCATTTTTCAATTTGGATGTCAGAGATTCTATTAATTCTTGGTTCATTGCATATAGGTATTCCTTCCACTGATACAGTTGTCCCCGCCTAGGCGTAAATGAGAGTTAGGAAGACTAGGTAAGTAATTTCATTACTTAGTCTAGTTTTCCAGCCCTATTTACCCTTTTGCTTAAACCCATCTAATTATTAATAACAGTGGATCGCACTCTAATCCAAGAAATTCTCGAGGTTGTTGAACAGGCAGCTATTGCTTCTGCTGAATTAACGGGCTTAGGGAAAAAAGACGAAGCGGATGCAGCAGCTGTAGAAGCCATGCGGAAACGTATGGGGAAAATTCAAATGCAAGGTCGAATAGTTATTGGTGAAGGTGAGCGAGATGAAGCCCCAATGCTTTATATCGGAGAAGAAGTAGGGAGTGGAGTAGGACCAGGTGTTGACTTTGCGGTTGACCCTTGTGAAGGGACAAACCTTTGTGCAAACAATCAGCGAGGTTCTATGGCCGTTCTTGCTGCTTCAGATAAAGGAGGCTTGTTTAACGCTCCAGATTTCTATATGAAAAAACTTGCGGCCCCTCCTGCGGCAAAAGGCAAAGTAGATATTAGAAAGTCAGCCACAGAAAACATTAATATCCTTTCTGAGTGTCTTGGATTGTCAGCTGATCAATTAACCATTGTAGTAATGGATCGAGCTAGACATAAGGAACTTATTGCAGAAATTCGTTCTACAGGAGCAAGAGTTCAGCCTATATCTGATGGTGATGTTCAGGCTGCTATTGCCTGTGGCTTCGCCGGGACAGGCACACATTGCTTAATGGGCATTGGAGCAGCTCCTGAAGGTGTTATCTCTGCAGCAGCAATGAGAGCTTTGGGAGGCCATTTCCAAGGACAACTTGTTTATGATCCTGCTATTGCAATGACTTCTGAGTGGGCTGATTACACGAAAGAAGGAAACATATCTCGATTAAATGAGATGGGAATTACAGATATTGACAAGATTTATGAAGCTGAAGAATTGGCTTCTGGTAAGAATGTTGTTTTTGCAGGCAGTGGAATTACTGATGGACTTCTTTTCCATGGGGTTAAGTTTGAGAAAGATTGCACTCGAACAAGTAGCCTTGTAATAAGTACCCTTGATAACACTGCAAGATTCACAAACACTGTTCATATCAAAGATGGTGCCAAAAGCATTGCTTTGAGTTGATCACTTTTTATCCACTTTGGTATTTGCTTTATGAACATTGCTGTCGTCGGTCTTAGTCATCGGACAGCGCCAGTTGAAGTCCGAGAGAAACTAAGTATTTCTGAAACTCATATTCAAGGATCATTTAATGAATTAAAAGCTAATGAGGAAATAGTTGAAGTATCTATTCTTAGTACATGTAATAGGCTTGAAATATATGCCTTTGTTAAAGGTTCTCGCGAAGGTGTAATTGAAATTAAGAGTTTTTTAAGTTCACATTCAGGCTTAAGTCTGAATGAGTTGGAACCTCATTTATTTTCATTTGAACAGGCCGATGCTGTAAAACATGTAATGAGGGTCGCTGCAGGCTTGGATAGCTTGGTTTTAGGAGAAGGTCAGATACTTTCTCAAGTAAAAAAAATGGTGCGTCTTGGCCAAGATAACCAATCTATGGGACCAATCCTTAATAGGCTGCTTACTCAGGCTGTAAGTACTGGAAAAAGAGTTCGAAGTGAGACGAATTTAGGAACTGGAGCAGTTTCTATAAGTTCTGCAGCTGTTGAACTCGCTCAATTAAAGTTAGGGCAATCACAAGGAAAAGATGAATTAGTAACCCTTGAGTCGGAAAAAATATCTGTTGTAGGTGCAGGCAGGATGGGTAGGCTTTTGATACAACACTTGCAGTCGAAAGGTTGTAGTGAACTAACTCTTCTTAATCGCACATTGAAACGTGCTGAAGCATTGGCAGCTGATTTTTCTGACTTAAGAATCAACTGTCGCTTGCTAGATGATCTAGATGAGTGCTTAGGAACATCCAGTTTGGTTTTCACCAGCACAGCAGCTGAGAATCCCATAATTGATGCATCGCGTTTAAAGGGGGTTCAAGCAACTGAGGGCTTGCGTTTAATAGATATTGGTGTACCAAGGAACATTTCTGCTGATGTAAACGGATTGGATGGATTTGAAGCTCACGATGTAGATGATTTGCAGGAAGTTGTTTCTAGGAATCAAGAGGCGCGTCAGAGAATAGCTTTGGAGGCAGAATCTCTTGTTAATGATGAATGTAAAACTTTTCTTGAATGGTGGTCTAGCCTTGAAGCCGTCCCTACAATCAACCTCTTAAGATCCAACTTAGAAAATATTAGGAAGGAAGAACTACAGAAAGCTTTAAGCAGAATGGGTCCTGATTTCTCAGCTAGAGAAAGAAAGGTTGTTGAAGCTTTAAGTAAGGGCATCATCAATAAAATTCTTCATACCCCTGTAACTAATCTCCGAGCCCCTCAAAAAAGTTCTCATAGAAAAGTTTGCTTGGAAGTTGTTGAATCTCTTTTTGAACTCCGTGTAGTTGATTCAGATTGAAGATTTTTCTGATTTTGTATTTTTATTCTTAAAAGTCTTTCAGAAGTGTCTGTTTTATTTGTTTAACTTGTCCATTATCCAGTAGGTTTTTACGGCAAAGCCTTATAAGTGGGCCTCATGAAACGCGTTCTTGCAATCATTCTGGGGGGAGGGAAAGGCTCTCGCCTTTATCCTTTAACTAAAATGAGGGCAAAGCCTGCTGTTCCTCTCGCAGGTAAATATCGACTCATTGACATTCCAATCAGTAACTGCATTAATTCGAACATAAACAAGATGTACGTCTTGACTCAGTTCAATAGTGCTTCTTTAAATAGGCATATATCTCAAACTTATAATTTAAGTTCTCCATTCGCTCAAGGTTTTGTAGAAGTTTTAGCGGCTCAGCAAACTCCAGAAAGTCCATCATGGTTTGAAGGTACTGCAGATGCAGTGAGAAAGTATCAATGGATTTTTCAAGAGTGGGATGTTGATGAATATCTAATACTTTCTGGAGATCAACTTTACAGAATGGATTATAGCCAATTTGTAAAGCATCATCGATCAACAGGAGCTGACTTGACTGTTGCAGCTTTACCTGTTGATGCTGAACAGGCTGAAGGTTTTGGATTAATGCGAACAGATGAAGATGGGAACATTAAGGAATTCAGAGAAAAACCTAGTGGTGAATCTTTAAAAGCTATGGCAGTAGACACGACCAGATTTGGTCTTGCTTCTGAGTCTGCAAAGCAAAGACCATATTTGGCTTCTATGGGTATTTATGTTTTTAGTCGAGCAACCTTGTTTGATCTTTTAAATAAGTTCCCCTCTTATAAGGATTTTGGTAAGGAGATTATTCCTGAAGCTTTAGAACGTGGAGATGCTCTTAAAAGTTATGTCTTTGATGATTATTGGGAAGATATTGGAACTATAGGAGCATTTTTTGAGTCGAATCTTGCTCTTACTCAGCAGCCAAAGCCACCATTTAGTTTTTATGATGAACAATTTCCTATTTATACCCGTGCAAGATATTTGCCTCCATCTAAATTAGTTGATGCTCAGATAACTGATTCAATAGTGGGAGAAGGTTCTATTCTTAAATCTTGCAGTATTCATCATTGCGTACTTGGCGTTAGAAGCAGAATAGAAAGTGATGTTGTTCTTCAAGACTCCTTAGTTATGGGGTCAGACTTCTATGAATCAGGAGACGAAAGAATTGCTTTGAGGTCTGGAGGTGGCATTCCTCTCGGTGTTGGTCAAGGTACAACAGTGAAGCGGGCAATTCTAGATAAAAACACAAGAGTCGGTGAAAAAGTGACCATCATCAATAAAGACCGCGTGGAAGAAGCTGATAGACCAGAAGAAGGTTTTTATATTCGTAATGGCATTGTTGTTGTGGTCAAGAATGCAACTATCTCTGATGGGACTGTTATTTAAAAACGTTTTTTATTTATAGATCTAAAGTATTTCTTGCTGTCAGTACTGAGAACAGGTGGCTCATCCCTGACATTTACAAAGAAATATAAGCATATTTACAAAGCATTAGTCACACTAACCGAAGATAAATTCCCCTTCTTCATGTCCAAGGCACATTTTGGTTTAGTTGGTCTTGGCGTGATGGGAGAGAACTTGGTCCTTAACGCAGAAAGGAATGGTTTCTCTAGTGTTGTTTATAATCGGACATTTTCTAAAACTGAATCTTTTCTTTCTGGACGAGGTGCTGGAAAATCAATATCAGGCGCGCGCGACCTTAAGGAATTTGTTGACAGTTTGGAACGTCCGAGAAGAATCCTTCTGATGGTTAAAGCTGGAGGTGCAACAGACAATGTTATAAATCAAATAGCTCCATTACTTGAAGAAGGTGATTTGTTAATTGACGGTGGTAATGCACTCTTCTCAGATACGGAAAGAAGAGTTAAAGAATTAGAAAGTAAAAGTTTTGGCTACATAGGTATGGGTGTCTCTGGCGGAGCCAAGGGAGCTTTAGAAGGTCCAAGCATGATGCCTGGAGGAACAAAAGCTTCATATGATGCTGTTGAAGCTTTGCTTTCAAAAATGGCCGCGCAGGTAGAAGACGGACCATGTGTTACCTATATAGGACCAGGAGGATCTGGACATTTTGTGAAAACTGTACATAACGGTATTGAATATGGAATTGAGCAAATCCTTGCAGAAGCCTATGACTTAATGAAGAGGACATGTGGAATGAATTGCGATGCAATTGCCGATGTATTTCGGCATTGGAATGCGACAGAGGAACTTTGCTCTTATCTGGTCGAAATTACTGAAATCTGTCTACGTACTAAGGATCCAATAGATGGTTCTGATGTCGTTGAAAAGATCATGGATAAAGCAGGCCAGAAAGGAACTGGTTTGTGGACAGTAATTAGTGCATTGGAAT
Organism: Prochlorococcus sp. AG-402-G22; assembly: GCA_003217035.1. GTDB lineage: Bacteria > Cyanobacteriota > Cyanobacteriia > PCC-6307 > Cyanobiaceae > Prochlorococcus_D. The sequence goes on from QCHV01000009.1 coordinate 24,982, forward strand.
TAGGAGCTTCTGTTCCAACTATTTATGCTTCTCTAAATGCTCGTGTCATGAGTTCGATGAAGAGTCAAAGAACTAAGGCTCAATCAATTCTTAAAGAACCCTCAGCTTTTAGTTTTGATCTTGGTGATATATCTACAGGTATGTCTCCTGTTATGGATGCTGTTGTCTTATCTACTATTGCTAGTTATGCGCAGGGAATGGACTTGCTTTTATTGGCTTCTAAGGAATATGAGTATGATTTTCACATGCCATCAATAGCCCAAATTTGGAAAGGTGGTTGTATTATTCGATCTAAACTCTTAAAGCGAATCCAAAATGCATATAATAACGACAATCAATTAAGTAACCTTTTAGTTGACCCATGGTTTGCAAGTCAGGTTCAAAGAAGATTGCCAGGATTGTCTAAGGTTGTTTCATGTGCAGCTCAGGCTGGAATCCCCGTCCCGTGTTTTAGCAGCACTCTTGATTATATAAATAGTTATAGGACAGCTCGCTTACCTCAAAACCTTGTACAAGCGATGCGTGATTGCTTTGGCTCCCATACCTACGAACGTGTTGACAAAGAAGGTTCTTTTCATACTAATTGGCTTGATTAACTGTAAATATGTCAACTTACAAAATAGAAATCTTAAAGGATAAGGTTCAATTAGCTCGTAGAACGACAGAAGTCTTACGTGAACAAATTCTTCTTACACTTAGTCATCAAGAGGGTTGTTTTGTTGCTCTTTCCGGAGGTTCTACTCCATCTTTAGCTTATTCATTCTTAGGTGAAGAGTTGCTTCCTTGGAATAGAGTGAATGTTTTTCTTGGCGACGAAAGATGGGTTGCTCATGATGATGAATCAAGTAACGCTCGAATGTTGAGAAATACACTTCTTTCAGCTCCCCCAGGTTCTGATGCCTGTTTTTATCCAATTCCTACAACTGATTGTCAAACTCCAGAAGAAAGTTCGTTGGCTTTTTCTAGGCTTTTAGGTTCTGTATTTTCTACACCACAACCTATTTTTGATCTTATTTTATTAGGTCTTGGTGCTGATGGACATACGGCTTCATTGTTTCCTGGCTCGCAGTCTCTTAACGTTAAAGACTCATTTACTACTGTTGGTCGTGGTAATAATCAAGAAAGAATAACTCTTACAGCCTCAACTATTAGTCTTGCCAAGAAAATTGTTTTCTTAGTTAGCGGAACTTCAAAGCAAATAGCCTTAAAACGTTTATTAGATCAAACTGAATCTTATGAAAGAACTCCAGCTAAGCTGGTGCAGCCTGGATCAGAAGTACTTGTACTTGCAGATGTCGATGCAGCAATGATGATTTAGGTTTTTAACATCTTATGGTCATGTCATCAGCTTTCTATAGTGTGAAAAGATATTCCTCTAAAGGGCTCTTAAAAAATTATTACTTCCAATACAATTCCAATTCTGCATTGGTCAACACTTAACGACACGATAATGGGAGGGAGTAGCAACGCAACTTGTGAAAATACATCCAACGGTCTTTTACTTAATGGTTTCTTGGTAGAAGAAAATGGTGGTTTTATTAGTTGTCGCTCACCTCTTTTTTCTCCACCATTAGATTTATCAAATCAAAATGGCATAGAGATTTATGTGGATGGCTATGGCAAGACATTGAAATTGGCCATTTCATGTAAATACAATTTCCTCAATCTCTCGACTTTGTATTTTGATCGACTTAAGTGGGTCGTGGAATTTAATACGCTTGATAAGGGCACTACTAAATTAAAAATCCCCTTCTGTGAATTCCGACCAACTTTACGTACTAAGTCATATCCATCTAAGGTTGAATTTAAACTTGGTTCCATTAATCAGTTTCAGCTTTTATATTCAAAATTTGGCATGCCTGGTTATATGAATGAATCTTTTAAACCGGGCCCTATAAATATCCTTTTGCGAGCATTAAGTGCATACACGTAATTTCTCGAAAGAAGATTTGCTTACAGAAATAGCCAAGGCAGCTGACTTGTGCATGAAGCCTTGGAGATATTCAGTTAAAGAGAATTTAGACGATAATGCATTGGAAAACTCAGACGAGTTGGTTGACTTGATTTTAATAATTGAATGTAGAAACCAAGAAGGAGAAAGGTTTCCTGAAAGAGATTTAGAGTTGGAGATTTTTAAAAGTAGTTCCGATTTAAGCATTACATTGTCTTGGCGCTCTTTAGAAGAAAGGCCAATACTTTGGCAAGGTAGACATCCAGTTTGGATGGACTCTTTTAGCGGAAAGCGTTGCCAACCTCCAGAAAATAGTTCTTCATTAGAAGTCTTGGCACGTAGGTTGAGAGCTTTTATGTTAATTGACGAGAGTGGTTAGTTGATATCAAGGTTGATCAGTTATAGCTCCTTGACTAGAGCTGCTAACAAGTCGAGCATATTTACCAAGAACTCCTGATTTATATTTTGGAGCTGGCTTTTTCCATAATGATTTTCTTCTATTGAGCTCTTCTTCGTCGATGTTTAATTGAATTAACTTTTTATTTGCATCCACTGTGATTATGTCGCCCTCTTTTACTAGTGCAATGTTTCCTCCTACTGCGGCTTCTGGTGCAATATGACCAACAACTAAACCATAGGTTCCTCCGCTAAAACGACCATCAGTTATTAAAGCAACTTTGTGCCCTAGTCCTTGACCTACTATTGCTGAGGTTGGCGCAAGCATTTCTCTCATTCCTGGCCCCCCCACAGGACCTTCGTTTCTTATGACAATTACATCACCTTCTATTATTGTTTTTTTAAGAATAGCCTCTAAGCATTTTTCTTCGCTTTCAAAAACTCTTGCAGGGCCAGTGAGTACAGGAGTCTTAATTCCACTGATCTTTGCGACAGATCCCTCAAGTGCAAGATTGCCTTTCAAAATTGCTAAATGACCTTTTTTATAGATTGGTTCAGCTATTGAACAGATCACATCTTGATTAGTTGGTGGGATTCTAGGAATAGTTTCTAGTACTTCTTTTATAGTTTTACCTTCAATTGTTTTGCAGTCTCCATGAAGAAGGCCAGCCTCAAGTAAAACTTTCATCACCTGAGGAATTCCACCTGATTTGTGTAGATCGACAGTTACGTATTTTCCGCTTGGTTTTAAATCGCAAATAACAGGAACTTTTTGCCTTATTCTCTCGAAGTCGTCAATTGATAAAGTTACACCTGATGATTTTGCAATAGCTAATAAATGAAGAACAGCATTTGTCGATCCACCAACAGCCATAACAACACTTATGGCATTTTCGAATGCTTCTTTAGTTAATAGATCCAATGGTCGAATGTTTTTTTTGATAGCTTCTACTAATACTTCAGCACTTCTTTTTGCGCTTTCTACTTTTTCACTGTCTTCAGCAGCCATTGTTGAACTGAATGGAAGACTTAAACCCATTGCTTCAATTGCTGCAGACATAGTGTTAGCTGTAAACATACCTCCACAGCTACCTGCCCCAGGGATGCAGTTTTTTTCTACCGCAATGAGTTTTTCTTTTGATATCTTGCCACTAGTTAATTGACCAACCGCTTCGAAAGCACTTACGACTGTCAGATCAGAGCCTTCCAATTTCCCAGGTTTTATAGTTCCTCCATATACAAATATTGCTGGAATATTCATTCTTGCCATTGCTATTACAGCACCAGGCATGTTCTTGTCGCAACCACCTATAGCAAGTACGCCGTCCATACTTTGTGCATTGCACGCCGTCTCGATAGAGTCTGCGATTACCTCTCTAGAAACAAGTGAATATTTCATACCTTCTGTACCCATAGAAATCCCGTCGCTCACTGTTATCGTTCCAAAGATTTGCGGCATCCCTCCTGATTTCTTTGTTGAAGCCTCAGCCTGAATAGCTAAGTTGTTAAGTCCCATGTTGCATGGGGTAATAGTGCTATATCCATTGGCAATGCCAATTATGGGTTTATTAAAATCCTCGTCACCAAATCCAACAGCTCTTAACATTGCTCTGTTGGGTGATCTTTGAATCCCCTGAGTTATTGCACTTGATCTGAGCATGGTTAAGTCTTAAATGATAATCAGAAGATTAGAAATCACTTTCTCTAATCTTGTTCGCCTAGTTCTTCTAATTGTCTTCGAACATCTGCTATAGCTGTATTTAGTTGCTCAACTCTTTTTTCTAAATTCTCACTTTTATCCATCCCTGAAAGAGATGAAGCTGTTTCTAGCGCTTCTGAACCATCTTGAATTCTTGGGGCATAAAGCATTGCACGCTGCTTTTTAGCTTGCTGCCTTTTATCAGCTTCAGAAAAAAGCCACATAGCTAAACCGGCTGCTCCTATGAAAGCTCCACTGATCAAGGAGCCAAGAGTACTGGTTGAAGATTCCCGATATCGATCCATAAAAAATATTATCCTTTACTTTAATATTCTAATGCGGCTAAGTGATTCTTGTATTAAGTCTTTCTCTAGGATTTCCTATTCCAGGAATTAACTCATTTTCATTTGCTATCTCAGGATCAATACATGCAGAATAAATAGTAAGTTCAGGGAAATGCTCACCAATCTTTTTTAAACCTTCACTAGCAGTTATTGCTGCTATTACTCTTATTTGAATCTCTTTTAGACCTTTTTCTTTGAGCTGATTTAGGGTTTTTATTAAGTTAGCCCCATTTGATATTTGATCACAAAAAATAATGACTCCTGTTTTAGTTTCGTTTTCATTGGGAATCTCTTCCAAGCATAAAGTTGCGTTTGGTAATACTTCTCTTGCTCCAACCCATAATTCCATACCTCCTGGAAGCTTAGGTAAAGCGATTATTTGAATATTTGAATTTATAAGGATACCCTCAGTTTCTCCTTGATGGGCACTGATTTTTTCTTGTATGTATGGCATCCAATCTCTTAACGCTTCGTAGGTTAACCATTTTCCTAGTTGTTCTAATCCAGCTGCATATATAGCTTGAGGAGTGGTTTTCATTCTAAGGATTGATAACCAGTGCCCAATTAGAGGATGAGGAGGAATAACAACACGTAGTGTCATGGACATGATTAGTTTGGTCCTTATTTGCAATAACGTGAATAAATAAACTACTAGCTTTAAGTTCTATTTACCTACTATGACTGCCAAAAAATCTTTTTTATTTCGTTTTCAAGGCTTTTTGATAGCGATTTCACTTGTTTTTCTTTTGATACCAGCCCAGATGACTTTGGCCAAACGTCCCCCTGAGATTAGGAATCAGGAGGATCTCAATATTACTGAAGATATGCATGGGCAAGATTTAAAAGGTCTGGAATTTGTAAAGTTTGATCTTCGTGGTATTAATTTCAGTGAATCTGACCTAACTGGTGCTGTTTTTAATAACAGCAATTTGTCTAGTGCTGACATGAGTGGCGCTGATATGCACGATTCTCTGGCGTATGCCACTGATTTTGAGAATGCTGATTTAAGTGATGCTAATTTGACCAACTCATTATTAATGGAAAGTTCATTTACTAATGCAAATATTGAAGGTGCTGATTTTACGGATGCAGTCCTTAGTCGAATTCAACAAAAACAACTTTGTTCTATGGCAAGTGGTGTTAATTCTTCAACGGAAGTTGACACTGCATACAGTCTTGGATGTTAAGCAACCAAAAATGTGTTTATTATGAAAAAACGTATTCCTGTAACTGTCATAACAGGCTTCCTAGGTGCTGGGAAAACCACTCTTCTACGACATATTCTTAAAAACAGTAATCTTAGACTTGCAGTAGTTATAAATGAATTTGGGAGTGTAGGCCTAGATGGCGATTTAATTAAGAGCTGTGGATTTTGTCCAGAAGAAGAAGTTCAAGGAAGGTTGGTAGAGCTTAACAACGGTTGTTTGTGTTGCACTGTTCAAGAAGACTTTCTTCCAACTATGGAAGCTTTGCTTGCAAGATCAGAAAATCTAGATGGAATAATTGTTGAAACTAGTGGATTGGCATTGCCTAGACCTCTTCTCCAAGCTCTTGATTGGCCTGAGATTCGTGCAAATTTATTTGTAAATGGTTTGGTAACGATGGTTGACTCTGAATCATTATCTTTAGGCAGTCCCATAGGTGATTTGAATTCTTTTAAAAAACAGCAAGTCGAAGATAAAAATATTGACCATTTGACTCCAGTAAATGAACTGTTTGATGATCAACTTCAATCTGCTGACATGGTTCTTTTAAGTCGTGCTGACAAAATATCTTCTGATTCTATTAGAAATATTAGGAATGATTTGTTAAAAAAGGTTCGCCCAGGAACTTCGATTTTGGAAATTAGCCATGGCCAAATAGACACCTCTATTGTGCTTGGCTTAAGAAGCAGCTCAAATGAAACAACAGAGACTGCCTTCAATGTTTCCAGTCATCATGACCATAATCACTTAGATGTAGTGAGTGAATCTCTTCGCTATGAGACTGAGATAATCCAAGATCATATTGAAGAATTACTTATACCTTTAGCTAATGAATTTCAAATACTTAGATTAAAAGGACGTTTTTGGATCAAAAATAAGATGTTACCCCTTCAAGTTCAAATGGTTGGCCCTCGCTTTTCATGTTGGTTTGAGAAAGCTCCTCTTAATGCTTGGAAACCTGAAAACAGTGGCCTAGATATAGTCGTTTTAAGTCTGAATAACGGTGCCGGAGATGCTATAAAAAGTCTTTTCTAAAAAAGTTCTGTAATTTTTGATATTTATATAACTTTTTGCTTGCCTTATCTCCAAAAACCAGCGAATCTTTTAAATGAAAAGAAAAATCTTTGTCTTTACCTCTCTTTGCTTCAGTGAGCAAACCTATTACTAAAACGAAGGAAAGATCACCTAATCCTTCTTCATCAAGAACAATGAGAATGAAATCCTGTGCAAATTGTGGGGGCAATGGTTACACCAAAAGCAGTCCTAATTGCTATCACACATGCCTAGATTGCTTGGGTAGAGGGGTAGTTGCTGAACATAATTTATAAACCAGTTCTAGTGATTTTAAAAAATTCATGACCTCTATTCTTAAAATGAATTTTCTTTTTCAATTAAACAAAGTTTTTTTTAACTATAAAAGTGCCTAATTTTCATGCAAAGGTCTTTGTGAGCCTTCGACCCTCAGTATTAGATCCAGCAGGCGAAGCAGCTAAGTCTGCTGCCTTAAGACTGGGGATAAATGGGATTAACAAGTTGAGAATCGGAAAATCTATTGAGCTTGATATAACTGCTTCTTCAGAAGAAGAAGCTAAAAATTCAGTTGAAGTGTTGAGCGATAGATTGCTGGCTAATCCAGTTATAGAAAATTGGACTTTTGAACTCCATCAATCGGATTTAGATTCGGATATTTAATTTTATGACTGTTGGTATTGTTGTTTTTCCAGGCTCTAATTGTGACCGCGACGTTAAATGGGCCCTTAAAGATTGCCTTGGCATTCCTGCTGACTTTCTTTGGCATGAATCTAGAGATTTAACAAAATTCGATGCAATAGTTTTACCGGGGGGATTTAGCTATGGTGACTATTTGAGATGTGGAGCTATAGCTCGTTTTGCTCCTGTGCTTGATTCATTGATTGATTTTGTGAAAAATGGTGGCAAGGTTCTAGGAATTTGTAACGGTTTCCAAGTGCTTACAGAGCTTGGGCTGCTTCCAGGAGCTTTAACAAGAAACAAAGATCTTCACTTTATTTGTAACACAGTTGATTTATCTATATCTAGTTATAGAACTGATTGGTTTGCCAATTATCAATTTGGAGAAAATATTAAACTTCCAATTGCCCATGGAGAGGGGCGTTATCAATGTAATTCTGATACTTTAAAGCAACTTGAAGATGAAGATTCAATAGCAATTCGCTATATGAATAACCCAAATGGTTCTATGGGAGATATAGCTGGAATTACTAATAAAAATGGTAATGTATTAGGAATGATGCCTCACCCGGAACGCGCTACAGATAGTTTGTTTGGTCAAATTGATGGAGCAAAAATATTAAAATCTTTGCTTTCTAATTAATAAAAAAGGTTAACTTAAATAGCTAACCTTTTTTATTAATATTCAATTTTTATAATTGAATGTTTTATGCCATCACTGAAGTTTTAGGGTCGAGAGATCCTTTTGCGTATAGATCAGCATAGTAATTTGTACTTTGCTGCTTGATCTTACTTGCTTGGCCAGCACACCAGAATTGCTGATAACGATCAAGACAAACTTGCTTCATGTATTTACGTGCAGGTTTATTGAAGTGTCTAGGATCGAAATTAGTAGGATCAGCTGCAGCAGCTTCTCTGACTGCTGCAGTAAAAGCAAGACGATTGTCAGTATCAATATTCACTTTCCTAACTCCGTTGCGGATTCCTTCTTGAATTTCTTCCACTGGAACCCCATATGTTTCCGGGATGGCTCCTCCATACTTATTAATCATGTCTAACCACTCTTGAGGAACTGAGCTTGATCCATGCATCACTAGGTGAGTATTTGGTAGGGCTTTATGAATTTCTGCAATTCTGCTTATTGCTAGTACTTCTCCAGTTGGCTTTCTTGTGAATTTATATGCGCCATGACTTGTTCCTATGGCAATAGCTAAGGCATCTACTTTTGTTTTTTCTACAAAATCTGCCGCCTCTGCTGGATCTGTAAGCAACATGTCTTTAGAAAGTTCTCCTTCAAAGCCATGCCCATCTTCTGCTTCTCCTTTGCCTGTTTCCAAAGACCCAAGGCAGCCTAGTTCTCCTTCAACACTTACTCCTACTGAGTGTGCAAAATCTACAACGGTTTTTGTAACAGCTACGTTATATTCATAGCTTGCAGGGGTTTTAGCATCGGCCTCTAAAGAACCGTCCATCATTACTGAAGTAAACCCATTAATCGCAGCTGAGTAACATGTTGATGGTTCGTTCCCATGATCCTGATGCATTACAACAGGAATATTTGGGTATGTTTCTGTAGCAGCAATTATTAGATGACGAAGAAATATTTCTCCTGCATAACTTCTTGCTCCTCTCGATGCTTGAAGAATTACAGGACTATCAGTTTCTGAGGCGGCCTCCATAATTGCTTGAACTTGTTCAAGGTTATTTACGTTGAAAGCTGGAATGCCATAGCCATTTTCAGCAGCGTGATCTAGAAGAAGTCTTAGTGGAACGAGAGCCATTGGATTTAAATGTCAGGAAGACCTGGCCCTTGTTGAGTCCAGGTCAAATTGACCAGGACTTTAGAAGATAGAGGTATGAAATGTCACGCCCAATTGATATATAAATTTCTTATTCGAGGTAAAAGTTATTTATTTGAATGTTCTAAATGGATTAATACGTGTATCCCGCCACAAATAGCGCTTCGTCTGAAGAGGGTTGAGATCCTGCCTTGTAACAGCCTTTTGACGCTTCGGAATTAGCTTGAGCTCTTGCTAAAAGTGCTTTTTGACCTGCGTTAAGATCGTTGCCTTTCCATGCTTTTAGGCAAGAGTGCTGTAACGCTCTTCCATAAGAGAAACCTACATTCCATTTAGCTTTTCTCTCAATTTTATTCATTAGGTTCAAATATACAGAGGCGGCTTCTTCGCTTAATCCTCCAGATAGAAATACTATCCCTGGCACACTTGCTGGAACAGATCTTTCCATAGTTTTAATTGTCATTTCAGCAATAACTTGCGGTTCTTCCTTTTTAGAAGAAACTGCACCTTGGACTGTCATTGAAGGTTTTAAAAGAGTTCCTTCTAGAAAAACCCCATTTTGTTGGCAAGCCATGTAAACCTCTTTTATCACCCTTTCTTGTACTTCTGCAGTTTTGCTTATCTCATGGGAGCCATCCATAAGTATTTCGGGTTCAATTATTGGAACTAAGCCAGATTCTTGAACTGACCTTGCATATCTAGCTAACCCCCAAGCATTTTCTTTTATGGAAAGTTCTGTTGGGCACCCGTCATCGGTTATTTGAAGTACTGCTCTCCATTTTGCAAATCTTGCGCCTTGAGAATAGTAGTCAGATGCCCTTTCTACTAATCCATCTAGGCCTGAGCAAAATGTTTCAACGTCTTTACCTCCTGCTAGCGGTCTCAAGCCTTTGTCAACTTTGATGCCTGGAATAATCCCAAGCTTCTCTAGTTTTTTAACCATAGGCTCTCCATCAGCGTGATTCTGAAAAAGAGTTTCTTCAAAAAGAATTGCACCGCTTATAAACTCACCAAGCCCAGGTGTCGTAAAAAGCAGACCTCTGTACGCTTGGCGATTTTGCTCTGTATTCTCAACATTAATAGAGGCAAGTCTTTTGCCAATGGTTTTGGTTGATTCATCGACAGCCAATATCCCTTTGCCTTTAGTAGCAAGAGACTGTGCAGTCTGTTTTAATTCTTCCTTGTAATAACTTAGTGCCATTGGACATCAAAAATGCCAATAGATTTTTTCAGATCCCGTAGAATTCAATGGAATGCATATTACAATTTGGGAGTATAAAATATTACACTCTAAGCACTCGCTTTTTATTTCCCCAGTTAAACTAGATTTCTAATTGCTATTTATTGAGTGACTTTGTTTTAAAGGCTTCAATTTATTTGAATTTTTATCCCTGAACTATTTGATTCAATAATTTTATCACATACTGTTTGACTTTCCACTCCTTCTAGAATTCCAGGGATTACTGGAGTTCTATTTTTTATACTTTCAGCCCACCAATTATGAATTCTATTAACTGGAGCAATTCTTCCATCTTCCCAGGTTTTAGCAAAACAAATATCTTCATCTGGTGTTATAAGACTTTTTGATTTTTCATTGGATTTTGCTAACCATAATTCAAAGCCATGAACATAATCTTTTTGATTATCGCTTCCTATTATTAATGTACCTTTACTTCCATATATTTCTATCCAACAACCTCTGCCTTGATTTGATACCGAAGAAAGTGTTAGTTGAGCTGGAACATTATTATTATATGCACTTTTTAAATGAAGTTGAGCAAGGCAAACGTCTTCGCTTGTAACTTCTTTGCATAATCCGGTGTTAGGTATTGGCCTTTCTTTTATGGATGTAGATAAGAGTGATCTCACAGAGACTGTAGGTCCAATTAACCAATGCATTATGTCAATAGCATGAGTGCCTAAAGCTCCTATAACACCACCACCTTTTTCTTTTTGAGAATACCAATTCCATGGTCTATTTATGTCTGCTCTGCTATTCATAAGCCAATCAAATTTGACTAACCATGGTGTCCCAATTCCTCCTTGATCTAATATCCTCTTTGCTTGTATAAAGTGAGGAACTGCTCGATATTCAAAGTCGACTGCTACTGTAAGATTATTTTTTACAGAAATTCTTTCAAGATTCAAGGCTTGTTCTCTATTTATTGATATTGGCTTTTCAAGTAATAAATGTTTTCCAGCAATTAGTGCATCCTTGGCTAAGCCATAGCGCGGCTCTGGAGGTGTTGCAATAATAATTGCATTTATCTCGAGGTCTGATAATAGTTTTCCCCAGTCGGTGTAACCTTTTAAGTTATGTTTATTGGCGGCTTTATCTACACGCTCTGGACTTGGATGCCATAATGCTATTGGTGACATTAACTCGCTATCTTTAAGTGCATGAAGATGTACCTTCTCCCCGAAGCCTAGTCCAGCAATAGCAACTGATAATTTTTTAGATGTTTGCATTTGAAGTCATTGATTTATCTAAGAGAATGCATATTTGCAAGATGAATTAATTGTATTTTGAATTAACCTATCGTCATTTGAGGATAACCATACAGATGATTCACTTGGGAGATTATTTGTTGATAAGTCTATAAATTCTAATGTTTGGCAATTTATTCTCATGAGATATGTGATGTTGTTTTTTTCTACAGGCACTTCCTGTTGCTTTGGTATGAATTTACTTTTTATGGTTATTTCATTAAGGCTAATTTTCTTTAAACTTGATTTGTCCCAATACTGCATACCATATTCACTTTTTGGAACTTGAACCCAATCTTCATTTAAAGCATATGTACTATCTGGTAGAAAGATTAATAAGATTAATATTATAGGAAACAATAATATAAACTTTTTTGTTTTATTCATATTGCTATCTTTGTCTCTTCTTGGTGTTAAATCCGTGTAGTTTAAGTAACTTAGTTAAAGTTGATTTAAGTTTTGTCCTTGGAACAATCTTGTCTACAAAACCATGTTCTAAAAGGTATTCTGCGGTTTGAAAGTTTTCAGGTAATTTTTCTCTTAGTGTTTGCTCAATCACTCTTCTTCCAGCAAAACCGATCAATGCTTTTGGTTCAGCCAAAATCAAGTCGCCTAACATTGCAAAGCTTGCTGTAACACCTCCTGTTGTGGGGTGTGTAAGAAGAGGCATGTAAAGAAGTTCTGCCTCCCGATGACGTTCAAGAGCTCCTGAAATTTTAGCCATTTGCATAAGGCTAAGCATGCCTTCTTGCATCCGAGCTCCGCCTGACGCACAAACGATTAACAATGGAAGTTGCTTTTCTGTAGCTTTTTCAACAAGCCTTGTGATTTTTTCTCCAACAACTGAGCCCATAGACCCACCCATAAACCTAAAATCCATGACAGCAATTGCCAGAGGGATGTCTTCTACATTGCATAATCCTGTAATTACTCCATCTTTCATCCCTGTAGATGCTTGGCTTTCTCTTAATCTGTCTGCATATGCACGTCTGTCTTTAAAGCCAAGAGGATCAACAGGACTAAGATTTTTGTCTAATGGCCGGAAACTGTTGGAGTCTGCTATTAAATTTATTCGCTCTTCACTGTTTATGCGATTGTGATGCCCACAATTGCTGCATACATTGGCATTTTCTGAAAGATCTTTTCTGTAAACAACCTGACCACATTCTGGACATTTCCCCCATAGACCATCACCTTCTTCAGTCTCTTGGATAACCTTTCCAACAAACTGATCTTTTCTTCTAGCTGCAAACCAATCAAATAATGACACGGTTTTAAAGTTTTGTTGATTGCAATTATTTCTTATATCTTACTACTAAATGAGTAAAGATGAAATTCTTATATTTAATTAAAAGATCTTTGATTTAAAAACTATTTTAGCTTTGCTTTTTCTTCTATCATTTTATGAATGATGGGAGTAAGGATTAACTCCATAGCAAAGCCCATTTTGCCTCCATTTACTACAATACTTGTTGGACTTGACATAAAAGAATCATTAATCATACCTAAAAGATATTGGAAGTCGATACCCCACTTTTCGCGAGCCCCTTTTCTAAAATGTATAATTACAAAACTTTCATCTGGAGTAGGAATATTCCTACAAATAAATGGATTTGAAGTATCTATTGTTGGTACTCTCTGGAAGTTAATATCTGTTTTGCTAAATTGTGGGCAAATATGGTTTATATAATCTGGCATTCTTCTAAGAATAGTGTCAACAATAGTTTCTGCTGAATAACCTCTTTCTGCGTTATCTCTATGGATCTTCTGTATCCATTCAAGGTTAGTAATAGGAACAACCCCTACCAACAGGTCAGCAAGTGATGCCACGTCATATCCATCTCCAATAACTCCACCATGCAGTCCTTCGTAAAAAAGGACATCAGTGCCTTTTGGGATGTCTTCCCATGGTGTGAATTGACCTGGGTTTAGTGATGTTCCAAGGCGGTTATTATGTTCTTCGGCTTCTTCTTGGCTATGAAGGTAATATCTTTTTTTACCACCACCTGTTTGACCGTATTCTTTGAATAATTCTTCTAGCTTGTCAAACAAATTTGCTTCTGGTCCGAAATGAGAGAAGTTCTCACCATTTGCAAGGGCTTTTGACATTGCCTCCTTCATAGGCAACCTTTCAAAACGGTGATAACTGTCTCCTTCAACAACGGCTGGAACAATATCTTCACGAGCAAAGATATGTTCAAAGGCCCGCTTAACTGTGCTTGTCCCTGCTCCTGATGAGCCAGTTACTGCTACTACTGGATGACGCTTCGACATCGACACAAAACAAATTTACTTAAAGATTTTCGCAGGTCGCATGACCATGTGATTATTTTTTCAAGACAGTTTTGGATCTTGTTATTTATAAAGTGTGTAATTTCTTGAGTATTTCTTGGCCCATAGCCTTGCAACCTAATTCCTTTGAGTCGCCAAAAGACAAGTCAGGAGTTCTAAACCCATCTTCCAGGACCATATCGATAGATTTTTCTAGATCTTCCGATGCGCTTACTTCTTTCAATCCAATTCTAAGCATCATTGCAGCCGAAAGGATCATGGCAATTGGGTTTGCTAGATCTCTCATAGCTATGTCAGGCGCTGATCCATGAACTGGTTCAAATACTCCAGGACCATTATTTGTTAAAGATGCTGAAGGTAGCATTCCTATCGACCCAGTTAGCATTGCCGCTTCGTCGCTAATAATGTCTCCAAATAAATTCCCAGTAAGAATTACGTCAAATTGATTTGGACTTCTTATCAATTGCATAGCTGCATTATCAACATATTGATGGGTTAATTCAATTTCAGGGTATTTCAAGCTCATTTCATTAACTCGATTTCTCCACAATTGACTTACATCGAGAACATTAGCCTTATCTATAGAGCATATTTTCCCTTTCCTTTCCCTTGCGAGATCAAAAGCAATCTTTGCTATTCGGTCTACTTCTTTTGATGAATAAACCATAGTGTTAAAAGCACGTTGTCCATTATCAGTTTCTATAATTCCTTTTGGCTGTCCAAAATAAATTCCTCCAATCAGCTCTCTAACTACTAATAGATCAACTTCCTCAACTATTTCTGGTTTTAATGAGCTAGAACTTATTAGAGCCGGTCTAATCTTTACAGGTCTCAGGTTCGCGAATAAACCAAGTCCCGCTCGAAGGTTTAAAAGCCCAGTCTCTGGTCTTTTGTCTCTAGGTAATTTGTCATATTTTGGATTTCCAATTGCAGCGAGAAGAACAGCGTCAGACCTTTTGCATGTGTCAAGAGTTTGTTGAGGTAGTGGGTCTCCACATTTTTCTATAGCTGAACCACCAATCAATTCCTCTTCAAAATCAATATGGAAATTATGCTTCTCAGCTAATATCTCAATCAGACTTTTTGTTACAGCCGTAATCTCTGGACCAATGCCATCGCCAGGTAAAAGTGCGACTTTGTGATTTCTCATATCAATACAAAATGATTTTCATCTTCTTTGAGATTAATCTCTTGAGTATCTATTTAGCTCTCTAATTGATTTTGCTATTTCAGGTAGTTTTTTAAAGATTGCTGAGCACCTAAGCCACAATTTGTTCGGCATTGCTGGGAAACCACTTATAACTTCACCTGGATTTACATCAGCATGTATCCCACATTTTGAGCTCGCTATAACTCCATCACCTACATTCACACGATTAGCTACGCCCACTTGGCCTGCCAATATTACGTTGTTGCCTAAATTTGCACCACCTGCAATCCCTACTTGTGATGCCATGGCGCAATCTTTTCCAATAATGACTCCATGTCCTACTTGAACAAGATTATCTATTTTTGTACCTGAATCTATAAAGGTTTCTCCAACTGAAGGTCTGTCAACAGTTGTCCCTGCACCAATCTCAACATGATCTCCTAAGATCACTTTCCCAGTCTGTGGCATTTTTCTCCATCCATTTTTTGTTGGTATAAATCCAAAACCTTCTGAGCCAATAACAGAATTTGATTGAATTATGCAGAAATGTCCAAGAACTGTTTTCCTATGTATTACAGAGTTCGCTTGCAACTCACAGCCTTCACCGATTTGTACATGATCATATAAAACTACACCAGGATGGAGGATACATCCTGAACTAATTTTGCAATTTCTGCCAATAAAACTATTTGCTCCTATTGATACATTCTCTCCTATTTCTACGTCAGCCTCAATAACAGCTGTTTTATGAATTCCATATTTCACCTGATCTTTGGGATTAAGTATTTCTAATGTTTCGGCAAATGCGACCTTTGGATTTTCAAATGTTGCCCATGAAATATTTTTTGTTCTAATTTCTTTTATACAATCAATTCCTTTAGGTAATAATAAGGCTGAAGCCTTTGTCGCATCTAAAAAATTTAGTAGATAGCTATTTGTTTCGAGAAAACTAATTTGACCCTTAGATGCCTTATTTAGAGATGACGCTTCTTTTATTTCGGGGTTTAATCCCAGACTGTAATCTATAATTTTAGCCTCACCTATTTTTAATATTTCGATTAATTGACTAAATAGCATGGTTTAAAAAAATAAAGAAATGATAATTCCTAGTTAATTAGTTCACTTGTTAAAACTAGTACATCTCTATGAATTACAACAGGAGATTTTTCAGTTGTTACTAGACTATTTATACCACTCTCAATGGCTTCACTGCTTATTGAGCTAATACCTCTGCCTAATTCTTGCTTATCTAGGTTGACTATCTTAACTGCTTGATTAGCTGAGAACTCACCTTTAACTTCCTTTATACCTACAAGTAGAAGGGAGGCACCTTTGTTTTGGATTGCGTCACTAGCGCCTTTATCTAATACAACTGTCCCAACTGGGTGCAAAGCATGAGCAAGCCAACTCTTTTTATTTCCAAGAGGTTTTGAGCTTGGATGAAATACAGTTCCACCTCTGGAGCCTTGAAGTATTTGAGAGAGTGTTCCTGGATTTCTTCCATCAGTTAGTTGAACTTTAATCCCACTTTCAGTTGCAATTCTTGCTGCTGCGAGTTTTGTTTTAATTCCTCCTGTACCCCAATTTGACTCATTACTAGATAAAGATTCAAGGCTAATTAATTCTTTTGGGTCATGAATATCAGTTATTGGTTTTGCTTCATTGCAATGTCTGGGATCAGATGAGTAAAGTCTATCTATATCGGTAAGTAAGACTAGTTGATCTGCATTAATTGCAGTAGAGACTAGAGCTGAAAGTGTATCATTATCACCATATCTAAGCTCATCATTGGAAACCGCATCATTTTCGTTAACTATTGGTATTACGTTCCAATCTAGTAATTTTTTTAAAGTCATTGATGCATTTCTGTAGGCATTTCTTGATGCAAAATCAGAACGGCTTAGAAGAATTTGGGCGATATTGTATCCATATATACTCATATATTCTTCATATAGAGCCATCAAATGTACTTGACCAACAGATGCTGCGGCTTGCAAAGAATACAAATCATTTGGACGCTCATTAATCCCAAGTCTTAAACAACCAAGCCCTACTGCTCCGCTAGAAACAAGAACAATCTGATCTCCTATCTTTTTTGATTCAGAAATAGAAAAGCAGAACTTCTTAATAAGTTCTTTTGTAGGAATATTTTCATCCCCTCTTAGTAAACTTGTCCCAATTTTTATTACCCAAAGAGTCATGAGATTAACTTTCTAATTAGTTTTGCAATAAAGATTTCTATATTCTGTAGATTGGAGGTTTTGGCTATTTCACCATTCTCACCCATTGGTTTCACTAGAATTGTATAAATCCCTAAACGATTTCCTGCAAGTACATCTGTAAATATCCTATCACCAACTATTCCCATGCTTGAAATTTCCAGATTCAATTTCTTTATTACTTTCAAAAGAGAAGTCTTTCTAGGCTTTAAAGCTGCATAAGTAAAACCAAGACCTAGTTCTTTGGCAATTGTCATGACTCTTTTCTTTGATGGATTATTACTGAAAAGATGCAATGTTATATCCTTCTTTACTACATTTATCCATTTTATTACTGATTTGTCTATGACATCTTGGTTGCCAGGTATAAGAGTTCCATCAACATCTATTAAAAGAGTTTTGATACCTTTCTTTTGAAGCTCTATAGGGGCAATGTCAGTAAGAATAAGTCCTGTATCCCATTTTGGCTCTAGCCAATATGAATTCATTTTGTTTTAATAATCCCTTTCATCTAATTCTGCTTCTATAAGTGGTTGAATTGTGTCAAATTCTTCTCCTTCAAGAACAGTAGCTTGTCCATCTTCCAGTTTCCCAACTACAAAAAATGGGTCCAAAGGAATATATAAACCATATTCATCATCTTTCAATTTAAAGCTTACAAGCAACTCATAGGTTTCCGATTCATCGTCAAAATCTTTATCTTCTAATTCATCTGGTTCTGGTTCTTCTAACTCCCCTGAAACTGTTAGTGTCACTGCGGATCTGATAAGTCTTAGGTCATGCTCTTGTAATACAACATCGGCAACTTCTAATACTGGGTCTTTATTTTCAATGCTTTTTATTAGTTCTGGATCACCATCCTCAACCAATCGAAAAAGGCATACAGGAGTATCTACGGGGGTTAGAAGTGCATACTCTGTCCCTTGAATTGGAACGACTTGTTCTAGAAAGCATAAAAGGTCTCTGTTTTGACTATCTCTAATAAGAAGAGTTGGGACTTCATTGCTTTGTTGATTGATTGAATCGGACATTTCGTTTGATGTCATAAAAAGTGAATCATGCTTTCATCAGCTGCGATTGATGAAAACGTCTTATGAAAACTCAAGATCTGGCCCTTCTTTTAACCATTGATCTAGAAGCAAAGCAGCAGCAGCACTGTCGAGTTTCCCCGTCCGGTCTTTTGAGAGACCATATTTGAGGGATGCTTCCCATGTGCTGCAGTGTTCATTTACCCAAGCTAGTGGCAAATTAAGCTCCTTTGCAATTTTAAGACCATACTTTTTTGTGTAGCTTGATTGTTTAGTTTCCATCCCTTCCATATCAAGCGGTAAACCCATTACTAAACCTTTTGCATTTCTCTTAAGACAGACACTTTTTAATTTATTTAAATCTTCTTGAAATGATGTTCTATGTATAGGCTTAAGTTCTGTAATAGTTATGCCGAGGGCGTCGCATCCTGCAAGTCCTATGCGTTTTATACCTATATCCATAGAAATTACTGATCCAGGAATATTTACAAGCATTTTTTTAGTGTCTTTCTAAAGATGGAGAAGGCAGAGGCGGGGTTTGGGGTCCTAATTTTCCTAACATTGATTCCAACCTGGAAGATGTAGTTTTTGGCTTTCTAGCTTCAGCCCTGCGTAAAAGATTTTTACCTAAAAGGATTTTTTCATCTAATATTTTCCAGCCTAAATCTTCTAATAATTGATTTATTTGATGATCTTCTTTGTGAGATTCTATTATTGCTTCTTTGTTTTTTTGAGAAATATGATTAATAATAGGAGGTAAAGCAATTAAAAGTCTTTTATCCCAGGCAACATCTCTTACGATTTTAAGATTTATTTTTTCTTCGGCAAAAACTTGAGGTAAAAAACCAGCAATAACAATTGATGAGGATTTGTCTGAGACTGATATTGCGCCAGTGCTATCCAACTTTGATTCAAAAAGATCTTTCGGACTTCTGTCAACTATTTGTCTTAGGTTTACTGCTTCACTAGCCTGCTCAAGCTTCCATAAATCAAATACATTTGAACTTTTAATTCTATCCCATGAATAATCTTCATTATGACTTTTATAGGCAGAGGGCATATCTTGTTTTTTTTGAATCATCTCATTAACCCAACATGTATAAACTTTTAGTTGCTGAAATCCTTCATTCCTAGAGTTTTCTAGGCTTTCTACATCACAGATGGAACATCTTGTTAAAAAACTTTTAATGTTAAAAGACTCTAATTTCAAGGCTGATTTGAGTAAGCATGACTTAAGCCTTCTCGTTGAGTTGCATACTGGAGAATTGATTATTTTGGGTTCAGATATGGACCAAGAAGTTCCCTTGCGATTTATAGGCTTTAAAACAATAAAGCCTATCGGCTTTTTGTTCTCTATAGCCACAAGGCAGACAGGTTGCCTTGTAGGTATGATTTTTGAGAATCTATTCTCTAAGGAGCGTATTAACCCTTTAACAGCCAGTATTTGAAGCCATTTAAAGCTACTCTCTTGACTTCTTAAGCCAAATTGGGAGAGGTGGCCGAGATTTAATAACTCCACACTAAGGTTATTGCCGTAATGCTCGAGCAATTTAAAAATTGAATCTTTTTATAAATCTATCGATTGATAGCTCTAAATGGCTCGTTTTATTTATAAAGCCCTAAGAATTAGTAATGGAGTCTTTTCATCTCCGTTTCCTGCAGGATTTGATTTGAGCGCTTTTTTTAGTAATGGGATTTGGGTTATGTCACTTGTGGCCAATACTTTCACCCTACCTAAATCATTTACATCTACGACAGAGACGTTTAATCCAAGTTCGATAGAGGCTTGTTTGCAAAAACTAAGAGGATCTTTAGGACCTAAGACTATTGTTTGATCATAAGGTCGTGTAGTACCTGTCACATCGTCTATAAGGCGAGCCTGCTTGCCAGAAAGTCTGTAAAAGACGCCTTTTATTTTAATAACCTTAAAAACTGCTCCAATAATCCACGCCATTAAAACTCTTGATGGGCCTACTTCATTTATTAAAGTTTGCATTCCGCATGATGTTGCAAGACTACTGGTTGGATGAAAGAAACGACATAGTATTTTTGATAATATACTTGGTCTTATGTTTGAAGGATGCATATACCTTCCCTCCATAATCGCTAATGGTGTTTCTCCAATAACTATTTGGTCTCCAGATTTTGTGATGTTATTAGTGTAATTTTTAATCATTTCAATAGGATCATCTAGACTACCAAGAATATGAGTTTTAATGGGAAGTATTTTGCAATTCTCTAATGAAATAAATTGTGATTGATCAGATGGTTTTGTATTACTACCTTGTATTGGTAAAGAGAATCCAGCTTTGTTGCAATTACGTCCAGTGGGACCATAATCAACCCAGTTAATCTCTAGCCAACAAGTTTCTATAGCTATAGGAAAATTATTCCCATTAATTGCTTTGATATCAATTTTAAAAGATGCCTCTGTGTAGCATTTTGACTTAACAATAAATGCTTGCCAGTAATAATCAGAATTAATATCTAACTCTTTATGGTTAGGCCTTATATCAACATCTATAGTTATATCGGACTTGTTATATTTTCCTAATAGGAGAGGATGAATGTCTAGTTCTGGTATCATTAACTCTATGTTTTTATAAGGGTTTTCTATTCTTATAGATCCTTTTATTTGTAATCTATTGTCATCTTTAATAAGCTCAATATTTTGAGGCTTTACTTTTAATGTGTTCGTTTTGTTTAGAAAATGTGATACTTCTAATATTATTATTACGAATATTAAAAGTAGAAAAATGTAGGGCATTGAAAATGATATCTAGTTACTTACGTGGATCATTGTAACCATCTTTAGATGCATCGCTATTATATTCGTTAAAGCTTTTTATTGAGATAGAAAAATCTGGTTCTCTTTTTCCTGTTGATTTACTAATGGCCTGATTGATTTTACTTATAGAAACTTGACCTTCTTCATCAAGTAAGACTTTCCCCTCTCCATTAATAACAACTATTTGCGGGACTCTGCCATGCCAATAGAAAGATGGATCAGAGGGATTGTTTGAGTTTTCAGATTGCAACTCATCTGTTGTAAGAGGTATTAAGTCAATAGCTGATGTCCAGAGCAACTTTAGGCCTGATACAACTGGTGCGAATTTCTTGCTGTCTGCACTATCGTCCAGATAATAAACTATTACACTTGTCCTGTTGTTTTTCAAGGACTGTTCAAGGGTTGATGCAGGAGGAACAAGAGAGCCATTCCCAGCATAAATAGGATATATATTTCCATCGAAACTATTAGTATCTCTTGCAGCATTAATAGGTTTAGAAAGCAAAAAAATTGTTATCAATACTAGGGCAAATGATTTAAGTGTTCTTAACATGTTAATGATTTGATTGTGGCAAATAATCTAGGGAAATCTATCTGGATATAGTTCTTCCCATTCCTTGTGCAATGCCTTTGCCAATAAGTCCTATAGCACGTCCAAGTACATTGGTTAGTAGTACAACGATTAAATCTCCAAGATATTTAACTATAGATTGAATCTGAGGTGATAGCGCATCTCTTGCTTCTACAAGTAGAGTAACTTGTTTTTGCAGCCAACCAAGATCTTTTAATTCTTCATCCCTTGGCTCTGTGATTATCAGGTTCTCAATATTCCCCTTGTTAATTCTGTAGAGCAACCTTTTGCTCTCATAAAGATGAAGAGGCCTTGTTATTAAGCTTTGAATTCTCCTTTGTGTATTCAATTCATTACGCAAACGCTCAAGCTCTCTTGTAGAGATAAGCTCTGGTTTTAATAGATGCAATCTCAATGTTGACCAATCTGAACAAACATTAAGAAGTTCGCTACTGACTATATCTGCTGTTCTAAGTAGCCAGTTAGTTAGTAATATTTCTAGTTTGATCAGAGATTTTGGATGATCACAAGGTATTAAACAACCTTCAACATTTAAAGGCTTGTTTAATATCAACGAATCCAACATTTCATCTGTTGGTGGCATCTCATCGTCAATATCTTCTAATTGCACCATGTCGTTTACTTGTTCGAGCACAGATACAATACCTCCTTGATAATTTAGTCTTGTGTAATCATCTGAAATTTTTCTAATAGACTCTTTTCTAAGATTTACTTGTAGAGATGACCAAGCTTCATTTATATCTAAACCCTCGTTATGGAGTTCCTTTATCTTTATAATGAGCTTATTTAGTTCAGATACTAATGCCAACATGAGGAGTCTCTTCCTTTTAGGCAATAAACCTTGATAAGCAAATACTTTACCTGTTGTATTTATTAGTTCTCCTTGAAGAGATTGTCTTAGTCTATTTACTATTACTTGTATTACAGCGTCGGAATCTCTTTGTGGGATGACTATATCTGTTGGATAGTCTTCATATTTATAATTGTTGTACAAAGGAGATTGGACTTGACTTATTGGAATTAGCGGTTTAACTGGTCCCCATAACCAAGTAAGTAATTTCTTGGCATTGTTTAATTCTCTTTTTCTTCCTTTTATGGTGAAGCGAATAATTAAATTTTTAGGAGGCGGGTTGAGCAGATTTTCTAGAATATTTATGTCGTGATTAATTTGTTCTATTCCTGCCGTAATAAGAAATCGCCTTAAACCAAATAAGTTTTTTGGTTTAAGGGTTGCAAAATCCAACTGCTCTTTTAATTTAATAACTCTGCCACCACTTAATAGAGTTAATATTGATTCTTTTAAAGTATTTACATCAGGGTCCTGGAGCATTCCCTCGCATTCAAGATCAAGTAGTTCGTTTACTTTGATCCTTAAGACAGAGGGCAACAAGAGAAGTATTGGAGCTTGCTTCCATCTCTGAGAGAGCCTTTTAAGTTCAGCCTTTGTTATTTCGGGGAATTCAAGGTGTTCTAGAGACCAAATGATTAGGTCAGGGTGACGTTTTAATAAATCACTTCGTAGAACAACATCAATATCAGGTACAGCCTTTGAGAACTGAAGTGTTAAGGACTCACCAAGCAAAGCTGGTGCCAATAATAATATTTGTTTTTTATCACCTTCCGTCAAGTTTCTACCTGTTTAAAACTTTCCCAAAATTTAACGAGTTTTTACTGAATATTCCAGCCCTGTTGTTAATAAGACTTTTATTTATGGTTACTTCTCTAGCAATTTCTATTAGATGTTTGAATGGGAGGATCTTCTAAATCAAAATTAGAAGTTACCTTTATTGCCTCTTGAAGACTGAATTTATTGTCGTAGAGCGCTCTTCCTACTATGACGCCTTTAACTCCAAGTGCTTCAAGGGATTTCAAAGAAATAATATCTGATAATGAACCAATCCCACCTGATGCAATTATGGGCACTTCAGAAGCAGAAGCGATATCTCTTAAACTATTTAAGTTGGGACCTTTGAGTGTCCCATCAGTTGATATATCTGTTGATATTATTGCAGCGATGCCTGAATTAGCAAAGGTTTTAGCGAGGTCTTTTGCATCCACAAGACTCTCTTCTACCCAACCTCTAGTAGCGACTTTTCCTTTTTTCGCATCTATACCTATAACAATTTTCCTGGGAAATTTCTTGGCAAGTTCTTTAACCATATTTTCATTTTCGATGGCAGCTGTCCCAATAATTACCCTGTCTATTCCGTAGTTTAGTAATTCTTTCACTCTCTTCTCAGTTCTTACTCCTCCTCCTAGTTGAATTGGGATTTTGGTTTTTTGGGCTATTTGTTGAATAACGCCATTGTTTAAGGATTCTCCTGATTTTGCAGCATCAAGATCAACCAGATGAAGTCTTGTAGCTCCTAGTTCTTCCCAGAGAAGCGCTTGCTTAATAGGATCGCTATTAAATTTAGTGACTTGGTCGTAGTCCCCTTGAATTAGCCTTACGCAATTGCCTTCCAGCAAATCAATAGCTGGGATGATTTCCATGAGTATTTAATATCTATATATCTATCCTGCATCTCAAAGCTTCATTTCGGTATTTTTTTGAGGCGCATCAATAGATATGTTCACTTGCATTAATGCCTTGAAGATTCTTGTTATGGGCGGAACTCGCTTTGTCGGGAAGGCTCTTGTCGAAATACTATTGACACAAGGCCATGAGGTTTATCTTTTTACTCGTGGTATTAGTACCTTGCCTGAAGGCTCTATTCATATAAAGGGCGATCGTAAATCGGATGACATCCTGAAATTAAAGGGCCAGAAATTCGATGTTATAATTGACTCTTCTGGTAGAAAGTTACAAGATACTCAAAGTGTAATTTCTGTCACTGGCTTTCCTCTAAGCAGACTTATTTACATAAGCTCTGCAGGTGTATATGCAACAAATAATCAATTGCCATTAGATGAAACTAGCCCTATTGATTTGGAAAGTAGACATATAGGAAAAGTAAATACTGAGAAATGGTTGTTACAAGAAGGGATTCCATTTACCTCATTTAGGCCTACATATATATATGGCCCGTTAAATTACAACCCCATAGAAAAATGGTTCTTCGACCGCATAAAATACTCTAGGCCAATTCCTATTCCTGGAAATGGGGAAACTATTACTCAGCTTGGCCATGTATCAGATCTAGCTGAAGCAATTTCTCTTAGTTTGCAATCAGAATTGGCGATAAATCAAATATACAATTGCAGCGGAAAGAAAGGTGTTACTTTTAAGGGCTTAGCATTAGCAGCAGCTAAAGCTTGCAGTGTCCCCTCAGATGAACTGACGTTTGTGTCATTCAATCCATCATCCTTAGACCCTAAAGCTCGTAAGGCTTTCCCTTTAAGACTTAGTCATTTTCTTACTGATATTTCTAAAATAGAATCAGAATTAAGCTGGAAGCCTTTCTATTCTCTTGAGGAGGGTTTAAAAGATAGTTTTATTAATGATTATCAGTTGTTAAATTCTCCAGAACCTGATTTTTCTTTGGATCAGTCTTTACTTGGTATTTAATATAGCTAAATCCTGAAATCAATGTTACTATTACGGATAGCCAGAATATTTTTACTCCAATAAAATTGATTAGATTATAATTTAATATTGTCCAACTATAAGGCCAAAGTAAACATAATATAGTACTAAATTGAAGAACTGTTTTGAATTTACCAGCTTTTGAAGCTGGCGTTCCCGAATTGCTAGTGCTTCTTACAATTGTAATCAACAGCTCCCTTGATAGAATGAGCCAAACTGCCCAGAATGGAATAATAGAATGTTGATTAAGCCATAGAAGTGGTACCATTATGATAATTTTATCTGCTAGTGGATCCATCTTGGCCCCCCACTTTGAACCCCCACCTGATAATTTTGCAAAATATCCGTCAAAAATGTCTGTTAATATTCCAATTACTATTACTAACCAAGCAATAGATAATACTCTATAGTTAAGACTTATTATCAGAGGCAAAACAAGCAAGAATCTACTTAAAGTTATTATATTCGCGATTTTCCTAAAATTCTGCTTTTTATAATCCATAATTTATTATTTTCTTTATTATATCATTTGAGCCTTCTGTATTTTCTATTATTAGATATCAGAGACCATACCTTATGATAATCTATGTTTTCTCTCTTTATATAAATTGATCTTTAAATAGATCCATGTCATAATTTATGTAATGGTCTCTCTTTTATGACAGCTTTTTTACTTATTTTTCTTCTTGCTTCTTTAGTCTCAATGTTTTTTATAGTCAAAAAACTTGAACAGCAATAAGCCTTCTTACTATATAATTCAATCCCCAAGTCTTTAAATATTATTTGATTTCTAATTCGTTATGCCAACAAAGCAACTTAAGCTGCCACCCAATACTGATTTACGCGATTCAATTCATGATTTTGCATCTAAAGAGCAGATTTCAGGATTTGTAGCAGGAGTCGTAGGTAATCTTTCCAAGGCTTCATTCCAATGTCCTGGTCCTAAGCAAGTAACAGTAATGGAGGGCGTCTTAGAGATAATTACGTTAAATGGAACTTTCTCTCCAAGTGGTTGTCACCTGCATTTAAGTTTTTCTGATAATGCTTGCAAGGTATGGGGAGGTCACTTGGAAAGAGGTACTATTGTTTTGAAAGGAGCAGATATCTTATTGAACATTGTTGACAAAAATGCAGAGCTTGCCAAGGTTCCCAGTACTTCTTCTAACAATGTAAGTTCTAAACTTGAAATAGCAGTCATGCCAAATTGTCCATGGTCTGCTAGATCATTAAGAATTCTGCAATCTAATAAAATTCCTTTTTCTTTAATTCAAGTTGATAATGACGATGTTTTCTTAAGTGTTAAAAGTAAAAGTGGGCACTCTACTTTTCCTCAGTTTTTCAAGGATGATAAGTTTATTGGTGGATATGAAGTCCTAAAAAGTATTATTAATGATGCATAATAGCTACAATAAGAACAAGGAAGAGGAATCTATATCTCCATTCCATATGTACTGGAAAGTTAAACCTTTTTGGTGCCAACCTTGGTCAATTGTTTTGACAGGAATTTTGATTCTATTAACTTTATATACTATTTCTTCTAATATATACTTAAGAGTACTTGGTTCATTGACTTTATTTGCCTGGTGGTATTTATTTTTATACTTAGCTCCTATAAGTTATAACGACTATCTTATCTCTTCAAATAAAGATAATACTAATGATAACTAAGTTTGCTATAAGATCATTAGAGGAAGATGACATATCTGATGTAACTCTTTGGGCTAGAAGGGAAGGATTTGCTCCTGGGATAGGTGATGTTGGTATTTATCGTAATACAGATCGGCAAGGATTATGGATAGGGACATTGGGTGAAACGAAAGTTGGCTGTATTGTTGGAGTTAAATATAATAAATCTTATGGCTTCTTAGGCTTGTTTATAGTAGATAAGCAATATAGAGGGCAAGGCTATGGATTAAATTTATGGAAGCACGTTATTGATAAATTAAGAGACTTGGAGTGCGTAGGTCTTGAAGCAGCACCAGATCGAATAAGTGACTATTCTAGTTGGGGTTTTAATCCCTCTTCTAAAACTACAAGATGGAAATTTATCTCCGAAGAACAGGAGCAAATTAAAGACTTACAAATAGCAGAAAGTATCGATGGACTTATGCTTTTACAAGATTCTGAAATTACTCAAGCAGTTATACAGGACTATGATGCAAACAAAGAACCAACTCCAAGACCTCATTTTTTATCTGATTGGCTATTTCACAATTCTGGAAATGTGATAGCACTAATTAATGAACATGGCTCTTGCGTTGGATTTGGCAGAATAAGAAGATGCTTGTTAAAGAATGGCAAAGGGTGGCGTATTGGTCCTTTAATAGCTGATACTCCTAAGCTGGCTTCAGTGTTACTTAGGTCTCTTTTGATCAGACATTCTGGAGTTATTCTTATTGATACTCCAGGTTTAAACCCTAATGCAGAAAAGTTAATGAATAAGATTGGATTTAAAGCTGCTTCTCATACTATTCGCATGTATAAAGGTAATCAGCCATCAATATCTATGAATGAAGTATATGGACTAGCATGTCTTGAATTGGGTTGATCTAATCATATATATTATTTTTTAAGGAGCTAATTATCTCGAAGTAATTTCTTTTCAGATGTAAGTTCTTGCTCTAATTGACTTATTAACTTAGTAACCAATGATTGGAATTCTGGTTGACATCCTTTAAATGCTGCTTTATGACGTATATGCTCATTTCTAGTTCTGAGATCAGTAAGCATTAGCTGTAGAGAATCTATCTTTGGATTAGTTTTCATTTTTCCTTAATATTAACTTGGTTCTCAAAACATTCAATAGCTTTTTGCATTGAAATTTCTTTTACATCATCTTGACTTGTTATCTCGATGATTTTTCCTATAGAGGTTTTAGTCTGTAAGGCTTCTATGCAGCATGAGGCAACAAGTCTCCTTGGTATATAGCCTTCTTCTTGTGTATTAGGAGGTGAATAATATATTAATTTCTTTTCTATACCTTCTTCATTCTCATTTAAACCGCCTGGTCTTATTATTGTCCAATCTAGTCCACTAGCTTCCAATGCTTTTTCTCCTATTCTTTTATATATAAGAATTAAACCAAATAGATTTAATGGATGAAAGAGTTTACCTGTGCAGAGTGATGTGACTAAAATTACTCTTTTAACTCCTACTCTTTTACAACTTTCAATTTGGTTTTGAACACCTTTGGCGTCAACTTTGCAAGGACCTGTAAGGTCTATTCCTGGTCTAGCACCAGTTGCTATTGCCAGGGCGTCGCAGCCTTGTAAGGACTTGTCAAGAAGATTGGGATTGAATAATGATGTTTGAACAGTTTCTATAGAATCAAGAGAACTAGGTACTACAGACTCTGCTCGAGTTAACAATCGCAAATCTATATTCTGCTTAGTTGCCTCTTCAGCTATACGGTAACCTGTTTTACCAGAGGCTCCTGAGACTGCTAACTTCATTGTTAATACTTCTTGTTCTTATCATTCTAGTGTTTTTATAGGGTTATCAATGTATTGCTATTATGCTTTTTTACAGTCAACAGGATACTTTCTTTTTGGAAATTGCTCTTTACATAATGGGCATATAGTCCCATCACAACCTCTAGCTGTGCAGTACTCTCTCCCATAATAAATTATTTGAAGATGAAGTTTATTCCATGAAGCTTTAGGGAAGATCCTTTTTAAATCTTCTTCTGTTTCTCTAACACTTTTTCCTGATGTGAATTCCCACCTTTGAGCAATACGATGAATATGAGTATCAACAGGGAAAGCAGGTATTCCAAAAGCCTGTGAAATAACAACACTGGCAGTTTTGTGCCCTACTCCTGGTAATGATTCAAGTGCAGTGATGTCTTTAGGTATATTGCCTGAATGAGCATCAATTATAATTTTAGATAGTTGATGTGCGTAATTTGCCTTTTGTCTAGCTAAGCCCAATGTTTTAATCAGCCTGTAAATTTCTTCTACACCAAGTTCATACATTGCTTTAGGAGTGAAAGCTCTGCTGAATAAACCTTTAGTTACTTCATTAACTTTCTTGTCTGTACATTGAGCACTAAACATCACAGCTATCAAAAGAGTGAAATGATTTCTATGTTGAAGTGGAATAGGAGGTGAAGGATATAATCTATCGAGCCTATTCATAATTAGAGATGCTCTTTGTTTCTTATTCATATAAAATTAAACTCTTTCCTTACCTTATTATTTCTTTTAGGTTTATTTATAAAGAAAAAATAAAATAAAACCTATTCGCTTCTTGCTAAGTCTATTTTGAATAATGCTATCTAATTCATAATTTTGAAGCAGCTTAAATTATTTCTTTATTAAAATTGACTGATATTCATCTCGAGTTAAATAATATATCCCATGCCTATGGCTCTAAAAGTAAGAATGAACTTACTTTAAATTCAGTTAACCTATCCCTTCACCGTGGTGAATTGTTGGGCTTACTTGGTCCTTCAGGCTGCGGAAAAACAACTTTGTTGAGGTTAATAGCTGGATTTGAGAAGCCATTAAAAGGGTCAATTGCAGTGGATAAAAATATTATCTCTTCAGGTTCCTATTTATTGCCTCCAGAAAAAAGAGGTATAGGAATGGTTTTCCAGGATTACGCATTGTTCCCACATTTAGATGTTTGGAGAAACGTTTGCTTTGGTCTTGGTAGTCGTAATGAACAAGATAGAGCAAATTGGCTTCTAGAACTTGTTGGGTTAAAGCCTTTTCTGCAGAATTACCCCCACCAGCTTTCTGGCGGACAACGCCAACGTCTTGCTTTGGCGAGAGCTCTAGCTCCAGGTACTTCTCTTGTCCTTTTAGATGAGCCTTTTTGCAGCCTTGATGTTGAGGTCAGGCATCGCTTACGAAGTGTCCTTTCAAATGTCCTTAAATCTTGCTCTGCATCAGCGATATTGGTTACTCATGATCCTCAAGAGGCATTGGGGATTTGTGATCGCGTCGCTGTAATTAATAACGGAACTCTTCATCAGTGCTCAACCCCGGCTGAATTATTGTCAAAACCCTCAACACCTTTTATAGGTAAATTTGTTTTTCAAAATAACATTATCAATATTAATTTTGACAAATCATCTTTGATTACCCCTTATGGGAAAGTGATTGTTAAGCCTTATTTATTAAAAACCAAACCAGAATCGCTTATGTTTGATGAAATGTCTTTGGAAATAATCCCAAATGATAAAGGGAAGGCAACCGTTAAGAGTAAGGAATTTAGGGGTTCATTCTGGATAGCAAGAGTTCAGATAGATGATCAAAACCTAAGAGTTTGGTTGTCTCTTGATGCAGAGATTAAAGCAGGTGATAGATGTGATGTGAGATTTATATCTGGAAAGTATGCATTTCTCTATCCTGGTTGTATCTCTTGCATCCTCCAATAGTCTGCTTGATTTTATTATCTACCACATACACACTTTCCTCCTTTCCAGTTTGAGCACTTTTTCTTTTTGCATTGCTTCTTTTTATATTTATAGAAGAATTTACTTGATATTGAAAGTTCAGTTTTTTTATTATCCATTTGTCTAATAAATGATGCGAATTAAAGCAACTGAGATTCATTATCATTTTACAGGACTCTCTCTGCTTCATATCGACTTTCTTTTATATCTTTATCTTGTATCATTTATATAAGAGACATTAATAAATCATCTAAAACTACCTTCTCTACTCCTTTAACTCCATGAATGACATAACCCTTAAAAGCCTCAATATTAAATCTGGACCTTCTGGCAGAGCAATGGCTCAGCCAATGGAATCCTCATTGGTCGATTCTCTCTATCAACATTTGACAATGGAGCGAAACGCCAGCGCTCAATATTTTGCGATGTCTTTATGGTTCGCTGAAAGAGAATTAAGAGGATTCGCCTCTTTTTTCAAGGTTGAATCTCTTACAGAGCACGAGCATGCATCAAACTTTGCAAATTACCTAATTGCAAGAGGTCAATCAGTTGTTCTTCATGAAATCTCGGCTCCCAACCAAAATTGGAATTCAATAGAAGAAGTTATAAGTCATGCCTTCCAAATGGAATCTGATGTGACTACTTCTCTGCATCAAATATATTCAATGTCTGAAAGAGCATCAGACACTAGAACAAATGTATTTTTAGATCCTATTATTGAGAGTCAGACAAAATCTGAGGATGAATTTGCTTATATCTTAGGGAAAGTCAAATTTGCCAATGATCAACCATCTGCAATTTTAATCATTGATGGTGAGCTATCAGCTGGTTAATAGGTTTTCTATGTCGTTAGTCCTAAAGGCCTCTTGCATAATTCTAGGAAAAATTGGATTGTTAGATCGCTCTTTTTTTTCCCTGTAATGAATGAATTGGCAATAGATTTAAGTTCGTTTTTTCTTTCTATTAGTTTTTCTACTTCATCTAGCAGTCTCTTTTTTAGATTTGTGTCATTGCAGCATTCTATAGAACTAATTACAGCTTTATATCTAGATCTTATGTATTCAATCTCTCTACAAAGACTCATGAGAATTGAATCTGATGTATTTAATGTAGATAAAGTCTCTTTCATTTCTTCAAAGAGTTAGTGGAGCAGCTTCGACAAACTCTGGAGCCAAACTAATAGTTGTCTCTCCAGTAGGGACTAGGAGTAAATCAGCGGATCTAAGTCGACTGATAAGACGTGTTGATGTAACTCTTGTAGAACCTATTAATTCTCCTATCCTTTCGTGAGTAAGTCTGAATGGTAGTTGACACCAATCGCCGCATCTTCTGCCTAGTCTGTTTACGAGAAGTGCTAGCAATGCTTGAAGCCTTTGTTCTGCGTTACCTAAATGTCTAATTCTTAGTAACTGCAGCGTCCATTCATTCACAGCGTCATATCCATTTGCCTCGACAGCTTCAACGTCGCTTTTAAAGCAAAGCGGAGTTAAAGCTTCTACGCATATACCATCACTGCACAATCTTGCAGTTCTTAATTGATCGCCATTTTGTAGGAAGGCCAATGTCATACCTTCTGTTTCCTCACAAGGGCAATAGACTCTAGCTATTCCATCAAGTACCTCCAGGCATGAACCATCTGATCTAGCTGAAGGATCAATTAGTACTGTCTGACCTGGTGTCATCCTTACTTTTGGGACAGGCCCATCAGGAAGAAAACGATAATTCATTTAACCAAATCTCTTTGCAATTGAGAATCCATATCAACTTACATTAGGAAGTTCTCTTTTTGCAAGCGATTCTCAATAGCAAGAACTTTGTTGAGAGAAAACCTACATAAGTCAGCTGTAGATGTGCCTTTTTATACGCCTGTGTGTGAAAACCCTTGTTTTCATGAGTTTAAATTGATAGCTAGGGAGTTGTTTCTTTTATCGAATATGAGTTTTAAAGAACTTATCTTCAACGATCATAAGAATTATTTTATTGCATATAAAAAGAGGGCTTTAAATAAGCCCTCTTTTTATGGATAAGTTAGAAAGTTATTTTCAAAGATAACTTTTTAAAGTTTAGCCAGCAGTAATCTTGGCATTTTCCATATTGTCAAACGCTTTACCAACACGTTTGAAGTCAAAACCCATGCCTCTTAGTGCATGCCATAGATGTCCTTGTAGGAAGAAGAATCCTAGGAAGAAGTGGGCGTTTGACAGCCAAGCACGAGCAGTGTGCACATCTGCAGGTAGATCAGATGCCGTATCCGCAAAATATGGAGCGAAATCAAACTGAAGCTTCAGTACCTCTCCATAAAGATCTGTTGGATAAACAGTTGTATTTGTAGAGCACCAGAATGCAGCTACAAAAGCACAATATGCAACACCAGCTAATGAGTAAGAAAGAATTGTTTCTGCTGAAAGAAGTCCTTTACCCTTGAATTCGGTATAGTCTCCGAATTGTTTGGTTGCAATGTGGAATGCACCGCCTGTGATTAGGAAGAATGCCAAGAAAGCATGACCGCCCATTACATCTTCCAAGCTTGATATAGACAAGAAGTCTGCTTGATGATTCCAGACCATGCCTAGATCTAGATTGTAATTTACGGTTCTAGTGGCTCCTTGAGCTGCGTCGTATATGCCATGGATTCTTGCCCATTCAACAAATTGAATGTTGCCTAGTCCAAGGAAAATAAGATGGTGACCAAGAATAAATGTCAACCTGTCTGGATCGTTCCATTCAAAGTCGAACTTCTTAGCTCTAGCTGAGTCAGGGTAGTTACCAAGATCTCCTTCGTATCTCATTGAATGCAAGAGTCCTCCTGCACCAAGTACTCCAGAAAAAATGAGGTGTAATACAGCTACTACTGTGCAGCCATAAGGTTCAGTGATAACCCCATTTGAAACACCACCTATGCCAAGACCAGCAAGATGAGGCAAACAAATAAGGTTTTGGTTACCCATCGGAATAGATGAGTCGTAACGAGCGAGTTCAAAAAGAGTGAATGCACCTGCCCAGAACATCATCAAACCTGCATGAGCAGCATGAGCGGCGATGAATTTTCCTGAACGGTTTGTCACCCCAGAGTTACCCGCGTACCAGTCATAGGTAACGTTAGGGTTCCCGTAGGTCTGCACGAGAAATATTTATTAAGGGCCTTACTAAAATATTTGAGACTTCTCAAACTGCGTAATACCTTCACATTGCTTATTAATATTGTATTTTTTATACATATCCATATAATCAACGTTACTTTCTAAATTTAAAAGTTGTAACTCTTTTGTTGAGGATGCGCTATTTCTTGATAAGGGGGCAAGGTCATTATTTAAACAACCTATAGTAAACAAAGGTATTCAATACGTTTTGGAAGAAAACACTTTTCTAAAAATTTTAGCTCAACGCGAAGAATTGGAGCCAATTCTTCAGTCCAAAAACAAAAAATTGCTCGTTTTTCTTGGATTGTTGGGAGATTTTGACAGTTTTGAATATGTTCAGTTGTTAATAAGAAGATTCGAGCAAATTAGGGCCGCAAGTATCGATTTGCTTGTTTTAGGTATAGGAACTAACGCTTCAAAAGAGAAATTTTGTGCTTATACAGGTCTTCCAAAGGAAAACCTGACAGTTTTTGATAACTCAAATCTTCATCAAGAACTTTTGCTTCATAAGGGAATTGATTCACCTTTTCATAATTCAATTAACCTCTTTCTTATGTGTCTAGGAATTCAATCGCCTGGAACGATCCAAGAAGTATTTAGAGGTTACTCTGGTGACCCCAAAGCTTCTAAGCTCTTTTCGGATTCTGAAGAAATCATCATTTCAAGTTTTATTAGATTCAAAGGAGATCTTTTTAATTCAGTTTCAAGGGCAGACACTCAGAGACCTTTTGAGCTCGCCACACTAAGATTGTTAAATATGAAAGAGGTCTTATCTAATTGGAATCTCTATATGTTTGACTCTCGTTTTCTTACGCAAAGAACTGGAACATTCTTTTTAGATGAATCCAATAAGATTTTGTATGAATACAAATCAAAATCATTATTGGGCTATTCAAGTGACATGTCTAAACCTTTATCATTTTTACAGGATGGTTTTACATTAATAAATGAACATGAATAAATGTCCTAATTGTGGTTCATCTAGACTGATCTCTGATAGAGCATTGGCTGGAAAAATAATTTGTAGAGATTGCTCTATGCCTATAGATAAAATAAACTCTAGTTCTAATAGTTATAAAAAAAATATGTTTAGAAAACCTGCTTTGATCTACTTTGGTTTAGTCTTTATTACATTTGCTATTATAATAATTTTTAGTTAATAAAATAATTAACTAACAGGTGTTGATCTCCAGAATCCATCTGACTTAAAGACATTTATATCTGTATCATATAAATCACTAAGATTTTTAGATGTAAGAACATCTTTAGGAGAACCTTGGTTTAATATGAGACCATTTTTTAATAGAATTACATTCTGGGTCTCAGGTATTATATTATCAAGTGTATTAGTAATACATAATATAGTGACTTCTGAAGTGGATATCTTTCTAATTAAATTAATAAAATCATAGGATGACTTGATATCAAGAGAAGCAGTAGGTTCATCAAATATTAGAATTCTAGGATTATTAATTATAGCCCTTCCAATTAAGACTCTTCTTTTTTGCCCATCTGATAAATTTACATATTTCTCTCTACTTACTTCCAATAAATCAAGCTCAGTCATTATGCGGTATGCTTCATTTATTTCATTTTTGCTAGGTTTATACATACCTCTAAGACCTATAGAACCTATTAGTCCAGAGATTATTACTTCAGAAACTTTTTCCTTAAAATGTATTCTGTCATCGATATCTTTACTAACATAACCAATATTTTTTCTTAAATTGAAGATATTTATGCTAGATAAGCCAAATAACTTTAGAGAGGAATTGTCTTTAAAAATTGGATGGATATTTCTAGTGATAACATTTATTAAAGTGCTTTTCCCACTACCATTGGGTCCTAGTACGACTGTATGCTCTCCAAGCTTTAACTCTAAATTTATGCTGTTAATAATTTTTCTTTCGTTTATAAATACATCAATATTCTTTAATTCCAGCCAAGTCTTATTCATGACATCCTCTGTCCCCAAAGAACATACAATTGCCAGCTAGACCATATGAAAATTGCTAAATATAGCCAGTTCAGCCAAATAGGCCTTCTATTGTCAGTCATTAATCTAACTTTGCTTCTTACAGGATAGCAATAACAACACCAATCGGTACTAATACTCTTAGTGCCAATTTTACTATAAGAGATCTTATGTTTTTCTTTGCTAAAGCATCATTTTCAGGAGGGTATATCATATTTAGTTCGTCATGTACTGTGTTTGTATATTCGTTTCTTGGGTGAAGTTGCCATGGCTTATCTTCATTTGTGGCGTTCTTAAACCAATCCCAGTAGTATTGGATCATTTTATCTTCACCAAGTAGCTTTACATTGTCTTTTTCTATATATCCCATCTGCTCGTTAAATGTTTGTGTCCTTAGAATTAAATAATCTTCTGCAAATACTTTGTAGAATATTCTATGTTGAAGATTTTTAAATAGTATTAGATCTGTTAGGAACTTATTCTTTAGGAACCTCCTATAGTGTCTTACTATGACTCTTGCTTGGTTCCTTTCTAGAGGTATGTGATCAAGAACCTGGAGATATCTTGATTCTTCTGGTTGTCCTTTATAGATTATTATTCTTCCCGGTGGTAGAAATTTAATCCTTATAAATTCGCTTTTGTCTTTGTCTTTATGCTTATATTTACTTTCTATTTGGTTGTTATCTCTTGTTATCTCTTGGTTAAAGCTTGTTATTACATCTCTATTCACATCAGTGTCAGGAATTGTATCTCCATGAACCCAGAATAAGTGAAGTATATCAAGGTGATTCTCAATTATTCTTGACCAATCACATTTGAAATCTACAATGACCTCTTCATATGCATATTCATTTGTTTTAAAACCATAAGTATCTAATGACTTGGTTTCTATGTTATCTATTTCTTCTATATTTTCTAGGTTAGTCTTTGCGCTTCCAGTGTAATGAATGAAAATATAATCTCCAACCTCTTTGCATAAGTATTGATGTAAATGTATTTTTGCTGCGTAGTTATTATAGTTGTTATCTACAATATGATTGCATGTAATCCTGCCTAGATTAGTACATTTACCTGTAGATGAGAATCTTGCGCCGTGGTAAGGACAGACTAGTTCTCCATCTTTTATTTCTCCCCCTCTAAAAGAGGCTCCTCTGTGAGGACAAAGATCTTTTATACATCTTAGGGTCGAGTCTTTATCTTTATATACCATCAAAGGTTCGTTATACATGGTGAAGAAGTATGGTTTATCTTCTTCCAACTCCTTGATGCTGCAAACAGCGTACCAACCTAATAAGCCACTTTTTAGTTGATTGGAGGGTGCATGGGGTTCTTCTTTGGGGTTGCCGCTTTTTGAACTTGATTGCAGTGTCTTATTAATCGTAGACCCTTTGCCTAACTTAATATTATTTATTTGTTGAACCCTGTCCTCGTCCATAACTTAATTTCTAGTTAAAGCCTTTAAAAATGCCTTAACTAGAAAATGATACTACTACTTTTTGAAGTCTAGAAGCGTAAAGGCGAATAAAAGGCTTGTTTCTGTAGTCAAGTTCAACGTTTCTATACACTTATTTATCTAGTCAATGTGACAATATGTTCTAGTTGTTGCCCTTACTAGGATTTTCTAGCTTTTCGATGTATTAGCTATTTTGTAACTATAGAATCGACGTAATCTGTTGCTTCTTCAAGGTTATTACAAAATTTGCATGTCCCTAAATAGCAACCAAGGTAACGAAGAAATGACGTCTTGCCTCCTGTTAATTGATATTTGTGAATAGTTCCACCTTGGGGAGTTGAAACTACTAGTTCTGGCATTGATGACATGAGTTATGTTCATTTTTTAAAAAATGCTATTTATATCTTGATAAAGCAATAGGTATTTATGCATATATAAAGCCAAAAGTTTATGGGCTTTTGTTTTTTTGAAGAGTTTTGAATGCTTCTTCTCTTAACTTAAGGTTTTCAGGTAAAAATGAATAAATCGAATAAAAAAGTCATGACAGGCGTTTTTTTGCATGAGCTGCCAGAAAATCCTCAGTCAGAACACAAAAACGTTAGGAACAATATCTATATTTGGTTTTGCAGTCTCGAATGACTGTTTTTGAGAGAATTTACGTATCTTCTTATTTACCTAAGCACTTGCTAAAGCAACAGAGCTCTTCACTTGATTAGGATCTAAGGAATAGGAATTCTACGAAATTTGGCTGCTAAAACTTAAAAGACAGCACTTATCACAGGGATAACATGTCATGACGGTAGTTATCTTGACGAACTACTCCTGGCCAAGGGCTAAGAAATACATGGGGTTAGGCAACGGTCGTCTTCCTTTAATACATGGAAAATAGATCATCTGATCAATGATATTCACGTTGAAAATTCAAAGCTACCAAGAGTTTCTTTTCTTACTGCTAGCACTCTTAATTCATTGTTTGGCAATTCTTTATGTGATTCTAGAGAACCATTACCAAGTCTAAATATGTTGTCCAGTTTTGGCACTCCTAATTCTCCAAAACCAGATTTAGGTTATCAAGCGTACTCATATACTTTGAAGGAAGTTATATTGCTTCGTAGTAGCAGATCAGAAAGGAAAACATTTGCTTCAAATATATTGACTTTCTTGTAGTATTTAGAATGCTTGTATTACCAATTACCTAAATGTCCTCCAATATCAATTGCTTGTGATCCAGGTGTTTTAATTTTGCCGATAATACTCATTTCAGGCTCGTAGCCATAATTT
>QCHV01000010.1 GCA_003217035.1 Prochlorococcus sp. AG-402-G22
GTTAGAATAGTTTCTAATTAAAAAGAAATTTCTTATTAAATATTTTAAGGTGGTGATCAATTTATTCAATCAAACTATTTCATCCAAAGCTGCCACTCCTGGAAGCACTTTACCCTCAAGCAACTCTAAGCTAGCACCACCTCCTGTAGAAATATGGGACATCTTCCCAGCGAGGCCTGCTTTTTCAACAGCTGCAACTGAATCTCCACCTCCAATAATAGTGCAACAACCCTTACCACCTAGTTCAGCCAAAGTGGTTGCAATTGAATTAGTCCCATTGGCAAACTTATCAAACTCAAAAACACCCATAGGTCCATTCCAAATTACTGTTTGACAAGAAGACAATCCAACCTGAAAAGTTTTTACCGAATCAGGTCCTATGTCTAATCCCATCCAACCATCAGGAATAGAGTTTATTGAGCAAATTTGACTATTTGCGTCTGCTGCAAAATTATCAGCTAATACAACATCGGTAGGTAAAAGCAATTCAACTCCTTTGGCCTTAGCTTTTTTTTCAAGAGCCTGAGCAAGCTCAAGCTTGTCTTCTTCTACCAAGCTATTTCCTACCTTTAAACCTCTAGCCTTATAGAAAGTAAAAATCATTCCTCCACCTATTAGGACCTTATCGCATTTATCAATTAAAGATTCCAACACCCCAATCTTACTACTAACTTTGGATCCTCCTACGATTGCAGCTAAAGGCCTTTTTGGTGAATCTATGGCTCCTTGAAGATATTGCAGTTCTTTCTCCATCAAATAACCTGCAACATTAGGCGAAAGGAACTTTGTAACCCCCTCTGTAGATGCATGAGCACGATGTGCAGCTCCAAAAGCATCATTTACATATACCTCAGCCAAATCAGACAATTGCTTTGCAAAAGCAGATTCATTTTTTTCCTCTCCTTCAATAAATCTAACGTTTTCCAAAAGAACAACGTCCCCATTGTTCAGTCCCTCAACCTTTGATTGGGCATCAGGTCCAATACAGCTATCAGTTTTTAAAACATTTTTGCCTAATAATTCTCCTAATCTTTGAGCCACTGGTGTTAGGCGCATCTCATCATTAACTTGACCTTTAGGTCTCCCGAAATGTGCAGCCAAAATAACTCGAGCTCCCTTTACAATTAAGTCTTTAATGGTTGGGAGAGCAGCACGAATTCTTGTGTCATCGGTTATCAATCCTTGGTCATTGACTGGAACATTGAAATCCACCCTCACCAAAACTCGTTTGCCACATAGCTCCTCTGCGCTGAGATTAGAGAGAGAACGCTTTGCCATGGGGTTACTGAAAAATTCAAACGCAGAGACAATAACGCGTTGTACGCATAAATGGCTTTTCTCTCAGCCAGACCGAACAGCTGACCATTGCCAATAATTCTTAGAAAATGCAATGCCCGTCTCAAAAATGACCAGAACAATCTGCTGTTAACAAATCAATCTAATAAGTTCATACAATTAATAAAAACAAATTACAGCTAATAAAGTCTATTTTCGACAAACATGGGCTAAAACCCCAGTATTGAGCAATGCTAATAACAGGGTGGTTTAAGGATCATTTGAAGAAAATATATATTAATGGCGAATTCACTTATTTCCCAATAAACAAAGAATCTGCATAATGTAATTATTGATATACAAAATTAGTTCAACTTTATTGCTTGTTGCAATGATTAAAATAATTAATCTAAAGAAAAATAATCCTAAAGCTTTGCATCGAATCTTGAATTTGACTCGTCAATTCTTAACTAGAATGCCGTGACAACATCTTTAATTCAGTGGTATCCAGGCCACATTGCAAAAGCAGAAAAACAACTTGCAAAAAATATAGAAAAAGTAGATCTCGTAATAGAAGTTAGAGATGCACGTATTCCATTGGCAACTTCACACCCACATCTGAAGAAATGGATTGAGAATAAAAAGCACTTGCTTGTCATCAATCGAAGAGACATGATAGAACCGCAAGCAGTAGAGCAATGGGATAAATGGTTTAAAAGCAAAGGCGAAACAGTATGGTGGTGCAATGCTAAAGACGGCAATGGTATTGGGCAAATTAAAGAAGCAGCAATACGTTTAGGTGACGAATTAAACCAGCGTCGAGAATCTAGAGGAATGCGTCATCGTCCCGTTAGAGCTTTAACACTAGGTTTTCCAAATGTAGGAAAGTCAGCACTTATAAATAGATTGGTAAAAAAGAAAGTTGTTGCTAGCTCACGTCGAGCAGGAGTAACTAAATCCCTTCGATGGGTAAGAGTTGGACAGAAACTTGATTTATTAGATGCTCCTGGAGTCTTACCGCCAAAATTAGAAAATCAAAAAGCAGCTCTCAAGCTTGCTATATGTGACGATATTGGTCAGGCAGCTTATGACGTTGAATCAGTAGCCATAGCTTTCTTAAAATTATTATGTGATTTTGAAAAAAAAGACATCGGGTTTAATAGAGGCTCACTTGAACACCGATACGGAATCCCTCTTGAAAACCAAGAAAGAAATTTACATGAATGGTTATCAAATACAGCAGAGGTACATACTTCTGCCGATATAAGAAGAATGGCTCAGAAATTATTAGATGATTTTAGAAAATCACTTTTGGGTCAAATTATTCTTGAGCTTCCCAAATAATGGAAAAAATTAGCAGGCAACCCTTTGGAGAAGGAGAAGGTGAATTGGTAATACTTCATTACTCCAAACCATTACCTATGCGACTTGACCGTTGGCTAGTCTCTCAAAGAAAAGAGCAAAGTAGAGCAAGTATTCAAAGGTTTATCAGTGAAGGGTTAGTACAAGTAAATGGGAAAGAAGGTAAAGCAAAAACGCCTCTAAGGAATGGAGATGAGATCCACATATGGCTTCCACCCCCAGAACCTCTCCCATACTTAAAGCCTGAACCAATAGAATTAAATGTTATCTATGAAGATCAATATTTAATAGTTATCAATAAACAAGCAGGGCTGGCTGTACACCCAGCACCTGGGAACAAATTTGGCACATTAGTTAATGGCCTACTTCATCACTGCTCTGATCTACCTGGAATTAGTGGAAAGCTGCGCCCAGGAATTGTGCATCGCCTAGACAAAGATACTACTGGTTGCATTGTCGTTGCAAAAACTCAAGAAGCATTAGTCAACTTACAAAATCAAATTCAGACTCGTGTCGCGACAAGAGAATATTTAGCTGTTGTCCATGGAGTGCCGAAAGGCGATAAAGGAACAATAATCGGAGACATAGGACGACATCCTATCGATAGAAAAAAATATGCTGTTGTCACAGATGATTCAGGTAGACATGCATGTACACATTGGGAGCTAAAAGAAAGGTTTGGAGATTACTCTCTTTTAAGTTTCAAGTTAGATACTGGGCGTACCCATCAAATTCGTGTTCATTGCGCACATTCTGGGCATCCCATTCTTGGAGATCAAACTTATAGCAGGTGCAAGAAACTACCAATTAATCTAGCTGGCCAA
The DNA here is from genome assembly GCA_003217035.1 of Prochlorococcus sp. AG-402-G22. Classification (GTDB taxonomy): domain Bacteria; phylum Cyanobacteriota; class Cyanobacteriia; order PCC-6307; family Cyanobiaceae; genus Prochlorococcus_D. The sequence continues at coordinate 3,462 of QCHV01000010.1, forward strand.
GCTTTACATGCTTTCCAACTTGGTTTGCAACATCCTAAAACCAATAAAAATATGATCTTTAAAGCACCCTTACCACATTCATTTGAAAAACTACTCAAACTATTGCGGACAATCTAATATTTGCCGATTGATGAAATACTTGGAGAGATATGAATCAATTTTTTCGTAAGCTCAGATTGAGGCGAATGAAATAGTTGTTCTGAATCACCTTGTTCAATAATTTTTCCATTGTCTAAGACAACTACTCTATGGCAAAAACCACGAGCAACAGTTAGATCATGAGTAATGAAAACTATTGCCAGGCCAAATGATCTTTGTAATGAGCTAAGCAAAGAAAGCACTTCTGCTTGAATCTCAGCATCTAGCATGCTGACACTCTCATCACAAATGAGAACTTTTGGATTTAAAGCAAGCGCACGCGCAATTGCTACCCTTTGTTGTTGTCCTCCTGAAAGTTCATGAGGTAGACGTTGTTGGAATTCCTCGGCCGGAATTAGGCCAACTTGATGTAAAAGGCTTCTAGCTCTCTCTTTTGCCTGAGATCGCGTTGCTAAGTTATGAATAAGAAGTGGGTCAGCAATAATCTCCAGAGCAGTCATCTTAGGGTTCATAGATGCAAACGGATCTTGAAAAACCATTTGAATTGCCTTTCTTGCTTCTCTGACAGATTCTCTATTTAGAGTCTCTAATCTTTGACCTAGTAATTTCACTCCTCCTCCACGAATTGGCAACAGACCTAACAATGCTCTACATAAGGTACTCTTCCCGCAACCAGATAGTCCAACAACACCAAGAGTTTCGCCCTGAAAAACTGAGAAGCTTATTTCATTAACCGCTTTAATCCAATTCGGTCGCCAAGGGAACCCTCCACTGGAATGCCAACAACGTAATCGATCAACTTCAAGAACTACTTTTATCTTGGGTTGTTCGCTCAAAACTTTAGCTTCTCTTGCTAAAGCAGAATCCACCAATCTCTTCGCTAAAAAAGATAACGGTCTATCTATAAGATCCCTGCTAGGACCTTCTTCTATAATCTTTCCGTCTTGGATAATCGCCATTCTTTCGCACCATCTTGCTGCTAAAGCAAGGTCGTGGCTAATTAACAAAAGAGAGGTTCCTAATTCATCGCAAAGTTGACTTAATTCAGTCATTATCTGATTTGCAACTGCCACATCAAGACTCGAAGTAGGTTCATCAGCAATAATCAAAGGAGGATTCATTGCGATAGCCAATGCAATTGCTATGCGCTGTCGCATTCCACCACTAAATTGATGTGGGAAAGAATTAAATCGAGAAGGGTCTATTCCTACTTTTAACAACAATTCTTCAGCACGATTTCTTCTATAAAGAAAACTTTTATCAGACTCATGGGCTTGTAACGTATCTAGAAGATGGTTCCCAATTGTCATCAACGGGTTCAAGCGAGTCATGGGATCTTGAAAAACTAATCCAACCAACTCTCCTCGCAATTTCACCAAATCATTATTTTGTAATCTCAATAAGTCTTTACCAGCAAGAAAAATATCACCTTTACAAATACTCCCTGGAGGAAGTATTTGGACTAAAGCTTTGGCAACTGAGCTTTTGCCTGAACCTGAACTCCCTATCAGGGCAAGGCGTTCTCCAGCTCTTATATTTAAATTAAAACCATCAAGAACCCATTTTGAACTGGTCGGATAACACATCCTTAAGTTTTGAATTTTTAAAATATCCCCTGAAAAACTATTCATAAGGTATGCGAGAGGTGTTAATCCTGAATAAACTATAGAAATCTGCTTAACGAGATGGCAAATGCCACCTCAATGCCTAATTCAAAACAGGCCAAATTGGCCTGTAATTTGGCAATGGATGGTGAGCCACAACTCAGATCTGAACCAATCAGTAGCACAGAAGATTATGGTATTCAATTACCTGATTGGTTAAAAACGTGTATTGAAAAAGTTCCCCCAGGACTAGGCGAAAGCTGCCCAACTGACCCCGAAGCATTGCTTGCCAATGCTTTTGATTTAGCTTTTCGGCTTCACAAAGGGCAATTCAGAGCTAGTGGTGATCCATATATTGTGCACCCAGTCGCAGTTGCTGACTTATTAAAGGAAATAGGCGCGAGTTCAACAGTAATAGCTGCAGGATTTCTTCATGATGCTGTTGAGGATACTGACCTCTCTTTAGAGCAATTGGAAGGCTTCTTTGGGAAGGAAGTTGCTGGTCTAGTTGAAGGTGTTACTAAGTTAGGAGGCATTCATGTCACGAATAGAACAGAAGCTCAAGCAGAGAATCTACGCAAAATGTTCCTTGCTATGGCAAGCGATATACGTGTTGTACTAGTCAAGCTAGCCGATAGGCTCCATAACATGAGAACAATTGGGTCACTTCAATCTGACAAGCAACAACGTATCGCACTAGAAACTAAAGAAATATATGCGCCATTAGCAAACCGTCTTGGTATTGGTCGTTTTAAATGGGAACTAGAAGATTTGGCCTTTAAACTACTTGAACCAGAAGCTTATAGAGAAATTCGACAAGAAGTAGTTACCAAAAGGAGTGAAAGAGAAAAACGGCTGGCTATAACCGTACAAATGTTAAAAGATCGTTTAATCTCTGTTGGTCTTGAAAATTGTGACATTACTGGAAGACCTAAGCATCTATTTGGCATTTGGGGGAAGATGCAAAGACAACAAAAAGAATTTCATGAGATTTACGACATAGCAGCGTTACGCATAATCGTTCCTAATCTTGAAACCTGCTATAGAGCTTTAGCAGTTGTCCATGACACTTTTAGGCCTATTCCTGGAAGATTTAAAGATTATATTGGCCTACCTAAGCCCAATGGATATCAATCCCTCCACACAGTTGTTATTGGGCGTCATAGGCCAATTGAAATACAAATTAGAACTCCAGAAATGCATCAAGTGGCTGAGTTTGGCATCGCAGCTCATTGGAAATACAAAGAAGGCGGTTCTCCTGCAGTAGGAGGTGCTGAAAGATTTAATTGGTTACGACAATTAGTTGAATGGCAACAAGAAGGTGGCAATGATGATCACAATGACTACTTAGCCTCTATCAAGGAGGATTTATTTGACGAAGAAGTCTTTGTTTTTACGCCAAAAGGTGATGTCGTAGGACTAAGAAAGGGCTCTACAGCAATTGATTTCGCTTATCGAATTCATTCTGAAGTAGGGAATCACTGTCATGGAACTCGTATTAACGATCGACTATGTCCTTTATCGACATCACTTGAGAATGGAGATTTCGTTGAAATTCTTACAAATAAAACAGCGCATCCAAGCTTGGACTGGCTCAATTTTGTCGCCACTCCTACAGCTCGCAATCGTATAAGGCAATGGTATAAAAAAAGTCACCGCGACGAGACTATTGAGCGTGGAAAGAATTTGCTAGAACGAGATTTAGGAAGAAAGGGCTTCGATTCATTACTCAATAGTGAAGCCATGCAAAAAGTAGCTGAAAGATGCAATTTAAAATCAATCGATGACTTACTAGCAGGGCTAGGCTTTGGAGCAATTACGTTGCATCAAGTATTGAACCGACTAAGAGAAGAAATACGTCTACAAAATATTACTCCTGAAGTTCCTCTAACAAATTCTGATGTTGCCAAAAAACTTACAACTCAAATAGAAGTAAGCCCTACCAGAAAATCTTCTCATGGGTCTTCACCAATCCTTGGATTAGAAGGGTTAGATTATAGAATAGGTGGTTGCTGTAGTCCATTACCGGGAGAAGAGATACTCGGGACAGTGGCCCTAGGGAATCATGGAATTACTATTCACAGGCAAAATTGCGTCAATATCACTTCAATACCTACTGAAAGACAATTACCGGTTAGATGGAATAACAGCTCTAACATACAAGATCAAAAGTTTTCCACTCAATTAAGAATAGAAGTAATTGATCGGGTGGGGGTTCTTAAAGATATTTTGATGAGGCTTTCAGATAGTGGTATTAATGTGAGTGATGCTCGTGTTCAAACTGCTTTTGGAAAACCTGCTTGCATTGATCTAAGGATTGAATTAAAAGATTCAGACCAACTAAAAAATACAATCAATCAAATTCGTTCAATGGCTGATGTAATTGACATAGCACGTACTGGTATGAATTAAGTTTCAGTAAACTTTTCGCTGATTAGAAAAAGATTTAAAAAATATATAAGAAGCCAAGCCAGAGGCTAAACCTGTCATTAAACCAACTATCGATGAACCCAACAGTATTTTGCTACCGAAAAGTAAGCCTTGATCAAATAATTGCTGTTTAGTTAATTCACTTAGATTATGTAAATCTCTTCCTTCACCTAAAAAAACATCTCCAACCTTATAGTTAAACCAATAAAGGGGAAGATAAGTCAATGGATTACTAATCCAAGTTCCTGCAACTGCAAGTAAATAATTACCTCTAACTAGACCTGCCAACAAAATCCCAATAAAAGTTTGAAAGCCAAAGAAAGGAAAACATCCGCTAAAAACCCCTACTGCCAAACCACGTGCTCTTTTGGCAGGTGTACCTTCTTGTTTCCAGATCCAAAACAAAAAAGCCCTGGATTTCTTAAACCCCTTTATAAAAGTTGTATTCATTTCATATCTTGATTGACTTTAAGCAAGAAACTAATGTTGATCTTAAGGAGTAGTGCCTGAACTTTAGTTAATGAATTCTACTTTCCCAACAGACGAGACAATAGCCGCCATAGCATCTGCTGTAACAGCAGGCCACGGAGGGATTGCTGTAATTCGTATCTCAGGAAAATCTGCACAAATAGCTTGCAAGAGAATTCTCAAGATTCCTGGCAATCAAATTTGGAGCAGTCACAGAGTCCTTTATGGCCATGCAATAGATCAGTTAACTCAGAAGCATATTGACGAAGTATTAATAGTAATTATGGAAGGGCCTAGAAGCTTTACAGGAGAAGATGTAGTTGAAATCCACTGTCATGGAGGATTATTTGCAGTCCAAAGAGTACTGGAAGAAATTTTAAATCAACCTGATGTAAGAAGAGCGTTCCCTGGTGAATTTAGTCAGCGTGCTGTCTTAAATGGTCGCCTAAATCTCACTCAAGCTGAAGCAATCAACGATCTGATAAGTGCAAAAAGCCACAAAGCTGTAGAGATTGCAATGGCAGGATTAGATGGCGATATTAGTCAACAAATTAATTCAATAAGGGACAATCTACTAAATCAACTAAGTGAGATCGAAGCTCGTATTGACTTTGAAGAAGATCTACCCCCTCTTAACAAAGAAAAATTATTAGATAGTCTCAACGAAATAAATAAAGCACTACAAAAACTAATAACTGATTCCAAGCAAGGTTGTTTTTTTCGCAATGGAGTAAAGGCTGCATTAGTGGGATTACCAAATGTTGGCAAGAGTTCCATTCTTAACCTTTTGAGCAAGACAGAAAAAGCAATCGTGACAGCAATCCCTGGAACAACAAGAGACCTATTAGAAAGTGAAATCGTTTTAGGGGGAGTCCCAATAACTTTGATAGATACAGCAGGGATAAGAACACCCAATGATGAAGTGGAAGTGATAGGCATTGAGAGGAGTCAAAAAATACTCATGAAAGCAGACGTTATTATTTTCGTTTTTGATCTCAGTGAAGGGTGGAATAAAAAAGTGCAAAAGCTTGTCAAGCAAATGCCAAAACAAGTTCCAATTCTTTTTGTAGGAAACAAATCAGATTTGAAAATACATTCAGAGAGATTGAAAACAGATGTAATGCTAAGTGCTTTAACAGGAGAAGGGGAAGAACAACTAATTCAAGCCTTGCTTAATAAATGTGGCTTAAATCAAACTGAAGGCCTCTCAATTGCTCTGAATGAAAGGCAGTTAGATCTAGTGAAATCAGCAACGAAAGCTCTGGAGAGAACTCTAGAGGCTGCCAATACAGAATTGCCTTGGGATTTCTGGACTATAGATTTACGAGAAGCAATTCAAAAGTTAGGAGAACTAACAGGAGATGAAATTTCAGAAGCTCTTCTAGATAGGATCTTTTCACGTTTTTGTATAGGTAAATAAAAAAGTGCATTTTGAAACTCCTAGCATTAATCAATTAATAGATCTCTGGCTTCATGAAGATATTGGGAAAGGTGACTTAACATCCATCGCAATTAATGAAAAAATTGTTTCTGCAAATGTGATAGCAAAACAAAAAGGGGTTTTTTGTGGTGGCCCACTAATAAGAAAAATATTTCAAAGATTGAGTGAACTGGTACAAATCAATTTCCTGATCGACGAAGGTGAGCATTTTGAAAGTGGAAAAGTGCTTTTAGAAATCAATGGCCCAGCCACTGCACTCTTGGCCGGAGAACGCATAGCTTTGAATCTTGCCATGCATCTTTCAGGGATTGCGACCGCAACGGCAAAACTCCTTTTAGAGCTAGAAGGAACAGGAGTTTCTTTGGTAGACACACGAAAAACAACTCCTGGCTTAAGATTATTAGAGAAATATGCAGTAAGGTGTGGAGGAGGAATTAATCATCGAATGGGGCTAGATGATGCTGCAATGTTGAAGGAAAATCATATTGCTTGGGGTAACGGCATAGGAGAATCAATAAAAGTTCTTAGAAAATCAATCCCATGGACTTCAAAAATTATTGTCGAAGCTGAAACTGCTGAGCAAGCAGAACAAGCAGTTACTGAAGGTGCCGATGGAGTGCTTCTAGATGAAATGCCAAAAGAAATGTTGGGTACTCTTATCCCAAAATTAAGGGGATTAGCAGCTGGGAATCCGAATCGAAAATCAAGACAAATATTTATTGAAATTTCCGGAATTAATCCCTCACAAATAAAAGACTATGCTGCTACAGGTGTTGACTTAATCTCAAGCAGTGCACCAATCACTCAAAGTACCTGGTTAGATTTCAGTATGCGCTTTAATAACGAAAAAACTAATTAATAATGCTCAAAACTTATAAAACTCTAAACACCTACGTTACCAATGCATTAGACGCTGCTTTCCCCGAGGAAAGTGCAAATGCAAAACAACATGGTCAAGTAATTGACCCTCAATTAGGAAGAGCCACAAAGGCAGAGTTTGGTGACTTTCAAATTAATGGTGTCTTTGCATTAGCAAAAATTTTCAAACAATCACCTCGAGCGATCGCAATGGCAATTAGCAAACAACTACAAGTAAACGATGACTTCAACAATATTTGTCTTAAACCAGAAATTGCAGGCCCAGGCTTTATTAACCTAACAATTAAAGAAAATTATCTTAAAAGCGAAATAGCAGCACAACTAAACGACAACCGTCTTGGAGTTCCTATTGTTCAACCACAAAATCCAAAAGAAACCTTAAAGCCCATAGTAGTTGATTTCTCGAGTCCCAATATTGCTAAAGAAATGCATGTAGGTCATCTACGTTCAACAATTATTGGAGACTCTATAGCTCGCATTTTGGAGTTTCGTGGATATCCAGTGCTACGTCTTAACCATGTGGGGGATTGGGGAACTCAATTTGGGATGTTAATTACGTATCTCAAGCTTGTTGCACCACACGCTCTAACAACTGCAAATGCAATAGATCTTGGCGATCTGGTCGCCTTTTATAGAAAAGCAAAAGAACGTTTTGATAATGATAAAGAGTTTCAATCTTCTTCTCGTAATGAAGTAGTCAAGTTGCAAGCAGGTGATCAAGAAAGTCTTAAAGCATGGAAATTACTATGCGATCAATCCCGAAAAGAATTCCAGAAAATTTATGATCGGCTAGCAGTTAAGCTAACAGAAAGGGGGGAGTCATTTTATAATCAATACCTTAAAGATGTAGTCGATGACCTAAATAGTGCAGGTTTATTAACCACCGATAATGGTGCAAAATGTGTTTTCTTAGAGGGTATTATAGGCAAAGGTGGGCAATCACACCCCGTCATCATCCAAAAAACAGATGGTGGTTTTAACTATTCAACAACCGATTTAGCTGCAATCCGCTATAGATTATCAGCTGCACCAATAGGTGATGGGGCGCATCGTTTAATCTATGTCACTGATGCTGGACAAGCAAATCATTTCTCTGGGGTTTTTCAAGTTGCTAAGCGCGCAAAATGGATCCCTAAAGGCTGTCGCATAGAGCATGTACCTTTTGGTTTAGTTCAAGGTGACGATGGGAAAAAGTTAAAAACACGATCTGGAGCCACTGTACGTCTTAAAGATCTTTTAGACGAAGCAATAGATAGAGCAAGGCATGATCTAGAACAACGTCTTCGTGAAGAAGGACGTAAGGAAGATGGGCATTTCATTGAAAAAGTTGCAACTACTATCGGCATAGCCGCAGTAAAATATGCTGATCTAAGCCAAAATAGAACTACAAATTATCAATTTAGTTTTAATAGAATGCTTGCCTTACAAGGGAATACTGCCCCATATTTGTTATATGCATTAGTTCGAATCGCAGGGATCAATAGAAAAGGCGTTCAATACAATCCCTCTGTGATGGAACTTGATTTCAAAGAACCACAAGAGTGGAATTTAATAAGAGAGCTATTGAAATTTGATGAGGTGATTCTTGAGGTTGAAGAGGAATTACTTCCGAATCGACTTTGCAACTATTTATTTGAACTAAGTCAAGTTTTCAATCGTTTCTATGATCAAATTCCTATTTTAAATACCACTGAGCCAATAAGAACTTCTCGTCTAAGTCTATGTCGAATCACTTCTGAGACTCTCAAAGTGGGACTAAACCTTCTAGGCATCTCAACTTTGGAGCGCATGTAATGAAATCCCGCCAATCATTCTCAGACTCTCATTCGCCTAAACCTCGTCCTGAAATAGAGAGAATGCTTCCCTACTCTGCTCCTTTAGAAGGTCGTAGAGATTTACTTAGACTGGACTTCAATGAAAATACAATAGGTCCAAGCCCTAAAGTCCTTCATGCAATTCGCAACATCAGCTCTAGTCAAATATCTATTTATCCTGAATATAATGGTTTAAAAGAAGCTATTGTAAATAATCTGAACTCTTCCAAATTAGCCAATCCAATTAACTCGACTCATATTGGATTATTTAATGGGGTAGATGCTGCAATTCATGCGATATTTCATGCGTATGGTGATCGTCAAACGAAATTAGTTACAACCATTCCGACTTTTGGTTACTATCACCCTTGTGCCTCAATGCAAGGGATGGATATCATTCAAATTGCTTATGAGGGTGAAAATTTTAAATTCCCTTTTAATAGGATTTACGAATCACTTGTTGAGCACAAGCCCAAGCTTCTTGTCATCTGTAATCCAAATAATCCTACAGGTACAAAGTTATCAGCACTAAAAATTATTGATTTAGCAAAAGCCTCTCCTGAGACTCTAGTCGTTATTGACGAACTTTATGAGGCGTTCTTAGGAGACAGTGTACTTCCTACTATGGACTTAGAAGCTACACCCAACCTTGTAATACTAAGGTCTCTTTCCAAAACTGCCGGATTAGCAGGGTTACGCTTTGGCTTTGCTATTGGTCATGCCGAAATAATAAATCGAATTTGTCGCGTAACAGGACCTTATGACATTAACAGTTTTGCTGTAACAGCAGCTTTTGCAGCTCTTTCAGACCAGCAATACATTAATGACTATGTCAAAGAAGTTTTAAAAGCCCGCGAATGGATAAAAAAAAGACTGGTGAACAATAATGTTCGACATCACATGGAAAGTGGGAATTACTTTTTGCTATGGCCTCAATCAAAACCTGAAGATGTGGAACAATCTCTAAAGGCCCAAAACATACTAATCAGAAATATGAATGGTAAAAAACTTTTAAACGGTGCACTGCGAGTAAGTATTGGTATACCTTCACAAATGAAACGATTTTGGGAAGGGTATTTAAAAAGCAAAGGTACTTAACGCATCAAGTGAATTCTGAGTTCATTTGGCACCTTTCTTACCGTAAAAGTTTTACCTACATCTTTTACTTCCACTCCTTCCATGGCATTTAAAAAAGGAGTGATAGTTGTTTGATCACAACTGCTTGATTTACTTCCCCTCACATATTGAACAGGGATAACAATCTTAGGCTCCAAATATTTGACAACTGCTGCGGCTTCTTCACCCGTATAAACCTTGGATCCTCCGCCAACTGCTATTACCAAAACATCTGGTTGACCAAAGAGCAATTTATCCTGAAACCTAGGTGGGGTTGCACTACCCCCAAGATGGACAAAGTTAATTCCTCCTTGAATCCATTGCCATGCTGTTGTTAAACCATACCTTCGCCCACCTACTCGATCATGAGGAGCAGAAAAACCTTCAAAAGTTAATTTCCCAATCTGATAAGAACCTGGTTGAACCATAAAAATGCCTTTCAGATTTCTATTGCCTTCATCAGGCAATTCTGAACTTGCAAGAATTACATCCGCTTGAACATCAGGTTCTCTCAATCCTTCAGCACAACCAACAGCTTTGAAAGGGTTTAGCAAAATGGAATGGCCACCACCCTTCACTAATAATGAACCATGACCAAAGCTTGTAATTTGAACGCTTTGAGCATTAACTGGCAAAATCGAAGAAACAGCTAAAAAAGTTCCTAAGAAAATCTTTTGCAATCTAAATTTGAGGAAGAAGTGATTAAAGATCATGATTTTTTCTAGATTCTGCCAAGGTTAAAAAATTACTTAACAATAATTTCCCGTCCTCAGTAAGAACACTTTCAGGATGAAACTGAACTCCCTGAAGATAAGGGTAGTCTTTATGAGCCAGTCCCATGATTGTGCCATCTTCAAGCCAGGCTGTAATTTCTAAACAATCTGGAAGAGTTCCTCTCTGGGCAATCAAGCTATGATATCTGGTTGCAACAAAAGGATTAGGTAGATCTTGAAAAACCCCTTCTCCATGATGAAACACTTGAGATGTTTTCCCATGCATAAGCTCATCAGCTTGAACTATTTTAGCTCCGAAGACCTGAGCAATTGCTTGGTGACCTAAGCAAACACCAAGAATGGGTATTTTCGGAGAGAGTTCTTTTAAAATATCTAAGCAAACCCCTGATTGGTTAGGGTCCCCTGGTCCAGGAGATAAGAGAATAGCTTCCGGATTAGAAGACTTAACTTCTGAAATAAGCAAAGCATCATTGCGCTCAACCCGAATCTCCTTAGCCAAAGGGTGCTTTACTGCCAACTCTCCAAAATACTGAACAAGGTTGAAAGTGAAGCTGTCGTAATTGTCAATAACTAAAAGCATTTAAGAGGTACTCAGAAGCCAAATCTAACTAAACTTGGTGGAAGAAGTAAGAGAATAGCGATGATTAATGAACTAAAAGAAGCAACTAAAACAGCTGCTGCAGAGCAATCCTTTGCTATACGAGCAAGCGGGTGAAAATTTCTTCCAATAGAAAGATCTACAACTGCTTCAATAGAGGTGTTTATCAACTCCAAAACTAATACGGCGGCAATAGTAAGAACAAGGATTGCAAGATTGTACAAAGGTAATTTCAACCAGATACCCATTGCGCTGACAGCACAACCAATAAGAACATGAATCCGGAAATTACGCTGACTCAAAAATGCATAAGAAATCCCTTGAACTGCATATCTAAAACTAGAAGACAAATTTTTGGCTATTAACCATGAATCTCTTCTAGAAGTAACGTTCGCATGACTAGGAATGTCTGCGATCTTGCCAGAAATAGGCTGATTTTTCTTGCCTGAATTCATTAATAATCTATGCTTCTTAATCAATGCGAAATAGTTCGCAATTGATCTTGAGAAGCTTATCCTGAAAATTCAACATTTCATCTAGTCTAGTGTCATTTGGGTGATCCCAACCCAATAAATGCAGCAAACCATGGCTGGCCAACCAACATAATTCCTTAGTTAATGAATGTTTATTCTCTTTTGCTTGTTTAATAGCAGTTGGGACTGAAACAATAATGTCGCCTAACTCTGCAGAATTGACATCAACAGGGAACAAAGTATCTTGGTCTATTGCGGGAAAAGAAAGCACATCTGTCGGTAAAGCCTTCTGCCTCCATTCGTGATTAATTTTAACCATAGTTTCATCATCAACCAAGTGCAGTCCAATACTTAAATGATGAAAACTAATAATACTTTTTGGCAAGTAAGATCTATCATTTTTAAGTATAAATAAAAGCCAACATTTAAACTTTTCATGCCAAGATTGTGAATTATTCAAAAGAATATTTTCCACATTGATGCTTTGAGTAAAAGGGTGAAAAGCAAGGTCTAGATCTATAAATAATGGTTTTTCATTATTTATTGTCATATCAGTTATCAATGTGGAATAGTTGGCTTTCCAATAAACGCAATTATCAAAATAAATGCTATAAACCCTATAGCTGTTAGGCCAAAGTGAAAAAGGCTCTGATTACCTTTTTTAACCATATTCCTCATTGCTAATTTAACAAAGCTTGGAGATGGAATCCTCTTTGAAGGAGCTTTAATTGAGCTAAGTTCTTTGTTCATAGTTAATTAATCCTCATTACCTTGATTATCTACTCCTTGCATTAAAAGAGCTTGGATAAAGGGATCTAAGTCCCCATTCATCACTCCTTCTATGTCGGTTGATTCTTTTGCTGTCCGCAAGTCTTTTACCATTTGATAAGGGTGAAAAACATAATTTCTAATTTGATTACCCCAAGCAGCTTCGACAATATCTCCTCTAATATCTGCGATCTGAGAAGCACGTTGTTCTTGAGCAATAATCATCAACTTAGCCTTAAGCAATGCCATTGCCTTCTCTTTATTTTGCAACTGAGAACGTTCTTGAGTACAACGAACTGCCAAGCCAGTCGGAAGATGAACAATACGGACTGCTGTTTCAACTTTGTTAACGTTTTGACCACCTGCTCCACCTGAACGACTTGTAGTAACCTCTAAATCTTTCTCAGGAATATCTAATTCAACTTCTTCTTCAAGCTTGGGCATTACTTCTACTCCTGCAAAACTAGTTTGGCGTTTACCATTTGCATTAAATGGAGAAATTCTTACAAGACGGTGAGTACCTTTTTCATTTTGTAAATAGCCGTAAGCATACCTCCCTGCAATTTCAAGTGTGACGCTTTTAATGCCAGCCTCTTCTCCTTCAGAGAGTTCATCTATAGATACCTTCATCCCATGAGCTTCTGCCCAACGTGTATACATCCTTAAAAGCATTTGAGCCCAATCTTGAGCATCAGTTCCACCAGCTCCAGCATTAATTGACAAAACAGCTCCTTCAATATCGTAAGGGCCACTCAATAGCCGTTCTAATTCCCAAAGATCAAGATCTGCCTTGAGCCTCTCTAATCCCAATATTGCATCTTGAAAAATTTCATCATCTGCCTCTACTTCAAAAAGCTCCAAAGAAACTTCTGCATCTTCAATAATTCCATTCCAATCAAGTAATTTTGATAATTGAACCTTAACTTCATCCAACCTACCCATTTCCTTCCTGGCTTTATTCGGATCATTCCAAAAGTCAGGTTGAGAAGCAATTTGCTCTAGATCCTTCTTCTGAGCAGTTAAGGCTGGAACGTCAAAGGCAGTCCTGAGCTTTGCTCAGGCGCTTAGTAAGCAGTGAGAGATCTCTCTTAAAATCTGACAAGTCTTGCAATTCTAAAATCAATGCATACTAAAGAGAATATAAGCAAAGGGATTGCTCATGGGATGATCGTAAAAGAATCATAATTCCATGGCAAAAGTTGAAATTTACACTTGGCAATATTGTCCTTTTTGCATTCGTGCAAAAAATCTCCTTAAAGAGAAGGGAATTGATTACAAAGAGTACTCAATTGATGGTGACCCAGACGGTCGTATACAAATGACTAAAAGAGCTGAAGGCCGCACTACAGTTCCTCAAATATTCATTAATGACAAGGGTATTGGAGGTTGCGATGAGCTTTACGAGCTTGAAAAACAAAACCAACTTGATTCTCTTCTAGATCAAATGAACTAAAAGCAATGAAACAACTTTTTGTACTTGACCCAATCAAGAACATTAATCCAGAAAAAGATTCTTCAGTCGCCTTAATGGAGGCAGCTCATAAGGCTTTGATAGAAGTTTGGGTCTGCGCCCCTTCTGATCTGCAAGCAAAAGGGAATTCAGCCGGGGTTTTTGCAAGCCGTGTCTGTCCAAAACCATGGATATCTATTGAGGAGCCATACAACATCGCTCTAAACCAATTTGATTGCATTTGGATGCGAAAAGACCCTCCAGTAAATGAAGCCTTTTTATATGCAACACATTTGTTAGAAGTTGCTGAGCGAGAAGGAGTGCTAGTGCTAAACAAACCTGCTTCTTTAAGAGCTTGGAATGAAAAACTTGGCGCACTTCGATTTAGCAACTTAATGGCTCCAACACTTGTTGCTAGCAGAGTGCATCAACTCAAGGATTTTGCAAAAAAGCAAGGTGAAGTTGTTCTCAAACCATTAGGAGGTAAAGGAGGTCAAGGAGTTATTCGAGTGGCCAATGGAGCTAATGGGCTTGAAGCCTTGCTTGAGTTAGTAACTGCACAAGAAAGACTCCCCGTAATGATGCAAAAGTTTCTTCCAGACGTCTTAGATGGAGACAAGCGAATCTTATTAGTCGATGGCGAGCCTTTTGGAGCAATCAATCGAAAACCTAAACCTGGTGATTTTCGTAGCAACCTAGCTTTAGGAGGAAAGGCCGAAGCTACTAAATTATCAATTCGAGAAAAGGAGATTTGCACCGAACTCTCCCCAGCACTAAAAAATGAGGGTCTCTTTTTCGTAGGGATAGATGTTATAGGAGGGATGTTAAGTGAAATTAATGTTACAAGTCCAACAGGAATTCGAGAAATAGAAAGCCTAACTGCAATTCCACTCGCTGATCAAGTCATAAGTAAATTATTAGAAAATTTTTCTAGGTAATTGAGCTTTAGCTAAAATTTGATCTGCCATCACCGCAAGCTTTAAGCGAACTTCTTCTAGTTCTCGTTCTACTATTGATCCTCTTACAAGACCAGCTCCCGCCATTAAATTTAAATTTACTCCTTGAGAATATCCACATCGAATAGCAACTCTAAATTCTGCATTACCAGTTTTATCAATCCATCCTATAGGTGCTGCATAGTTGCGACGATCAAAAGTTTCCAATGCCCTGAGCCATTTAACAGCTTTATTTCTTGGCAAACCAGCTACAGCAGGTGTTGGATGCAATCCCTCTGCCAAGTGAAGCGGCGAATGCCCCTTAGCTTGAGCAGTAATAGGTGTATGTAAGTGAAGAAGATTTCCGTGCCTGGCCAAGCGAGGGCTTCTTGAACGACAAGGTTCTAAACCTTG
This sequence comes from Prochlorococcus sp. AG-402-G22, assembly GCA_003217035.1. Classification (GTDB taxonomy): domain Bacteria; phylum Cyanobacteriota; class Cyanobacteriia; order PCC-6307; family Cyanobiaceae; genus Prochlorococcus_D. Next base: position 18,685 of record QCHV01000010.1, read on the forward strand.
CTGAATAAGCTGGCTATTAATTGAAGCCACAACAAGCTCATGCTCTCTTAAATCTTTTTCAGAGCACATCAGATCAAATCCACTATTGATGAGTGCTGTACCGGCTAGAGCATCCGTACTAATAAACCCTTGCCTCAAACTTAAAAGCCTTTCAGGGGATGCGCCAAAGAACGACTCATCAATAGATCTTTTCCACAAGAATCGACAACTGCCTGGCTGTTGCCTCCGAAGATTGGCAAGAACTTTTAATGGATCTAATGGTTCAGCCAAAACAATAGACTTGCTTACCGCAAGGACCAATTTTTGCAACTCACCAGAATCAACTAAATCAATCCCTTTACTGAGAGCCAGTTGATAACTATGTTGCCAATCTTGAGATTTTTTCATCTCAAAATTAGTTTTCACAGAAAAATCAGTCCCTTGAGTATTCCTTAAAGTCAACTTGTCACGCATCAACCAAATTTGTTCTACAAGATCTCGCACATCTGATTCATTAGCGACAACAGCATTTAACCGCAACCAACTTTGACCTGACTGACGACTTAATTGCCAACATGGCAAAACTGCCTGGACTGCAGGAATTATTTTTGTGTCAATTTGAATTTCTGCAGTTTGCTCAAAAAATGTAAAGGCCAAGAGGACTCTTGGCTGGGCATGAACAGGGGCCTCTGGCGTCCCATCTATAAGTCTGCCAAGAGTTTCATCACTAAACCGTTGTGCTAATTCAAACCTTCTTTGACCTACCAATTCAAAATTTTGACACTTACCAGAAGCTGCAATACAAAGTCCTGGAGATCTATCCCAAAGAAAACTAAATTGCTGCTTTTCAGCCAGTAGAGGTAATTTCTTTAAAGGATCTAGATCATAAATAGGCAATGCCAAACTCAAAACAGAGTCATCCACCTTCTTTAAAAGCCACGCTTTTAAAGAAGCATGCAAAAATTCACTAAAAATCGGTCCACATTGCATACCTAATTAGGCACTGATCAAACAGACTGATTTAATGCATATACCTCATTCAGATTAAAGGGAGGCAATCCAAAACCAATGCAAGATAAAAATGCTGTTGTATCACTTCACTCCTCTAAAGAAAAAAAGAAAAGGTTGTGGGCAAAAGCAATTAAATGGCCCTTGTATTCAGTAGCTGTTATGCCAGTCCTTTTGGCAGCAGGTTGGATCCTTAGCACTGGCACATTTATAAGGCTTGATCAATTAATTGGATTTGTCCTTGCTTCAATCTTGTTATTGATTTGGGAGAACCTAACTAATGACCTTTTTGATGCTGAAACAGGTGTAGATGAATTTAAATTTCATTCTGTAGTTGCCCTAACTGGGAAAAAGAAATTGATAAGAAGTTGTGCATATCTAACACTTGGATTAGGTCTAGCATTGATGTTCTTAATGGCATTAAGAAGCAATTCATCAGTCTTTTATTTAGTTATAGGAAGTTGCTTGCTTGGTTATCTATATCAAGGTCCTCCATTCAGATTGGGATACAAAGGATTTGGAGAGCCATTATGTTGGCTAGCATTTGGCCCTTTAGCTACAGCAGCTGCATTATTAGTAGTCTCACCAAATACAAGTTTGCAAAGTTCAATCCCCTGGGGAACAGCCACAATACTTGGATCAGGTCCTGCACTTGCGACTACGCTAGTTCTCTTTTGTGCACAATTTCATCAGGTTTCAGAAGATGCTTCACATGGAAAGCAAACTCTATTAGTCCGTCTTGGAACTCGACGCGCTGCTTCTCTTATTCCATGGCTAATAGCTCTAAGTTTTTGTTTAATATGGGCTCCAATTGTTTTAGGGTACTGGCCATCAACAGCTTTTCTGAGCGCAATAGGAATACCGCCTGCAATTAAGTTAATACGCCTGCTTAAAAAGCATCATAACAATCCAGAACTTATTAGTGAAAGTAAATTCTTGGCATTACGGTTTCAAACACTTAGTGGGTTAGGTCTAAGCTTCGGTCTCGCACTATCCTGGTCAAATGGAATTGAATTAATGAATAATCTGTAATCAATGTGCTTTTCTCTTGAAATCAAATCTTTTTCTTTCGATTTACTGAAACCTCTAAAAACTTCTCAAGGTATTCTTCAAGCAAAACAAGGTTTTCTTATCCATTTAAAAAATAAAGCAGGGAGAACTGGCTGGGGAGAAGTCTCATCAATAAATCAATCTGAATTCGAAAACTTTAGATCAATACTAAAGAATCTTGGAAAGTATCCTTCTCGAAATGAACTAGAGGCAAGCGTAAAAGTTCATCCTGGGTCATTAGCCTTTGGAATAGGCTGTGCATTATCTGAAATAGATGGACTAATTGGAAGTAATTCTCATCAAAAATGGCTTAGAGCTTCTCAGTCAGCAATTCTCTTATCTACAGAAAAGTCACCGATCACGCAGCTCGAGTCAATATTAAACAGCAAGAAAGCAACCAGGAAAAGGCTAACGATAAAATGGAAAGTAGGTCGTCAATCAAATGAAGTCGAAAAGAAATTAATTGACGAGCTTCTAACTAAACTTCCTTCAAATGCTCTACTAAGAATCGACGTTAATGGTGGATGGAGTAGAGAACAGGCAATGGACTGGGCTAATTATTTAAAAAAAGACACTAGACTTGAATGGATTGAACAACCACTAGATCCTAAAGACATTGAAGGACATCAGGAATTATCTAAGAAGATACCAATCGCTCTAGACGAGTCTCTTCTTTGCCAACCCTCCTTACGCAAAACATGGAAAAGCTGGCAGATACGAAGACCATTATTAGAAGGTGATCCGAGAGAATTCCTCAAAGAATTTAAAGAGAATGCTGCATACAAAGTAATTACTACATCTTTTGAAACCGGGATTGGACTTAGATGGATCAATCACTTTGCTGCATTACAAGAACGCGGGCCTACTCCAACTGCTCCTGGTCTAGCCCCTGGGTGGCATTCACATAGCCTACTTTTTAGCGACAATCCAAAATTAGTTTGGCAAGCGGCATGACAAATCTAATGTCAATCATCTGTGAACCAGAGTCTCCTGAACAATGTTCTCAAAAAATTCAAAATGCAATAAATCAAGGTCAATGGGTGCAACTAACCACCAAGCAAAAAGAACTAGACATTATTCCTGAAGGTTTATTGCAAGAAGGGCAAGGCGTTATTATTAGCAGTGGGGGAAGTACATCAACGCCTCATCAATGTCTTCTTAGTATTGATCAGCTAAATGAATCTGCATTTGCAACCGGGGAATGGCTAAAAGAAGAGCAGATAGACCCTAAAACCTGCATAGTTTTCAATGCACTCCCCATTCAACATGTGAGCGGATTAATGCCATTGTGGAGAAGTTGTTATTGGAGTTCAAAGCATGTATTTATAAAACCATCATTAATGAGAAATCCCAATACTTTAAAAGAAGCGTTCAATACTTACTTCAAAAAAAGAGAAGAGCCTAAGGTTATCTCCTTAGTACCAACTCAAGTCAAACGCTTACTAAGAGATTCCGATGGTATTCATTGGCTAAAATCATTCGACGTTGTCTGGGTAGGAGGATCACCTCTTTCAGATGGCGTTTCCTTTACTGCCAGGAAGCATGGGATTCGATTATCCCCTTGCTATGGGACAACAGAAACAGCTGCAATGATAACAGCTCAGAAACCTGATGATTTCCTTGCAGGAGAAATGAATGTTGGTTCACCATTAATAGATATTGAGATACAACTTGGTGAAAAGAACAGATTACAAATTCGCACACCAAGGTTGGCAAAAAAAATCATCAAGAATGGAAAGGTGGAGCCAATCAAAGTTGAAAATGGATGGTGGGACTCAGGAGATATCGCAGAGCTAATACCTAACGCAGATATATATAATTTAAAGATAATTGGTCGTATAGATACAGCTATCCATTCTGGAGGTGAAACAGTTTTTCCAGAACATCTACAAATGCGATTACTAGCGTCTGCAAAAAAAGCCTTTATACCGATTCAAGAGATATTATTTATACCAATTGAAGATGAAGAGTGGGGGCAAAGGTTAATTGCAATAATTAGTTTCCAAGGTCAAATTAACAAGATAGAACAAAGCAATATAACTTCTCAAGTTAAGGAACTAGTTGCAAATTGGCCTCCTTCAGAACAACCGGTTGGCTGGTACCAATGTTCCGAATTAAAAGCAAATGAGTTGGGGAAATGGGATTATAAGAAGTGGGAGGCTTGGTTAAAAACGAAAAGAAAAAATTCTTAAGTATGAACTATTCACACATTCATTAATTCGCCATTACTCATCATAAAGACGATGCTTCTAGCCAAGAATTAATTTCAGTAGACAATTCACAAGACAATCTAGTCTGGGAATTAATAGCTTGATGCCTTACTAAACCTTGCGCGACAGTTTCGTTATCACATTTAAATTTTGTCTCTACTTGAAAACTGCCTACAGCTATTTTGATAGGGGATAATTCTATTTGAATATGATCTCCTGTTTTCAAGGGTTTCAAGAAATCAGCTTTGCAATGCACAATTGGCAATGCAATTAATGGCTCATTATCTTTATTAAGAAGGCTTGGGAAAATATCTGATGCATTCAAACCATACTTTGCAAGACTCTCCTCCCATGACTCATGACACCATCGAAAAAGTTGATAAAAATGGATAACGCCAGCAGAATCCGTTTCTCCAAAACGAACAATTCTCGACAAGTGAAGCCAATTCTTAGAGTGCAAAGTATCCAAATAAATTAACGATCCACTGAACCCATAATGACGTCTATTGAACCAAGGATGGCCATAATATCAGCAACCTTTGCTCCCTTAAGAATATGAGGAAGAATCTGCAAGTTATTCAAGTCAGCCGCCCTAATCTTAAATCTCCAAGGAGTCACATCATTATTACCTTGAATAAATACACCAATTTCTCCTTTGCCAGACTCAAGACGAGTATAAAGCTCCCCATTAGGGATCTTAAAGGTTGGTGCAACCTTCTTAGCTACATATTGATAGTCAAAGTCTGAATATTTACTTTTTTTCCCTTCTAAGGTTCTAGAGGCTTCAAGATTCTCAGTCGGTCCCCCAGGAATCATTTCACAAGCTTGGTGCAATATTTTTAATGACTGACGCATTTCCTCAATTCGGACTCGATATCGCGCAAAACAGTCTCCCTCGTTTTCACAAGCAATAGACCAATCAAAGTCGTCATAACATTCATAATGATCTACTTTCCTTAAGTCCCATTTAACTCCTGAGGCTCGTAACATTGGTCCCGAAAGACTCCAATTAATAGCTTCTTCCCTTGAAATAGCACCCAGACCTTCAATTCGTCTACGAAAGATAGGGTTATTAGTTATTAATTTTTCGTATTCATCAATCTTTGGTCCAAACCAATTACAAAAGTCTTTACATTTTTCAAGCCAACCCCAGGGCAAGTCACAAGCAACACCACCTATTCGAAAATAATTATTATTAATCAATCTTTGACCAGTGGCTGCCTCCCAAAGGTCATAAATCATTTCACGTTCTCGAAAAATATAAAAGAAAGGAGTTTGCGCTCCTACATCAGCCAAAAAAGGCCCTAACCATAAAAGATGGTTGGCAATTCTATTTAACTCGAGCATTAGCACTCTGATATAGCTTGCACGCTTCGGTACTGAAATCTTTGCCAAACGCTCGGGAGCATTAACAACAATTGCTTCATAGAACATTCCAGCCGCATAATCCATACGACTTACATATGGAACAAACATTACATTTGTTCTGTTTTCAGCAATTTTCTCCATCCCTCGGTGAAGGTATCCAATGACTGGCTCACAATCAATTACATCTTCACCATCAAGTGTGACTACTAAACGCAACACACCATGCATTGAAGGATGATGGGGGCCAAAATTAACCACCATTGGCTCCGTTCGCGTTTCAAGCTGCGACATAGGGGCCTGCACTCACAAAGTAATACTTAGATATTAGGAAGGTGTCATGAAAGAAGAACACAAAGTTGCAAGTTGTCAGTTCAACCACACGCCAGTACTGGCAAATGATGTTATTGAATTACTCCAAAACCTACCTGAAAACCTACTAAATGAGGGGTTAATCTTAGATGCAACAATAGGTGGTGGAGGGCATTCTTCCTTAATTCTAGAGGCTTTTCCTGAACTGAATTTAATTGGTCTTGACCAAGATCCAAATGCAATAGCAGCTGCGGACAAAAAGTTAGAGATTTATCGATCCAGAACAAAATTGAAGAATATAAACTTTGCAAATTTCCAAGCCTCAAATCAATTCGCTTTAATCTTGGCCGATTTGGGAGCAAGCAGTCCCCAATTAGATCAAGCATTTAGAGGGTTTAGTTTTCGATTAGATGGTCCGTTAGATATGCGGATGAACCCTTCTAAAGGAATCAAAGCTGCTGATTTGCTTGAGAAATTAAGTGAAAGAGATTTAGCAGATTTAATATATAAATTTGGAGAAGAGCGTTTCTCAAGGCGTATTGCTAGAAGAATCAAAGCAGATCTCAAAGAAAAAGGTCCCTATGCAGGAACAACCTCATTGGCATATTCAATAGCAGGATGTTATCCACATAAATTGCGAAACCGACGAATTCATCCTGCAACAAAGACTTTTCAAGCATTAAGAATTGCAATTAACCAAGAGTTAGAAGCCTTATCATCACTACTAAATAAGGCTCCGGAATGGCTTTTACCTAATGGGTATTTTGCTGTTATAAGCTTTCATTCTCTCGAAGATAGATTAGTTAAAAATTCCTTTGCAAATGATAATCGACTAGAAAAAATGACGCGCAAACCAATTATTGCAAATCCAAATGAAATATCAATTAACCCAAGAAGCCGTAGTGCAAAATTACGAATTGCTAGAAGAAAATAATTAATTTCTTAATTGCTCTATCACTTTTACAAGTCTAATTATTGCTTGATCAATATCCTCCTGCGTTGTAGACCTTCCAAGGCTGAGTCTTAAAGAAGATTCTGATTCAGTCAAGGTTCTACCAAGAGCTTTTAATACATGTGAAGGGGAGCCATTACTACAAGCAGAAGAACTGCTACAAGTGATTAATGGCTTTAATAGTTTTTGCAATCTATTACCATTTACACCCTTAACAGTAAAATTTAGATTATGAGGTAGACGGTTATTTAATGAGCCATTTAGAATTAAATCTGGAACCTCTTTTTTAAGACCAAACCATAGATTATCCCGCAGATTCCTTAATCTTTTATTATTAAAATCTAATTCCATAGCCGCAATTTCAACCGCCTTAACAAAGCCTACTACTAGAGGCACAGGAACTGTTCCCGGCCGAATTCCATTCTCCTGTCCACCTCCCCATAACAATGGTTCAATATCAACTCCCTGGTTTAATACTAAAGCCCCTATGCCTTTTGGGCCATATATTTTATGTGCACTAATACTTAATAAATCTATCTCTAAAATATCGAGATGAATTGGTAAATATCCTAAAGCCTGAGCAGCATCGCTATGCAGGACAACACCACGCTTCTTGCACATTGATGAAATCTCACTCATTGGCTGTAGTACACCTATCTCGTTATTTGCAAACATTATCGTAACCATAAATGTATTACTTTTAAAGGAACTTTCTAATTCTTCTAAATTAATAATTCCATCGGAATTTGGAGATAATTTTGTAACGCTAAAACCTTCTTTTTGCAACTGGCAAATGGGATCAAGAACAGCCTGATGCTCAGTTGCAAGTGTAATTAAATGACCAGGTTTTCCAATCTTGGATAACATGGCACGAGAATGACCGAGTAAAGCTAAATTATTTGCCTCTGTAGCTCCACTGGTAAAAACTACTCTTTCAGGATTCACTCTTAAAATTGACGCCAATTTTTCCCGAGCATTTCCTATAGCAGCTGACGCATATAAACCAGCACGGTTTTGACGACTAGATGGGTTTCCCCAAAATTCGTCCCAATATTGAGACATGGCCTCTAAAACCAATTGGGAACAAGGAGTTGTCGATTGATAATCAAAATCCAGTGGGTTTTCCGGCATTAACTTGGTGGCGAAAATCACTACAACTTCAATATCCTGAGTGATATCACTTCTAGATTCCTTACAAGTATTAATTCTTGAGTTTATGAGTGAATCACAAAAATCGGAATTAGAAGTTCTTAAGCAGCCTCGGATCTTATTAGTAGATGACGAGCCTGGCATAAGAACCGCCGTCCAAGCCTATTTGGAAGACGAAGGCTTCGAGGTCTCTACAGCTGTAGATGGTGAAGAAGGCTGGCAACAAGCTCAGCAAATGATCCCTGACTTAATCATTAGCGATGTAATGATGCCACGATGCGATGGGTATGGTCTTCTAAAAAAAATTCGCGAAGATGAAAGACTTGGAGGAACTCCGGTCATATTTCTAACAGCCAAAGGAATGACTATTGATAGAACACAGGGATATCAAGCTGGAGTAGATGATTACATACCTAAACCTTTTGATCCGGATGAATTAATTGCAAGAGTAAGAAATGTAGTGAAGCGTCAAGAAAGATTATTAGCTGAAGCCGCAAGATTTGCTGACACTGACGTTAGTCAAATGGCCAAGCAAATAACTGAAATTCGCTCAATGTTGACTCAGGGTGATGCCAATACATCAAAAAAAGATTTGATAATACCAAACTTCACTCCTAGAGAGGAAAGTGTTCTCCAACTTGTTGCGGAAGGTTTAATGAATAAAGAAATAGCTAGGAAGCTAGAAACTTCTATTCGTAATGTAGAAAAGTATGTAAGCAGATTATTCATAAAAACTGGTACATCAAGCCGGACAGAACTTGTTAGGTATGCACTGGAAAATAATCTCGTGACTTAGTATCGAAAGGTTATTCGAATTTAAAGGTATAATTTCACACTAGTTTTTTAAATCTTTTCGAAATTCAATTAATTGTGAAAAATAAAAAGGAGCCTGATTAAGTTTACGCTGAATTAGTGAAAATCCATTTTTTTTTGCAACATTAACTATTCCTGACTCTCTTAAAATATAAGCTCTTGTTGTTTTACTAGGACCAGGGAAAAATTGGCCAATAGTTTTTAATAAAGCTAGCAATGGAGTATAAGGAGCAAAACTAACAATTAACCTCTCTTTGGTCAAATCACAAAGATGCTGAACCATTTCTTCAGCCGCCTTTTGAGGGTAATGAATAAACACATCTAAACAAACAACTGTATGGAAAGAACCTCGCAAGCTTTCCAAGTCAGAAGTACTAAAAGTTATACGTTGCATATCAAGGCCTGCTAATTGAGCTCTCTTTTTAGTTTCTTCAACCATTGATTGAGAGATATCACTCGCTGCAATAGATGAAGCACCTAATGAAAGTAATGGCAAAGAAAGGCTCCCAACGCCGCAACCAGCATCACAAAAACTCATTTGTTCAAGCCCGCCAGCATCCTTAATCCATAACAAAACGTCATCCACCGTTTTTTGGTGTCCTATTCGAATATTTCTCTGTACTTTATTTACATCATCACTATCGCTATAAATGCGGTTCCAACGATCAAATCCAGTTCCATTGAAATATCTAGCGACATCTTCCTTCTCTGCCTGTTTAATCTGATTCTCACTGTTGCTATCCATCGAAATAAACCTTTGAGATAAAAATACTACCTAGCATGCTCCCAATTTAATTGTTGAGAGTCATTATCGAGTGTCCAGCGCAAAAGTTGATTTAAAGATTTCCCAACAATAAATTCGTGGACATGATTGCCCTTTTTCAAAGCCAGCCGCGGAGATACTGTTCCAGACCAAATTGAGCTGGAAATACAACCTGTCCACGAAGCCATACGTACACAAGCATCCAAAAGCGGCAGAGTAGTGCCCATCAAAGTTCCATCGTCAAGCCTGCAAACATTATCTTTAACGCTTGCCATTCGATCATCCCATTTAAACCTTTCTTGAGGTATCCCATATGAACTCAAAGCATCACTTACTAAAACAATCCGAGTTGGAGCTAATTTCTGAATCATTTGTATAACCGTTGGATGTACATGAATACCATCTGCTATTAACCCGATAAAAACACCATGGTTAAAAACAGCCTCTGCTAAAGGACCGGGTGATCTGTGATGAATGCCTGGCATCGCATTAAAAGCATGAGTAATCATGCCCACTCCTGCATCAAAAGCTTTACGACTCAAGCTTGTATCAGAATTTGAATGACCTAAAGAAACAATTACTTCAAGCTCTCTCAATCTTCTAATTACCTCAAAAGAACCATCTAGCTCAGGTGCGATAGTCATTAAAGCTATTTCTTGTTCGAAACCCTGAATTCTTTCCTCTAAAGCAGAAAGGCTTGGAATAGCTAAATAATGATTGTCATGAGCTCCAATAAAATCTCTAGATAGGAAAGGTCCTTCCATATGTGCTCCAAGCAACTCACAAGTCCTAGAAGAGCGCTCCTTACGCGCTTTATTTAAAACAGCCAAGGAATTTCTTAGTTTTTGAACACTGCAAGTAACCAATGTCGGGCAAATAGCTTCAACTCCTTGCTGCCAAAGACGATCCAATAAATCTAAAACTTTAGGTAAGTTCTCAAAACCAAGACTGTTAAAGGAAATACCAAGACCTCCATTCATTTGAAGATCAACACCCATAGGACTTAGCCAATCCCCATTCCAATCCTGTGTATCCTCAAAATTAAAATCACTTTTCATAGGTTCAATGGATTGAACAATATCGAGATGATCTAATTGGATCGACCAATATGAGGCATCAGATTTTTCACATGGCGATGGAAGGCGAATATTATTGATTCGATGCATAAGAAGATTGCAGTCCACTATTAAAGCTAGTGCGCAATTTATGATGTCTCGTCATTATGAATAGTGAACCCTGCATATAGAAACGTGTCTTCAGCAGATGCTGAACAAACAACACTTGTAGCTGTTGTAATGGGTAGTGATTCAGATTTACCAACCCTTGAACCGGCAATCAAGATATTAGAGACTTTTCAAGTTCAAACAGAGGTGCAAATTCTTTCTGCACATAGGACGCCTCTTGAAATGATCAAATTTGCGGAAGAATCTGAATCAAGAGGTCTCAAGGTAATTATTGCTGGCGCAGGAGGAGCTGCACACCTACCTGGAATGATCGCATCTGTTACAGCTCTTCCTGTAATTGGCGTACCTGTAAAAACACAATCATTATCTGGCGTTGATTCATTGCACTCAATTGTGCAGATGCCTGGAGGTATTCCAGTGGCAACAGTTGCTATTGGAGGTGGTTTAAATGCTGGGTTATTAGCAACACAAATTTTAGGTATAAGTAACCAAAATCTCCAAAAGAAAATTATAAATTACCGTAAGAATTTGCGTATGGAAGTAATTGATAAAAACATTAAATTAACTCAATTTGGAACAGCTAAATACTTATCAGAAATGTAAAGATATTTATTTATAATTAATTTTTAGAATATTCCATTATCCCTTAATTTATTGATTACATTATCAACACATTTTTCTAGATCTAAATTTCCTGTGTCTATTTTTAGTTCAGGGGATAAAGGCTCTTCATATGGACTTGATATTCCTGTGAAATCTTTAATAAGTCCTTTGCGAGCCTTTTCATAGAGACCTTTTGTATCTCTATTTTCGCAAATTTCCAAATCAGCAGTACAAAAAATTTCAATAAACTCCCCTTTTTTAACAAGTTGTCTTGCCTTATCTCTATCAGAGCGAAATGGTGAAACAAATGCAGTCAAAACTATTATCCCAGCATCCAAGAAAAGTTTTGCTACCTCACTAATCCTACGAATATTTTCTTCTCTGTCAGAATCAGAAAATCCCAAATCCTTACATAAACCATGACGAATATTATCCCCATCTAGAACATAAGTAGACAAACCTTTGTTGAACAAAGCAACATTGACAGCATTTGCCAAAGTGCTTTTACCAGAACCAGACAATCCAGTAAACCAAAGAATTGCACTTCTATGGTTTCTTTGGCTCAAAACCTCTTCTCGAGTCACAGAGGGTTTATGCCAAACGATATTGGTAGATTTTGAGGCTGTATCCCCTTCAGAGTTTGCTGTCATAAATGCCATGCAATTAGTTCAACCATTCTCCCTTTGAATGAAGCAAAATAACGAAAATTTAACCTCCAGATTGTTTTGGCTTATAACCTTCACCCCTTAATAACTCTATAACTCCCTTCACGTGATCTCCTTGTAACTCAAACACATCTCCTTTCATCGTACCGCCTGTCCCACATCGAGCTTTAAGAGATTTTAAAAGTTGCTTTGACTTAGTAAGTCCAATAGATAATCCCGTGATCAAAGTTACAGTCTTACCACCTTTGCCTACACGTGTTTTTTGCACACGAACAGGGAGTTCAGCTTTAGACTGGGTTTTGAAAAAAGTTGGAGGGTTCTTTTGTGCTGAGGTATCCTCAAACTCATGCCAATTTCCTTTAGGCATTTGGCTAATTCCTAACTTCTTACCTATCTTCGGCTATTCCAGGTGAAAAGCACTCTCCCCTCACAATCGGATGACGCTCTCGCAATTAGTGCTAGACCTTCTGCAGCAGGTAGGTTTGGGAAATTTGGAGGTCAATATGTACCTGAAACACTAATTCCAGCACTTGCTGAATTAGAAAAAGAGGCTGCTCAAGCATGGAAAGATCCCTTATTTACAAATGAGTTAGCCAATTTACTTCAAACATATGTTGGACGAGAAACACCCTTATATGAAGCCAAAAGACTATCTAAGCACTATGAGAAAAAAGATGGAGGGCCAAGGATCTGGTTAAAAAGAGAAGACCTTAATCACACTGGTGCTCACAAAATTAATAATGCTCTTGGTCAAGCTCTTCTAGCAATAAGAATGGGAAAAAAACGCATCATTGCTGAAACAGGTGCTGGTCAACATGGAGTTGCTACTGCAACTGTATGCGCTCGTTTTGGTCTGGAATGCGTTATTTATATGGGCAAGGCAGATATGCAAAGACAGGCTTTAAATGTTTTTCGAATGAAGCTCTTAGGCGCCAAAGTTAATCCAGTCACAACTGGGACAGCGACCCTAAAAGATGCAACAAGTGAAGCAATTAGAGATTGGGTAACAAATGTGGAATCAACTCACTACATACTTGGCTCAGTAGCAGGCCCACATCCTTATCCAATGGTTGTAAGGGATTTTCATGCCGTTATAGGTGAAGAAACGAAAAAACAATGTCAACAAGCTTTTGGACGATCCCCAGATATTTTAATGGCTTGCGTTGGAGGAGGGTCCAATGCAATGGGTTTGTTTCATGAGTTTATAGAGGATACCTCTGTCAGAATGATTGGGGTGGAAGCAGCAGGGGATGGTGTAGAGACTCAACGTCATGCTGCAACGATTACTGAAGGAAGCATAGGAGTTCTTCACGGTGCAATGAGCCTTCTTTTGCAAGATAAGCATGGGCAAGTTCAAGAAGCTCATTCAATTAGTGCTGGACTTGATTATCCTGGAGTTGGACCAGAGCATAGCTATTTGAAAGAAATAGGCCGAGCAGAATATGTAGCTGTCACAGATGAACAAGCGCTGGCTGCTCTTCAATTAGTAAGTCAACTAGAAGGAATTATTCCTGCGCTTGAAACAGCTCATGCTTTTGCATGGTTAGAAAATCTCTGTCCAAAACTATCTCCTGGGACAGAAATAGTTATCAACTGTTCAGGTCGAGGAGATAAAGATGTAAACACAGTTGCACAAAGGCTGGGATCTAAAATCTAAAAATTAATTCTAAAAACTAAACTCAATATCTTGGTACTGAAGGATCTATTTCTAAGCTCCAAGCATCAATGCCTCCATATAAATTCCAGATTTTGCAAGGACAGTCTTGTTCGATTAACCAACACGCAAAATTCCAGCTTCTAATTCCAGAATGGCAAAGAATAACAACATCTCCTCCAGACAACTCTTTTAAAAGGCCTTTACTAAGCTCATTAGCCTTACTTAAAGGGATATGCAAAATATTGGCTGGGAAAGATGCAATGGCTAACTCTTGCTCTTCCCGAACATCTACCAAGGTCGGTTGCAAAGAATCACTTTGCAACCATCGATCCAATTCTTGGACTGTAATATTTTGGGGAATTTTCTGATTCATTTCGTTATTTTGCCTGACTTAAAGGAGATTAAAGGCTTATAAAAAGGAAATAGCAAAATCGCTATACAAGGCTATGAAGGGAAAAGCCTTCCTAATTGGATTGGGTATAACAATATTTGCATTGATGTCACTTGCTTTTGGCATTTGGCAAACCGCTATGTTTCATAGTCCATTAAATTTAAAAGATCAGAATATTGAGATGCCTCTAGCAGCGAAATTTTTTCCAAATAAAGCCCCTCTAACAATCTATTTAAAACTTGATACAAATCGTTTCCCAAAATATGTAGAAGCATCTGCTAATAGCAAGAAAAGAAAAGTCGCAAAAAAAGAAGCGATAAAAATAAGAAATGGTTTATTTAGTCTAATAGGTCTAGATTATGAAAATGATTTAGAAGATTGGATTGATGAAAAACTGAGTATATCTATTTTTGAAAATGAGGAAGGTGAAAAGAGTTTTGGTTGGCTTTTTGCATTAGAAAGCAAAAGCTCCGAAAAGGTATTTGACTTTATAGAAAACTTCTGGAGAGAGAAAAGCCTACAAGGTGTGGAGTTGCAAAGTGAGGCTTATAAAGAAATTGAAATCAATACAGGAGTTAAGAAAAGACTTAATAAAGATCGACAAGAAATTGCAACTGCTTTTATTGAAAATAATTTAATACTTCTTGGGTCTGATATAGAGACTCTCAGAAAAGGTATAGATATTTCTCAGGAACCGCAAAATAATCAACTCAATAGTGACTTGGTTAATCAACTAAAAAATAGTATTGATGATGGTTTTGGTTTCATTTATGCCTCAAATAGTGCAATGAATAATTGGTTTGGTTTGCCAAAGAGTATATCTGAGGAAATTGGTTTAGAAAAACTTGTTGCATCTATTAAGTTTGAAAAGTCAAGTTTCAATATAGATAGTTTATTGACATTAAATTCGGGTAACTTTACAATAAACAGTCAACTCGAAGATGGAATTAATCTAATAAATCAATCTGGTGGTAAAATTCGAGACTTTGCACTACTTAGTGAGCCTTCAAAGTTAATTAAAAATGCAAGTAAAGACCCAATTTCTATATTATTAGAGCCAATATTTAAGCAATACATTGATTCATCTAACCCTAATATTATAAATTCAATTTTTGCACTTGAGGAAGGTCCCTTGGCATGGATAAATGAAAGCAACGGTTGGCTAATTGGAACAAATCAAAATTACCAGGAAGAAGAGATAGATAAAGAACTTATCAAAAAAGGCTATAACAAACAATCTGTTATTTTAGATGAGAGCAATATAAATATATGGTCCAGGCTCAAAACTGTAAAACTTGGAAATTATAAAAACTTAGAAACCGATCTTGCAATTATGCTTTCTAAAGAAGATGAGAGGAATTGGTGGAGTAAAAATATTACTGCTATTCAGCAAAGGCAGAAGTCAAATATATTAACTAATAGAGACAAGGTTCTTAAAGGAATGACATCAAGAAATGGTGATTATTTGGAACAACAAGTTTTTTTAAGTAGTGATTTGGCTCAAAAGCAACTCAATCAATGGCAACCATGGCAATTGGTTCAGGCAGCAATCGGGGATTCTTTATCTTCAAATATACAAAGTTTAGAAGTGGGAGTAGGAAGTGTCCCTTCAGAGGATTCTCCAATCATTAATCTACGCGCAAAGGTTTCAATAGGCTGACTATAAGAATTGAATAAAGGACTCTTACCAAATAAGCTTTATACATATAAGCAATTCCTAGTGTTTAAAAAGATTGATATTAGGAAGTATGTTTATAGGAATCCTTTAGGAGGTAATTAGCTATAGAAAATAGTCAAGAGAAAGGGACTATGGCCTTAAAGCCTGGGCTAGAAGGGGTTCCTGTAACACAGTCTTCCATCTGCGATATAGATGGAAACAAAGGGGAGCTGTCATATAGAGGGTACTCAATTGAAGAATTAGCAGCAAAAAGCAGTTTTTTAGAGACCACATATTTATTGATTTGGGGAGTGCTCCCAACGTCAGAGCAACTCAATAATTTCGAAAAAGAAGTTCAGATGCATCGCAGGTTAAGTTTCCGAGTTAGGGACATGATGAAATGTTTTCCTGAATCTGGCCATCCAATGGATGCCCTCCAATCAAGTGCTGCATCGCTAGGACTGTTTTATTCGAGAAGAGCAATTGATGATCCACAATATATTTACGATGCAGTCGTGAGATTAATAGCAAAAATACCAACTATGGTTGCTGCTTTTCAGTTAATTAGAAAAGGTCAAGACCCTATACAGCCAAAGGATAACTTGGCTTATTCTTCCAACTTCCTCTACATGCTTACTGAAAAAGAGCCTGATCCACTTGCTGCAAGAATATTTGATCGTTGCTTAATCTTGCATGCAGAACATAGCTTGAACGCAAGTACGTTTAGTGCTCGAGTAACAGCAAGTACTCTTACAGATCCATATGCAGTAATAGCGTCTGCCGTAGGAACCCTAGCTGGACCTTTGCATGGAGGAGCAAATGAAGATGTAATCGCAATGCTAGAAGAAATCCAAACAGCAGATAAAGCATTGCCATATCTAAAAAATGCAATTAAAAACAAAAGCAAGATCATGGGTTTTGGTCATCGTGAGTACAAAGTAAAAGACCCACGAGCTAATTTATTGCAAGGTTTTGCAGAAGAATTATTTGCAAGATTCGGCAAAGATGAAATGTATGAAGTGGCTAAAGCGGTAGAAAAAGCAGCCAGCCCTTTACTAGGACCAAAAGGGATATACCCAAATGTTGACTTTTACTCTGGTCTTGTTTATAGAAAGCTAGGAATTCCTAAAGATCTATTTACTCCGATTTTTGCAATTTCAAGAGTGGCAGGATGGTTGGCACATTGGCGAGAACAACTCAGTGCCAACCGCATTTTTAGGCCAACACAGATATATACAGGTGCAAAGAAAAGAGCTTGGCTGCCTTTAGAAGAGCGGAATGGCAATTAAAACGAATAGATTAAATCTGAGTACCAAAGATAAATGGTCATTAACCTGGTGACAGTCCTAGGAACTTTAGTGAGCACAGGATTAGATCTTGAATTGAGTTTCAACAATATCCTTCAAGGATTTGGTTTTTCTCCAGAAGTGGCTCACATACTTTGGCTGCCATTACCAATGCTTCTTGTGTTGTCAGCAGCCTTAATTGGAGTTTTGGTTACTGTTTGGCTAGAAAGGAAAATTTCAGCGGCAGCACAGCAAAGGATTGGGCCTGAATATGCAGGAGCATTAGGAATACTTCAGCCTATGGCAGATGGATTAAAGTTACTTGTCAAAGAAGATATAATTCCAGCCAAAGCAGATAGTTTACTTTTCACCTTAGGACCTGTCTTAGTCTTAGTTCCAGTAATACTTTCTTGGCTTATTGTTCCTTTTGGCCAAAACTTACTAATTAGCAATATCGGAATAGGGATATTTTTGTGGATAGCACTTAGTAGTATTCAACCAATTGGTCTACTAATGAGTGGATATGCATCAAATAACAAATACTCCCTCTTAGGAGGCTTAAGGGCAGCCGCACAATCAATAAGTTACGAAATCCCTCTTGCTCTAGCTGTTCTTGCAGTAGTTATGATGAGTAACTCTCTCAGTACTGTCGACATAGTTAATCAACAAAATGGATTGGGTTTTCTAAGTTGGAATATATGGAGGCAACCCGTTGGCTTTGTAATTTTTTGGATATGTGCCCTTGCAGAATGTGAAAGATTGCCCTTTGACCTACCTGAAGCAGAAGAAGAGCTAGTGGCTGGATATCAAACAGAATATGCAGGAATGAAATTCGCTCTTTTTTATCTTGGCAGTTATATAAATCTAGTTTTATCTGCATTATTAGTCTCTGTACTTTATTTAGGAGGCTGGGGATTTCCTATCCCAATTGAATGGGTCGCTAGAATATTTGGTCAAAATATCGATGCTCCTTTAGTTCAAATTTTCACAGGATCATTAGGAATTGTTATGACCATTCTTAAAACTTATTTGCTTGTTTTCTTAGCAATCTTGCTGAGATGGACTACTCCTAGAGTAAGAATCGATCAATTATTAGATCTAGGATGGAAATTCTTACTTCCCATAGGGCTAGTAAATTTACTTTTCACAGCTGGGCTAAAACTAGCTTTCCCCATAGCTTTTGGCGGATAGGCAAAGAATTAGTGCCCAATAATAATTTAAATAAGTAGTAATACTTAAGCGGTTGATAGGGCTAGTAAAATTTATACAGTAATGAATTCACCCATCGCTGGGAATCAGATGTCAAGGTTCTTTCAACAAGTGGCTGAATATACCCGCAATGCGATCAGTGCGGGAAAGTATCTTATACAAGGGCTTGCGGTTACTTTTGACCACATGGGTCGAAGGCCCATTACAGTTCAATACCCATATGAAAAATTAATTCCCTCAGAAAGATATAGAGGAAGAATTCATTATGAATTTGATAAATGCATAGCGTGTGAAGTATGCGTAAGAGTATGCCCAATCAATCTTCCCGTAGTTGATTGGGTTATGAACAAGGAAACCAAAAAGAAAGAGCTGAGGAATTACTCGATAGATTTTGGGGTTTGTATTTTTTGCGGTAATTGTGTGGAATATTGTCCAACCAATTGTCTTTCTATGACAGAGGAATATGAACTGGCCTCTTTTGACAGGCACAGTTTAAATTTTGACAATGTTGCTTTGGGTCGATTGCCTACAAGCGTGACAACAGATAAATCTGTTCAGCCTTTGCGAGAATTTTCATATTTACCCAAAACTATTATGGATCCTCATGAAATGGACCCAACTAATTCAAGAGCAGGGAAGCTTCCAGAAGAAGTAATGGACTGGATGAAACAAGAATCAGAATCTGCACCAAAAGATTTAGTTGAATCAATTAATAATCAAGACAAAAAAACGGAGAAATAAGTATGACTATTAGTTCAAGCACTGAACAAATTTGCTTTATCCTTCTAGGTTTAACAGTTATTGTTGGAGCCCTAGGTGTGGTTTTAATCAATAATATAGTTTATTCAGCATTTCTATTAGGTGGAGTTTTTATGGGAGTAGCTGGTTTGTATTTATTATTAAATGCAAGTTTTGTGGCAGCTGCACAAGTTTTAGTATATGTAGGTGCTGTAAATGTTCTAATATTGTTTGCAATTATGTTAGTCAATAAACGAGAAGAACTTAAACCAATAAAGGCATTACAAATTAGAAAAATTCTTTCGGCTGGTGTTTGTGGAGGTTTATTAATACTTTTATTTCGTGTTGACCTTACAACCAAATGGTCAACTCCTGGTCCAGCAGCAATTGGGGAAAAAGCAACAGAAAGAATTGGAGAGCACCTTTTTAGCGATTACTTGTTACCATTCGAACTAGCATCTGTTCTTTTACTAATGGCAATGATTGGCGCAATAGTTTTAGCAAGAAGAGATGTTTTGACAAGTGATGTTGTAACTGGTGATGTTGTCAATCAGAATTTAATAGAAAAATCAAACGAACCTATTTTAATAGACCAATCTAATAAGCAATGAACATTGCATCTGCGCCAATTCCACTACAAGGGTACTTATTAATTGCATCAATGCTCTTTTGCATAGGTGTATGGGGTCTAATAAATAGTAGAAATGCAGTTCGTGTATTAATGAGTATTGAGTTAATGCTAAATGCAGTAAATATCAATCTAATGGCATTCTCATCTTATATAGATGGAGATCTTATTAGAGGCCAAGTTTTTACTGTTTTTGTAATTACTGTGGCTGCTGCAGAAGCTGCAGTTGGTCTAGCTATATTAATATCATTATATAGAAACAGAACAACAGTAGATATGGAAAGCTTTAACTTATTAAAGTGGTAGCAGTTTAATACTAATGGATCTGAATTTAGTTTGGATAATATATAAATCAAAAAGCGAAACTGCAGCTAAAGAAGCACTTGTATGTTCAAAAAGGCTTATATCCTTAGGCATCAAAGTTGAAACTTATGAAACTGGGGTTGAATCAAATTATTTAGAAACAAGAGTTAAATCTAATAAAGATTTGCCTAATTTAGCAATTGTATTAGGAGGGGATGGAACAGTGTTAGGGGCAGCAAGATATTTAGCAATCTATCAAGTACCTATTCTAAGTTTTAATGTTGGAGGCAACCTAGGCTTCCTTACACATGACAAAAAACTTTTAAATAGTAATGATCTATGGGAAATAATAAGAGAAGATCATTTTACGATTGAATGCAGGATGATGCTCCAAGCTAGTTTGAAGATTCAATCTAATGAAAATGAATTAAAGAAAGAATCAGTTTTTTGGGCTTTAAATGACTTTTACTTTCGATCATATCGTGATGAAATTTCGCCAACCTGCTCACTTGAACTCAAAATAGATGGCGAAGAAGTTGATCAATATAGGGGAGATGGACTTATTGTCTCTTCTCCAACTGGTTCTACTGCCTACGCAATGGCTACAGGTGGTCCAATCCTGCACCCAGATATTCAAGCAATAATTGTTAGCGCAATATGTCCAATGAGTCTTTCTAGTAGACCTATTGTAATTCCAGGAGGATCTAGGCTTACCATCACTCCATTAGGTGATAACAGTAGACGAGTAAAGCTTTGGCAAGATGGGGTTAGCACAGCCCTAATCAAACCAGGGGATCAATGCTTGATACAAAAAGCCAGGCATAATGCTCAAATGGTAATTCTTCAGCAAAGCCCCTCCTATTACAGTACTCTTGCCAAAAAACTGTATTGGGCAGGCAGCTTTTCTAAATAAAAAATCCTTGTAGCAAACTAAAGCAATGGCTATTGAAATTGAAAGAAGGTTTCTTGTTGAAGGGGAAGAATGGAGAAAACATATAAACGAGTTCCATCAGATCCGTCAAGGGTATTTTTCTACAGGCATTGAAGATTGGGTTACCAGAATCAGAATCACCAATAATGATGAAGCCTTAATAACGATAAAAAAACATCAGATGCATATGATTAACCATGAATTTGAATATCAAATACCTATTAAAGATGCTGAATCAATATGGAGTTTAATGAGATACAAAATTTCTAAAAAGAGGTTTTCATTAAACATTCAATCAGGCTCTTGGGTGGTTGACTGCTTTGAAGACAAGAATGCACCTTTAATAATTGCAGAGGTTGAACTAGATAAAGCCAACTCTGCCTTGAGAACTAATGAGTGGTGTAAGCAGGAAATCACAGGAATTCAAAAATATAGCAATGCATCCTTAGCTAAATTACCCTTTTCCAATTGGTCAATAGAAAAAATAAACGAAAAATAAAGTCAAGCTAGAAAAAAAGACCAAAATCCTTTAGATTGTCTTTATATTTCTAGCCGGGTCATTCTTGGCTGGCGAGCCAGTTAATTCTGGGGAGGTAAGTTAACATGTTCGCCTTATATGACATAGATGGTATTCTTCGCTTCTCTTGCAATGACAGAGAGGCATGCGAAGCATATGCTGAACTGCTAGATCTTCCAAAAAACGAATATTCTTTAATGGATTTACCAGAAACAAATTTTCTAGAGTTAAAACCTAGTCATTCAAAGAGGAGTCGTCATCCTCGGGTAAGGAGCAGCAATTAAAGCCATCCCTACAGATTTTTCCATGATCCATTGCCCAATTTAAAAGAGCAACTCTGTTCTTTGATCCAGTTTTTGTAAACATATTGCTGACGTGGTTATCTACCGTTCGTTTACTAATGGTTAGCTTTTGCGCTATCTCTTGGTTGGTTAAACCATCAGCGACCAGTCCAATGATCTCCATCTCCCTTGTAGATAGAGACATTTGCCCTGGATTAGTGAAATCCCCTGAAAACATGCCCTCCTATCAACTTTATTTAATTCATATTAGGCAAACTAGGCTATTTGATAAGCGATAGTAATTATCTAAGTAGAAAAACATTGGATTCAGCTCTTCAAAACGCACTTAAATCTGAAGGCACAGCTATTACTGCTGAGATCATGCCGCCCAGAGGGGGCAATGCCTCTAGAGCAATTGCAGCAGCTTTAAATCTAAATGGATGGGTTCATGCACTAAATGTTACTGATGGCAGCAGAGCAATTATGCGTATGAGCAGTCTTGCTGTTTGTAAATTATTGCTAGAAGAGAATTTAGAACCGGTTCTACAAATTGCTTGTAGAGATAAAAATAGAATTGCTATTCAAGCTGAGCTTTTAGGGGCAAACGCTCTTGGCATCAAAAATGTTCTTTGCCTTACAGGAGATCCAGTCAGGGCTGGGGATCAACAAAATGCAAGGCCTGTAAATGATTTCGAATCAGTAAAACTCTTAAAACAAGTTTCAGATTTAAATCATGGGCAAGATCCAGTATCCGGATCTTTAGAAGATGGCAAAACCAATCTTTTCGCAGGAGCAGCAGCGGATCCCAACTGCAAGAATTTCAATAGCCTTAGAAAAAGATTGGAAAGAAAGCAGAATGCAGGGGCCAAGTTCTTACAAACTCAAATGGTTATGGATCCAAAAATACTTGAAAAATTTTGCAGGGAAATAGCAGATCCTTTAGAAATGCCAGTTTTAGGTGGTGTTTTCTTACTTAAGTCTGCCAGAAATGCTGCCTTTATTAACGAAGTAGTACCTGGTGCCAATATTCCAGAATCGATTATTACAAGATTAGAGAATTCATCTGATCCTTTAGAAGAAGGAATAGCTATAGCCTCTGAACAAGTAAAAAGTTTTATTGGAATCGCGAAAGGTGTTCACATAATGGCTATTAGGAAAGAAGACTTAATACCTAGAATTCTTGATCAAGCTAATCTCAAGTTGCAGAGCTAATCAAATCAGTGCCTAACAACTCAGCCATGGCTTTTTGTTGAGGGGAGGGTTCTCCTAAGTCTTGTCTCCTAGCATCAGTAATTAACCAATCCAAAGCAGCCTCTTGCAAGTCAAAATGATCACCATTTTTATCTACGCAATATCTACCAAAAACAAGTTTTTCTAGTAGTTGAACACCTGGACCAATACGTGAATAATCAAAAATAATTGAATTATCAATAGTTGCCCCTTCGCAAATGCAGCAACTAGGACCAATCATAGATGGGCCGATAATAGTTGCCCCATCCTCAATGCGAGTCATGCCACCAACATAGATAGGCCCATTCACATTGATCTTGTCCCAATTGGCAGCAACATTGAGACCTGTAAAGACTCCTGGTCTAACCTCTTTCCCTGGGATATCTACTTGCCTTACCTCCCCTAAAAGAACACTTCTAATTGCTTTCCAATAGTCAGGTACCTTCCCAATATCCACCCATTCAAAATCCATTGGGAGCGCATAAAATGGTGCCTCCATCTCTACAAGCTTTGGAAACAAATCAGATCCAATGTCATAAGGTTTGCCTGAAGGGATATGTTGAAAAATCTCTGGCTCAAAAAGATATATACCTGTATTAATAGTTTCACTTAAAGCATTATCTAAAGAAGGTTTCTCTTGGAAGGCCTTAACTCGGTCATTCTCATCTGTAACCACTACGCCATAACTACTAACCTGTTCTTTAGGTACTCTTTTCGTAATCAAAGTTGCAAGAGCTCCTTTTTCTTTATGCCTTCGCACTGCTTCAGAAAGATCTAAGTCAATAAGTGCATCTCCACACAAAACTACAAAAGTATCGTCAAAAAATTCTTGAAAATCCTGGATTTTTTTTAATCCACCAGCGGAACCAAGTGCATCTCCTATTAATTCACCATCTTCAATACGACCTTCAAAGCTATAAGCAATCTCCACCCCAAACCGCTGGCCATCTCTAAAGTAATTCTCAATTTCTTCAGCGAGGTGGGATACATTGACCATTACCTCCTTGAAATTATGTTCCTTAAGGAGTTCCAACAGAAACTCCATCACTGGTTTCTGCAGAATAGGAATCATTGGCTTGGGGATCACATGTGTGATCGGCTGAACTCTCGTTCCTTTCCCGGCCGCCAGGATCATCGCCTTCATAGGCGTTGTAGGCCTCATTAATAAGGCCAAAATAGACTGATATTCAACCCTCCTACTAAGCCGCAGCCGGAGAGGCATCTGGCACGTCTAACTTTTTCAAAGGAAGTTGCGCAACCATCCCATGTTCAAGAATCCTCTTTATCCTTAGTTGTCCATATAAAAAGCCCTCTTGGACTAATTCAACTTTGCCTTGAGAACACAAAAATAAAAGAGCCCAAAAGACACCAACTCTATCGGTATCCAAATCTTCAGCAGCAACATTTTGCCAATGACATACCAAAGTATCAAAATCAATCCAATGAAGTGCATCCTCCCAAGTATTTAAGAAAATCCCTAATGCAGCAGTTGTTTCAGGCAGTTTTTCACGGTGTGCAAGAGAGGTGACTTGAGCAATAATTTGCTTGTCGCTATATCTTTTTTCTCTTCTTTTACGACTCTTTAATTCATCTGATTCTATTGATTCTGCTATTGATTCAAGTTGTTCTATTAACTCGCCCAGGGAAACTGGTCTACGCAAGGGAGGAGGAGCTACAGGGCGTCTAAAAAGATGGCGCTCTGGATATTGAGGCATCTCCAATCTTGGATCCAACCATCCCTGCTCAGAAAAATCTTCGTCAAAACCTTCATCAAAATCTGATTCTGCTGGGAAAGTCTCTGACTCAAGAATTTCAGCCTTTAATCCAACCAATACAGAAGCCGCCAAAAACGCTTCACTACTTTCTGATAAATCTCTCTCAAAGCTTCCACCTTGGTAGGAGCTTTCAGCAGAAATATTCCTAGGAATTTCAATTCTTTGCCTTAATTGGTCTAAAAAACCATCTATTACAGGAATTACATCAACATCCCAAGGGTCAATCTCTCCCTTCTCGGCAGCATCCTGTAATAGGCGAATCGCAAGTCTTGCGCCTGATTCTGCTTTTGTTACCAAACCTTCAAAAGGCAATGAAAATAATACTCTTAGGAAAAGTTAACTTCAATAGATGTTTATTGCTAGAGGGATATTGCTTAAGCAACATCTTTTTCAACGTACTGACTTCTTCAAAATTGCATTAAGGAATGGATTTATCTGATTCGAAATAATCATTTTGAGTTTTTGAATACCTTTCTTAGAACTTTCAAATTCCTGGAAACCAATGCTTCTAAGCATGACTCTCAAACCGACAAAAACCAAGAGGAAGATTTGTGAAGCATTAGGCAAGTTATTAACTGTGAGTAGATACTGTTTTCTCTAGCGTGAAATGCATCGTCCTCAAAGCAAGGAAAAATATTAATTACTACAAAATTAATTTGTCTCATTAAAAAATAGACTCTTAGAAAAATTTAGGAATTTTTTTATTTCAAGAACAGAATTTAAATCATTCCTGAAATGTTGATTTCTCGATTTCTATAGCAAGCTCAAAGGTTTTATAGAAGGAGCTTTAATTGTTGACAAATAAAATTTCTTTCCAGGGGAAGTATTGTCAGACTTTTTATTAATTCTTTCTATTGCATTAATATCTCTAGCGACCAAACCATTAATAGAAGCCGTATAAGTCTCTGTCATTACTCTTGGGTATAAACCAATTCCTATTATTGGAACCAAAAGACTTCCTATGATATAAATCTCTCGTGGTTCAGCATCAACCAATTCTCTATCAGCTAAAAACTCAACATTTTCTTTACCAAAAAAGATCTCCCTAAGCATAGAAAGCAAATAGATAGGAGTAAGAATGACTCCAATTGCAGCAAGGCCTGCAATAACAACCCTGAAAGGAAGTGTATAAACCTCGTCCGTTACAAAGCCGGCAAAAACCATTAATTCTGAGACAAATCCACTCATCCCTGGCAAAGCCAAAGAAGCTAAAGAACAGACTGTCCAAAGGGCAAACATAATTCGCATTTTTTGGCCAACACCACCCATTTCATTCAATTGCAAAGTACGCGTTCTGTCATAAGTGGCTCCAACTAAGAAAAATAAACTTGCTCCAATCAATCCATGACTAATCATTTGCAACATTGCTCCACTAGTTCCAAGTGAGCTAAAGCTTCCTATACCAATAAGAACAAACCCCATATGACTAATCGAGCTATAAGCAATTTTCCTTTTTAAATTACGCTGAGCAAAAGAAGTTAAAGCAGCATAAATAATATTTACTACTCCAAGAACTATTAATAATGGTGCAAATTGAGCATGGGCATCAGGGAGTAATTGAGCATTAAACCTAAGCAGTGCATATCCACCCATCTTTAATAAAATCCCCGCTAACAGCATATGAACAGGCGCCGTAGCTTCTCCATGCGCATCTGGCAACCAAGTATGCAAGGGAACAACTGGAAGTTTTACTCCAAAAGCAATTAACAATCCTGCATAACAAAGTAATTGAAAGCCTGTTCCAAAATTTTGATTAGCTAAATGAGTATATTCAAAGTTTGGAACTCCATTTCCAAAAAATCCCATTGCAAGAGCGGCTAAGAGAATAAATAAAGAGCTCCCAGCTGTATAAATTATGAATTTGGTAGCCGCATATTGTCTTTTCTTACCTCCCCATATAGCTAACAACAAATAAACTGGCAAAAGCTCTAATTCCCAAGCAAGAAAAAATAGAAGCATGTCTTGAACAGCAAAAACTGCTATTTGCCCTCCATCCATTGCCAAAATAAGGAAGAAGAACAATTTTGGTTTGAATTTGACAGGCCATGCTGCTAACACTGCTAAAGCAGTGATAAAACTAGTCAGAAGAATTAATGGCATAGACAAGCCATCTGCTCCTACAGCCCAAGTAAGGCCCAACTCAGGAAGCCAAAAAACTCTCTCTGACAACTGAAGTCCTTCTTGTGAAGGGTCATATCCTTTTAAGTAAGCGCCAACAGTAATTAAAAAAGTTGTTAAAGCAATCCCCAAGGCATACCACCGAACCTGCTTTCCATCTCCTTCATCAGGTATAAATGGAACCAATAATGATCCAAATATAGGAAATAGGATCGAAAGACTTAGCCAAGGGAAATCAGCATCAATTGGCTCTGGAACCATTCCAGAGGGAGTCGCCAAAATTGAGATAGAGGTGCATTCAAACACTGCTTAATTTCTCTTCTTTTTGGAGTGTAGAAATACTTAGAGCTATGGCATCCAATCGATAGGGGATGACACACACAAGAAATTCAAACAGTACTTAAGAACCAAGTACACCGAATAAAGCTACTAAAGCTATTACCCCTCCAAAAACTATGAGAGCGTAAAATTGAGCTCTACCAGTTTCAAAATATTTAAGCCCTTCGCCACTCCCTAATGTCAGCAGTCCAGTTAAATTAACTACTCCATCTACAACCTTTGCATCTACTTCCAAAACTTCCTTAGCCAGCTTTCGACTCCCTTTGACAAAAATCTTTTCATTAATGTCATCTAAATACCACTTATTTGCAAAGAAATTATTGATTTTGGAGAATCTATCAGCAACAGAGGATTTTAGATTTATGCGATTTAAATAATAAGCCAAGGTTGCCAATGAGATGCCAGCAATTGAAATTGCTACTGAAGCTAGAGCTAAAGGCAAGAATTCTCCCCAGCTAAATTTGGCTGCAGTTTCTAATGCTTCATCTAAATTTAAAAACTTTGCAAAGGCACTATTCCATGGAGTGCCAAGAAAACCTATCAAGACTGATGGGATTGCTAAAACAACTAATGGAGCAGACATTGACCATGTAGATTCATGAATTTCGCCAGTTTCATGAGCTTCGCTATCTTCAACTTCTTTACCTGCAGCAATCAATAATTCTTTTTGTAGATCTTGATCTTCTCCTCTAAAACTTCCTTCAAAAGTTAGAAAGTAAAGTCTAAACATATAAAAAGCTGTCATCCCAGCTGTAAGAAAACCTACCCCCCACAGGATTGGGAAAGCATTAAAGGCATGTCCTAAAATTTCATCCTTACTCCAAAAACCTGCCAAGGGAGGAATTCCGCTAATTGCAATACATCCAATCAAAAAAGTAATAGAAGTTATAGGCATTTTTTTTCTTAGGCCTCCCATTAAGCGCATATCTTGAGCCAAAATTGGTTCGTGCCCTACAACTTCTTCCATTGCATGAATTACAGAACCTGATCCCAAAAAAAGCATTGCTTTAAAGCAAGCATGAGTAACCAAGTGGAACATGCCTGCAATCGGAGCTCCGCAACCCATTGCAAGCATCATGTACCCAAGTTGAGATACGGTGCTATATGCTAATCCCTTCTTTAAATCCATCTGCGTCAGCGCTATGGAGGCTCCTAAAAAACATGTGATTGTTCCAAAAATTGCTATCAACAGGCCTATAAAAGGAAATTGACTATAAAGAGGTTCAAGCCTGGCAACTAAAAAAACGCCTGCAGCAACCATAGTTGCTGCATGTATTAAGGCTGATATAGGAGTTGGGCCTTCCATTGCATCAGGCAACCAAACATGTAAAGGAAACTGAG
The DNA here is from genome assembly GCA_003217035.1 of Prochlorococcus sp. AG-402-G22. Taxonomy (GTDB): domain Bacteria; phylum Cyanobacteriota; class Cyanobacteriia; order PCC-6307; family Cyanobiaceae; genus Prochlorococcus_D. Next base: position 47,139 of record QCHV01000010.1, read on the forward strand.
CAGACTTAGCCATAGGACCCATAAAAACTAAGAAGCAAAGAGTCAATGCTGCCCACATAGGAATATTTCCAGAAGAAACGCCATCAGAGAGACCTATAGCAATCCCATTAAAATCAAAGCTGCCAGTTGCCCAAAAAAGGCCAAGGATACCAAGTAAAAGCCCGAAATCACCAACTCTATTTACAACAAAAGCTTTTTGAGCTGCATGCGCTGCTCCATCTCTGTCATACCAAAAGCCAACCAAAAGGTATGAACACATGCCAACCAACTCCCAAAAAACATATATCTCAAGTAAATTCGGGCTAATAATTAGCCCCAGCATTGAACTAGAAAACAATGCCAAATAAGTAAAAAATCTGACATATCCCTCATCATGAGCCATGTACCCATGTGAATAAATCATTACCAAAAGAGCAATAGTCGTAACCAAAGCAAGCATCACAGCTCCTAAGGGATCTATTACATAACCCATAGGAAGAATGAAATCACCTGCACTGGCCCACACAAAAAGGTGCTCAATTGTTGGTGCTCCAGAAACCTGTTCGACTAGAACTGCATAGCTCAAAACAGCAGATGCACCAACACAAGCCAGCAAAGTTATAGCAATGGGTTTCCTTAAACGGTTCATTGCCCGATTAAAACTAATTAATCCCAAACCTGATACAACTGCCCCAACCAGAGGCAGCAGGGGGATTAACCATGCAATTTCAGCAGCCGATAACATCCGATTTTTTCAGTCCTTGTGAGTGTAGGCATTTCAGGAGAGTAGTTCCGCCAAGTTGGAAGAGAGAAATACTTCTGTTCCTGAAGAAATAAATCTATGAGCCCACCAAAACAGAGCTATAGCAATGCAAATGCCTAATTGAGAAGGCCTAAGAAATTCTTTTACTTCTAATTTTTGTCTGCCATCGATAATTGCAAGAAAAGGTATTACAGAAGTATTTCTTTTAAGTTCCTCAAAATCATCACCAAATTTTGCCTTTAATCGCCTATCACCATGCCAAATTGCAAATAAATGATGCCCAATTAAACCAGCACTCGTAACCATCATGAAACTGCTGCCAATCCACAATGAGTGAGTAAAACACCAAAGGATCTGTCCAATAGCCTGAGGGTGCCTCGTAATCCTTATAACTCCTTGTTGATATAGCCTGACTTTGGGTTTTAATAATGCAGGAATTTCTAAAAGGTTATAAGTAGCAGGATATAAAAATAAAAAACTTAAAGCTGTTAAAAACCAAACCATCTGAACCATTCCAGGTATCCCCTGCAGATTCCAAAGCCTAATACCGTCATACCTATGTGCTAAAAAAAAGATAATTAAAACTCCAGCAGAAGGAATGCTTGCGAATGCAAAGATCAATCTCCATAACCTTGCCCCAATAATAGATTCAGCTCTAACCCTTAATGCCGCTCCGCCACTATGTATTACTGCAAAAGCAAGCAGCAGCAATAGCATTATGAGACTGGAGTGATGTATAGCTTCTGAAGGCATTTGTAGCAGAAGATCTCTTTAATAATTACTTGGTTCAGAGTGAATGACTATTTCAGATTAAAGTTTTAGTTGTTGTTGTTGAAAATAAACAGCCGTCATGGCTGAACTTCCTTTCACTCTAGATCAGCTCCGTATTCTCAAAGCAATAGTTAACGAAGGGAGCTTCAAAAAAGCTGCAGACACTCTCTATGTGACTCAACCAGCAGTTAGTTTGCAGATACAAAATCTTGAAAAGCAACTAGAAATTGCAATCTTTGATAGAGGGGGGAGAAAAGCACAACTTACTGAAGCTGGAAAGCTATTGCTGAAATATTGCGAGAAAATTTTGAGCTTATGCGATGAAGCATGTGGAGCAATTGAAGATTTGCACAATTTAAAAGGAGGCTCATTAATAATTGGTGCGAGCCAAACAACAGGTACATACTTAATGCCTCGAATGATCGGTCTATTCCGACAAAAGTTCCCTGATGTATCAGTTCAACTTCAAGTTCACAGCACTCGCCGAACAGGATGGAGTGTTGCAAATGGCCAAATAGATCTAGCTATTATTGGTGGACAATTACCTACAGAACTAACAGAGTTTCTTGAAATAGTTCCATATGCAACTGATGAATTAGCATTAGTACTTCCAACAAAACATCCATTAGCAAGACTTTCTGAACTGACAAAGGAAGACTTATATAGGTTGGGCTTTGTAACATTAGATTCTCAATCAACAACTAGAAAAGTTGTTGATCAACTTCTGGAAAATTCTGGATTAGAGGTTCAGCGACTACGAATAGAAATGGAACTCAATTCACTTGAAGCAATTAAAAATGCTGTCCAATCTGGATTAGGCGCAGCATTTTTGCCAGTTGTATCTATTGAGCGTGAACTCACAGCTGGGACAGTACACAAGCCTAATATTGCAGACCTAGAAGTCAAAAGAGAGCTAAAACTTATTAGCAATCCAGGTAGATATACTTCAAGAGCGGCAGAAGCTTTTACTAAAGATGTATTACCTATTTTTGCGAGTTGGGATAGCCCTTTAAAGAATAAGTAATAATTAAAACTGAATGGCTTCTTGATTAATTCGTATGCCATCTTCTTCAACACCTTTAATTATAAACTTATTATCATTAATATCCGCTTGATATACGCAACGAACAATAGGGTTATCTCTAATAGAACCTATATAAGCAAAAGTATTCATGCGCTGCTTACACTCTCTAACATCTTCATTCGTAATTGCTCCTTGTTTTTGAAGAAGAGACCAATTCTCTCTACGGATCACACATCCAGGCTGTAAAGATGGTTGCGTAACAAAACTCGTTGAAGGATTAAGGGTTGTATACATTTCCACATCTATAACAAAAGCACTAGCTCCCCATTGTCTACAAAACTCAGGGTCAGGAACAGCCATATCCAACTGTTGCTGACTTGCAATATTACCCTCACCTCCTTGAGTAGTGCTGGTAATAGCACTGCCAATTCCTACACCTAATACAAGAACGCCAGCAAGAATTGCAATAGTACTTGTGTTGAGGCTGATATTGTTCCCATCAGCTGTATTTTTGGAGGAAGTCGTTCCATAAGAATTCCCAGAAACTCGATCACGATTAGATGAACGACCTTGAGATCTCCCATCTGAATAATTCTCTTTAAAACGCCCTGATCTAGGGCGCCTATAAGGGGGTCTAGTCACAACAAATCTTTTGTTCTAGGGAGTCCCATTGAAAAATTAAGGACTCTGCAATCAGGGTTATATTTCAATTCTCCTGATTGAAGAAATTTTCGGATTGCTCCTTCAAGGTCCGAGCCTATTTTTCTTAAATTGTAATCAGTCAATTCTTTCCCAGAATATGATTCAACCAATTCTACAAAGCGTTCTCTTATCTTTTTGACTACAGATTCAGTCCATATAAATTCATTATCTGGATCCAAATCCAAGGTTAGGTGGTTCGCATCTTCTACTAGATCATCATTTTCAGCTATAGCTGTAAATATACGAATGTGTCTTGTTGTGCACTTAAGGATGGCATCTGTCATGTCAATAACTGCTGCAGATCAAAAAGTATTGATATCAAATAATTCAATATAAAGAAAGTTTAGGTCCCTTTTCTCACTAAAGTTGCATTCGATATAAAAAAAAAGTATGCGAGTTGTTATTGCAGGAGCTGGTTTGGCAGGACTGTCATGCGCGAAATACTTGTGTGACCTAGGTCACATCCCTGTCGTATACGAGGCTAGAGATGTTCTTGGTGGCAAAGTTGCTGCCTGGAAAGATGAAGATGGGGACTGGTATGAAACGGGGCTCCACATCTTTTTTGGAGCATACCCAAATATGCTTCAGCTTTTTAATGAGCTAGGAATTGAAGATCGACTGCAATGGAAAAGTCACTCTATGATTTTTAATCAACCTGAAGAGCCAGGAACATACAGTCGTTTTGATTTCCCTGACCTGCCAGCACCCATTAATGGAGTAACAGCAATTTTGAGAAACAACGACATGCTTAGCTGGCCAGAAAAGGTCTTATTTGGAATTGGTCTTATTCCTGCAATGCTTCGAGGGCAAAAATATGTAGAAGAATGCGACAAATTATCCTGGACTGAATGGTTGAAAACACACAATATTCCTTCCAGAGTTAATGATGAGGTCTTTATTGCTATGAGCAAGGCTTTGAACTTCATTGGACCAGATGAAATCTCTTCTACAGTTTTATTAACAGCACTAAATAGATTCCTTCAAGAAAAAAATGGTTCAAAAATGGCCTTTCTTGATGGTGCACCACCTGAAAGATTATGCGCTCCAATAGTTGATTATATTCGCTCAAAAGGAGGAGAAGTTCATATCAATAGTCCCTTAAAGGAAATTAATTTAAATGAAGACTCAAGCGTAAAAAGTTTTAAAATTGGTGGTCTAAATGGTGAAGAAGTTAGAGAAGTAAAGGCTGATAAGTATGTAAGCGCATTACCCGTAGACTTAATCAAGTTGCTTATACCAAAACCCTGGGAAGGTTTGGATTTATTTAGAAAATTAGAAGGCCTCAAAGGTGTCCCTGTAATTAATATCCATCTTTGGTTTGATAGAAAACTGACAGATATCGACCATTTATTATTTAGCAGATCAAAACTGCTTAGTGTTTATGCAGATATGAGTATTACATGTAAGGAATACGAAGACCCCAATCGCTCAATGCTTGAACTTGTGTTTGCCCCTGCAAAAGATTGGATTAGTAAAAGCGATGAAGATATAATAGAAGCAACTTTGAAAGAGCTGAAAATATTGTTCCCAATGCACTTTACAGGAGAAAATCAAGCTAAATTAAGGAAATACAAGGTGGTTAAAACACCATTGTCTGTATACAAAGCGGTTCCAGGCTGCCAAGATCTAAGACCTGATCAAAAAACACCAATAACTAATTTTTTCTTAGCAGGAGATTTTACAATGCAGCGTTACTTGGCCTCAATGGAAGGAGCAGTATTAAGTGGAAAAACCTGCGCTGAAAAGGTAAATCAATCACAACAGGATTTATCTAATAATACTTCCAAAGAAATAAAAGGTTATGAATAATGAGTAGTGGATTGCAACATTCACCTTTAATAGGTGGCAACACATTGATCAATCTAGATAATGCATATGAAATATGTAGGCAAGAAACTGCAGAATGGGCGAAAACATTTTATTTGGGGACTCTACTTTTGCCTCCAATAAAGAGAAAAGCAATTTGGGCAATTTATGTATGGTGCAGAAGAACAGATGAGTTAATGGATAGCAGTGAAGCCCAAAAAAAGCCAATCAATGAACTTTCTGAAAGGCTAGATCGATGGGAGGAGAAAACTAAATCAATATTTGCTGGAAAAGTTAACGATGAGCTTGATGCAGTTCTTTCAGATACCTTTAAAAATTTCCCTCAATCTATTCAGCCATATTTAGACATGATTGAAGGTCAGAGAATGGATTTACATAAAACGAGATATGAAACCTTTAAAGATTTAGAGCTTTATTGCTACAGAGTTGCAGGAACAGTGGGACTGATGACTCAAAATGTAATGGGTATTGACCCTGCTTATACCAATGCCCCTTGGAGTGAAAGACCAGACACATCAAGTGCTGCTGTAGCGCTTGGTATTGCTAATCAACTTACAAATATTCTTAGAGATGTTGGAGAAGATAGAGGGCGAGGTCGTATCTATCTTCCTCAAGAAGATCTTAGAAATTTTGGTTATTCGGAAGATGATCTAATGGAAGGGAGAATGAACGAAGAATGGAGACAATTAATGGCATTTCAATTAAATCGTGCAAGAGAATGGTTTTCAAAATCCGAAGAAGGTATTAGATGGCTATCTCCCGATGCAAGATGGCCAGTCTGGACGTCTTTAAGACTGTACAGAGGAATTCTTAATGCAATAGAAAGACTTGACTATGATGTTTTTAATCACAGAGCTTATGTAAACAAATGGGTAAAAATCCTTGAATTGCCAATTTGTTATCTGATAGCTCAAACAAAGTAAGAAATTAATTCAAAGCATTCAAATTGATATTTATTTACACAGGTGTTTTCTGATTAGCCAAAAGTTCCTTTAGTTTTGATAGCTCACCAGCCCATCTTGGATCAGGAGCTTCTTGATTAGGTGCATCACTATGTACAACTTTCTTAACATCTTTTCGATGTAAACCTTTTGATTTGGAATTTGAATTAGATCCATTTCTACGACCAGCCCCATTATTTGAATCTTTTCGTTCTGAGCGCTCCACCCTCAACGCATTGCCATTAAATTCATAACCATTGAACTGCTCTATAACTTCATTCGCCATCTTTTCGTTATCAACATTGGCAAAGCCAAATCCTCTACAAGCCTTTGTTTCTCTATCTAAAACGGCTTTAAACCGAATACCTTTCCCAATAGTTGCAAAGAGAGCTTCAAGCTCTTTGATCTTTAAATTTTGCGGCAAGTTGCCGACGTAAAGGCGAACGCTCATGGAACAAAAGGGCTATGGGAGATGAACCTCATCAGGGGAAAACTGTATTCCTTAGGTGTAGTTAATCACAAAAAGGTTGGTTATGTTCCCACCAGTAACGAGCAAAGTGAAAAGCTTCTTCGCGATTATTGATCCGACCAAAGGCATTTTCCTTGCATAAAAGATTCATTAATTGGCCTATCCAAGGACCCTGCGAAGCTCCAAACATCTTTTGCAAACTAAAACCATCAATAGGAGAAAATGGGTGAAAAAGAGGATCACCATTATCTCTCCAGCGATCCAACCATATTTGCTGATCTTCAAAAGGTAATTGCAAAATCAAGGCAGGTAGAAAAGTTTCTAAATCTTTGTGCAATTTCAAACGATCATCTTCAGTAAGATTTTCAAAAGAAAAACCATCATTTTTAAGAAACCAATAACGTAAATAATGACAATTTTGTAATTTTTTTCTTGAAAAACTTAATTCATCCAACCCTTGATCACTTAATAAATCTGTTAATCGAACTAAAGGGAGAGCAATTTCAAGCTCCTTAGTATTCAAAGCAGAAACATTTTTTAAAGATATAGAAAGCTTATCGGTTGATTCCCAAGGTTCTAAAAGTTGAGATTGCTTTACAAAAGGAATTACCTCATCAGCCCAGTCTGCTTGAACCAGTTTCTCTATCTCAGTTTTAATTCGTTCACGCGCAACTGAATGAAGAAGAGCAGAATTAGATTGCACAAACTTCTTCGTATCTTCATCTAAGGCAAAGCCCAATTCTGCACTTAACCTAAAACCTCTTAAAAGCCTCAAAGGATCATCAATCAAATTTTGCTCTTTGACTGCAACGAGCTTTTTATGACGCAAATCATTCAAGCCTCCAGTAGGGTCAATAATTTTTGGATGGTTAGAAAAAACTAAAGCAATCGAATTAATTGTGAAGTCACGTCTAAACAAGTCTTCTTCTAAAGAAGAGCCAATTTGAGTTGCAAAATCAATTGTCCAGCTATTACTAATCAGCCTGGCTATACCTCTTTCCTCATCAAGCAGAACAAAAGTCCCCCCTAGATCCTCAGAAAGGTCTTTGGCAAGCTTTAAAGCATTGGAAGGAACTACAACATCAAGATCTGGCTTATGCTTATGCCTGTCAAGCAAACAATCTCTTATTGAGCCACCTACTAAAGCAGAACCAAAAGGAAGTTCATTAAACTTGAAAGGCCATGTAGAAGTCTTTAGTCTTCTACAAATTGATTCTGCTAATGATGCTTGATCAACATCCAACTTTGCATAATTAGAGTCATCTAAAAACATGTGTATCTGTGTGAACTGCCATTGGATAGATCGATGCAAGACTTATCACGCTGTTGAAAAACAACATGGCGTAGATCATTTAAATCCCAATCCAGACTTTCAAGGAAATAATCCATCTATTCATATCATTGTTAAGGATATAAAAAATTCCACTAGCAGTTCAATTGAATGGGATGTAAGAGCTTGTCAAAGTTTTTTAGAAGAAGAGGGTAAATGGCAAAAATTAAGACCTGGGCAAAAAATCCCCTCATAACAGAAGATGGAATTAAACAGTACTGGTAAGTATTTACTTGGTCTACATAGTTGTTCTGAAAAACTAGGTGTTGCAATACTTGACTTAAACGACCCCAAAAAAAAAATATGTGATTCAACTTTTGAATGCAGTAGAGAACTTTCAAACAATCTATTTAGATATGTTGAAACCTTACTTCCAGCCAAATATTGGCCTCAAATTGCAAGAGTAGCTGTTGCAAAGGGACCAGGGGGGTTTACTGGAACTAGATTGACTATTGCAATGGCTAGGACATTGGCACAACAACTTAAATGTCCTCTTGATGGAGTAAGTAGTTTTTCATTAATGGTCCCAAGATTGGCGACAAAACTAAAGCCTCACGAAGTGAATGATTCATTCTGGCTTTTTAAAGTTCTAAAAAGACGAGGAACCATAGGTGGGCAGTACAAAGTCAACTATTTAAAAAGCGACAGAATTGAAACAATAGAATTGAAAGAACCACATTTATTGCCTCATGGGATCAAGCTCAATCCAGCCATAAATGCCGAAGAAAATGTATCTGAAGATCTTAAAGAATTAATTAACTTTTCATTAAATGCCTACATGAAAAAAGAAGAAAGTCCTTGGCCTGAAGTTCTACCAATATACCCCACTTCTCCATTAGATAGTTGCAATTAAGTTTTCCTAAATACACTAGAATAACTCTTCTAAGTGTATTGATTTCACTAGCTTTATTTGGTCCAATAAAACCATTCATTATTACTAGCTTTAATAGAAATAAACCACAAGTTATTTTAGTTTTGGGAGGTGATATAGACAGAGAAGTTTTAGGTCTAAAAATGGCTAGTAAATTAAAACTTCCAATTATTATTAGTGGAGGTAGTAATATTGAATATTCTGAATGGTTGGTAAAAAGAGAAGGGGTGCCCACTGAAATGGTAAGAAGGGATTATAGAGCAAAAGATACTCTGGGCAATTTCACATCATTAGTAGATGAACTCTATCAAGAAGGCGCAAATCACTTGTTTCTTATTACCAGTGAAGATCACTTTAATAGGGCACTAACAGTCGGCAATATAGTCGCAGGAAGTAGAGGCATTAAATTAACAGGAATTTCAGTACCTTGTTCATCTTATTGCAAAAAAGAAAGCCAGGAAAAGTATTACATAGATATAATCAGAGCGCTCACCTGGGTCATTAGTGGTAAAGATCTCAAAGGGATTTTGCCTAAAAACATACCAGTAGACTTTATTGAATAAATAATCTCAATTTCTTAAACAAAAATGCCTTCATCAATCATTGAGTTAATTGCCCTCTGAATTTGTTCAGTTTTAGCTATTAAGTCAACTTTTCCACGACTGATTGGAGGGTGGATCAATTTACCTACCCTCAAATGAATCGGCACAAATCTTGGAAGAAAACGGCCTTTAGCTAAAGCTCTATGACTATTCAAAATGGCGACTGGAAGAATTGGTGCAGAACTCCTTGCAGACAACAAAGCTGCTCCAGCCATTGGATTATTAACTCTTCCATTGTCTTGTCTTGTTCCATCTAAGAAAAGACCTGTTGCCCAGCCTTCATCAAGTCGCTCTGTAGCAATTCTAATGGCCTTTCTATCACTTGCGCCTCTACTAACTGGATATGCTCCGCAAGCACTAATAATGGAACCTAGGATAGGAATCTTGAAAAGTTCTTCTTTAGCCATGAATGCAATAGGACGACCCAACGCATGGCCTAGCAAAGGTGGGTCTAAATGAGATCCATGATTCGCCACTATTAGCAAAGGACCTTGCAAGGGAACATTTTCAGAACCAATTACTCTTCCTCGAAAAAATATCCGGAATAATGGAAATACAATTATATAACTCACAAAACTATAAACAAACGATTGCTTTGGCTGATGCAAAGTCAAGTTCTCTTTCTCTAAAGACTGTTTTAAGTTAGTCAATATAATTACCTAAATCATTCGAAGATGAAATTTGTTTAATCTCCACCTCTTCAAGGGATCTCTTTGCTAGTCCAGATAGCACTTTACCTGGTCCTATCTCAAGTAAAAGCTGTATTTTTTTACTATTAATCACTTCCATAGTTTCTCTCCAACGAACACCAGAAGTCATTTGTTGCTTTAATCTCATTTTTAACTTTATAGCATCTGTTTCAGGAGTGGGATCAGAATTACTTAATACTGGCCAAATAGCATTTTTAAATGTTATTTGATCTATTTCTCTCGCAAATGCATCCGCAGGTTCTTTCATAAATGGAGAATGAAATGCTCCAGAAACTTTTAGTGGCACACACCTCTTACAAGTAACTTTTTTGGCAACCAAATCCAATGCAGATTTACTTCCTGACAAAACAACTTGATCAGAACTATTGTCATTCGCAATGACAACATTATCGGTCTGTTCAACAAGTTCGAAAAGCTGGTGTTGATCAAATCCCAATATTGCAGTCATAGCACCCACACCAGCAGAAGCCATTAATTCAGATCGAGACTTTAACAAATTCAATGCAGTAGGGAGATCAAATACTTCAGCTGCATACAAAGCAACTATCTCACCCAAGCTATGTCCTGCAACTATTGAAGCTTCACTTCCTTGTTTTTTAAGCTCATCAAGCAATAGGGATTCAATAACAAATAAAGCGAGCTGAGTATTGCGAGTATCATTTAAATCAAGAACTGCATTTCCTTCAGTGTTCTCCTTTTGACAAATTGCCAATAAGTCTCTACCTAAAATTCTTGAAGCCAATTGAAATCTTTCATGTGCTCCATCAATAGAAAGCACTAAATCAGCCATGCCAAGTTTCTGAGATCCTTGGCCAGGGAAAACCCAAGCAATAGTCATAAAGCCTCAGTGGAAAACAAACATCTAAAGATTATGAGGGACCATGCCAGCGAAATAAAGCAGCTCCCCAACTCAAACCTGCTCCAAATCCACTACTGGCAATTAAATCACCTTGGACAATCTTCCCATGCCTAACTGCTTCATCAAGCATTAAAGGAATCGTTGCAGCAGAAGTATTCCCATAATTAGCAAGATTACTTAACACCTTGCTATGAGAAATCCTTAGCCTATCTGCAACAGCATCCAAAATTCTTTTGTTCGCTTGATGAAGTAAGAGCCAATCCAATGATTCTGGATCAATTTGATGACTTTTCAATAAATCTTGGAGAATCAAGGGAACTTCTCTTACAGCGAATTTATAAACTTCTTGACCATTCATTTGAATAGGTGAAAATCCTCCTTGTTGATACATATTGGTATTTACTAAAGTTTGGAAATGTCTTTTTTCAAATAAATTCAGGCAATCACCTCTAGAGCCATCAGATCTAAGCTTGAATCCAAGTAAATCATCAGAATTACCCTCAGAAGATTCCATAAGCAATGCCCCTGCAGCATCACCAAAAAGAACGCAACTCTTTCTATCATCCCAATCAACCCAGCTAGACAGCTGATCAGCGCCCAAGACCAATACTCGCTTCATTGATCCATTCCTTAGAAACTGAGCAGCTGTAACTAACGCAAATAGAAATCCACTACAAGCTGCTGTTAAATCAAAAGCAACAGCATTTTTAGCACCTAACTTTGCCTGAATCTTCGGGGCAGATCCAAACAAATCATTCGGAGTGGATGTAGCCAGAAGAACCAAATCAAGGCTTTCGGGTCCCCATTTCGCCATCTCTAAAGCTGAAATACTTGCTTGGAAACAAAGATCAGAAAAAGATTCATCAGGACCTAAAACACGTCTTTGTTTAATCCCAGTTCTTGTACTAATCCAATCATCATTTGTATCAACTCTTAAAGCAAGCTGATCATTAGTAATTATCTGTGCAGGAATTGCACTGCCGCTGCCGACAAAAGAGACCCCTGAAATACTTTTTTGCTTTGCAGTCAAATGTGTAAAAGTTTCACTTGAAATCAGTCAATCACAAAACCAATCAATGATTGAATTAAATACTTAATGCTTTTTGAGTATTTAGAGCAGCCAAATCTTCCATTACACCGTGACTAGCTGCAGAGTGAGCAATTCGAAGAGCACTAAGAACTGACAAAGCTTTACTACTGCCATGACCAATAACACAAATGCCATTTACTCCCAATAGAAGTGCTCCGCCGTGTTCTGCATGATCTAAACGTTTTTTAATTCTTTTAAGGTTACTTCTCAAAAATGCAGACCCTAATTTACCTCTTCTTCCTCGAGGTAATTCTGCACGAAGTACATCTAATAAAACACTACCAACTGATTCTAAAAACTTAAGCAATACGTTCCCTGTGAACCCATCACAAACAACGACATCAAAGTCACCAGAAAGTACATCTCTTCCTTCGCAATTACCGGCAAACTTAAAACGATCTTCTTGAGTTAATAAATCATAAGTACTTAAAGCCAGTTCGTTCCCTTTGCATTCTTCCTCTCCAATATTCAGAAGGCCAACTCTTGGTTGATTAATTTGAAGGACATCTCGAGCATAAATATTCCCCAATAATGCAAATTGGTGCAAATAAGTCGGTTTGCAATCCATATTGGCTCCTACATCAAGAACTAAAACGGGCTGGCCTGGATCTTTTGTGGGAAAGAGTGCTCCTATTGCTGGTCTATCGATTCCTTTCAATCTTCCTAAACGGAAAATGGCCGAAGCCATTAATGCTCCTGAATTCCCCGCTGAATAAACTGCAGATGCCTTTCCGTCTTTAACCAAATTCATTGCAAGATTAATACTTGCATCTTTTTTGCGTCTAACAACAGTTGCCTCTTCATTCATACCAACTGATTCACCACTACCTACAAGCTCCAAATATCCATCATTAATTGATTGATTGAGCAAATCATCTATCCCAATATCTTTTGCTACAGAGGTGATCTTATCTATTTCAGCAACAAACTTAATTCGCAAAGGCAACCTTTCAATTGCTTGAAGACACCCTTGCAAAATAGGGCCAGGAGCATGATCACCTCCCATCCCATCAACAGCCACCCAAATTCTCTCGGAATCATTAATAGGATTTTGTTCGATATCATTACCTGCACCCTGAAGCCTTCTTAAAGGATCGAAGACAAGTGGCTGCAATGTATTTCTTGCCATTGACCCTGCAGAAGAAACTACAGAACCCGCACTAGAGACAACTGAACCAGCAACATTACCAGCAACCGATGCAGAGCTTGTTGCTGTATCAACAAGACTTGTTACTGCTGCATTTCGCCGATACCAAATAACTAAGCGCCTAATAGCTCTAGAGCGATTTGTCTTATTAGAAGAATCGTTTGCCACAGTATTTTTAAACTTTGTCAATAGTTATTGGATCAACAATCCTTTGGAATAAGTACCCTGTACCTCTAGCTGTAAGAATTAATTCAGGATTAGCAGGATCGTCTTCTAGTTTTGATCTCAACCGTGAGATATGAACATCAACAACTCTCGTGTCTACATGCCTTTCAGGTGTGTATCCCCAAACCTCTTTAAGAATTTCACCTCTGCTAAAAGGCTCACCAGATCGACTAACTAGCAACTCAAGCAAACTGAATTCCATCCCTGTAAGTCTTATCCTTTCGTCACCTCTAAAAACCTTACGCTTATTAGTGTCAATACGAAAAGAAGCCACCTGGATTACTCCTGAATTTGGCAAGCCTGCTATGTGCTCTTTCTCTATACGTCGCAATACGCATCTAATTCGAGCTTCTAATTCTTTCGGACTAAAAGGTTTAATTACATAATCATCAGCTCCAAGCTCAAGTCCGGTAATCCTGTCAGCAACATCTCCCAATGCTGTCAACATAACTATTGGGACATCAGACTCCTTACGCAATTCCTGAATGACGCCATAACCGTCAAGTTTTGGCATCATCACGTCGAGGACAACCAAGTCTGGTTCAAGATTTCGGAATTTTTCGAGAGCTTCATTCCCATTAGAAGCCGTAACGACTTGATAGCCGATCATTGATAATCGAGTTTCCAGAATTCTCCGGATACTCGCCTCATCATCAGCTACGAGAATGATTTCCTTAGATGGACTAGAAGCCGTCATTTGATCCTTGGCTAATACGGCTAAAGAAAACGATCTTAGACGAACCTTACAAAAGGGTCTAAAAATCAATCTTATTCAACTACACCCAACTTTCTTTACACAACTTCGTGAAACGAACTAGCACTATTTATATCTGTCAGGCATGTGGGGCAGAAACACCGCAATTCTTTGGAAGATGCTCAAATTGCGGGGAATGGAATTCAATAATTGAAGAAGTTATTTCACCATCGAAATCCAGAAAAAAAATAAACGCAAATCCAGACAGTAGTTACAACAAGAGATCTGAAGCAATTGCAGAAATTCAAAAAACTCCACTTGAAAGAATTACTAGTGGATACATTGAATTTGATCGAGTTCTTGGAGGAGGTCTGGTTCCAGGTTCACTTGTGCTAATTGGAGGAGATCCTGGAATTGGAAAAAGTACATTGCTTTTACAAACAGCAACAGAAATTGCACTTAAAAAAAGCGTTCTTTACATAACTGCAGAAGAATCAGCAAGCCAAGTTCAACTCAGATGGCAGCGTTTAAAAAAAAATGATTCCAATCTTCACATTCTTGCTGAAACTGATTTGGAAGTTGTCTTAGAAGAACTTGAAGCATTTCATCCTTCAGTTGCAATTATTGACAGCATTCAAGCTTTAAATGATTCAAACATTTCAAGCACACCTGGCTCAATCACTCAAGTTCGAGAATGCTCCGCTGCACTGCAACAACTTGCAAAAAAGAAAAATATTGCTCTATTAATCGTTGGCCATGTCACCAAAGAAGGGATGCTGGCAGGACCAAAGGTTCTAGAACACCTAGTAGATGCTGTTTTAACCTTTGAAGGTGATCGATTTGCTAACCATAGGCTCCTAAGAGCAGTAAAAAACCGATATGGAGCAACCAATGAACTTGGCGTTTTTGAAATGCAAGGCAAAGGTTTAATAGAAATTAGAAATCCAAGCGAACTTTTTCTCAGCTCAGATGATGCTGCTGGAGTGGCTACCACTGTCGCCTGTGAAGGCACGAGACCTCTTGCAATAGATATTCAAGCCTTAATCAATCAAACTACTTATGCAAGCCCTAGAAGGACTGCTACGGGCATAGAAAACAATCGCTTACACCAAATTCTTGCAGTAATAGAAAAACATATGAACTTAGGACTCTCCCGTTTTGATTGCTATTTAGCAGTTGCGGGAGGCTTAGAAGTTGAAGAGCCAGCGGCAGATCTTGGAATTGCAGCAGCAATTATCTCAAGCTACAAAAATCTTAAAATTCCAAAAGACACGTTAATGCTTGGGGAAATTGGTCTTGGAGGACAATTGCGAA
This sequence comes from Prochlorococcus sp. AG-402-G22, assembly GCA_003217035.1. Classification (GTDB taxonomy): domain Bacteria; phylum Cyanobacteriota; class Cyanobacteriia; order PCC-6307; family Cyanobiaceae; genus Prochlorococcus_D. The sequence continues at coordinate 62,457 of QCHV01000010.1, forward strand.
CAGTTAGCCAAATCCTTTTAAGACTTCGTGAAGCTGAAAAATTAGGATTTCAAAGAGCAATCATACCCCGATCAAAAGGGATAGATTTAAAAGATAATGACGTAAAACTTGAGATATTAGAAGCTTCTTCAATTAATGAAGCTATTGCAATCATCCTAGGATTAGAAGAATAAATAATAATCAGGCCTAGCGTTACAAATAGACGTCAATCTTGCTTCTCCCAGTTGTTTTTAGCCAATTTTCGATATCTAAATAACCTCCTGGGTACAATCTCACTGCCTTTGTCCAAACTTCTGCAGCTTTATCAAACCAAATATCACTTTCATCCTGTTTTCCTTGTTGCTGAGCTAGCCTTCCGCGCTTTTCATAAATTAAGCCCATATTCTTTAAACACGACGGCTGCTTGGGATTCTGATCTAATGCCTTCGTATAAGTTTCCAAAGCTCTATCCTCATCTCCATTACTCATATAAATAATCGCCATGTTTTTAAGTGTTTCGCCCCTATCAACAGCATTCTCTTCAAGCTTGAGACTTTCTTCATAATTCTCCAGAGCTTCTGAATAATCACCATTATTTTGAGCAGCGAAGCCATCTCGGTAATAAATGTATGCTTGTTTTTCTTTTGC
>QCHV01000011.1 GCA_003217035.1 Prochlorococcus sp. AG-402-G22
TTTCTTTTAAGTACTTTCGACATTTTTTTAAGTTTTTATTAGCATCGCAAATTTCAGGCACTTTTATATGAGTATTTCTACGTAAATAAGTGTTTGATAAAGGGTATTCCTAGATTTTTTTTAAAAACTAATTATTTTCTCTACGTAAGCTAATAAATTATTGGACTAACAAAAATCTCTGAGTTCTTCCCATTTTTTTAAACCAGCTTTTATGTCTGAAAGGTCATAGGTACTATCTGAGATTTCAAAGGCTCTTATTAGAGATCTTGTTCCATCAATGCCATACTCTGCTGCTTGCCTTTGCTTAAAACATCCTTGTAATTCATCTCCTTTTTTAAATTCTAATTCTGCTTCTTTTAGAAGATCACTGGCCTTTTCTCTTTTTGTATTCCAGTCTTTCATGCTTGAATCAAAGGTTGTTACCTCGTTAGCCAAGGAGGTGTTGGGTGTATAAATTACAATAATAAAAGCAGCAAACATACAAATTATCACTAGTTTCATTGCTTGTCCTGAAGAATATTTAAATTTTTTTTTGGTTTAAGACATTTAAATTTATAAATTATAAAAAAGGCAGGAGTCAAATAGCTTCACTTGCAAATTAACCATTGACTCCTGACCGTACGGTAGATACGACAATGGATCACCTCCTAATACTGAACTAAGTAAATCTTAGTTATTTTTCTGAGAAAAGGCATGTGTATGAGGGGTTATTAAACAAACTGGTCCCGGAAATCTCAATTTCATAAAAAATCGTGTATCTTTTTAAAAATTTGAGAAATTACATTGAGTAGTGACTTCCTAATTCTTGCCTTGTCCGGGACCCTAGCTTTCTTGGGTATACAAATTCTTTTCTCTGGTTTTGACGACGACGACAATGGTGATGGCGGAGGGGGAGGCCTGATGCAACCTGTTTATGACCCTGCTTTTTTAGGATCCCAGCCTTAAAATTCTTTTAAATAAATTCTTCTTTCTAGTTTTAAGATTATTTTTTATCTTCAGTCTTTGGATATAACTTGGCTATTTTGGATATTTGAAGTTCTTCCTTTTTCTTTAAAGCCTTTGCTTCGCTGTACCTTCTAATTATTAACCCAGGAACGACCCATATTGCACCAAAAAGAATAAGCATGAAAAGTGGATTTCTCCATGTTGCATCTGCAATAGCATCTATCATTATTAATTGCCTTTGTATTATAAACTTAGCAAATAAAAGCCTTTAATCAAAATAATCAGGCTTTGTTCACACAATTCTTTTAAGACTTCTCATATTAACTCCTTATAGAATACTTACTATTTTTATTGCAATTTAAATAAAGACAACTCAGTTAGGCCTTCAGCAAAAAAACTAGACCAATCTATTCGTCAAAGCAAAATATTTTCAAAGTTAAAAGAGTTTAAACGTGCAAAAGGAGGTACATATTCTCTATGGAAAAGAAAATCGAATGTCAAAAGGTATGATGAATTTTCTTATGAATTTTATGATCTAGCGAAAGGGTTAGATTCGGGCCCTAAGGGCATTAAAAAAGTATTTGATGTAATTGCTGTTCAACATTTGATTGATGGCCATAGAAAATATCAATCAATAGCTAAAACAAAAGCTTTAGATAAGTTGAAAATAAATGAAAAGGATATTAATGCAAGATGGACTCTTGGTTTATTAGGGATATTACAAAATAATCCAAAAGAAGCAGATAAACATTTTTTAGTATTAGAAAAAGAGCTTAAGGAAAACCCTTGGCCTAGTGCTTATCGATCCATTGTAAACCTTGCAGATTGGAAACCCATAAAAGCTTCTAAGATAGCTAGTGAAGCTATGTCAGTTATATGCTTACCCAGTTGTCTAGCTATGATATGCCCACCATTCATTCTCCCGTAATAGCTGAGGTTGTGCTGATTTAGCTCTTTAAAACTTGGAACTATAATTATAGTTTGCTTTTTATCCCTCTTTGAGTTTGACTTTATTTCGTTCAATATATTCGATATTTGCCACTCGTATTCTCTTGTTTCAAGAGCAACAACATTCATTTCTATTATTGGAATTGATAATGGTAATATGCTTAAAAGAAATATTCCAGTAGTTAATTTTTTAAATTTGTTAAAATTGTGATTTAATTGATTTATCCATTTCAGCCAACCTAAAGTCAAAATTATTATTAGATATGGATATAAAGTGGTTATATATCTTGGATCTTTGTTAGGAACTGTTGTTGTAAGTGTCCAGCATAATATTGTATTAATTACCAACCATCTCCAATTAAACATCTGCTTCTTATTAAACCATTCTTTTGCTTTATATAAATTTCTAAGCCCATTTTTATTTATAAGATTGATTACGTATAAAATTAGACCACTTATACCTATTATTATGAAATATAATCCCAATTGACTAGGTAAAAGTTTGAAGTAATAAAGCCAATTATCTAGGGTAAATATAGAAGGATCTCCTTCATTAATTGCTGATGATATTACAGCTCTGTTCGTACCACTTATTACAGTTATCCAGTTTTGTTTGAACCATGGCAATATGCTTGAGATGATAATTCCAAGAAATATCATCAGCTGATTAACTCTTATTCTTTGGCTATTTAATAAAACTACAATCCATCCGATTGCTGGGCCGATTACTAATAGAGAACTTTGTTTAATTAATAGGGATATCGAACAGCTTATACCAGCAAAACAAGCTTGATTTAATTTTCCTCCTTTTGATGGTTCAGCCCAATTACATAGTTGCCATAAAGCAAGCATTGAAGTTGCACAAACTGGCATCTCAAGGACATAGTTTTGCCTCAGCGCAACAAGTGATGGAGTAATAGATACAAAAAGAACAGCTAGAAGTCCAAACTTTTTACCTCGTAATTTGTTTGCAAAACCGCCAACACTTAAAAGTAAAAGCCCATTCCAAATACTTAAACTCCAGGCAGCTTCTTTTGGTGCCTCGCCTGCAATAGCAATAATAGATGCATTTATAAATGAAGCTAGAGGAGGTATTTTCGACGAATGATTTATTAAGCCTTTAAACCCTTCCCAGTTTCCTCCATTTAATATCCCTAGTGCTCGGCCATTAGATAGTGCACTGTTCAAGTAGTCAGCCTGATCCCAAGAAGGTATAAGATTTGCATTATTCCACCAGACTCTATCTAGAAGCGTTGACACTGCCCAAATCAAAGTGACTCCAATCCAAAAGAGGAATTGATTGTTATAATTCTTGCTAGTATTGGCAATTCTCATTATTTAAGATAACTAATCAATTTTTTCTCTGCGATCACTCTCACGGAATATAATCTAATTCGCCCCTCATCTATATACTCTCTATGGCTTTATATTTATATTTTTTATAGAAACAAAAACTCCAAACGGTTCATGTAGGATGGTACAAAAATACTACTAGCTGTGACTTCTGGCTCATCGGTGTTCTTGAATGCAAGTCAAGGCGATTATGTTCTTATTCTTGAGACCTCAGGATATGATTGGTATATAGGAATTATAATTTCATGTGTAGGTGGTTCGAGAAGCCCCGATGCTTGGACCCTTTTTCAAGTTCAAAATATTGATACTGGTCACGTAAGAATTGTTAATGCTGATCGTGTTTATGGGATAGTGAAAAGTCCAATAAAAAAGATATTGAATTGTTCTTAATAGTATTGAGCCGGGTGAAGTAAGTTTAATAATTTAAATAAAAAAGAAGATATTGCAAATGAGAAGACCCAATGGAGAGATTGTTTAGAGTTATTCACTTTCCTAGGGTCAAGATTCAGTAAGAAAAAAATCGTGAAATTACCCCATAACCTTAAAAATATAGTTCCAAGAAAAATTTCGAACAAAAAAGTTGAAATAGGCATTTATGAAAAAACCAGTTTTCTGGAGATAGAATTATATGTATAAAGTTGCTAATTGGAGAAAATATTATAAATACCTATATAATTTTCAGAGTTCTACAAGAGATCACTAATGAGAATATCTTGGAGATTATTTAGTTCTTATAGCTTAGCGCTAACTGTATTTTGCTTGAGTTCTACCACCTCTTGTTTTGCTAACAGCTCATCTGCAGGGTCTTCAGAATGGATTCTAATCAGCCATAGGGTATCAAATGATACATTCTTTGGGGTTGATAGTGAATTTGATGATGAGGCTTATGGACATACACATCCAACAGTTAAATCTCAGGAATCTAATTATCAGCTCAAGGAATTATTTGGGCTTGGAGCTGGAAGACAATTTTTTGGATTTGGTTTTCCGGATTCGACATCAAACTGGGACGCAGAGTCGCTCCATAGGCTTTACGAAGAAGTTATGAACAGACAGATCTTAGAAGAACCAATGTATACTGAAGACCTTTCCTCTCCTTTTGATCAATTTATAGGAAATTGAATTAATGAAAAATAATCATACATTAGCTACACCTTGCCCCAAAAAATTAAAAAGATTATTTCATAAATCAGCTTTATTATTGTTTCTTATAGGTACTACATCAAGCTCTATAGGTTTATCAAAAGCTGATTATATCCCAGGTGATAATAATACTTTAGCTCAGACTAGGGTTAATAAGAAACGTGATCCGGTTTTAAGGAGAAAAGCTAGACGTCCTAAGGCCCCACCTTTGGGGGATATGGCAGTTGGGGAAATTTTTATAAACAGCAGGGGATTTGTTGATATTGATGGCCCTAATACAACTATCACTTTAATCAATGCAGATCCAGTAGCTTCTTTACTTACTCTTTCTAAAATGGGAGGCTATGGTTTCCTTTATGTTCCTAATAATGACTTAGCAGAAGAAGGAAATGTTGTTAACAAGATTACTTTGTCTTTCCAGAATCAAACTTACGAAAAGGTGCTTAACAGTGTATTGCTAGCTTCAGGACTTCAAGGAAAACAGGAGGGAAAAATTTTAATGGTTGGGGAGGATATTCTTAGTAAGAGTTTTGGTCCTCAAGTATCTAAAGTTTATCGTCTAAACCAAGCTTCTGCAGCTTCAGCGGCTGATTACTTAGGCAGCCTTGGAGCAAGTATGAAGAAGGTCTGGACCAAGACCAATATGTTTAATGGTGATGAATTTGGATCTGGCGTTGAAGAGCCAGCCTCTTCCGTTACCGAGATAGTTACCTATTCTTCTAACGAAGGACCATTAAGGGGTTTAATTGGAACAACAGACAGCAGACTGCAAACAATTACACTTATTGGGGATCCCTATTTAGTATCTGTAGCAGAGAAGTATTTAAAACAATTAGATCTTCGGCAAAGGCAAGTTGCTTTATCTGTAAAGGTTATAGATGTGCTTTTAAATAATACTACTGACATTAAAAATGCCTTTGAGTATGGAATTGGAGATAACTACATAATTAATTCAGAATCTAAGGGCTTGATGTATATGTTTGGAAATCAATCATTTTCGCCAGTTGATTTCTCGGTAACAGATTCATTTACTTTGGCAAGTAGAAAATTTATGGGTTGGTTTAGATCTAAAGTATTAACTAATAATGCGAAAATACTTGCTAACCCCACTTTGATTTTAGGTGAAAGCCAGGAAGAAATGATGGGAGGATCTGAGGTTTCAGCTTCTGATGGTCTATCTGAGGCAACTATTGGTAGACCATGGGCTAATGAAGGTTTTGTAAAAGTAGGTACTTCTGTTGTAACAGGCTATTCAGTAACTCCTCAGGAAGATGGCTCTAACCTTTGCGAACCTCAGTCATCAATTGCAGGTATAACATTTGGAGCTAAAGTTCATAAAATTGATGATAATGGTTACGTTACATTTAGCCTCAGTCCAAATATATCTGCTGTTTCTGAGACTCAATCAATCGGGGATTGCGGAAACATTTCAACGCTAAGTGTAAGAAGATTAGATACTGGGACTATTAGAGTTAGAGATGGTGATACTTTGGTTTTGACTGGAGTTATTAAGGAAGATGATACTAAGGCAATAACAAAGACACCTGTTTTAGGTGATCTCCCTATTTTAGGACGTTTGTTTAGGACTAATTCTACAGTTAGAAAGAAAAGTGAGCTTATAATTATGGTTACTCCCAAAGTCATAAAGGACAGCATGACTAATAATATTAGTAGTAGTTACCAAGAAGAAGAAGAAACCCTCTGAATTTATGAGAAATAAAAATAGGCCTTTAAATATTGATCTTTTAAGAAATAGAAGGAATGTAGCAGATAACAAGCTGCCTTATTTTGCTAGTACACGACAACTAATATGGAAAGGTGGATTTATTGGAGCATCTATACTACTACTTACTCTTACAATAAGTGCACTGATATACGCTAGAACGATGCTTTATGAAAATAGTAAGAATGAGTTGATTAGTTATGTAGATGAATATGACAAATTGGAAGCAAAGTTGAACGATGAATCCAGAAAAATGAAGGATCTAGCAAACTTTAATAATAAACTTGCTAAGAATATTTATAGAATAATTTCTAGTTCAGCATTTTTAAAGGAAATCACTAATTCTATACCTACTAATATAGAACTTACATCATTATCGATTGATTCTGAAAAGATTACATTTGAGGGTATAACAGATGAAGAAATTGGCTTGGAAACAATTAACATGTTTTTACTAAAATTATCTGATTCGTTATTTTTTAGTAAGAATATAGTTATTAATAATATTGAAAGTAATAATAATAATTCGGATTCTGACTTTGAATCTAATTCTTTAGAGTTTACCCTTACAGCTACTTTTAATAGCGACTTGGAATATATAGATAAAGATACTTTACTTCAGTTAGGCTCTATTGGACTTTCGAATAGAATTGATTACTTGGAAAAGGCAGGATTTGACAAATGAGTTTATATGCTATTAGTGAAGAGTCAAATAAAAGATTCTTAAACCCAGAAAGAGCTGCCTTATTTATACCAATTATTACTGGCTTCTTCTTGTCTTTGTTGGCATTTTTTATGATTCTGCTTCCTTCAGTCGAGCGAATGAATAAATCTTATTTTGAGTTGACAGAATATATTCGTAAGAGAGACGAGCTCTCAAAGCTTGGAGAGCAATATAAGTTGATAAATCTAAAATATAGAAGTTTGCAATCTGAGAAGGAAAATCTTATTGTATTATTAGCAGGTAATAATACTCTGGAGACTTTTCTGTCAGAAATACAATCAATTTGTAGTAATAACTTGATTAAGATAATAAACTTGCAGCCACAGGATATCGAAAAATTCAATTCCTCAATGCAGTCTCAGCCTAGCGACCCGTTCCTCTCAAAGGGTATTGAGAAATATACAGCCATATTAACTTTAAAAGCGCCATTTCAGAACATTCTTGAATTTGTAAGAGATTTGGAACTAGTAGAAAATATAGTTATAACTAAAGAGTTTTCTTTTGAATCAGATAATTCTAATTATCTCGATGATATTGGAGATTTAACAGTGAAATTCAAAATTTTAGCTTATGGAAGAGATATTACTACTTCTGACAAGATCTAAATATATAGCATGAGTTATTTATATGCAGGAATGGGAATAGCTATGATGAGTGGTATATTTGCAATGCTACAAATTGCAAATAATCTCTCTAACTTATCGACAATCAACTATCAGACTGAGTCTAGTTATTATACGAATGATTCCGTTAGGCTTTTTGATCAACTTGCTTTAAAGGAGATAGAAATTCATCAAAATAGTCTCAACAAACCTACTAATGTATGTGAAGAAATTCTTTCTGATATAGATATTTCTGGATACAATTTAGGTTTTCTTGATCAATCTTCTGGCAGGTACATAGAATCTAATCATGAACGTTTTGAGGGGGAATGCCTTATAGAAAATAAGAATGAAAAACATAGAGTAATTATTACGAACATTAAGGATGTATATAAATATTATTCTTGCATATATGATAGTTCCTATTCTAAGTGTGATTTTGAATGATCTATGATTCAGTCATTACTAGGTGTAGCTATTATGTCTATGGCAGCAACTTCTTTGTTGATAGCTATTCGTATTGGTGATAATTCTCTTGATAATGTTAAAAGCCATCCATTAACATCTTACGAAAAGAGAATTTTACAAAAGGCCGGTTATACAGGAGCAAATTATATTGACAAGCTAAATAGTGAGATTTCTCAACATATCAATAGTTTAATCCAACAAAACGCAAGTTAGCCAATACGTATTAATGACCAAAAAATCAAAACTTATATCTATTCATAATCAAGGCATGACAATACCAGAGGTCGCTTTCTCAGTAGCAATGTTGTCTGCATTCACAGCAGTGTTCGTTGTCATTTCACAGTACACAGCGAGTTTTTTTCAGCCCATGACTAGCAGTTTAAACTCTCCAGCATATGACTTCTTATCTGATTACAATACCCTATTAATTAAGCTTGACAAAATGTCAAATATTCTCTCACAACCAGGTTATTCTATAGAAGAACTTACTAAATTAAGATGTACTGGTAAGCCTTACCATGACTGGAATCTTCCTGGACCTGATGTACCTTTAACGCCATCGGGTTATAACATATGTCTTAAGGCTAGTACTAGCATGAATGAAAGTCCATTAAGCTCTTTGATATCCAGCCCATCCAAAGCAAAACCTGGTTTATATATACTTTATGCTATTCCTGTAAAAGGAATATCAGGAGAGTCTTTGCCAGTTAGGCGAGTCTTTTGTAGACCTCAACCTTATTGCTAAAATAATTATATGACTTCATCTTCACCAGCTACTAATGTTTCAAACCTAACCGTAGCGAATCTGCTTGATCAATTACTTATATATAGAAAACAAATCTCTCATAGAGTTATATTAGTGGAATTTGGCAAAAACGCTATTAATTTAGCTGTGGCAAGCTCAGGTCCGAAATCTAATATAAACTTTAAAAAATTCTCCGCTATTGAAATACCTGAAGAAGCAATCGATAAATCTATACCTACAGATCCCAGTGTCATGGGCGATCTTTTAAAAGAAATACTTCAAGAACAGAAAATATTATCTTTGAGAACATCTATAGTTTTGTCTCCAGACGCTGTTTATACAAGATTGATTAATATCCCCTCAGATTTATCAATTTCCCAAGCATATGAATATGTTTCAGACCCATCCTCTGGAGTTCAGATACCTATTTCACTTTCTAAAACAGATTTTGATATTACACCAACTTCATTGCCTGAGCTTATTATTGATAATAATAAGTTCAGGAAATATTTCTTGCTTTCAATACCAAAGAAAACAACAGAGACTATCTTACAAGCATTGGAACCTGCAGGCTTAGATATATGTTCATTAGACGTAAGCTTTATTTCCCAATTAAGATTAATAACTCAACATATTGCCTCCTTAAGTGAGAATGAATATGCTTTGTTATTAGAACTCAATAGTGATTGTAGTCATGTTGTTATAGCAGATAGCTCTGGTCCTGTATTAGTAGATCGAATAGCTTCTATAAAAGAATATCCTCAATTAAATCGAAATCCAAATGCTGGCAATCCTAATGATAATCTTGCCTCAAAGAAAGAAGAGGTTCCAAAGAAAAAATATATGAAGATATCAAAGCTTGATCTAAGAGTAATTGTTAGAGAATTAAAGTCACTGTTAAGAAGATTCACTCAGGATCAAAACATAACAGCAAAATTTAGTATTTATTTGTCAGGCCATAATAGTCAGCACGATGAAATTGCCAAGGTCTTAGGTGAATCAATTAATTTGCCAGTATATTTAGTCGATTCATATATACCTAAAAAGCAATCAATATATAAACCTTCTCTTAAAGAATTATCCAGTTCAAAATTAGATAGACAGACCAAGTATAATGACTTAAATAGTCTATTTTCATCAGATCTTTCCAAATCAAAAAGTTCGAATAAGCTAGATATTAATCTTCCAAAACAACCCACTTCATTTATTGACAATCCAATCAAACAAGGTGATACATTAACTTCCAAAACTAAAGACTCAACTCAACCAGATATCACATCTAAAACACAAGGTAAAGATTCTAATTTAGATTCTTCCTCTTCATCTTCCTTTATTGATACACCCCAGTCTACAAACCTAACAAGAGATACAAAAGCTGATTTAGATGATTCTGTTGATCTTGAAAGTGTTGTTGATAATAGAACTAAAGATTCTAATTTAGATTCTTCCTCTTCATCTTCCTTTATTGATACACCCCAGTCTACAAACCTAACAAGAGATACAAAAGCTGATTTAGATGATTCTGTTGATCTTGAAAGTGTTGTTGATAATAGAACTAGAGATTCAAAAGTGACTAGAAGTTCAGATGAAACTAACACTGATCTACTTGTAAACAATCACTCCGAAGAACTTCCATCTGCCGATACAGATTCCAATCTAGAATTAAGGAAGGATCAAACATTGTTTGAAGAAAATAAGAATATAGAACATACTAATTTAGAGAAGATAAATAGTTCAGTCAAAAATGTCCAGGATTCTCATACCTCAACTATGTTAAATAATACCCAGAACACTAATCAAATAGATTCAGAATTTAAAATGGATGGTTCTTTCCTTGGTCTAACAGATTCAGATATTCAAGAAGATGATAAAGTACTAGAAAATAATACTCAATCTTCCAAAACCATTGAAACTCCAGAGCAGGAAATTGACTCTTTTAAAGGAGACTTTCAAATGGACACTTCATTCCTTGATATAGAGAAGCCAACTGAAGATTAGTTCCCCCTATTAATTAGCCCATTTTATTGACTAAGTCGAACATTGGTAAGTAAAGAGAAACAACTATAGTACCAACTATTATTGCGACTACAAAAATAACAGCAGGCTCCATTGCTTTTGTAAGAGCTGATACTGTTTCTTCTACCTCACGCTTATAGAAATTAGAAAGATTTTCTAGCATAAATGACAATTCACCTGTTTCTTCTCCAATTCTTATCATTGAGTAAAGTAGTCTTGGCATCACTTTTGAAAGTGATAGTGAATAACTTAAGGCTTGACCTTGCTGAATCAGGTATATAGATTTCTTTATTGCAATTCTAATGATTTCATTACCTGATGCGCTTAAGCATCTTTCCAATCCTTCTACTAAAGGTACACCTGAATTTACTAAAGTACTTAGGGTATCACTCATTGATGCTATCTCTGATCTGAGAATGAGGTCACCAAAAAGTGGTACTTTTAGGATTAATTGATCAATAAACTCTCTTCCTCCTTTTGTTGAATATACAGTTTTAATTATGTATACCAAAGAAAATAACGTTAATGGAGCCCCTAGATAGAAGCCGTTTGAAGTAACTATATTAGATAGTAAAAGCATAAACCTAGTTAAGCCTGGTAATTCTGCTCCTAGTCCATCAAATAATTCCTGAAAAGTGGGTACTATAAAGATTAATAATGCAAGACTGATTGTAACTGCTAGGACAAGTACTACAACTGGGTATACCAACGCCCCTGTAATTTGACCTTTCAATTTTGCCTTTGCTTCAACAAGTAAAGCTATACGTTCTAGTACTTTTGAAAGTATTCCTCCAGCTTCTCCAGCTTCTATTAAACCTATTGTGATAGGAGCAAATATCTTTGGGTATTCTCTCAAGCAGCTAGAAAGTTCTTGTCCTCCACTCAGTCTTCTTGATATATCATAAATACAGACTGCAAATTTTTTATTGATCATATTTTCTGACAGAAGTTCTAGTCCTTGAGCAAGAGGAACTCCGCTTTGTATCATTACTGATAGTTGCCTAAAGAAAACAAGTAAATCTTTTTGACTTACTTTTAATTTTGGATTTGCCTTTATATCAGCATTACCGATGTTTAAACTAAATAAAGAATTTTCAGCCTGAATACTATTATTCTTATCTAAATCAGAACCAGGATTAAATTCTTTCTTGGATCCATATTTTGCCATGAAAAATATATTTAAATATCGATAGCTTTTATAACTGATGCTTTGGCAAGTGCTTGTTCTTTTGTTATAAGCCCTTTACTCACAAGTTCATTTAAGCATTGTTCAAGTGTATTCATGCCATCGTTACTGCCAGTCTGTATTTGGGAGTATATCTGACTTACTTTCTTTTCCCTTATTAGGTTTCCTATTGCTGGGGTATTTATAAGTAATTCATAAGCAAGTGACCTTTTCCCTAATGTATTTTTACATAATGATTGGGACATGATTCCTGCGAGAGATGTTGAAACTTGGAGCCTTGCTTGCTCTTGTTGATCCCCAGGGAAAACATCTACTATTCTTTCTACTGTTTTAGCTGCTGAAGATGTGTGAAGTGTGCCTAATACTAAATGACCTGTTTCTGCTGCTGTAATCGCTAGTTGAATTGTCTCTAAGTCTCTCATTTCTCCAATATATATAACATCTGGATCTTCTCGAAGTGCTGCCTTTAGGGCTCTGGCAAATGAATCTGTATCTCTCTTAACCTCTCTTTGGTGAATTATAGAATTATTTGTATGTTCAAAGATAAATTCTATTGGATCTTCGATTGTAAGAATATGTCTCTTCTGAGTTTCAAGAATACAATTAATAAAGGCAGCTAAAGTTGTTGATTTACCAGAGCCTGTAGGCCCTGTACATAGCACCATACCTCTTTCCAAAGTGCTTAACTTTATAAAAGGTTCTGGTAAACCAAGATCTTGCCATCGAGGTAAATCATCAGGTAATAATCTTAAAGTAAGACATCTTTTTTCATTAGCTATGTATGCATTTATTCTTAACCTAGAGAGACCTTCTATACTTGTTGAGCTATCTATATCATTTGTTTGATTAAACTCTTCAATTTTCTCCTTGCCTAACAATTCCAGCATTAGATTATCCATATCTTGACTTCTTAATTTCTGAGCACTTATTTTTATATCAGAATTTACTCTTACTGCTATTGGAGAACCTTCTTCAAGGTGAATGTCTGATGACCCTGCTTGAATAGCAAAGTTAACAATTTCACGGGATATTGTCATATGACTTAAGATTGGTAATTAGTCATTTGATTTAAAGACTCTTGCAAGTTCCGCAACTGTTGTAAGTTGTTGCTTAATCAATTCTACCCCATATTTCATTAATGTAAGCATATTATTGCTTTCAACTGCCATTTCTTCTATCTCTTTGTCGGTTTTATTGGATGAAATAGCATTTTGTATTGGCCTATTAATTATCAGTAATTCATAAGCCCCTACCCTACCTTTATAGCCTGTGCCTGAACATTGTTTGCATAGTGTATTCTCCCTTTTTCTTTTTTCTTTTTCCTCAGCTGAAAGTACAGTTGCATATCTAATTGGTGTATTTCCCTTTATACCAGTAAATCTAGATTCATGTTCTTGTATAGGCCTTTGAACACTACATTCTGAACAAACCCTCCTTAGTAAACGTTGTGCTAAAACTCCCCTTACAGATGAATTTAGTTTATATTTAGGAACTTCCATGTCTAATAATCTAGTCAAGGAACTAGATGATGTATTTGCATGAAGTGTTGTAAAAACTAAATGACCAGTTTCTGCAGCATCCATTGAAGACTCTGCAGTTTCTGGATCTCTTGTTTCACCTATTAAGATTACATCTGGATCTTGTCTTAAAAATGTGCGCAATAAATTTGCAAATGTTTGATTCTTAGCTCTATTAACTTGATGTTGCATAATGTCACCAGCCAAATCATATTCTATTGGGTCTTCAGCTGTTACTATTTTTAGTTCTCCATTGTCTTTTTCTCTAAGGGCTGCTGCTAAAGTTGTTGATTTTCCCGAGCCAGTTGGCCCAGAAACTATAACTATTCCATTACTATTATTTATGATTTTCCTAAATTCATTTCTTACACTTTCAATATGCATTAAGACATCTAGATTAAGGACTGAAGCATCACTGTTCAGAATTCGCAAGACCATTCCTTCTCCATGTTTACCTGGAGCTGTCGAACATCTAAATTCCATTCTTCCTCCTTCATATCTGCGCAGGATTTTCCCATCTTGACTAGCTCTCCTTTCGGCTATATCCATATGAGCCATATTTTTTAGACAAGCTATTAACTGTATTCCAGCTTTCTTTGGCATAGATAAGAATTTTTGCATTACACCATCTCTTCTGACTCTTATTTTGTAATTGTCACTTTTAGCCTCTATGTGTATATCCGATACATTTGATCTGCATGTATTTATTAATATCATACCTGCTGCTCTTTGTGTTTTACTTTCCATCATCTCATTGGACAAATCTTCAGTGTCATCCTCAAGCTCTTCTTCATCAATTTCATCAAATTCAATCGAGAATTCATTTTCATCCTGTCCATCTGCTGAATCCTGCAACGCTGCGATTACAGCTTCCTCGGTAAATTCTGCTATCTCAATTCCTTCTCCACTGATAAACCTTTCTTCAGCTGCTAAATCTAATATCTCCTGTATTTTTTCTGGTGATCTTTCAACAAACTTACATTCTAAGCCTGACTGACTTAACCTCTCCTTTATTGTATTACCTATAGTGCCTAAGAAAACAATATTACCAACTGCAATTGTGATTATTCCTGGGTTTGGAGGTAGTGATGGTTCAATCCCAAGAGGCACAACTATATTATCTCTACACCATTGAAGAGAAAAATACTTATCTACTAAATTTCTTACAGAAGCTACGGAAAATTGAGACATAATCTATTAACCTGCTGGACAACCACATCTTGTATCTCTTTTTGCATAACCCCTTACTGTGTCACATGCACGGGGTCTAGTTGTGCAGCATCTTTCTCCACTGCGTCCTACATAAGTACCTTTTCCTTTACAATCTCTACCTTTAGCTTTTTCCTTATATTTACTTCCTCCACCTCTTTCTTCCTGATTATCATCGTCTTTTTTGTCGCCGCCGCCAATTTCTTCTTTTTTAACGCAACTTGAATTTTGATAGTCGGCTGAATTTAAAGCCTCTCCTTTGCAGAAATAATATTTATCACCACATGGCTCTTTTATTCCATCTTTAGGTTGAATTACATATTCTCCTGTAAATTGCTGACTCTTTTTATTTTTTAAATCTTCTTCGCACTTTAAAAGCTTTACTTTTTCGTCTTTATCTTTCCAATCTGCTTCAGTTTCAAATACTTCACCAGTATGGAACCAATATTGGACACCTGCACATTCAGGTTTTTTTGTTCTTCCTTTTCCTTGAGGGCTTATATAATTTGGATCACTTTTTACACTTTTAATCCAATCTTCGCAAGCTTCACCATAAAGACGTTTCCTAGCAGCTTCCATAGCTTCGCAAGTTCTATATTCACTTCCGTTTAGGAGGCATGTCCCTTGTTCAGTGCATGCTCCTTCGTCTTTGATGTTTCCTTTTGCTGGAGCTCTCCAGGTTTTTACTGGCCCGCTATGCTTATCAGCTATTTTTTTTTGAAAGGCTGTGGCGCAATCAGCCTTAGCTTTTGAAATTCTGTCATTTCTAGCTATTGCTGCTAATGCTTCGGGGCTTAACCCACAGTTTTCTCCTGCCCATCCTCTACAAGAACTTAATGATCTTGGATTGGGGTTATTTCCTGGAGTTGCTCCTTTGAATATTTTTACAGACCCTGTTTCATCATCTTCGTAAATTCTAAATTGCATTTCATAGAGAAAATCTTTATCACTTTTCTTAAGAGGTGTAATAGCTAGTGATTTACATTTACCTCCATTTGGTGAGAGCTGGTAACCCAAGGTGTTTAATTTTTTTTGGCTAAGGTTTTCAGGTGCCTTTGTATTAAATTCATTTATATCTGTAGATATCCGATATTGACCAAGACAATCTGCTGCATATGAATTCATCAGAGCTTTTGTTTCTTCAATTCTAGATAACTTGACTGTATTAATTATATTTGGGATAGCGTAAGAGCCTAATGCAGATAGGACTGCCATAACTACGGCCACTTCAACTATTGTAAATCCATCTTTTAAACCTTCTTCTTCAAATAATGAATTCTGTTCATTGCTCATAAGTTCTATTTCAGCTCCATTGCTTTGATTGAAATAAAGCAATGCACATCCTCCTTTTCTAGAACTAGCAATATGTCCATAAAATGTCAACAATCATAACTAGTTAAAAATATTTTTGCTTTTAAAATATAGATATAAGCTCATTCCGTAGAATTTATATAACTATCTAAAAGGATAGTTGGTATGTTTTTCCTTTTAACGTAAGTAGAACTGATTGATTCTTTTCATCAATTTTTTTTACTTTAACTCCCATAGGTAATAACTGCGTAGTTTTACCTCCTATTTGTCCCTGTTCTATATGGCCGGGCATAGACTTGTATTCGACTAAAGCATATTTAACTTTGTCTGTAGCTATAATCCCTTTTAGCCTAAGGCTATTCGAGAGTATATTACTTGAAGAATCTGAATATTTAGAAAAAGGATCTGTCTTTCCATAAGTACCTTCAGATTGAAGCTTCTTAGCTGTTTTTAATGATGAAAAGCTACCTGAAGGAGGAGTTGTTTCAATTGAAGTCTGAGAATTCTTTTTTAGATCGTTGCTTTTCTTAGAAAGAATTTGTAGATCACTAAAATCATCTGTTATATCTTGTGATGTATCATTACTTGCACAACCTACAATTATTATGGATGTAAATAACCCTAGAAATATTTTTAAAAAGGATTGAGTGGTTAATTTATTCATTTTCAAAGTTGTTTCTAAATAATATAAGAAAGCAACTAGTATTTTAGATGCTTTCTTATAAGACAGGCTTTAATAATTACCAGATATAGCCACCTTTAACAGCTGTACAGGTAAGAGGAGTACCTTTACCAGCTTTTTTACCTGCAGCACATGTCTTGGTGACTCCACCAGTTAGTTCATCATATTCAATGGTGAATGTAGGTAAAGCGCCATTAGTGCTTGTAGCTACTGCGCCAAAACAATCTGTTTGGCCAGCTGCGGCAGCTACTCCATAGCCAGTGTATTCGCCAGTAAATGCTTGAACATTTACAAAAAGTGGTGTTGTGCCAGGATCATCTAGATAAGCCACTACGCATTCCTTGATTCCATTAACAATACCGTTCTTTACAGCTGAGATCTGAGCTTTAGATTGAACAGTAATGAAGTTTGGAATAGCTACTGCAGATAGGATTGCAAGAACTGCAATAACAACAACTAGTTCCACTAATGAGAAGCCTTTTTGACCAGGCCTAGTGTGTAGAACTTTTTGAACTTCTGAACTCTTCAGGTATTCACGAAATAATGTCATCTTACGAAGGCTTTAATAATAAAAACATAAGTAATATGATTGAAATAATCATTTATGTCAACAATTTAATTTTAGAAATTTGATCAATGTATATACCTACGTTTTTCTGCTTTATCTGTGGAGCTTGCTTTGGAAGCTTTCTTAATGTTCTTGTTTGGCGTTTGCCCAGGCAGGAATCTCCAATACTTCCAAGAAGTTATTGCCCTAGCTGCAAGGTTGGGATCTCAATATTTGACAACATACCAATTATCAGTTGGATACTTTTAAGGGGACAATGTAGATCTTGCAGAAATCCAATAAGTTTTACTTACCCTATTGTTGAATTATCCACAGCATTGTTATTTGTAGCTTGTAAATTTAATCACAATATTAATGGCCTTCTTTCTAACGACATTCTTTATCTTTTTGCTGGATGGATTTTTTTAACAGTAATATTATCTCTCTCGTTAGTAGATCTACAAACCCTTTGGTTGCCTCAAAGTCTTATTAGTACAGGCTATATTTTAGGCTTAATGTATATTTTAATCAAGTATTTATTTGTTGATTATAGTATAAACCTAATTTTAGATCATCTATTTGCAGGGTTTCTAAGCTATTTCTTTTTCGAAATAATACGTTTAATTGCTTTTAAATTACTATCTAAGGAAGCTCTTGGTAAAGGCGACTCAAAATTTATATCTATGGTTGCAATTTGGCTTGGTTTGTCAAGCTCTTACTTATGTATTGTCTTTACTTTTGTTGCTTCAGCCATCTTTACACTAACTGCTATTTATTTTAGAAAATTACAATATGGTCAACAGTTTCCTTTGGGCCCTTTTATAGGGTCTTCTGCTTTTATTATTTGGATTCTTGGAGCGGAGAATATATTTGAATCATTATTAAAGTGATTTAGATTTTCTATTATGGATTTTGTAGGTTTTTTCAAATTGGCTAATAGTTGTTTTTAGCTTTTACTATTTATAAATAATTCATCTTGATAGTTTATTTGTTTATTTAAGTGGTTCGAAACCATGAATTTAATAATACAAAGAAAAAGGCTCTCAAAAATGAGAGCCTTATATTGAGGAGTATTTTCCTTCAGGATTTGAAGGTGAAATTTGGGTTGCTAGTTAGAACTTGAAGAAAGTTTCTACAGCTACACCAATTTCATCATCGCCAGCTGCGATTTCATTTGTGAAGAATCCAGGTTGGATAGAGATGCCGTCAGCAACTTCCCAGTTGTAGTAGATTTCCCACTTTTCTAGGTTGTTTGTTTCGTCATCTGTGGATTGGTAAGCAACACTAAGTGTTCCTGGTCCAACTCCAACGTAGTCAGCACCAACAGTGATTGACTCGTTATCAGCTGCTCCTTCGTTGTCTTTGCTGTCAAAGCCAATGCTGAAGCTAGGCAGGTCTTCTGCTGGCTGCCAGTAAACACCATAACCCCAAGAGTCATAGTCGCCTAAAGTGCCATTCTCATCACCAGATGAAACTATGACACCGCCGCCCCAGGCGTCACCGTCATAACCAACTGATGCTGTCCATACGTCATCTCCTTCTCTGGTAAAGAGACCGTTTGTTGCGTCAGCACCGTCACCACCAATAAAGGAAAGAGATGTATTCCAGTTATTAGAGAAGTAATAGGTTGCTGCAGCACCAGGACCTACTTCAGTTCCGCCAGTTGAATAAGGCTGGAAGCCGATGCGGAAAGCATCTGAGTAGGTGGAGAGAGTTGCTGAAATCACATCGTCCTGTTTCATTTTAGGACCAGCTGTGACTGTGAAGTCTCCTATAGGCCAGGTGTATTGAAGCTTGTCAATAGTCAGAGCCTGGTTTGTGGTTGTCTCAGCGCTGTCAAGATCTGCCAAAGGCATAGTTCCTGAATTACCAGCAATTATTCTGACGTCAAGTGAATCCTCTCCGGAATAACTTGTTGTCAAATCAATGCCGTAGGCATAGATAGAATGAAGTTTTTCACCAGATGACGAGCCATCAACAGCACCAAGACTGAATACAGCGTCACCTGACATCAAAGTTGTTGATGAGAATGCGCCAGCATCAAATTCATTGAGTCTGTACTCAAGACCATCTACGCGACCTTTAAGGATGGCCATTTCTGAGCCAAACTCATTGGTTAAGCGAGAAGCTTCAGAAGTTAAGCCTTGTCCGCTAGCCATTAGACCGCCGTCTAGACAAGCATTAACTAATGCTGCAGCTTCAAAGCGAGTAAGTGCTTGACCAGATTTAAGGCTCTGGGTATAAGCATTATCTACACAACCATAGCTTTCACTAAGATTGACAAGTGCTGTGTAGGCCCAGTCTCCTGGAACTACATCAGAAAATTGAGCTGTGGTTTCAAATAACTGTTGCTCTGAATCTGAATAGTTAGCAACATCATTTATGTTTACTTCAGCTGCGTTTGCAGCTAAAGGTGCTAACAGACCCAAGGCAGCAGGAGCCACCAGCAAACGCTGGAAAAGCTTCATGTGGATTCCTCACACTAAGGACATATCAATTATAACTTCAAAAACACGAAAGTCTTGTATAAAAGTATACAGTTCAAAGAATGTCCAAAAATTTAGTGAGTCGCCTAATTAATTCAGCTGCTGGCTTACAAAAATGAGTTAAAGACTGAGTAAGTTTACCTAGGACCAGTGACAAATATATTCAATAGTCAAAAAATTCAATGAATCTTACGCAGTTACCAAAAATTTAATATGGTTTGCATAGCAACAAGGTTAAGAGTAAGAGTTAGTCTTCTTCTTCTATAATCTTTCTAAGCTCATGCATTTTTTCTAATTGGTCATAAATATTTTTCAAGTCGACATTAATTGATTCGGCAGATTGCAAACTATCAAGTGACTGCATGGTTTTAAGAAGATATTCTTTTGCTTCTACTATTCGCCTACACTCCTGACTTCCAGCCTCGTAAGACATAATTAAAAAACGACTCGCTCTATTTTCTAGTAAGAAACAGTATTGAATGTATCATTAGTTACAAATAGGAATGAATATTTGATTTATGGGGTTCATATTATTTGACAGAATTCAGCCCTAATCCACTGGCTATAGAGTTTTCCTTTTAAAAATTATTCTGCTAACCAACGGTTACGACAACCAGAAAAGTTGTACTCATAAGGATTAGACCAATTGCGGCCATTGCAGTTAGTAGAGAAATATGCATTGGAATTATAAAGAAATTATTAATAAATATCACCTGATCGATCGACTTTGTCAACGTTTTGTTCTGAATTAGTAATTTCTTATATTTATAGAAAAAAGCTTCCAGCTAATTAAAGCTTCTCTTTTCCATTTAGTAATAACTATCTTTTTTGAATTTTTTATGTCACTTTTCAATATGAAATTAAAAGGATCCTCGTAGTACATGATTATCTTAGTTTCTTTTCTTGGTTGTTTTTTGTGTTGAGAGGATCCATTTTGATAGAGGCTAGGTGCTAATGCTTTGTTAACCCTATCCTGTCTATTATTTAAGGAAGAAGAGAAAGTACCATTGTTTACTAAAAGATTTAGACCATTTGGATTTACGGTAGCTTCAATCATCAATTTACTTAAGCTAGTTATTACTGGTTTAAATATAACCTTTTCAATTTGAGATATATTTCTCACAGAATACTGTTCCCTTAATACTTTAAGTACTTCTTTTTCAACTTCCTTTTGGATACTCTTTCGTACGGATGGGTAATTAATATATTTATTCGCTTTTAATATGTCCTTGTTATCTATAGCGTTTTTTAATGATAAAATTGAAAGGTAAGGCGTAATATATAAGTAGCCAGAAAATAGTAATAGAAGACTAATAATAGATAGACTTAAATTATTAAAGAGCCTTGTTCTACTCATTTTAGGTTAATTATACTACTTAGGTTATAAAATATCATTATTTGATGTGCTTCTATATCTTAGTGCTTGCTGGACTTGTCCAGCTATATATGGGATGTGATCACTATACTTTTTCAACTCAATCCTTTGATTTAGGCTAACCTCTTCACCAATTCTAAGTTTATGAATTAGTGATTCAAGACGTTTTCTAGTCTCTGTAGTTAGAAGTCTCAAATGAATTATAGGAGCTATTACATAATAGCGTCTTAAACTGGTCGTTTCAAGTTTTCGCTGTGCTCAGCTTTTTTGGCTAGTAATTAATCCTTTGTTTCTCTTTCAAGTAGATATCTAGTTTGCACTCCAATTTTATCTGGGACTTTTATCTTGCATGATTTGTCTAATTTTTCATTGCAGTCTTTAGTTGCTTTTTCAGTTTTCCAACTACATGCGACTTCGAAACTGCTTGAATCTACAATTGTCCAACCTTCGTTTAGATAATCCTTGATAGTGTTTTGATTGCAGGAGATTGATACTTCTAAGGTCTCAGTTTCTTTTATGACTACCTCTTTCGAGGCATCTTCCCCTGTCTGTGACTTTTTATACTTATCAATAAATTCTTTAAATGAATCCTTAAATTGGCAGCCACTTAATAAAAAGATTACGGGTAGTAAAAGAACTAGCTTGAGTTTGTTTTTAATCATTTCGACTACTTTGCGATTAAACAGAATGATATTGACATGGAAAAATCATAGATGTTTTTATTTATAAATCCAGATTGGTTGAGGAGTAGTCACTTCTTTTTTGATTTTTTGGCTGACTTTGGGGCAACTACTGATAGAAGAGATTCCATGTCTGTCATTAGCTGCTTAACCTCATCTGCTTCTGGCATTTTTAATTCGTCTGTTACAGCAAGGTGAATAGTCCTTAATTCAGATCTTAATTTCTTGAGGTGCTTTTTTACCTCTTCTTTTTTTTCTTTTGCTGTTGCCATCTTATAAATTGTTTTGATAAAAATTAATTTAGGTCGCTTAACCTTAACTAATGTAAAGCATATCACATTATGAGTCTTATGCTAGAGAACAGAATTGATCTAGAATTACTAGTATTTACAGGAGGTATGCATTGTTTAGGTTCCTAGGACTTGCCTATGAAAACTTATGGGTACCTGTGTTTGGCAGGTGCTTAAATCTTTTTAGCTCACTAATAGAGAAAAAGAAGCAAGAGAAAAAACCTACTTATAAATTACCTGATTCATACAAAGGACGAAGCTAGAAATTATAGAGCTTAGGTTCAGTACCTCCCTTGCAATAATTGACTGCTTCGCTTATTGGAGATATAGAAGATGCACTTTTGGTTTTTAATACTTTTAAGGTCTGCCTTACGCATGTGTTTTCATTTTTAGATTGCTTGATTAATGGGTAAGTATAGATAGTAAGAATACTAATAAGACCAATTATCTTGTATGCATTAAAGTTGTCGCTGAAGTGACCTTTTGTTCTCTTCTGAATATTGAGCAGTTTTAGTAGTAATTTTTCTGGCAGGCCTATTTGAACAAAGAATAATTCCACCCACCAAGGCAATCGCTCCCCTTTTGTTCGCTTAGATGAGACAGCTCTTTTTTTTGTCTTTACTTCCTTCTGAGTAGTATTGACTTCGATTTGACTAGTACTTTCGTCACTCATTTAAAAATCTAAGATTATTTAGAATATATCTTGAATTAGGAAGACTGGCCGGCAAGATCATGAATTTTTAACTTATACCTTTGAATACCCCTACCCTCCTTGATAAGAATATTCTTGAATTTATCAATTTTTTATTGTAATGTTAAATAAAGACTTAGTTCTATGGCAAAACGAAGGCGCAAGTTATCTAAGGATTATGAAAGTGAAATAGCTAAATCCTTAAAGGAGGTAGAACTTATACTTGCTAAAATAAATGATATTCGTGATGATGATATAAGAGAGGAGTACGTTATAGCTTTTCAGTCAGTCAAATTAAAAATAGCATATGTTAATACTAACTATAAAAACATAGGGTATGATGAGAATTCTGACACGCTTTTACTTTTGTATAAGGAGGCGATGAAAAAATTCTCTAACGAATATGAGATATAGATTTTATTTACCAATACATGAAGAATATCGCCTTTATTTTAGTAGTATGTTTATTACAAGCTTCCCGATTAAATGCTCATACTTATAAAGTAATCGAATATAATAAATATACTGACAAATATCAGACAATATCTAACTCATTTGGATCAAATATTTATTTATCTCAAAGTCCCGATAATAAAGTAAAGCATAAGGTTTATGGTCCTATTAAATTAGATATTTCAAAAGTGCGTTCGTACAATAATAAAATAATAGTTCCGACCTCAACTCCAAATGGAAAATTAATTTTTATAGCTATAAGTTGTTCTAAGCAGATGATTAATGTTACTGACTTGGCTATGAAATGGAAGGGATGGGAATCCCCTTTTGAGGATTTTGAGAAAAGAATGATGAGCTATATATGTAGCATGAATTAATATTGAAGACTATAAACAGATACCAATTTAGTTTAACTTAACCTCTATATGGTTCTACCCTTATAGGAATAGGACCTGACTCAGTACTCCTTGTAGTAGTACCTGATTTGTTTAAAACATCAAATTCACGAAGACACATTACTTGGCTTTTGCTTCTTTTGCAATAACGTATAATCTCTATTTTGTTTAATGCGTAGGTCGGATATAATTGAATCAAGAACAAACCTATAGTTGACATTAAAAAGAATCTATATTTAGTATTCATCTTTTATCAAATTTTTCTAAATCTTATCAGAACATCAAAATATTGCATAAATTTCTTTTTTGACTAACATGACTAAACCTATTGATTTACTATGGCAGAAAGCCTGCTAGACCTAGACCGAGCTATGGATGAACTCAAGGAGGAATTAATAAAAGATATGTTTGAAGATATAAGAAGAAAAATGGAATCCACCCTCAAAGAAGAGCCTGTCGAGTAATTTAACATTCCCTTAACTATTAAAAACTTCCAATATTTTTTTGCTTAGCTCATCTTTGTCTAAGCAAGTAATAATATATATTTCTTGGGCCATTACTCCTTTTCTAGCAACTAATTTAAATCCACCAACAGTAGGACGGGTAATTTTTAGCGTTAACTTTTCACTTTTAGCCCTTGTTTTACTTAACACTCCAGGCGTAATTGATTTTATGGCATCCGTTTTTACAAGCTTATTAAGTATCTTGATGATTCCTTCTATATGCGTGCTGTGCGTTAGGATAAGTCTTCCCATTTTAATTGCTAACAAGCCCCTTATATTATCTTGAAGCTCGTTACGCTATAATAAAATAAATATATTAAAAAAATGCTATTTACATTTGCCTGGGCATCCCTGGCAGCTATATTTACTTTTTCTATAGCTATGGTTGTATGGGGCAGGAATGGAGATGGATCAATCGATTTCTAGGTATATAGACTTTCTGAGAGGTCTTACGCTTAATTCCTACTTATCATTGTTTTCATTATTACTTCTAATATTTATAACATTATCAATTATTTATATATCATATGTAGACTTTAAAGATAAAAGGCGAAAGAAGAAATAATAGATCAACTCTTTAAGTTTTGCTCTGCCTCTCCATTCTCCTTTTTTCATCTTTGATGTTAATTTCTATTAGCTCAAGTGCTTTTACAACCTTGTCTTTGTTTGCTTTGTAAAGGTTAATATCTCTCTGTACCTTTTCTTTTGAATAGCCCAATTTTTCAGCTAAGTCTAGAGAATCACTAAGGTTATCATTATCATCTTTTTCACTTTCTTTTCCTTGATTAGTTAGAGCATATATGCCTATTCCGGCTATTCTTGAATAATGATTCCCTTTAATTATTAGATCGTTTTTATCCCCAGCATTAGAATCCATAAGACTAGTAAGATCTTGTTTGATTTTATTTATCGTTTTCTCTGTTGTTAGCTCAATCATCTTATTTGTTGTTTCCGTTATCTTTTCATAAGAAAAACTTGTTGACTTGCATATTGCAGATAAAAGGATACTTTTATGAGCCTCTGGCTTATATCCATTTGTAAAATCTTCAAAAATATTTTTTAGACCTAATCCAAAGAGGCCATCCACCTCAAAACCTTCATGGTTATTGAGTAATGTTAGTTCTACTATTAGTTCATCGACTAACCTTCTATAAACTGCAGGAACTACGAATGGGAATTCCCTGTTGAATATGGTTTTACTTTCAGAAACTGTTTTTCTTTCTCCCAATTTTTTTATTTAATTCTTAAAAGACCATAGCTCTATAAGATAGCCCGCTAATATCGTGGAAACCGATCAACTTTCATGATCCCAATAGTTATAGAAGAAACTGGCCGAGGAGAAAGAGCCTTTGATATTTATTCTCGACTTTTAAGAGAGCGAATTATTTTCCTTGGAGAACAAGTCACAAGTGATTCTGCTAATAGAATCGTTGCTCAGCTTCTTTTTTTAGAGGCGGAAGATCCAGATAAGGACATTTTCTTATATATAAACTCCCCTGGAGGATCTGTTTACGATGGCTTGGGTATCTTTGACACGATCCAGCATGTAAAGCCCGATGTACATACTGTTTGCGTAGGTTTGGCCGCTAGCATGGGAGCTTTTCTCTTGTGCTCAGGAGCTAAAGGCAAAAGAAGTAGTTTAAAACATTCTCGAATCATGATTCACCAACCTTTAGGTGGAGCAAGGGGACAGGCAAGTGATATACGGATACAGGCTGATGAAATACTTTATTTAAAGAATCGATTAAACAAAGAACTTTCTGAGCGTACTGGACAGTCAATTGAAACTGTTTCGCAGGATACTGACAGGGATTTCTATATGTCTCCGGACGAAGCTGTTAAATATGGAATAATTGATAACGTTTTAAACAAAAGGCCAATTAATATTGTTTAATTAATGCAAATAATTTTGTAGTTTTGTTTTTTAACTTGCTGGTATAGAGCAAAATTCGGAGAGTACACTCCTAAACTCTTCTCCATCCATAGTTTCTTTTTCTACAAGTATATCTACAAGTTTATCCATAGCAATTTTGTGCTTGTTAATAATTTGAAGTGTCTCTTTATAACATTCTTTTACGATTAATCTAACCTGATTATCTATTTGTTTTGCAATGGCATCTGATATATCGTTTCTTGTCATTAGATCCCTACCAATAAAGACTTCTTGAGAGCTATTGTCTAGAGAAATTGGACCTAAATTGCTCATTCCAAATTTAGTTACCATTTGTCTCGCCATAGAAGCTACTTGTTGAATATCTCCTCCAGCCCCTGTAGTAACTTCGCCATGTCCAAAAATTACATCTTCAGCAGCTCTCCCTCCTAAGGCACCCATGATTCTTGCTTTTAATTGAGATTTACTAACTAAAGTTTGGTCTTCATCTGGTGAAAACCAGGTGAGTCCCTTTGCTTGTCCTCTTGGTATTAATGTTACTTTTTGAACTGGATCATGATCTTTGACCAGTGTTCCAATTATTGCGTGACCAACTTCGTGATAAGCAATTAGCCTTTTACTCCTTCCATCAGTTAGTGGCTGACCTTCCATTCCTGCAATTATTCTATCTACAGCATCATCTATTTCTGCTGTCCCAATGCAGTCTTTTCTCCTGCGTGCTGTAAGAATTGCTGCTTCATTCATTAAGTTTGCTAAGTCAGCCCCCGTAAAACCTGGGGTTCTTCGCGCAACGTCTTCAAGTGAAAGAACGTTATCTAATTTTTTGTTTCTTGAATGAACTTCTAATATTGAAAGTCTTCCTTTTATATCAGGGGCCTCAACAGATACTTGTCGATCAAATCTTCCTGGCCTCATTAAAGCTGAGTCAAGAACATCAGGCCTATTTGTGGCAGCGATAATTATTATTCCGCTATTACCTTCGAAACCATCCATCTCTGTAAGCAATTGATTCAAAGTTTGTTCCCTTTCATCATTGCCCCCTCCAATTCCTGCTCCACGCTGTCTTCCTACAGCATCAATCTCATCGATAAAGATTAAGCAGGGACTATTCTCTTTTGCACGTTTAAATAAATCTCTTACTCTGCTTGCCCCAACTCCAACAAACATTTCTACAAATTCTGATCCTGAGAGAGAAAAGAATGGAACACCTGCTTCCCCCGCAATAGCTTTAGCAAGAAGTGTTTTTCCAGTTCCTGGAGGACCTACTAAAAGAACACCTCTGGGTATTTTTGCGCCTACAGATGTAAACCTTTCTGGCTGTTTTAAAAAAGTAACCACTTCTTCAAGATCTTGCTTCGCTTCGTTTACGCCTGCTACATCATCGAATTTGACACCTGTATCAGCTTCCATCGCAAACCTTGCTTTGGTTTTGCCAAATTGCATTGCTTGACCAGGTCCTCCTGGCATTGAATTTGATCTTCTAGCAAGAAAAACAAGTCCAACAATTAGCAAAATTGGAAATATAAGGTTTCCTATTAAGCCAAGTGCTGGAGGAGTTGTTTTCGCTTGGTGTATGTCAAAGCTTATGCCTTCTTCTTTTAATTTATTAATTAGTTCTGGAGCCAGGCCAGGTAGATCAACTCTTATTCTTTGAACTCTGTTGTCTAGTTCTGGATCAATTGCCTCTATTACTGCATTTGTTCCACCGTCGTATATGTCCACAGCAGTAACTCGACCTGAGTTTATATAGTCCATAAAGCGTCCATAGCTCATTCTTGAAACAGCAGAATTTCTTGATGCAATTGATGTATTGGCTTGATTAATAGAGCTTGTTCCACTATTACCCAAAATTTGCCAGCTAATTAGGACTACCATTCCAATTGGCAGCAACCAAAGAAGTATTAGCCTTAACCTTTGATTCATGAATTAAGCGAATTTTTTACATTGTAAAAGGATATAAGGCCTAACCGTTGATTTTTCATTTCTTTTTTGTATAAAACTAGATACCTTCTAATCATAAAAGGTTTTATAAGCTTCGTAGAGCAACAATGGGATCCAACTTTGCGGCTCTTCGGGCTGGTAAGACTCCAAAAATTAATCCAATTGACCCTGATAGAGAAACTGTTAATAAAACAATTCTTGAACCTATTTGCGCTGGAAGTGGAGACACTAAGGCAATGAAGCCTATTGAACCTACCCCTACCAATATCCCTATCACACCTCCAAAGATTGATAAAATAAGAGATTCGATAAGGAATTGATTTAAAATATCGCTACTCCTAGCTCCCAATGCTTTTCTTAAGCCTATTTCTTCTGTCCTTTCGCTTACAGATACAAGCATAATGTTCATTATCCCAATACCTCCGACTATTAACGAGATACCTCCTATTGCTGCTAACATTAATGTTAAACCACTTGTAATTGTAGAAACTATATTTAATGCATCTTTTTGAGATCTAACTGCAAAGTCATCGTCTTTAGTTATCTTATGTCTTTGCCTTAATAAATTTGTTATTTGAAATTTTGCAGGATTGATGGATTGTTCATCTTTTGCTTCTATACTTATGAAGCTTAGACTGATACCATAAGTAGGATCTTTTCCTGTAATACGATTAACCATTGTTGAGAGTGGTATATAAACATTTTTATCTTGATTGTTTCCAAATACAGCTCCTTTAGGTTGCATTACTCCAACAATTTCAAAAGATTGATCTTTTATCCTTATCCTCTTACCAATGGCGATATTTTTTTGAAAAAGATCATTATTTAGGTCTGATCCGATTATAGAAATATTCCTAGATGATTTTAAGTCTTCGTCCGTTATAAACCTTCCATTGGCTATATCAAAACTCCTTACTTGTAAAAAATCAGGTGTTACTCCAACTATAGAAGAACTAAAACTTTTAGATTTGTATTGAACTACTTCATTAGATGAAATTTGAGGAGCAACCCTTTTAACAGAGGGGACTTGATTCATTATTGCTTCAGAATCCTTTAAAACTAAATTCTTTGGGAATGCAACACCTCTTCTTCTAGTGTCGTTATTTCCCGGGACAACAAAAAGTACATTTGCTCCTAAATTACTAAGTTGATTTGATGCTAGTTTTTGCGCACCTTTTCCTACTCCAACAAGTGTTATAACAGAAGCATTACCTATTACAATTCCTAGCATTGTCAATAAACTTCTTAGTTTATTTGACTTAAGAGTCCTTACAGACATTAGTAATGTTTCTCTTAGAGAGACCTTTCTTGGCATAAGACTATTGCTATAACCTTGATGATATATTTATATTTCTTCCCCTAATGATTGAGCCTTCATTTAATATCAAGGAAACTATATCGCCATCTTTTAGGATTTCACATGCCCTGTCAACTTGAGATATTGTAGGTAGTGACTTTTCCACATTATTATTTACTTGTCCTTCATAAATAAGACCAGCTGCATATTTTATTTGCTCTTCAAAATTATTTATTTTTCCAGGTATAACTATTATATCGCCATGCTCAATATTTCTAAGCTCTTGAGGATCTTTTATTACTTTAACTTTGCCACTGATTGTTGCATTGCCTATTGACTTACCTCTTGCAATAACATCACTAACGATTCCAACTTTGATTAGATCAGTTGATCCGCTTACTCCACTTATTGTTCCTGCTGTTTGAACCACCAGATCTCCAGGTTTTAAAATACCTCTTTTCTTTGCGATTTCCATTGCCAAACTAAATGTTTTGGTTGTAGTTTCTTGTGTTTGAACTACTAAAGGCATTACTCCCCATGCTAACTGAAGTCTTCTAGCAACATCTGGTTCATTTGTTATAGCTAAAACAGGTGTTGGTGGACGGAATTTACTGACATTGTGAGCTGTTGAACCGCTCTTAGTTAATGGCAATATTGCGGAAGCATTTAATTGCCTTGCAATAGAACTAACTGCTGCACTAATCGCATTTGGGATAGTGCTGGAAATATGACTTTCTAAGGCTCTTTGTGGATAATCTTTTTCAATTCTTTTGGCTATCGTTGCCATTGTTTTCACAGCTTCTATTGGATAGTCTCCAACGGCAGTTTCATTAGAAAGCATAACTGCATCTGTTCCATCCAATATTGCATTTGCAACATCACTTACTTCTGCTCTTGTTGGCCTTGGACTTGATGCCATCGAATCGAGCATTTGTGTTGCAGTAATAATTGGAATTCCAAGACTATTTGACTTTTTAATTAATTCCTTTTGTATCAATGGAACTTCCTCTGCAGGTACCTCTACACCCAAATCTCCTCTAGCAACCATAACGCCATCGCATAATTCAAGAATCGAATCCATTTGATCTATAGCTTCAAATTTTTCAATTTTTGCAACTACTGGAGTTGAAAATCCATGTTCTCTAATTAATCTTTTAATTTCTTGCATGTCTTCTGGATTTCTAACAAAACTAAGAGCAATCCAGTCAACACCTTGGGAAAGACCAAATGCAAGATCTGTTTTATCTTTATCTGTTAAAGCATTGATGGATAGTTGAACATCAGGAAAATTCACCCCTTTATTATTTGAAAGTATTCCTCCAACCACAACTTTACATTTAAGAGCATCATTTTTTCTGTCTATACTCTCAACTACCATTTCCACCCTTCCGTCGTCTAAAAGTACTCTTTTGTTTATAGATACTTCTTTAATTAGCCTTTCATATGTCACATTCGCAATGTTCTGATTGCATTCTGTTTTTTTAGATGTTAGTAGAAAGGTATCTCCTTTCTCTAATTTTATAGGCCCATCTACAAACCTACCCAATCTGATTTTGGGACCTTGCAAGTCTTGGAGAATCCCTATCTTTACTCCTAGATCAAATTCCACTTTTCTTATGGTTTCAATTCTCTTTGCATGCTCTTTATGATCACCATGAGAAAAATTAAGTCTAAAAGTTGTTGCACCAGCTTCTACTAGCTCAGACATGCTTTTATAGCTTTCAGTTGCTGGCCCAATGGTGGCAACTATTTTTGTCCTTCTGTCAAGAGTTATTTTTGTCATTAGAGGGACCTTTCATATTCAAAAAAATAACACTTTGCGAGCACTGTTAAGTCCTTTTTGCTTATCTAACTCCTTATCATGAACCTTAATCAGTATCAAGACAAATCCAGAGAGACAGCTCTTTACCCAAATATGGGTAACAATCCCATATACCCTACGTTAGGCCTTGTAGGGGAAGCGGGAGAAGTGGCAGATAAGGTTAAAAAGGTCTTGAGAGATGATAATG
Organism: Prochlorococcus sp. AG-402-G22; assembly: GCA_003217035.1. GTDB lineage: Bacteria > Cyanobacteriota > Cyanobacteriia > PCC-6307 > Cyanobiaceae > Prochlorococcus_D. The sequence goes on from QCHV01000011.1 coordinate 31,131, forward strand.
GAGTATTTACTTCTGATGTCAGACAGTCAATAAAATACGAATTAGGAGATGTGCTCTGGTATGTCTCTCAATTGGCAAATGAATTAGGATATGAGCTTGAGGAAGTGGCAATTGCAAATTTAGATAAACTCTCAAATAGAGCAAAAAGAGGCAAAATAAAAGGTAGTGGAGACGATAGGTAAATAGATTTTTATTGGTTCCTTTTTTAGGAGTAATAATTCAGAATGCTGCTATTTAAAAAGGCAAATCTTACATTGTTAATTAGGCTCGTAAGTAAATTAAGTACAACAAATGCAAGTATTGGAGATATGTCTAGTGTTCCCAGTGGGGGTATTATTCCTCTGAACAGATTCAGATAAGGATCAGTTATGGCACTTATGTTGCTAAGAATTGGGTTTGACCAATCAAGGTTGGGGAACCAAGTTAGTAATACTCTAATAATTAATATGTAGGAGTATATCAAGAGTGTCTGACTTAAAACTCCAAAAATATTGGAAATAATTGTTGCGGCCATACCCATAATGATATTTGATTTATATTAAGCCACTTTTTGGGTGTCTGTAGCTTGAATATCAGGAAGCACTGAGAATGTTCTATGAAATTTCTCTGAAAGGGTTAACCAATAAGATCTTCCTTCGCGTTGTCGCTTCCTTTCTACAAAATCTTTTTCAACAAGTTCTTTAATGTGCTCATATGCACTTGACCCTCTTAGATCAACAAGTTCTGACTGGAGAATTCTTTTCTTAAGGGCAATTGTTCCAAGGGTTCTTAATGTTGCGCCTGTCATATCTACTGGTAAAAGATTCTTTACTAAACCACCTAGTCCAATCTTTAGTTGAAGGCTATACCTGCCATTTTTTTCATGAATCTCAAGTGCTGTATCCCTTTGTGAATATCCAGCCATTAAGGCAAATAGTGCTTCTTCAATCTGCTTTTCTGTTTCGTTAACACATTCTGACATCTCGAGTATGGTTAGAGGCTTCCCTTTCAGATAGAGCACAGCTTCTAGCTTTGCCGGTAATGAGATGTCTATAACGACATCATGCTCAAATGATGTTTTGTCTGTTTTGATGACAGTAAACGCAATTTGATACTTGAAAAATAACTTGATTATCCGTTCTGTGCACCTAAAAAGAGTTCATATGCTGGATTTTTTGTTTCTTCCCAGCTTTTATAACCAATTTCACGGAGAAATGTCTCCCAGTTAGATATGTCCCTTTCTTCAACAAGTACTCCAATAACTATTCTCCCAATATCAGCTCCGTGATTTCTGTAATGAAAGATGCTTATGCTCCACTCAGGTTTCATGCTGTTTACAAAACGCATTAGAGCGCCTGGTTTTTCCGGAAACTCAAAACGATATAGAAGTTCTTTTACCACGGGATTATATGAATTATCTTTCACAATTGGTAGTCTTCCGCCAACCATATGCCGTAAATGGACTTTTGCTAGTTCATCATTGCTTAGGTCTAAGCATTTGTATTTTTGCGATTGTATTTTTTCAATCAATTCCTCTTTATCTTTACTTCCCTTGACTTCTATGCCCATAAATATTTGTGCATTATTTCCTCCTGACATTCGATAGCTGAATTCTGTAAGACTTCTTTTGCCTATTAACTTGCATAGTTGTCTTAGACTTCCAACTTTTTCTGGAATTTCAACTGCAAACATAGCTTCTCTTTCTTCTCCTAATTCTGCTCTTTCTGCTACAAATCTAAGCCTTTCAAAATTCATATTTGCACCGCAGGCTATTGCAACTAGGCTTTTCCCCCTTAGCTTTCGATTTGCGACATCTGACTTAAGGCCTGCTATTGCTAAAGCTCCAGCAGGTTCAAGTATGGATCTTGTATCTTCAAAAACATCTTTTATTGCAGCGCATATTTCATCTGTGTTAACAGTAATCATTCTGTCTACGCATTTCTTTGCTAGGTCAAATGTGTTTTTTCCGACTTGTTTAACAGCAACTCCATCAGCGAATAGTCCAACATCTTTTAGCTCAATTCTTCTTCCTTCCTTAAGTGATTCTGTCATAGCTGCAGCTTCTTTTGGTTCCACTCCAATAATTTCTACATCTGGCCAAAGACTTTTTACGTAAGCTCCAACTCCAGCTATTAAGCCTCCTCCTCCAACTGCAATATATATAGCGTTTGGTGGAGTTTCTATCTGTGAAAGAATTTCTCTTCCAATAGTTCCTTGCCCAGCAATAACTTCTTCATCGTCAAAAGGGTGAATAAATGTCAGCCCATCTTGATTGCTAATTCTTTTAGCTTCCTCGTAAGCTTCATCGTATGTATCTCCGTGGAGAATTACTTCTGCTTTTAGTTGTTTTACAGCAGATATTTTCATTTCTGGTGTCGTTAGAGGCATTACAATTACTGCCTTGCAATTCAAATAAGAAGCACTTAAAGCAACTCCTTGAGCATGATTTCCTGCACTTGACGCGACAACTCCCTTCTTTAATTCCTCTTCCTTCAACTGAGACATTCGGTTATAGGCCCCTCTTAACTTGAAAGAGAACACAGGTTGTAGGTCTTCTCTTTTTAGCCAAATAAAATTTTGAAGCCTATTGGTAAGATTTTCTGCTTTTTCTAAGGGTGTCTCTATCGCCACATCGTAGACGCGAGCCCTTAGTATTTTTTTCAAATAGTGCTCCATAACTTGATTATGCCAATTCTTAGGCTTGTTTGTATTTTTATATTCAATTTTCGATTAAGTAAGATTTTGATCGAAAGTAGGTATGACCTCGTAGATTGTATCTAATACATTTAAAGGTTATGCGTCTCAGTGAGGTTACGCACCCTAATCAACTGCATGGCTTGACTACAGCACAGCTTGAGGATATAGCCTGCCAAGTTAGAGAAAGACATCTTCAAGTTGTTTCAACGAGTGGTGGACACTTGGGTCCTGGACTTGGTGTTGTAGAGCTGACACTGGCTTTATACCAGACACTTGATTTGGATGTAGACAAGGTTGTTTGGGATGTAGGTCATCAGGCTTATCCGCATAAATTAATCACTGGTAGATACGGAAATTTCAATACTCTTCGTCAAAAGGGGGGAGTGGCTGGATATTTAAAACGAGCTGAAAGCATATTTGATCATTTTGGAGCTGGTCATGCAAGTACATCCATATCAGCTGCACTAGGTATGGCAGTTGCTAGGGATAGGTTGGGCGAAAATTACAAATGTGTTGCTGTTATAGGTGATGGGGCTCTTACAGGAGGTATGGCATTAGAAGCAATAAATCATGCGGGTCATATGCCCAATACTCCTTTTTTAGTGGTATTGAATGATAATGACATGTCTATATCTCCTCCTGTTGGTGCACTATCAACATATTTAAACCGCATGCGGCACAGCGCCCCTGTTCAATTCATATCCGACAGTGTAAAAGAAAATGTTCGCAATTTGCCTTTTATTAGAGGTGAAATTCCCCAGGAATTAAAATCTCTTACTGGCAGTGTTAAAAGACTTGCTGTACCAAAAGTTGGTGCAGTTTTTGAAGAACTTGGTTTTACCTATATGGGTCCTATAGATGGACATGACATATCAGAAATGACTCGAACCTTTCAAGCAGCTCATCGAGTAGGTGGTCCTGTATTGGTTCACGTGGCCACTACAAAAGGAAAAGGATATCCATACGCAGAAGTTGATCAAGTGGGGTATCACGCGCAATCTGCTTTTGATTTAACTACTGGCAAGTCAAAACCCTCCAAGTCTCCTAAAGCTCCTAGTTATAGCAAGGTTTTTGGCCAAACTTTGGTAAAGATATGTGAGCAAGACAGCAAAGTTATCGGGATAACAGCTGCTATGGCAACAGGAACCGGCCTTGATTTATTGCAAAAGGCAATTCCTGATCAATATATAGACGTAGGTATAGCAGAACAGCACGCAGTGACTCTTGCAGCTGGAATGGCTTGTGATGGGTTGCGTCCAGTGGTAGCTATTTACAGTACCTTCCTTCAAAGGGCATATGATCAAGTTATTCATGATGTTGGTATTCAGAAGTTACCAGTAACTTTTGTACTAGATCGAGCTGGAATTGTTGGAGCTGATGGTCCAACTCACCAAGGCCAATATGACATTAGTTACTTGAGATCAGTACCTAATTTCACTGTCATGGCGCCTAAGGATGAGGGTGAGCTTCAACGAATGTTGATAACTTGTTTGCAACATGATGGTCCATGCGCGTTGCGTATTCCACGTGGTTCGGGAGAAGGAGCAACTCTCGTAGAGGAAGGTTGGGAACCTTTAAAGATCGGAAGAGGAGAGATTCTTTCTGAAGGTGATGATCTGTTGATTTTGGCTTACGGAGCTATGGTTTCCCCAGCTCTTAAGACTATTGAACTCCTTAGTCAATCTGGTATCTCGGCGACACTTATTAACGCAAGATTTTTAAGGCCTTTAGATCAAGCTCTTATTCACCCAATAGCAAGGCGAATTGGCAAGGTTGTAACCATGGAAGAGGGAACACTCTTGGGAGGCTTCGGATCCGCTGTAATTGAATCATTCTCTGACCAGGATCTGCTTATACCTACTCTTAGAATTGGCATTCCAGACAAGCTTGTTGATCATGCAAGCCCTCAACAAAGTAAGGAGTCTTTAGGCTTAACTCCACCTCAGATGACAGAATTAATCAAAAAGAGATTTGGTTGGGATGGTTCCGACTCTCTTTTTGTTGGTAACACCAGTTCAAAGTCTCTTTAAGATAAATAAGCGTGTCAGTACTAATTGCTGGAGCGGGTCCAGCAGGCTCAATTTTGGCTAGAAAACTATCTGAATCTGGCGTAAATGTCATTCTGGTTGAACGTTTAGACAATCCAAAAAAACAAGCGTTCTCAAGTGCAGCACTACCAATAGAAGCCATCGAAAAACATCAAATCCCCGTTGAATGTATATCTAGTTATTGGAGAAATTGGCAGATTTTTTCTCCAGAAAATGATTGTTATAAGTGGGAGAGTTCTCATTGCTTAGGTGTTGTTTTAGATTTTGGAGAATTACGTAGTCAACTTTGGAAAAGAGCTATAGATGCAGGCGTTGAAGTTCTCATGGGTTGGACTGTTGTAAAAGTAGAATCCTTAAATACTCATGCTCTTGTTGAAATTTCTTCTTCTGATGGAAAAAGTAAATTACTAACCCCAACTGTTGTTGTTGATGCAACTGGATATAAACGCTCATTATTAGGTATTCCAAGAGATAAAGCAACGAATCTTTTAACTGGAACTGGTGTTGAATGGGTACTTAAAGTAGATAAGAAAATTGATGACAGATGGAAGAATAATTTAACTTTTTATATTGGATCTTCTTGGGTCAAGAATGGATATGGGTGGGTATTTCCAATGTCCAGGAATAGAATAAAAGTTGGAATATGTACACTTCCTCCTCATAATAATATTAAATCTAATATTCAAGATTTGAAGAAACTTATACAGGCTAATGAGTTGGATGATTGTTCAATTGAGGATAAACATGGTGGTGTAATTCAAAGCACAATTGATAGATCAGAAAGACATTATTCTGGAAGGATAATAGGTGTAGGAGATTCCGTTAGTACTTCTAATCTTTTAGGAGGAGAAGGTATTAGACATGCTATATCAAGTGCTGAGATTTTAAGTAAGCACCTAGTAGAGACTTATCAGAAGAATAATTTCAAGGAATTAGATGATTTCGTAGTCTTAAAACGATATCAAGGAGAACTGAGAAGGAAATTAGGTTGGAAATGGACTATATCAAACAAAATTGGCAAAAGAACTTGGTGGGGCTTGTCTGGAAAAGAAGGTGATAAGAGAATATCAAAAATCCTCCGAGGGCTTTCAATGAAGGCTTCTGCGGAGGATTTAAGCTCGGTTTTATTTGATTATAAGTTCGAAAGATTTGGCATGAAATTAATTCCCTATCTAATTGGACTTAGGTAAAAGGGAACCAGCTGGTTTATAAAACGCCTCTAGCAGCCAAGCCTAATATTGAGCCTATGCCTAAAACATGGCCTAAGCAATTTGCTGCTACAACAGAGGCATGACTCATACCACCGAAGTATTTTGAGTTTGGTATTTCGAAGCCTTCATTAGGCTTTGAGATATTTGCTCTAGCAATTGCGTAAGCCAGAACGTTGCAGATAATCATCACCACAGCACACTTTGGAGACCAGTGAAAAGCAGCCGGGTCTGCTGTAGCTAATAAGGTTGTGATCATTACACATTTGAAGCACCTCTTATATTGTCCTTTATAAAGCACGTTTGACTACAAGAATGACTCTTCTCTTAAGAGTTTTTCACCTCTTTTCAGAAAGCAAATTTGCGAAACCTAGAACTACTAAGCCATCGCTTATTGCAAGAAACAGTTCTGCGCCTCCATGTAGGGGGTCTACATTTGAAAGTTCTGCACCATAAAAAATCTTTGCAGCAATTGCACAAATCACAGAAACAAATACAAAAACAAGCGTCATTCTGAACCCCCATAGGGATTCCTTGGGAATCAGGGAACCTTTTTGAGCAAAATAAAGAAACACCAAGTAAGGAACAAGAGAAGCAATAAAGAAAGGGCCAGGATCAATTTCTCCAAAAAGATTCAATAGTGAAAAAGAGTCGATATTGCTCATGCTTTTTGCTCCTCAGTTCTTAGTAAATGCCAAGCTGCAACTGCTAGGCAGGTATTCCCAATTGTTGTTAAAAGAGCCTGAATTACTACTAATCCAAGTAGTTCCTCTGAATTGTCATATATGTGCCATGTAATTGCAGCCATGGCACTAGCTAAGTTTGGGAGCATTGCAATTGCGAGCCATGTATAAGCTCTTTCAGATTTCTTAGCTAGGGATAAAATTAGAATTATTGCCAAGGTCCATTCAATTAATGTAGCCATATGTATTGTCCATGTTCCTATAGATAGTTCGTGCATCATTACACCTCTAAGTCAATTATTTTATCTAATACTTCTTGTGGGTGCCTTGCTGGATTAACGCCTATCCATATATATTTTATTATTCCATTGTTGTCTACAAGAAACGTATTCCTCTTGCTGTATGGATAATTCCATGAATCGTATTTTTTACTGACATTTCCACCTTCGTCAGTTAAGAGAATAAGCTGTAAGTCCTCTTTTTCACAAAAGGATTGATGATCATCAAGTAGATCGTTGCTGATTCCAATTATAGTAGCATCCACTTCTTTAAATTTAGAGCTCAAGTTGTTGAACTTTTTTGCCTCTATAGTACATCCTTCTGTAAAATCTTTAGGGTAAAAATATAAAACTTTCCAGTAGCTATTGATATCATCTAAATTCCACACGTCTTTTTTGGGATTATTACTGGAATATCCTTTTAAGTTAAATTTAGGAGCATTTAGGCCTATAGATAATTTATTTATACCAGAGGCATAAATTGTGTATGAATAGCTTAGTGAAATAAATAAAAATATACAAAATCCTATTATATTTGTTTTATTTAATTTCATATTAAATGATATGTTAGCTGTAAATTAGCTAAATTTTGTTTAGGTTAATTCCATTGGACTTAGCAAATGCATTAAGGCCTTTCTTTTGTATTGATTTGAGTGTTCTTGTTGTTACGCGTAACTTAATCCATTTTTTACCTTCTTCCCACCAAAGCCTTCTTTGTTGGAGATTTGCTTGTTGCAACTTTTTGGTACGTATATGAGAGTGACTAACAGCCATCCCATTATTAGCTCTTGTTCCTGACAGATCACATACTCTAGACATTGAATTTATACTGAATACAGGGTTTGAACAACAATAACCATGATAACAAATAATATGCAGCTAGATTGCTTTGCTTATAAGCTTTCCCATTAATTCAGCATTTCTGCTTTGAAATACTGCAATCTCTTTTGGATCTAGGCCTCCAACGCTTAAACGAGCCATATCATAAAGATGATTTGCTATTTCTTTGGTAAGCTCGTCATTTGGAGACTGATCTTCGCTCTGAAGAATTATAGAGGCTGATTTAAGTTTTACTAGTCCTTTTACTAGAGGGTGGTTTCTATTTACTAAGAGAACATGATGTTCTGGAAGACCAGGCAATCTTTGTTCCATAAGTGCTCCAATATCGTTAATTCTCCTCATTTGCTCAGGGAGTAATATCATTGCTGGAACAGAATTATTTCCCTTTAGAGCTTGGACTTGAATGGTTATTTTTTCATTATTTAATGCATCTTTTATAAGATCATTTATTGCTTGTGATTTACTCTCACCATCTTTATCAGTTATTTCTGGTGAAGAATCCCTAAGCTCATCGTCAAGTTCTGAATCAACTCGCTGAAACTTAACTTCTTGGTTTCTTGTCTCTAACCATGGTATAAATTGCGAGTCGACAACAGTTTCTGTCATAAGAACTTCTGCCCCTTGTTCTTTCCATAGATTGAGTGCATTTGATTGTGCTATCTCATCAGTACAATAAAGTATTCGCTTATTATTTTGATCCTTTAACCTATTTAGATAAGCTTCTACTGTTGTAAAAGCATCTGTTGTTGTCTTTATTAAATTTTCACTATCTTCTCTTGAACCAGAGCTTTTAAATATTATTAGATTCTCAACTTGATCGGCAAATTTTTCATCTTCCATAGCTCCTATCTTTATAAAAGGAGCTACTGAATCCCAAATTTCCGCATAGAATTCAGGTTCATTTTTTTTTATTTCATTTAATTTACTTGCTATTTTTTTCGCAACAAAGTTTCCTATTGATCTAACTCTTCTGTCTGTTTGCAATGCACTTCTGCTTACATTTAATGGAATATCTGTTGAATCAATAACTCCCCTTAAAGGAAGTAAATATCTTGGAACTACTTCTTTTATGGAATCACTTACATAAACTTGATTACAATACAACTTTATTTCTCCTTGCTCCCAATCTGCTCTCCCAGTTGTTTTTGGAAAATAGAGTATACCTTGCAAATTATATGGATAATCAGTATTTAAATGAATCCATAATAGTGGATCTCCTTGAAAAGGGTAAAGATATTTGTATAGTTCTATATAATCTTTATCTTCTAGTTCGTTTGAATTCCTTCTCCAAAGAGGATTCATTTGATTTACGATTTCACCATCAAGACGTACTTCTACAGCCATAAAGTCACAATATTTCTTTATTAAAGTTTTAATTCTTGTGGGCTCTATGTATTCGAGTTCTTCGTCCATTAGATGGAGAATAACGTCGGTTCCTATATCTTCTTTAGATGTCCTTTCAAGACTAAATTTGGGAGAACCATCACATGTCCATTTAACTGACTCTGCTTCTGGTGTTGCTGATTTAGTTATTAACTCTACATTCTTAGAAACAATGAAACTAGAATAAAATCCTAATCCAAAATGACCAATCATACCTTCTTCACTTTGTTTATATTTCTCTAAAAACTCCTCTGCACTTGAGAATGCCACTTGATTTATATATTTTTTGACCTCATCAGAAGTCATCCCTATTCCATTGTCGGAAATTGTCAAAGTATTCTTTTCTTTATCGATTTTTATATTTATGCTTCCTTTTTCACCTTCAGAACAGTCCCCAGCCATAGCGGCCATTCTTCTCTTGTTAATAGCATCGACTGAATTGCTAACTAGTTCTCTTAGGAATATCTCGTGATCTGAGTAGACAGCCTTTTTTATAATTGGAAAGATATTTTCGGTATGTATCTGAATCTGGCCTTCTTCAATAACTGTCATGACAAAACTTATAACAGCTAAAGATTAGTATCTATTAAGGCGATTACTCAAGCTTTTAAAGCAGTATTCTCCGAACCTAATCTGGTTGTTTTGATTGTAATTCACTCCTTTCTTCAGAAATAACAGCTCCTTTTACTGGGCATACTTCTAGGCATACTCCACAATCTATACAAGTTGCAAATTCTATAAAGTAATAGTCTGTACCTTTGATGTTTTTTCCAAACCCTTTCTTAATACATCCTACTGGGCAGGCTTGTGAACAAGAGGCTACTCCCTCGCATATATCACTTATTATGGTATGTGGCATCTCTTTTTAATTTATCCAGATTAGATTTGTGCAACCCCTTTTAGGTAATAATTTTGCTGCCATTTCTTTAGTTCTGCAAATATTTAATTCTATAAGGGCTATTTGATTTTCTTTATGTAATCTCCTTTGATGTTCTAATGCATCTTCTATTTTTTTATTAGGTCCATATGCAATAAGTGTTTTCTTTGCAAAAGTATCATTGTTATTCTTTTTTCTAGCTATTTTTTTAATTTTATCTATAGAGAAACTAAAACCAGCTCCAATTGCTGCTTTATTGTTATTGCCAAAAAGATTAACTAAGTCGTCATACCTTCCACCTCTGGCAATTACTACCGGGGATTTTCCTGTATTAGCTATCAGTTGAAAAACGATGCCTGTGTATAAATTATAATGTGGTTGATATGTAGGGTCTAATTGTATATTTATATTATACACTTTACTTATTGGCTTAATTATATTGAATAAGTTGTCCAAGCTCTTGAGAACATTATTGTCTCCATATATACCTCGTAGTGTTTCTATAACTGTTGAAGGGCTTCCTCTTAATTCTAATGTTGCCTTTAAGCCTTGCTTGTCATCATTATCAATATCTAATTTATCTAGTCCTATTAAGTCGTAGTTTGTTAGGATAGTCTTTATTTTAGTTTTAATAACCTGATTGTATTTTTCCAGAATAATCCTAATTAATGATGTGTGACTTATCAATAGTGTAGGGTTGGATTCTTTTTGTATATTTAATTTTTTCAATGATTCAATTAATAAATATAATAGTTCAACTTCTATTTCCATTCCTTCTTCACCTATAAGTTCTACACCGCTATGAAGATTTTCATCTACTATTATTTTCCCATCACTTTCCTCTCTGCTTTTAAAGATTGTTCCACAAGCCCAAAGTCTTAAAGGCCTTTCTTTAAGTGCAAATCGAGTGGCAGCTGCTCTGGCTATGCTTGCTGTCATTTCTGGTCTTAGACCTAACGGTTCATCTACTACTATTTTTATTATCTCATTACTTTTAATTCCCCCTCCGGCCGTCAGAGTATTTATATTTTCTACTTTGGGTGGAGAAACTTCCTGATACCCCCATTGTCTATATACTTCAGAAAGCTTAGATAAGAGATAATTATTCTCTTCAACCTGTTGAGGGTTTAAGTCTTTAGTTCCAGATACATTTTTTATTGTCATGTATTTTTTTAGTGAGGATTATCCAATGATTATTTGGAACTATTACAAAGAACTATAAGTTTTTATATCGAGTGGTTTTACTTTTTTAAGTTCTGTTTTCATTTCTTTTATTAAATGGGGATTGCTAGCAAGAATTCTGCCACTGTCAAAATCAAAACTATCGATTTTATAGTCTGATATTACACCCCCCGCTAATTCCACAATAGGTATACCAGCTGCCAGGTCCCATTTTGCAAGTCCTCTCTCCCAATATCCATCAAGTCTTCCATTGGCTATGAATGCCATATCAACAGCTGCAGCCCCTCCTCTTCTAACACCTCTAGTCCTGTCTGTCATCCAACAAAACTCTGCATAATTATTTTCTATCTCAGTTTGTCTGTCATAGGCAAAGCCTGTAACTAACAAACTGTCTATAAGGGTCATTGTTGATGAGACATTGATTTTTTCTTCATTACAGTAGGAACCTATACCAGGGCATCCCCAATAATTCTCATTTAAGAAAGGTATGCAGATAGCCCCTAGTAGAGGTTTATTTTTATAAGTAAGCCCTATTGATGTTGCAAAGAAAGGATATCCATGTGCGAAGTTTGTTGTTCCATCTAGAGGGTCTATACACCAACTTAGATCATTTACTTTTCCGCTCCTCCCACTCTCTTCAGCGTATATTCCAATATCGTTTGTCTCTTTTTTTAAAAAAGATATTATTTCTTGCTCAGCTTCTATGTCGGCATTTGTTACTAGATCTCCTTCCCTTCCCTTGTTTTTAATTGTATTTATATCCCCGTAATATTTCATTAGTATTTCTCCCCCCTGAATTGCTGCTTTTCTAGCAGTATTTAAAAGATATTTAAGCTCTTGATCATTTAGCTTTGATTCATATTGAGCCTGATGGCAGATAAGATTTCTCATTTTATTGAAATGTAGTCTCGTATTTTTTCAAGTTGCGTTACATGGATATATTTGTGGATTCATTCTAGCTTCCTGCTAGATTTGAGTTTCTCTTTTGAGAAATTATGGAGAGATGGCCGAGTGGTCGAAGGCGCAGCACTGGAAATGCTGTATAGGGGCAACTCTATCGAGGGTTCGAATCCCTCTCTCTCCGTTGAATTGCTTTGCTTTAAAATAACTATATAAGAGGGTGGAAATATTTATTGTTGTGGCTTTATCCGAATTTGCCAGATATGTAGTCCTGAGTTGTTTTGTGATCAGGTGAATTAAAAATCTTTTCAGTATCATTAAATTCAGCTAAATATCCAACTTTTCCTCCCGAAACTCCTTCTAACTCCTCAGCATTATAAAAGGCTGTCATATCACTCACCCTCAATGCTTGTTGCATATTATGAGTAACTATAATAATTGTATAACTCTTTTTAAGTTCATGAATAGTCTCCTCTATTTTTAAAGTAGAGATAGGGTCTAAGGCTGAACAAGGTTCATCCATAAGTATTACATCTGGTTCAATAGCAATGGTTCTGGCTATGCAAAGTCGTTGCTGTTGACCTCCAGATAGAGAATATCCACTATCATTTAATTTGTCTTTGCATTCATCCCAAACAGCTGCCTTTTTTAATGAATGCTCAACTAATTCATTTAGATTACCTGTATAACCATTTACTCTCGCTCCATAAGCTATATTTTCAAAAATGCTTTTTGGGAAGGGATTTGGTTGTTGAAATACCATTCCTATTCTCCTCCTAACTTCTACTGGATCAATTTGAGGGTTATATAAATCTATTCCTTCAAAAAGCACCCTTCCCTTTAGTGAACATCCAGGTATCAGATCATTCATTCTATTTAATGATCTCAGCACTGTAGATTTACCACATCCAGATGGGCCTATAAGAGCTGTAACCTTGCTTTTTGGGAGATCACAATAGATATTTCTAACAGCTTCAAATTTCCCATAACTTATGCTCACATTCTCTAGAGAAATACAAATATTCTTTTTTTGCTTGATCTTTCTTGGCACTGTTATTCGGTTTAATTATATTTTTATTATAGTTAGTACTATTTATTTGTGGTAATACTGCCTAGATACCTTGATAGAATATTCATCAAAAGTAGAACTGTAACTAATATGAATGATGCTGCCCATGCCAACTCATTTTGTGCTTTATAAGGTTCTAGAGCAAAATTATATATAAGTACTGATAAAGAACTCATTTCATAAAATATATCACTGAAACTTGTTATATGGTAATAAGAAAATAAAGCAGTAAAGATTAATGGGGCAGTCTCCCCTGCAGCTCTAGCTAGGCCTAGTACTACTCCAGTTGATATAGATTTAACTGCACTAGGCAAGGTTATGTCTGTTATTGTTGTGAACATTGAGGCGCCTAATCCAAGAGAAGCTTTTCTAAGTTCATCTGGAACAAGCTTTAAACCTTCGTCAGTTGTTTTTATAACTGTGGGTATCATAAGTATTGATAAAGATATACCTCCAGCTATTCCACTGAACATGCTCCCGTAAATGACCTTAGTTACAACAATTACTGCATATATAAATACTCCAGCAATTATTGACGGAACACCAGATAAAACATTTGTGCCAAATCTTATAAATCTTGCAAAGTAACCCCCTTTCGAGTATTCAGCAAGATAAATACCACCACCAACTCCTATTGGTAAAGATATTAATGTTGCTATTCCTGTAATTATAAATGTCCCAACTATTGCATTTCCGATTCCTCCTGCCGATCCTAAATCGTCGCCTGGAGGTTGTGGTTCTGAAAATAATATATCAACACTAAGAACTGATCCACCTTTTATAACGACATAAACTAGAACTAATATAAGAGGAGCTATAGCTATTGTAGAAAAACAGAATGATGCAAATGTTAGCAATTTACCTATAATATTTCTTGGTAAGTTCTTTTTATAAGTTAGATCTTTTTGTATCATATTTGATTCTCTGTATTAATATTTTAAGCTTAATTTCTTGACTATCCATTGTGCAAATATATTAACTACTAATGTGAGAATCATTAATATAAGCGCTGCAAACATTAGTGATGAAACTTGACTTCCATCCGCCTCTCCAAATTGATTGGCTAACAGTGCTGAAATTGTGTAGCCAGGAGAGAGTATTGACCAGCTGAAATTATTAGAGTTTCCTATAATCATTGTTACTGCCATTGTCTCTCCCATCGCTCTGCCTAAGGCTAGAAGTATCCCTCCTGCAATACCGGAAATAGCAGCTGGGAGAATTATATTAAATATAGTTGACCATCTTGTTGCTCCTATTCCATAAGCAGCCTCTCTAAGTTTGTCTGGGACTTGATTTATCGAGTCTCTTGATATTGAAGTAATTATAGGAAGAATCATAACTACTAATATAAGAATCGCAGGAGCCACACCCGGACCTATAGGTTCAGAACTAAATATAGGAATCCAACCAAGATTTTCATGCAATTGTTTTAAGAAGGGTCTTAAAAAGGGCTCCATTACCATTATTGCCCATAGTCCTAAAACAACAGATGGGATAGCAGCTAATAATTCAACCATTAGGCCTACTAAATTTCTAATTTTTTCTGGGATAATATTTTCTGTTATAAATATTGCAGTACCTACTCCTAGAGGAATTGCTATTAAAAGTGAAGCTAATGATGTAAGCATTGTTCCATATATTGCTGTAAATGCTCCATATTCGTCAGTAACAGGGTTCCACTCTGAAGTAACTAAAAAACTCAGTCCGTATCGACCTATTGCCTCAGTCGATTCGAAAAAAACTACTAGCAATATTGATACAAGTACTACAGCAACCATTGCAGCCATTGCGATAGTTAGCTTTCTGAAGCTCTCATCTATTAATTTTTCTGATTTCGGTCGCCTTCTCAGGGAGTACTTTGTTGTGTTTTCTGATGTCATCGAACTGAAAACAACAATCCATACTCTTTAAGTTATAGATAATTTTTCACTTAGATTTTATTAAGGAAATGATTATCTTTGGAGATGAAAACATAAAAACCTTGGTTCAATTAGTTTTCAACGTTACCCTAGGGTTCAATAGTTGCTCCTATGGGCAGGATCGTTGGCATTGACCTAGGGACCACAAACTCTGTAATAGGAGTGTTGGAAGCAGGAAGGCCCTGCGTAATAGCCAATGCGGAAGGATGTAGAACCACCCCTTCTGTTGTTGGCTACACCAAAGAATCTGAATTGTTGGTTGGTCAACAGGCCCGAAGACAGCTTGTTTTGAATCCAAAAAATACTTTTTCTAACTTAAAGAGGTTTGTTGGAAGAGGTTGGGATGAACTAGATGAAAACAGTCTTTCTGTTCCATATACAGTTAGATCAAATGATCAGGGAAATGTTAGAGCTCTTTGTCCAATTACAGAGAGAGAATATGCTCCAGAAGAATTGATTTCTAGCATTATTAGAAAATTAATAGACGATGCTGAAACCTACCTTGGAGAAACAATCGATTCTGCTGTAATTACCGTCCCTGCTTATTTTAATGATGCTCAGAGGCAGGCAACTAGAGATTCGGCGATATTGGCTGGACTCAATGTTGAAAGGATTCTGAATGAGCCCACAGCAGCTGCCTTGGCTTATGGATTTGATAAGAGCTCATCCTCTCGTGTACTCGTTTTTGATTTAGGCGGAGGGACCTTTGATGTTTCATTATTACGAATATCTAATGGCGTATTTGACGTCAAGGCAACATCTGGAGATACGCAGTTAGGAGGAAATGATTTCGATAAAAAGATTGTCGACTGGCTTGCAGATGATTTTAAAAATAAAAATGGAATTGATTTAAGGCGCGACCGACAAGCCCTGCAAAGACTTTCCGAGGCTGCCGAAAAGGCAAAGCAAGAATTGTCAGGGGTTAATACAACTCCAATATCTCTTCCCTTCATTGCAACTGGGAAAGAAGGTCCTCTTCATATCGAAACTAAGCTTGAAAGAAAAACTTTTGAATCACTATGTAGAGACTTGATTAGCAGACTTCTTAATCCTGTTGAGTCTGTTCTTAAAGATTCAGGTTGGTCGACGGATGACATAGAGGAAGTTGTACTCGTAGGTGGAAGCACCAGGATGCCTATGGTGCAACAGCTTGTAAAATCATTTGTTCCTATTACTCCTTGCCAATCTGTAAATCCTGATGAGGTTGTTGCTACTGGAGCAGCTGTTCAAGCTGGAATACTTACTGGTGAACTAAGAGATCTTCTTTTAAATGATGTCACCCCTCTTTCTTTAGGGCTGGAGACAATTGGCGGTTTAATGAAGGTTTTGATTCCACGTAACACTCCAATTCCGGTAAGACAAGCCGATGTTTTTAGTACCTCAGAATCAAATCAATCTTCTGTAGAAATTCATGTGTGGCAGGGAGAGCGCCAGTTGGCCACAGACAATAAATCACTTGGTAAGTTCAGATTAAGTGGAATACCCCCAGCTCCTAGAGGGGTACCTCAAGTTCAGGTTGCTTTCGATATAGATTCAAATGGACTTTTGGAAGTAAGTGCTACGGATAGGACAACTGGACGTAAACAATCGGTGAGTATTTCCGGTGGAACTAACCTTAATCAAAATGAGGTTAAACGTTTGATAACAGAGGCCAAAGAAAAAGCAAATGAAGATCGACGTAAGAGAGCATCCATTGATCAAAGGAATAATGCTCTAACTTTATTGGCACAAGCAGAACGTAGATTAAGAGATGCTTCTTTGGAACTCGGACCATATGGAGCAGAACGCCAACAAAGAGCTGTTGAGTTATCAATGAGAGATGTACAAGATTTTCTTGAAACTAATGACCTTTCTGAATTAGATCTTGCAGTCTCTTCATTACAAGAGGCATTATTTGGTCTAAATAGAAGACTTTCTGCAGAAAAGAATACAGACTCAAATCCTATTAGAGGTATTAAAAATACATTTGGATCTCTTAAAGATGAATTGTTTTCTGATGATTATTGGGATGATGATCCATGGGATTATCAACCGAACAGGTCAGAGAGGAATTCAAATTCTCGTAGAAAAGATGTAGATAGTTGGGATAATGACATTTACTACTAAACCAGATTATTGGTCTATTTTAGGGGTCTCACCAGGAAGTGATCTACCAACAATAAAACGAGCCTTCAGAACAGAAGCCAGAAGGTGGCATCCAGATTTAAACGTAAACGACGTTAATGCTGAAGAGCGCTTTAAACTTGTAAATGAGGCATATGCAGTTCTCTCTGACCCTCAAAAAAGATCGATCTGGGAAGCTTCATTAGATTCTTATACACCTCCAGAAGATCTTTTTAAAAATGAATTCCCTACTTATGATGAATATATCAATATTGTATTAGGTATTAAAAATGATGATGAGGTGGATATATACAAAGATGAACAATCTAACAACATAGATTTGAATATTGAAGATGAATCAGACACTGAATCAATTAATTATGACTATAAAGAAAGTTCTAATTCATACAATAATAAATATGCACCAACAACTTCTAATCAGCCCCCACCACCTGTAAAAAAGACAACTGAATTAGAATCATTAATTGAATTATCACCTGAAGAAGCCCTTTACGGTACATCAATACAGATAGAGCTGCCCGATAATTCTTGGGTCGAGGTAGAAACTCCTCCTTTTGCTGGTGATGGTTGGAGATTAAGACTGTCAGGAGTTGTCATTGGAGGTGAGGACCACTTCCTTCAACTTCGTGTCAAAACAGATGAAGACTTAAGGATAGATGGTTTAAGAGTTCTTTATAGACTTGAATTATTTCCTTCAGATGCCTTGTTTGGCTGTGCAGTAGATATTCCAACACTCGATGGACCCGTTACATTGCAGGTACCCCCCAACTCCTCTTCTGGTCGCTTACTTAGGTTAAGAGGACGAGGTTTGCAGTATGACGACTTAACTGGTGATCAAATTGTAGAAATTGTTGTTGTTATACCTGCAGATCTTTCAGAAGCAGAAATAGCTTTATACAGAAGACTACAGGAATTGTCTGTTGAGCCTTACAGATCATAATTTCTATATAATTAAATTTGGTCATCTTCTATCATGCTTATTTATATTCTTCTTTATATTGCAGATAAAGACAATGAAGGTATTCATTCTCTTGAGATAAAAGGAGAAACAATAGTTTTAATGTTTGAAGATAGAGATGATGCCGAAAGATATTGTGGATTACTAGAAGCTCAAGACTTTCCAAAACCTAATATACAACTTATTAAGAGAGAGGAAGTGGAAGCTTTTTGTGAGAATTCAGGTTATAAAGCAAGATTAGTAGAGAAAGGATTTGTACCTCAATCAGATGAGGACCGACTTATGCTGTCTCCGCCAGAACGTAATTTAGATGTTAGCTTATGGCAAGAAGATAGCTTGACCTCACAAAAAGGAAACGAGGAGCTTGAGAATATTAGGAAAAAGCTTGAGGATCTCTTATAATAATATCTAGGTTTAAATTTTAAATTAATGGATGTTCTAGATAGGGGCTACTTAATAACTGAAAAATCTAATATTAAATCAAAAGATATTGATTCTTTGCCTACTATAGATCTAGTGAAGTTGTTCTCAAAAGAGGATTTAGAACCCCAAAAAGCTGTATCAAAGGTTATACCTGAATTAGCAGAGTGCATAGATAAAATAGCATTAACCTTAAGGAATGGTGGCCGGCTTTTCTATCTTGGAGCAGGTACTTCTGGAAGATTAGGTGTCTTGGATGCATCAGAATGTCCACCAACTTTTTGCACACCACCAGATCTTGTACAAGGAATTATTGCAGGCGGAAATTCTTCTTTAGTAAAAAGTTCTGAAGGCTTAGAAGATGACCAATATTTATCTGTTGAAGACCTAAAGAATCGCTCCTTCTCCGCCAAAGATTGTTTGGTTGGTATTACAGCTGGAGGTACTACACCTTATGTCTTATCAGCTCTCCAATATTCAAAAACTTTAGGAGCTTTGTCTATATCTATTTCATCAGTGAATAAGGAAGAAGCCGCTATAGTTTCTGATATAGATATACGATTGCTCACAGGACCTGAGATTCTGACAGGTTCTACTCGTCTCAAAGCTGGTACAGCTACAAAGATGGTGTTAAATATTATATCTACAGGTGTAATGATTCGCCTTGGAAAAGTATATAAAAATAGAATGGTAGATATGTCAGTATCCAATTCTAAACTTTTAGATAGATCCATTAGAATTATTATTGATATTGCTGAAATTAGTAGGGAAAGGGCTATAGAACTAATTCAATTATCAGAAGGTTCTGTTAAACTTGCATTATTAATAGCGATTACAGGTATGGAAAAGGAAAAGGCTAATCAATTGCTTAAAGAAAATAATCAAAACCTCCGTGATTGCCTTTAAATGATCTTTCTGAAAATACCTATAAATGTGTTTATAAGTTTTATTTAATTTTAAATGTAGACATATTATTCCATTTGCATTAGTATTAATAAATTCACAATAAAATTAATGAAAAAAGCGCAAATCATTACCGATAAAGGTCAAGTAAATTTGGACTTATTTGATGATGATGCTCCTAATACCGTAGCTAACTTCGTGAAATTAGCAAAAGAAGGTTTTTATGATGGCTTGGCTTTTCACAGAGTGATAGATGGTTTTATGGCTCAAGGTGGATGTCCCAATACAAGACAGGGGGCTACTGGAATGCCTGGGACTGGAGGACCTGGCTATCAAATTGATTGCGAAATTAATAACAACAAGCACGAAGCTGGATCTATATCAATGGCTCATGCAGGTAAAAACACTGGAGGAAGTCAGTTTTTTCTAGTGCATCAACCACAGCCGCATTTAGATGGTGTTCATACTGTATTTGGTAATACTAAAGATATGGATGTTGTTTTATCGATAGAAAATGGTACCCGCATACAAAAGGTATCAATAGCAGATTGATTTTATTGGATCCATGTTTGGACAATAGAAACCCTTTCCATTTCTGACATGCTTATACCCTCAATATTTTTTATGCTTATATCATCTAGAGGATAGAATATATTTTGTACATTATGTGAAGGATGTAATGCCTGTTCCTTATTTTTCGACATAAGTATTCCAATTCTTTCTGTAGAATCCCATTTGGATAACAGTTTCAACAAGGTATATATAGTTTCAGCTTCTATATTTTTATTTCCATTAATATCATTCACCTTCCAAATAAATATTGGTCTTTCTAAAAGAGCATTAACTCTTGGATTAACTTCTGGCAAAAGAGCTATGTTCAGATTTTTAGCGATGTCATCAGCCTCTCTTTTAAATAAGGATATCCCTTCTTGGTTATTAACCCCATCCCAAAATATTATAATTGATTTTGAAGCTGAAGTAGATTCCAGAATTTCATTTTCGTTCATAAAATGACCTAACTTTGTTTTCTTTACGGCGAGATAATCTGCATTATGGTCACCGGGGCAAATAACTAGAGGGACTCTAGTTTCTACCTTCATTCCGTAACCTCCTAGGCCTGCAATTTTTCTTGGATTATTTGTTAGGAGTTTGAGTCTGTGTACTCCTAGATCAGAAAGTATTTGGGCGCCTACTCCATAATTTCTAAGATCTGCAGGAAAGCCCAATTTTTCATTTGCTTCAACAGTATCTAGTCCACCGTCTTGTAAGCTATATGCCTTTAATTTATTAATAAGACCTATGCCTCTGCCTTCTTGTCTTAAATAAACTACTATTCCTTCTCCTTCTTCAGAGATTCTCGACAGAGCCGCTTCAAGTTGAGGCCTACAGTCACATCTTAGAGATCCAAATGCATCACCAGTTAGGCATTCTGAATGCATTCGAACCAGAACTGGTTCTTTTAATTTGCCTAGATTACCTTTTATTAGAGCGACATGCTCTGTGCCATCGAGTTCATTTTTATAGCCAATAGCTTTAAAATTACCAAATATACTCGGCAAGTTTGTAATCGCTTCTCTATATACGAATCTTTCGTTTTCTAATCGATATCTAATAAGGTCTGCTATTGAAATTAATTTCAACCCCCAATTCTTAGCATATTCCTGCAGTTCTGGGAGACGCGCCATTGATCCATCTGAATTCTGTATTTCACAAATGACTCCAGCAGGAGCTAATCCAGATAATTGGGAAAGATCAATTGCGGCTTCTGTATGCCCTGCTCTTTTTAGAACTCCACCTTTATTAGCTCTTAATGGGAAAATATGGCCTGGCCTTCGCAAGTTGTTTGGTCTTGTTTCAGGATTTATTGCAACTTGAATTGTACTTGCTCTATCTTCAGCTGATATTCCAGTAGAAACACCGTATTCCGGTCCCGCATCTATGCTTACAGTAAATGCCGTTTGATTTGAATCTGTATTTCGATCTACCATTAATGGTAAATCTAATTTATCTAACCTTTCACCATCCATTGCAAGGCAAATAAGGCCTCTGGCCTCAGTCGCCATGAAATTTATTTGTTGAGGTGTTGCAAATTGAGCTGCACAAATTAAATCTCCCTCGTTCTCTCTGCTTTCATCATCAACAACAACAACGCACTCTCCATTTCGTATTGCAGCCAAAGCATCCGCAATTGGATCAAAGACAATATTTAACGACTCTTCTGATTTCAAGTTTTTCATCTTGTTTTAGATGATTTAGTTAAATAAACTGATAATTGTGATTTAGGCCATTTATTAAAAGTCCATTAGGGGGACTGCCTAACAAAAATCTTATGCATCCTTCAAACAATAAAGCAAATCGTGTCGCGGTAGTAGGAGCCTCTGGCTATGGAGGTATCCAATTAGTTAGGTTGTTAAAAAATCATCCCGAATTTAATGTTTCTTTTTTGGGAGGACAGAGAACAGCTGGTAATCATTGGAATGACATAACGCCTTTTTTAAAACTTGAATCAGATTACATAATTCAAAGGCCAGACCCAGAAGAGATTTCTAAATGTTCTGATTTTGCCTTGCTTAGTCTTCCTAATGGTCTTTCCTCTCAATTAACACCAGAACTTCTGAATAGAAATGTTCGTGTTGTTGATTTGTCTGCTGACTATAGATACCGTTCTTTGCGTCTATGGAAGAAGATATATTCAAGTGAGTCAGAAAAATTCTCAAGAAACGATGATTTAATTTGTAGTGAGGCGGTTTATGGGATCCCAGAATGGAATCAAAATGAAATTAAGTCAGCTAAATTAGTCGCTTGCCCTGGTTGTTTCCCAACAGCCTCACTGCTTCCTTTACTTCCCTTCCTTAAACAAGGTCTAATAGATACCGACAGTATAATTATAGATGCTAAAAGTGGCACATCAGGTGGAGGAAGAGACCCTAAAGAGCATCTACTTCTAGCTGAATGTTCTGAATCTATAGCTCCTTACTCTGTATTGGAGCATAGGCATACTTCTGAAATAGAGCAAATTGCTACATCTATTGCTGGTAAACCTATAGAGCTACAATTCACTCCTCATCTACTACCAATGGTAAGGGGCTTATTATCTACAGTTTATGCAAGATTAAGAGATCCAGGTTTAACTTCCGATGACTGCAGTGTTGTTTTAGAAGCCTTCTATCGTAATTATAAAACTATAGATATACTTCCCGTTGGCTGTTATCCATCTACTAAGTGGGTTAGATATACTAATAAGGCTTCAATATCAGTTCAAGTTGATACAAGAAATGGAAGACTTATTCTTATTTCAGCAATAGACAACCTCATTAAGGGACAATCTGGTCAAGCCATACAAAACTTAAATCTAATGGCAGGTTATGAACAAGATCTAGGCTTGCCATTACAAACTTTTTATCCCTGATTAGTTTCCCTCCATCTAGAAGCTGCTATAGCTACTCCATTTATTAAAATTTTATGTTCTTCAATCTGCATTCTCCTTTGAAGAGTTTCTTCATTGTCATCACTAAATACAGGTATTGCAGTTTGAATTAATATTGGACCTGTATCAACCGCTTCTCTAACAAGATGAACCGTACATCCTGTGATTTTGACATTAGATTCTAATGATTGTTTAATAGCTCTATTCCCTTTGAAGCTTGGAAGAAGTGAAGGATGAATATTGATAAGTCTATCAGGAAACTTATTAATTAATACTGGCGTTACTATCCTCATCCATCCTGCCATGACAACTCCTTCTATTTTATATAAACTAAGCACTTCTATTATTTTTTTATCTAAATCCTCCCTTTTCTCATATTTTCGATGATCAAAAAAATAACAAGGAATATTATATCTATCTGCTATTAGACGAGCTCCACACTCTTCTTTGTTGACAATTAAGCACTCGACTTGTGCATTTAATGTATTATCTAGAGTGGCTTTCACTAACGCTTCAAAATTAGAGCCTCTACCAGAAGCCATAACTCCTATTTTTAAAACAGGATCTAGCATTGGCATCAAATCTATGCTTGGCCAAGTTAAACCTTCCAAATATTTACTTACCATTGGGAGCTAATTAATATCTATTTAACTTTATAATCTTCTATTATAGCACGAATTTACTTATATCGATTACTAAATGTTTTTATTTACTGTAATTTGTTGGATTATCAAAATATTTACCAATCGATATATCATACTGTAGTTGATACAGATTCAGAATTGGCACTCAAAAATATGAACCTGCCAGACTACAACCCATCTGACAGCCAAAATCAGTGGAAAAGATTTGATGAGCTTTTATGGCATGACGAAAATCTAGGTTTGTGGCTTGATATAAGCAGAATGAAGATTAATAAGGATGACTTTGCTCAGTTGACTCCCCATTTTGAGAATGCCTTATCAGCAATGTCAAACCTGGAGAATGGCTTTATAGCAAATCAAGATGAAAAAAGAATGGTTGGTCACTATTGGCTTAGAGATCCAGAATTGTCACCTGACAACAAGATTTCCCAATCTATCAAACAAGAATTATGTGAGATAGAAACATTTGCACATTCAATATTGGCATCAGAGCAAACTAATGATGCAGGGCTACCATTTACGGATGTGCTTTGGATAGGCATTGGGGGTAGTGGGCTTGGGCCTCTATTAATAGTTAAATCTCTTCAGAAGTTAAACTCTGGCTTGAATTTCCATTTTATTGATAATACAGATCCTATTGGCATTTCTAATACTATTAATAAATTATCATCAAGACTAGCTACAACACTATTTGTCATTGTTAGTAAATCTGGTGGTACTCCCGAGCCTCAAATGGGAATGGATCAAGCTCGTTTTGCACTTGAAAAGACAGGATGTAATTGGGCATCCCGCGCTATAGCCATCACAATGAAAAACAGCAAATTAGATAATCTAGCTGTATCGGAGAATTGGCTCAAAACATTTGACTTGCCTGACTGGGTAGGAGGGAGAACAAGTATTACTGGGGCAGTAGGCCTTTTGCCCTTAGCACTAATCAATTCAAATATAAATTCATTCCTCTCAGGAGCAGCGCAGATGGATAAACTCACTCGAAACACAAATCTATTAGCTAACCCTGCAGTATTGCTAGCTGCAGCCTGGTATGCATCCGGACAAGGAAAAGGATTAAAGGATATGGTTGTACTTCCTTATCGAGATTCCTTAGAGGTATTTAGTAGGTACTTGCAGCAGCTTGTAATGGAGTCCTTAGGCAAAAAAAATGATAGAAAAGGAAGGGTTGTTAATCAAGGTCTAGCAGTCTATGGCAACAAAGGTTCGACTGATCAGCATGCCTATGTTCAACAATTACGAGATGGAATTGATAATTTTTTTGTATCTTTTATAGAGGTTTTGCAAAACAATCAATTGCCAATAATTAATGGAAGATCAACAGGCGATCACCTATCAGGATTTTTTCAAGGTACTAGACTTGCATTAAGTCAAAATAACAGACAGAGTTTAACTATTACGCTTAAAACCTTCAATGAATCAACTCTTGGAGCATTGATTGCATTATTCGAAAGAACTGTAGGAATATACGCAGAATTAATCGATATTAATGCTTATGATCAACCAGGTGTTGAGGCTGGCAAAAAAGCAGCATCAGAAATCTTATTATTAAAGTCAGAAATAGAAAACTACTTATTAGATGGCAAAACTCATTCAATAGCAGAAATTTCAAATAATATAAATGGATCTAGTAAAGAATCTATATTTTTAATAGCTAGGAGTATGGCCTCTAATAATAGTAATATAATTGTAGAAGGCTCATGGAGTAGTCCGAGTGATATTAAACTAAAGTACAAAGTTAATTAGAAACTACTATATTCACAAGTTTTCCTGGTACAACGATAACTTTTACAATAGACTTACCTTTTAACCACTTACTAGCCAATTCAGATTCCACAGCTATCTGTTCTAATTCTCCTTTACTTGTATTTGAATTAACATTGATCTTACCTCTTACTTTGCCATTAATTTGAATTACTAGTTCAAATTCGTTTTGAACCAATGCTGATTCATCATGTAATGGCCAATATTGACTGTGAATACTATCTTTTCCGTTATGACTTTCCCATAACTCTTCTGCAATATGAGGCGCAAATGGAGCAAGTATCCTTAGAAGTATTGAGATGGATTCATTTACTATAGAACTCCTACAATTATTAATTAAGTTATTCATGTTATTTGTAAGTTTCATCAGCTCTGAAATAGCTGTATTAAATTGATTGCTTTTTTCTAAGTCATGTCCTATTTCTTTTATTGCTTTGTTTACATATAACCTAAGCTCTAGCTCAGAGCTATTCAAATCGTCAACTTTATATGTTGACTTGTCTGATAAATCAATAATAAATTTCTTATTAGTGTCTTTGACCAATCTCCATACCCTTTGCAGAAATCTATATTGACCCTCTACATCAGAATCACTCCACTCTAAGTCCTTTTCTGGTGGAGCCTTGAATAATATAAACATTCTAGCTGTATCTGCTCCATATTTTGATATTACTGATGATGGGTCTACTCCATTATATTTAGACTTGGACATTTTTTCATAGATAATCTCTAGCCCCTCACCAGAAATAGGGTCTTTAGGGTTGGTTGTTGAATCAATCAAATCAGGACTAATATATTTATTAGTTTGGGGATTTTTATATGTAATACCTTGAACCATTCCTTGAGTTAACAATTTTTTGAAAGGTTCATCTATAGCTATCAAGTTGTTTTTCTTTAATGCCTTAGTTAGGAATCTTGCATATAA
The DNA here is from genome assembly GCA_003217035.1 of Prochlorococcus sp. AG-402-G22. GTDB lineage: Bacteria > Cyanobacteriota > Cyanobacteriia > PCC-6307 > Cyanobiaceae > Prochlorococcus_D. Next base: position 57,368 of record QCHV01000011.1, read on the forward strand.
TAAATGGAGTATTGCGTGTTCTATTCCTCCGACATATTGGTCTACTGGTAGCCATTTACTAACTAAATCTTTGTCAAATGGACTTTTAGTATTTCCAGGATCGGCAAACCTTAAAAAGTACCATGATGAACACATAAAAGTGTCCATGGTGTCTGATTCACGAGTAGCTCTACCATTGCAAACTGGACATTTGGTTTTTGTCCAGTCGGAATTCTTTAATGGAGAAGAGCCCTTTGAATTAAGTTCAACATTTGTTGGTAGCAATACGGGCAATTGATTTTTTGGAACAGGTATTACTCCACAAGTTTTACAATGAACTATTGGTATTGGGCTCCCCCAATAACGTTGTCTTGATATTAACCAGTCTCTTAGCTTGTAGGTTGTAACTTTCTCAGCCCAATTATTGTTAATACCTTTTGTTGTAATTTTGTTGATTGCTTCTTCAGAATCCAATCCATTAAATTCCGCAGAATTTATCATTGTGCCTGCCTCTGTGTAACAGCTTAGTTTGCTTTCGTCGACTTTATTTTTATTCTTTATTACATATTTAATTGCAAGTTTATATTTTTTTGCAAATTCGAAATCTCTTTCATCATGGGCTGGAACACCCATTACATTACCTGTTCCATATCCTGAGAGCACATAGTCAGCCATCCATATCGGTACTATTTCATTATTTATAGGATTAATGGCATTTACTCCTATATATACTCCTGATTTATCCTTAGATTCTGATGTTCTTTGCCTATCATTTAGACAAGATACTTTGGTCCTAAACTTTTCTACAATAGATTTATAATTATCTGGGATGAGTCCTTCTATCCATTCGCTTTCTGGAGCAATTGCTATATAACTTACACCATGTAATGTATCGGCCCTAGTCGTGAATGTTATTAAATTTAAATCATCGAATCCTTCTAATTTGAAGGATATACGTGTACCATTTGATTTACCTATCCAGTTTTCTTGCATTAACTTAACTTTTTCTGGCCAGCCTGTAAGTTTATCTAAATCACCAAGTAAATCGTTAGCGTAATTAGTTATTTTTAGGAACCATTGACTTAACTTTTTCTTCTCAACTATTGCTCCTGATCTCCAGGATCTACCTTCAGCATCTACTTGTTCGTTGGCTAAAACTGTCTGATCTATTGGATCCCAATTAACTTCTGCTAATTTTTGATAAGCCAGACCTGATTGAAATAGTTCCAAAAAAAGATATTGTGTCCACTTGTAGTATTCACTTGCTGAAGTATTTTGTTCCCTATCCCAATCAATAGAAAGTCCAAGCGTATTAAGTTGTGATTTCATATGAGAGATATTTTGCATTGTCCATTTACCTGGCTGTATTTTTCTTTCAATAGCAGCATTCTCCGCTGGCAACCCAAATGCATCCCATCCCATTGGATGGAGAACTGCCTTTCCCTTCATTTTGTTTTGTCTAGCTATAACGTCTGTTATTACGTAATTTCTTACATGACCCATATGTAGATTGCCAGAAGGGTATGGGAACATAGATAGGGCGTAGAATTTTTCTTGATTCTGACTAGGTTCACAAGTTTGGTAGATACCACTATCTCTCCATGCCTTTTGCCATTTACCTTCTAGTTCTTGAGGTTTGTAGCTTTCAGAGGACAAACTTTGCTTCGATTTAGTATCTGTCACTTAATTGGCTAAATTGATGTTTCAGACTTGTACAACTAATATTAACCTCAGAGAGGTATTTCGAGCAGATGATTAACTAATATAGATTCACAACCCTAACTTATCTCTATAATTACTTTTGGTACAGCTAGATGGAAACTATCAAATTTCAAAAATATCATGGGATAGGAAATGATTTTATTATTATCGATTGCCTTAATAACAGTGTATCCAATAAATTTATTGAACCGAATTTAAATCTTTTTAAAAGAATTTGTAGTAGAAATTTTGGGATTGGGGCTGATGGAATTATCTTTGTTATGCCATCAAATGATAACTCTGACTTTAGAATGAGAATATTTAATTCAGATGGAAGTGAACCTGAAATGTGTGGTAATGGAATACGTTGCCTAGTTAAATATTTGCTTGACAGTGAAACCTATAAATCTCTGAATAGCTACAGGATTGAAACACTAGCTGGTTCTATTGTTGTAGAAGTCGATAACGAGGCAAATATAGTTGTTAACATGGGTATACCTACATTCGAAAAGTCTCTTATTCCAACACTAATGACAGAAAGTATAAATAATGTACCTACAGCAAAAATTGAAATCGAAAACAATTTAGTTGATGTTTATTCAGCAGGAATGGGAAATCCTCATGCTGTTATCTTGTTAGAAGAACTAAAAAATTTTTCAGTAAGTGAATTGGGAAGTAGAATTGAACATCATCATTTATTCCCTCAAAAAACTAACGTTCACTTTGTTAACATAATAAACCTTGATTCAATAAATATTTTAGTTTGGGAAAGAGGAGCAGGAGAAACTCTTGCCTGCGGTACAGGAGCTTGCGCAACAGTAGCAGTTCTTTCTAAACTGGGTTATGTAAATGAAAATGTAATAGTAAACCTGCCAGGGGGAAGCCTTAATATTAACTGGCCAAATCTATCAGGTTCAATATTCATGTCTGGCCCTGCTGAACATGTATTTTCTGGTAGTTTTGATATATAAATGATTAATGATCTCAATCTATATTTAGATGCTTGCTCAACGGCTCCTCCTTTAGATCTAATTTCCAATGAAGTATCTAGAATCAATGATTCTCTGTGGGGCAATCCCTCTAGCCTTCATAAATATGGATTAAGAGCATCAGAAATAATCGAAAGAAGTAGGAACGAAATAGCAAATAGATATAGAATAGCTCCTGATCAAATTATCTTCACTTCAGGAGCAACAGAATCTAACTACTTATCTTTCAAAAATGGGTTAGAGGATTGTAAACCAGGTCGCCTTGTTATAAGCAGTGTTGAACATCCATCGGTAATATATGCTGCTAAATCATTAGAGAAAAAAGGCTGGAAAATTGTACTTTGGCCAGTAGATAAATATGGAATTGTCAAACTTGAATATATAGATGAACTCCTATCACCACCTACAAAATTTGTTTCTTTAATTTGGGGGCAGAGTGAAATTGGTTCTATACAACCTATTGATTTAATATCAAAAGAGTGTGTTAAACGTAAGATACTATTTCATACTGATGCAACACAAGTTGCATCTCAAGGATTACTACCATTAGATAAGTTCAATTTTGACTTTTTATCGTTATCAGCACATAAATTTCAGGGTCCTATAGGTATTGGAATGTTAATAGTAGGCAATAGGATCTTTGATATGCTTTCAAAGAAACAAAAACTGGACGCTCAAGAAAGCTCTATTAGACCAGGCACACAACCAGCTTCATTAATCAGTGCATTGTCTTTAGCAATTTTGAATATAAAACATAAAGTAATAATTGATAATAAGAATACTATATTTGATAATAATCCAGTTTCTAAAATTACAACTGAATTTAGAGAATCATTATTGAGATTAGAAGGAATTAGTCTTATTGGTCACCCAACGAAAAGACTACCCCATCATATTTCAATTTTAGTGGCTAATAACAGAAATAATCCAATTCCTTCTCGTGTGTTGGTAAGGCTTTTATCTGAAAAAGGTATTTATGTTAGCAGTGGAACAGCGTGTTCTTCATCTAATCTATCGGACAGTCCGATATTAGAAGCAATTGGTATAGATAAAAGTTTCCGACAATCAGTTTTAAGGCTAAGCCTTGGTCCTTGGATTAATTTCAATGAACTGAATTTGGTACCAAATATATTATCTGATGTAATAGAATCCGTAAGCAAAGAAATGTATTAAAATTATTAATTTTATGAAGCCCGCGTTACCAGTTGATCTTAAAGAGGCAGAGCAACAATTGTTTATTTCATTAATGGCATGTATAAATCAATGTAAGGAGAATAGGTTGAAAATTAACTTAGCTTTTAATGGTTTAAAGCTTGCTCCATTAGTAATTAGGATTGCTCAAAAAATTGATGATCACAATAAAAAGTTGATTATACTTTTTCCAGACTTTGGTTCAGCTGCTTTAGCTCAAAGGGATTTCCCAGCATATAAGTCTTCTATACTTACATTTAAAGAATATTTAGATAGAGTTAATTCTATAGATGTTGAAACCATAATATTGGCTGTTTCACCTCAACCGTATGAT
>QCHV01000012.1 GCA_003217035.1 Prochlorococcus sp. AG-402-G22
TCAAAACTTGGTCTAGAGCCTCAACTATCCTTCCAGTTATGATTGGCCATACAATTGCTGTGCATAACGGCAAAACACACATCCCAGTTTTTATAACTGAACAAATGGTTGGTCATAAGTTAGGTGAGTTTGCTCCAACTCGAACCTATAAGGGTCATATCAAAGATAAAAAAGGAGCTCGTTAATATGGCCAATTCTTCTTCTCAAACCTCCCTTGCTCAAGCCCATGGACGTTATATCCGTGGATCGGCTTCAAAAGTTCGACGTGTGCTTGATCAAATTCGAGGGCGTACTTATAGGGATGCCTTGATCATGCTTGAATTTATGCCTTATAGATCCACTGGACCTATTACTAAGGTATTACGTTCAGCTGTAGCAAATGCAGAGAATAATATGGGGTTGGACCCTGCTTCTTTGGTTATTGCTAAAGCAACAGCTGATATGGCCCCTTCAATGAAAAGATATCGTCCAAGAGCTCAAGGTAGAGCTTTTGCAATTAAAAAACAGACTTGCCACATAAGTATTGCTGTGGCTTCTTCTACTGAATCAAATACCCCCGAGGCTTCTGACTGATGGGACATAAAATTCACCCAAATGGCTTGCGCCTTGGTATTACCCAAGAGCATCGTTCTCGCTGGTATGCATCCAGTAAGACTTATCCTCTTCTTCTTCAAGAAGATGATCGAATTAGAAGTTTTATCCACAAGAAATATTCTTCGGCAGGCATTAGTGATGTTGTCATTGCAAGAAAAGCTGACCAACTAGAAGTTGAGCTGAAAACTGCAAGACCAGGTGTAATTGTTGGCCGACAAGGTAGTGGAATTGAAGAACTTAGGTCCGGGATTCAAAAAACAATTGGCGACAGGAGTCGTCAAGTTCGAATTAACGTAGTTGAAATTGAAAGAGTAGATGCTGATGCTCACCTTTTAGCTGAATATATAGCTCAACAATTAGAGAAGCGCGTTGCTTTTAGAAGAACAATACGAATGGCTGTTCAACGGGCTCAAAGAGCAGGAGTGCTTGGTCTGAAGATTCAAGTTGGAGGAAGATTAAATGGAGCAGAGATTGCACGCTCTGAATGGACTCGAGAAGGCCGGGTTCCATTGCATACTCTTCGAGCAGAGATTGACTATGCAAATAAAACTGCCAATACAACTTATGGAGTACTTGGAATAAAAGTCTGGGTTTTTAAAGGAGAAGTTCTTTCGAAAGAAGATCAACCTATACCAGTTGGCGCTAGCCCTAGAAGAAAGGGTAATAGACGGCCTCAAGAATTTGAGGATAGATCCAATGATGGCAAATAAGGAGGTTTAATCATGCTCAGTCCTAAAAGAACAAAATTCAGGAAGCAACAACGCGGTCGCATGAGAGGTGTTGCTACTAGAGGCAATAAAATTGCTTTTGGTCAATTTGCTTTGCAAGCTCAAGATTGTGGGTGGGTAACATCTCGACAAATTGAAGCGAGTCGAAGAGCTATGACTCGTTATGTCAAGCGGGGTGGTCAGATTTGGATACGCATCTTCCCTGACAAGCCTGTGACTATGAGGCCTGCTGAAACTCGCATGGGATCAGGAAAAGGTAACCCTGAATTTTGGGTTGCAGTTGTTAAACCAGGTCGAATTCTTTTCGAAATGGGTGGCGAAGAAATTACTGAATCCATTGCTCGTGAGGCCATGCGCCTTGCTCAGTACAAATTGCCTGTCAAAACAAAGTTTATAGCTTTGGCAGAAGGTGAAACCCCTACTCAGCTTGGCAAGCCTTCTAATAAGGCAATGTCCATATCAGATGAAGTAGAAAACAATTCTTCTGAATCTGATGAGCCATCTTCTGGGACAAAAGTTGCCACCGTGGAGTCTTAATCATGGCTAAACCTGACATTTCTGAGGTGACAAAGCTCACTGATGATGACATCCAAAACAAGATTAATGAGATTCGTAAGGAGCTCTTTGATCTTCGTTTTCAGCGTGCCACAAGGCAGCTAACAAAATCACACCGTTTTAAAGAAGCACGTATTCAGCTGGCTCAACTTTTAACGGTTCAGAGCGATAGAAGTCGCTCCTCTACCTCCTCCTAATACTAGAAATCATGGCACTTAAGGAAAGGGTTGGCACAGTCGTTAGTGACAAGATGGACAAAACAGTGGTTGTAGCGGTTGAAAATCGTTTCCCACACCCCATCTATCAGAAGATCATTAGTAGAACTTCTCGCTACAAAGTTCATGATGCTGACAACAATTGCAAGGTTGGGGACAAAGTTCGAATTACAGAAACACGTCCTCTAAGCGCAACTAAACGTTGGACTATTGCCGAAGTCCTTAGATCTACTAAGGAGGTGGCAAAATGATTCAGCAAGAAACATTTTTGACTGTTGCAGACAACAGTGGAGCTAAAAAGCTTCAGTGCATCAGGGTTTTAGGATCGAACAGGAGATATGCCCATGTAGGTGATGTGATTGTTGCCGCTGTAAAGGATGCTCTCCCAAATATGGGGGTCAAAAAGTCTGACGTAGTTAAAGCTGTGGTTGTGCGTACTAAAGCAACACTTAGGCGAGAAACAGGCAATTCCATTCGTTTTGACGATAATGCTGCTGTCTTGATTAATGAAGATAAGAACCCTAGAGGCACTCGAGTTTTTGGACCTGTAGCTCGTGAATTGCGAGATAGGAACTTCACTAAAATTGTTTCTTTGGCTCCGGAGGTGATTTAAATGATGAACCTCAATCAAAAAAATAAGTCTTTGACTTCTCGAGTGAAAATGCGTATTCGCAAAGGAGATACTGTCCAGGTCATTAATGGTAAAGAGAAAGGGAAAACAGGAGAAGTTTTAAGAACTTTGCCTTATGAGAATCGCTTAATTGTTGAAGGTATTAATCTTCGGACTCGTCATGTAAAACCAACACAAGAGGGAGAAACAGGAAGAATAGTGACCGAAGAAGCTTCTGTTCATGCTTCGAATGTGATGCTCTATTCGACTAAAAAAAAGGTTGCTAGCAGAGTCGAGGTTTTTGTTGACAAAGACGGTTCAAAAAAACGACGACTTAAAAAAACTGGTGAGTTGATTGATTAATTCACCCGTTCTAATGAGTTTGTTTTTGCTATTTCATGTTCTTTCTCAATTAATTTTGTCCATTTTTAAATTCTGACAAAGACCAGAATTCATTTCTTCATCAATCATGTCACTCAAAAATCGCTATCGAGAGACAATTCGGCCCAAACTGCTGAAAGACTTGGGTCTCTCTAATATCCATCAGGTTCCTAAAGTTGTGAAAGTCAACGTTAATAGGGGACTAGGAGAAGCTGCACAAAATTCAAAAACTTTAGAGGCTTCACTGTCTGAGATGGCAACTATTACTGGACAAAAAGCATTAGTAACCAGAGCAAAAAAAGCAATAGCTGGTTTCAAAATTCGTCAGGGCATGCCAATTGGATGTTCTGTCACCTTAAGAGGCGAAAGAATGTATGCGTTTTTGGAACGCCTTATTAATCTTGCATTACCAAGAATTAGAGATTTCAGAGGTGTGAGTTCTAAGAGCTTTGATGGTCGTGGGAATTACACACTTGGTGTGAAGGAACAATTGATTTTCCCAGAAATCTCATTCGATAAAATAGATGCAATTAGAGGAATGGATATAACCATAGTTACTAGTGCTAGATCCGACGAAGAGGGCAAAGCTCTCTTAAAAGCGTTGGGAATTCCTTTCCGTAGTAATTGAGCTTAAAAACATATGGCTAATCACGATCCAATTTCTGACATGCTCACTCGCATTAGAAACGCAAGTGAAAAACGTCATCAAACAACTCGTATTCCTGCTTCTCGTATGTCAAGAAGCATCGCTAAGGTTCTTCAACAGGAAGGATTTATTGCACAAATTAGTGAAGAAGGAGAAGGCTTTAAAACACAACTTATTCTTGAGTTGAAGTACAGCGGCAAGCATCGTCATCCAACAATTCGCTCTATGCAAAGAGTAAGTAAACCTGGACTAAGGATATATAAAAACACTCGAGGCTTGCCTAAGGTTTTAGGTGGCCTAGGAGTGGCTATTATCTCTACTTCTAAAGGGGTGATGAGCGATCGTGATGCTCGCAAGAAGGGCGTCGGCGGTGAAGTCCTCTGTTACGTGTATTAGGAGTTTAATTATGTCTCGCATTGGTAAACAACCTATTCTTGTACCTGAAAAGGTAGCTGTAACTCTTGATGGCCTTTCGGTTACTGTAAAAGGCCCTAAAGGGGAGTTGCATAAAACTCTTCCAGAAGGTGTAAGTATTAGTCAGGTCGATGATTCAATTATCGTTTCTGCTACAAGTTCTAAAAGAAAGTCTAGAGAAAGACATGGATTGTCTCGCTCATTAGTTGCAAATATGGTTGAAGGAGTTAGTAAAGGTTATTCAAGAAAGTTAGAAATCGTTGGAGTCGGTTCAAGGGCTCAAGTAAAAGGAAAAAAATTGGTTGTTAGTGCAGGATATAGCCACCCTGTAGAAGTGATTCCTCCAGAGGGAATAACTTTTGCTGTTGAAAACAATACGAATGTCACAGTTTCAGGGGTAGATAAAGAGCTTGTTGGTAATGAAGCTGCAAAGATTCGATCTATCCGCCCCCCTGAGCCATACAAAGGTAAGGGGATTAAATATGAAGGAGAAAAAATTATTAGAAAGGCAGGTAAGTCTGGTAAGAAATAAATTTCAACCTTTCTTTTAACAATGATCTCACTTTAATCATGTCAACACCATCTAAAAAACAGCAAACACAGAAACGCCATAAACGATTAAGGCGTTATTTAAATGGAACAGATCAGCGACCGCGCCTTGCTGTATTTCGTTCTAATAATCACATCTATGCTCAAGTGATTAATGATGATTCTCAAAGCACTATTTGCTCTGCATCAACACTAGACAAGGATCTTCGAGAAACTCTGCAGGCCAATGGAAGTAGTTGTGATGCTTCTACTGCAGTGGGTTCACTTCTTGCTAAGCGTGCACTTGCCCAGGGCATAGATCAAGTGGTTTTTGACCGTGGGGGTAACCTTTACCACGGTAGGGTTAAGGCTTTGGCCAGCGCTGCCCGTCAAGCAGGTCTTAAATTTTGATTTCTGTTACCAACCATGTCTGAAACTAAAACAAAAAACAAATCCAAAGACTCTTCTGTTCCATCAGCTGCGGGTGGCAATCAGGACCAACGTAAAGGTGGGAATCGAGGGGAGAGAAGAAATCGTCGATCAGACCGTAAGCATGATCGAGATTCTGAATGGCAAGAGAGAGTTGTTCAGATTCGAAGAGTTTCTAAGACTGTAAAAGGCGGTAAGAAAATGAGTTTCAGGGCAATTGTTGTCGTTGGAAATGAGAAAGGACAAGTTGGCGTAGGAGTTGGCAAGGCGGGAGATGTAATAGGCGCAGTTAGGAAAGGAGTTGCAGATGGAAAGAAAAATCTTGTAAGAGTCCCATTAACCAGACATAGTTCAATTCCTACTCTTTCTAATGGAAGAGATGGTGCTGCTAGCGTTTTGATTCGTCCTGCTGCTCCGGGTACAGGAGTAATTGCTGGAGGTTCGATTCGCACAGTCTTAGAATTAGCTGGCATTAAAAATGTTCTTGCAAAAAGGCTTGGTAGTAAGACACCATTAAATAATGCAAGAGCTGCAATGGTTGCATTGGCAGAACTTCGTACTCACAAGGCAACATCAAAAGAGCGAGGAATCCCTCTTGAACAGATTTACTCTTAATTCTCATGACTATTAAACTCGACTCTTTAAAATCAAATTCAGGAGCTCGGCGTAGGAAATTACGAAAAGGGCGGGGGATAGCTGCAGGCCAGGGCGCAAGCTGTGGTTTTGGGATGAGAGGTCAAAAGTCTCGTTCAGGAAGGCCTACTCGACCAGGTTTTGAAGGAGGGCAAATGCCTCTTTATAGAAGAGTGCCCAAACTTAAACACTTTCCTCTGGTAAATCAGAAAAACTTTAGTGTTGTAAATGTTTCTGCCTTAAATGATCTCAAAGCAGGAACTACAGTCAATTTAGATGTTTTGGTTAAAGAAGGTATTGTGACTAGTCCAAAACATCCCTTGAAGATTCTTGGCAATGGCAGTCTCAAGGTAAAGCTTAATGTCCAAGCTTCTGCTTTTACTGCTTCTGCGAAAAGCAAAATAGAAGCAGCAGGGGGTACCTGTGAAACTTTTGAGGACAAAAAATCTGTTTAGATTAGATTGAACTTATTAGCATTCAATACTGAAATTTTTTAAATGCTTGTTAGCAGAGGCCGTAACCCAAGTGCAGCTGAAGTAGTCACTCAGCTAGTGGTAAGTAAGGAATTAAGAGGACGTGTTTTAACAACTTTAGGCATTTTACTTTTGGTGAGGATTGGGATTTATATACCTGTTCCAGGAATTGATAGAGAGGCTTTTAAAGAGTTTATTCAACAAGGAGGTCAGTTAATTGGCTTTCTAGATATTTTTACTGGAGGAGGTATATCAACTCTGGGCATATTTGCTCTTGGAATACTTCCATTTATTAACGCTTCAATCATTATTCAACTTTTAACAGCTGCATTGCCTCAGTTAGAAGATTTGCAAAAAAATGAGGGAGAAGCTGGCAGAAGGAAAATCGCGCAAATAACCAGATATGTAGCTCTAGGTTGGGGACTTATGCAAAGTATTGTTTTTGCTTTAATTCTAAGAAAATATGCCATTGAAAGTCTTAGTGAAGTTTCCTTTGTTTTACAAACTGCGATTGCTCTAGTTACAGGTTCAATGATAGTTATGTGGCTTAGTGAAATTATTACTGAACGAGGCATAGGACAAGGTGCATCTTTAGTGATTTTCTTAAATATTGTCGCTACTCTTCCTCGCGCTTTAAGTTCTACTATTGAGAAGGCACAAACTGGAGATAGAAATGATGTGGTTGGGATAATTGTTCTTTTAATTGTTTTTTTAATCACAATTGTTGGAATTATTTTTGTACAGGAAGGTGCTCGGAGATTGCCAATTGTAAGTGCCAAGAGACAAATTGGTGGGACGGCTTTATTGCCTAATAGGCAGAGTTATTTACCTTTAAAACTCAATGCAGGTGGAGTAATGCCAATTATTTTTGCTTCTGCATTAATCTTTCTTCCAATAACAATTGCAAATTTTACAAAGAACCCTTTGTTGATTAGAGCTGCCAGCGCTTTAAACCCCTCAGCTTCAAACCCCTGGCCATATGCCCTGACTTTTTTTGCTTTGATTTTGGGCTTTGCTTATTTTTATGCATCATTAACTATTAACCCTATTGATATAGCAGCAAATTTGAAACGAGGTGGGGTTGCACTTCCTGGTGTTAGGCCTGGTAGTGCAACTGCTAGATATCTTTCAGGAGTTCAAAATCGTCTTACTTTGCTTGGAGGTCTTTTCCTGGGATCTGTTGCAATCGTGCCAGCTGCAGTTGAAAGAGCAACGAATGTCCAGACTTTTCAGGGTTTAGGAGCAACTTCTTTGTTAATACTTGTTGGAGTCGCTATAGATACTGCTAAACAGGTTCAAACTTATGTAATTTCTCAAAGATATGAAGGTCTCGTTCGACAATAAATATTTTATTTTGGTGGCATGAAAAGCAGATTGTTATTTTTAGGCCCTCCTGGTGCTGGCAAGGGGACACAAGCAGAACTTGTTTGCAAAGATAGAGGCCTAAACCATTTGTCAACAGGTGATTTATTGCGTGCTGAAGTATCAGCTAAAACTCCCTTAGGTAAAGAAGCTGATGCGATTATGAATAAAGGAGAATTGGTTGGGGATGAAATTGTGCTTTCTATAGTTAAGAAAAGGTTAATAAATGATGTTGAATCAGGTTGGCTTTTGGATGGATTTCCTAGAAATCTTTTGCAAGCTCAATCTTTGCAACAATTGCTTCAAGAGCTTTCTCAGCCTATTCAAGCAGTTTTGCTAATAGTTTTAGATGATGAGATTTTGCTTAAAAGGCTCTTGAATCGTGGGAGATCAGATGATAACGAATCAGTCATTAGAAACCGTTTGGAGATTTACAAAGAGAAGACTGCTCCTTTGATTTCTTTTTATAGTGATTTAGGAATTCTTGAGACTATTCAAGGTGAAGGATCCGTAGAAGATGTGGCTACTCGAATAAGAAATTTTTTAAATTGAACAATGTAGTAAAATTAAAGTTTGCAAATTGGACAGCCTCACACAATGAAGGTGCGAGCCTCAGTCAAAAAAATGTGCGAGAAATGCCGGGTGATTCGTCGCCACGGCAAGGTAATGGTAATTTGCACTGCTACCCAAAAGCACAAACAGCGCCAAGGTTAATCTTTTGGCCCTAAATCTCAGAAAAGGTTTTTTAATTCAATTTTTCCTTTTCTTACAAACTTCCTTTTGATTCAAACTTAAGTGGCAAGGATCGCAGGCATCGACATACCACGCGAAAAGCGGGTTGAGGTTGCACTCACATACATTTATGGAGTTGGTCTTACTCGGGCCAAAACCATCCTCTCTACAGCTGGGGTAAATCCTGACATTAGAGTTAAGGATTTAAGTGATGGAGATGTCCAAAAGCTTCGTGGCGCTGTTGAATCATTCACTCTTGAAGGAGATTTGCGCAGACAAGAAGGAATGGCTTTGAAACGATTGCAAGACATTGGATGTCTTCGTGGTCGTCGTCACAGAATGAGCCTGCCAGTTCGGGGACAACGTACGAGGACAAATGCTCGTACTCGACGAGGTTCTCGTAAAACAGTCTCAGGTAGGAAAAAATAAATTAAATCTTCAATTAGCCTTTTTAAGGCTTTATACACAATTTCATCTCATCAAGGCCCAACCTAATGGCCACACAAGCAAAGAAAACAGGTTCTAAAAAATCAAAGCGCAATGTTCCAAATGGCGTTGTGCATATTCAAAGCACCTTTAACAACACTATTGTTTCAATTACTGATACTAATGGTGAGGTCATTTCATGGTCTTCGGCTGGGGCAAGTGGCTTTAAAGGTGCAAGGAAAGGCACACCATTTGCCGCACAAACTGCCGCTGAGGCTGCAGCAAGGCGTGCTTTAGAGCAAGGCATGCGTCAGATAGAGGTCCTTGTTAGAGGCCCAGGATCTGGTAGAGAAACCGCCATACGTGCTTTGCAAGTGGCTGGTCTTGAGATTACTTTAATTAGAGATGTCACTCCTCTGCCCCACAACGGTTGTAGGAGGCCCAAACGCAGACGCGTTTGAGTTCCTTTTCACTTTTGTGACCCCCCCTCCACTTTTTTATTGATTTAGCCCGTGTTGCAATACCAGATTGAGCGGACAGACCACCAAGTCTCCAATGACCGTTCTCAAACAGGTTTTTTCCTTATAGGACCTCTTGAGAGGGGCCAAGCGACAACTTTGGGAAACTCTTTGCGAAGAGTCCTTATGGGAGGACTTGAAGGAAGCGCAGTTACTGCAGTACGTATTTCTGGTGTTAATCACGAATACGCAACCATCCCAGGGGTTAGAGAAGATGTTTTAGATATTCTTCTCAACTGTAAACAGCTATCAGTTAATAGTAGAAGCCAAGACTTAGAGATTGGTCGTTTAGTTGTCAATGGACCTTCGGAAGTCAAAGCTAGAGATGTTCAGTTTTCCTCTCAAGTTCAGGTCGTTGATGGTGATCGTCCTATAGCAACTGTTCAGTCAGGGCATAGTCTTGAGCTGGAGTTACATGTAGAGAGAGGAGTTGGATATCGCCCAGTCGATAGGCATAACGAAGAAACAAGTGCAATTGATTTATTGCATATAGATGCAGTCTTCATGCCGGTACGAAAGGTGAATTTTAATATTGACGAGACTGCTGTTGCAGAAGGGGGTTCAACTAGAGAGAGATTGAGAATCGAGATTGTTACTGATGGATCAATTACACCTGACGATGCTCTTGCAGAAGCTGCAAATCAATTGATTGAATTATTTCAGCCTTTGGCCACAGTCACTATGGTTGAAGAGATTCCTCAGGAACCAGAACCTTCAGCAGAAGCTCAAATACCTTTGGAGGAGTTAAATCTTTCAGTAAGAGCCTATAACTGTTTGAAGAGAGCTCAAGTAAATTCAGTTTCTGATTTGATGGGCTTTAGTTATGAAGATTTATTGGAAATCAAGAACTTTGGTTCTAAGTCTGCTGATGAAGTAATTGAAGCTTTAGAACGAATAGGTATTTCAATTCCTCAAAGTAGAACCTCTGCTTAAATTTTTCACTATTTCGATTAATGAGACATCAACTCAGAGTTCCAAAACTTGGCCGTCCTGCTGACCAGAGAAAGGCGATTCTGCGTGGATTAGCCACTCAACTTATTAGAGAGGGGAGGGTTACTACTACTAAAGCAAGGGCCAAGGCCCTTCGTAATGAAGCTGAAAGAATGATTACTTTGGCGAAAGAAGGTTCTCTAAGTTCAAGGAGAAGAGCTATTGGATACATTTATGATAAGAAACTGGTTCATGCTCTTTTTGAAAAGGCTCAAGATCGTTATGGCGATAGACAAGGAGGTTATACCCGAATCGTAAGAACTGTTCCTAGACGTGGAGATAATGCAGAAATGGCAATTATTGAACTTGTTTAAGTGATTAAAATAGAAAAGATATAAGTTCTTAGATTCAATGAGAACTTTAAAGTGCTAGATAGTAATAAATTAAATCTGAATCTCCAATTACAAAGAATTGCACTATTAATTCAATATGATGGGAAGAATTATTGCGGGTGGCAAAGACAACCTCATCAAATTACTATTCAAGGGGTTCTAGAAGAAGCAATATCTTCATTGGATATATTAAATTCGCCAAAACTTGTCGCTGCAGGGAGAACTGATTCAGGTGTTCATGCTTCAGGTCAAGTGGCACATTTTGATTGCTCTAAATCTATTCCCGCATATCGTTGGTCTTTAGCATTAAACGGAAGACTTCCAAAATCAATAAGGATAAGAGATTCTGTTTTGCAATCATCCAATTGGCATGCATGTCATTCTGCCACCTTTAGAAGATATAGATATTTAATCTATAACGGATGTCGACCTAATCTATTTGTTGCCCCTTGGAGTTGGCATAGATATCAATATCGCCTTGATGAAGGATTGATTAATGCTGCATTAAAAGGGATTGTGGGGTTGCATGACTTTACGGCATTCCAAAAAGCTGGTAGTAAGAGGTCAAATGCGATAACTAATATTCAAGAAGCTTTATTGCTTCGAGAAGGTGATTTATTACACCTAGAGATTCAAGCCACTGGATTTTTGTATGGGATGGTGAGGTTGTTGGTGGGGCAATTGGTTGCGCTTGGAGAACATAAAATCACTCTGCATGAGTTTGAAAGACGTTGGAAAGGAAAACTAAGAGGAGAAGTAAAGGAGTCAGCCCCTGCTAGAGGTCTTTCTCTTATTCGTGTTGGATATAAGAACAAGATCTTTCCTGAAAATATAATTTTTGATAGCTTTCCCATTTTTTCTTTATCTACCAATGATTCCCCTCCTCTGCCTTAAAGAAATTTCAATTGAATGGGCTATTAGGAAATTGTCAGTTTTTGGGGAGATTTCATATATATCTGCCTTGAAGTGTAAGATAATAGTTTGAGTTTCTAAGGCTTAATATGAATGGCCTTGGCTCAATGATAGGCTCTGTTTTTAAGCAGAGCAATTTGTTAACTCTGGCATGCCAAGAGAGATGAACAACAAGACGATTACTCCCAAGAACGACTCAATTGATCGACAGTGGTTTTTGGTTGATGCAGAGAACCAGACTCTTGGCAGACTCGCAAGTCAAGTAGCTTCTGTATTACGAGGTAAAAATAAGCCTAATTTCACTCCTCATCTAGATACAGGAGATTTTGTCGTAGTTGTGAATGCAGAGAAAATTCATGTTACCGGGAACAAACCTCAACAAAAGCTTTACCGTCGTCATTCTGGTAGGCCAGGGGGAATGAAGGTGGAGACTTTCAGCTCTTTACAAGAGAGAATTCCAGAAAGAATTGTTGAGAAAGCTATTAAAGGGATGCTTCCTCATAATGCTTTAGGCAGACAATTGTTCAGAAAATTAAAAGTCTATAGAGGCTCTGAGCATCCTCATGCTGCTCAGCAGCTTAAAGTTTTAAAACTTGAATCCACAAACGCTTTAGTGAAATGAGTAGTAGTTCTCAAAAAAATTCCGTTGTTTATTGGGGCACTGGCCGTCGTAAAACATCCGTGGCCAGAGTCAGGTTAGTTCCAGGAAATGGAAAGATAACAATAAATGGACGTCCAGGAGATCATTATTTAAATTTCAACCCTGCTTATATGGCTTCAGTTAAGGCCCCTTTACAAACCTTAGGCTTGATAGATTCATATGACGTTTTGGTTAATGTCTATGGAGGAGGTCTTACAGGACAAGCAGATGCCATTAAGCAAGGAGCTGCAAGAGCTTTGTGCGAACTTTCCGTAGATAACCGAAAGCCTTTAAAGACAGAGGGCCATTTAAGTCGTGATCCTAGAGCTAAGGAAAGACGAAAATATGGGCTTAAAAAGGCTAGAAAAGCTCCTCAGTTCTCAAAACGATAGAGCTTTCTCCCTATTCATCTCATTCAGTTTTTTTTCAGATTCAACAATGCCTAAAGAAGATATTCATCCCACTTGGTACCCAGATGCAAAGGTTATTTGCAATGGAGAAGTGGTTATGACTACTGGTTCAACTCAACCTGAGATTCATGTTGATGTTTGGAGTGGTAATCATCCATTCTTTACTGGTACTCAGAAAATCCTAGATACAGAGGGCAGGGTTGATCGCTTTATGCGTAAATACGGTATGTCTTCAAATTCAGCTGATGACTCCTCTGATAAGACAATAAATAAGGGAGATGAGTCCCCAGAAGCTGGCTCAAAGAAAAAATCCTAAGTTATTCAATAAATCTAATTATGAGTTGACGTGGTGGTATGGACACTTCAACCCTGAAGTCAAGGCTAGAGACTGCTAAATCAAGTTTTCAAAATTTGGAACTTCAATTAGCAGATCCAGATGTTGCTTCAGATCCTAAAAGGCTTGAAACAATTGCTCGAGAAAGAGCTCACCTAGAACCTTTAGTACTGGACTATGTGAAGCTTTTAGAGGTTGAGAAGGAATGGGTTGAGGCAAGAAACCTTTTTCGTGAAAGTAAAGCAGATAAGGATTTGGAGGAGTTGGCCCAAGAGGAGATGCAACGCTTAGATCTTTTAAAAAACAATTTGATCAGCCGGTTAACATTGGCTCTTTTACCAAAAGACCCTAGAGATAAAAAAAGTGTAATGCTTGAAATTCGAGCTGGTGCTGGTGGAGATGAGGCTTGTATTTGGGCGGGGGATTTGGCCAGAATGTATGAAAGATATGGGCAAAAGGTAGGTTGGTCAGTAAAACCAATTAGTTCATCAGAGGCCGATTTGGGTGGATTTAGAGAGTTAATTATTTCTATTAAAGGAGACTCTGTTTTTAGCCAACTTAAATTTGAGGCTGGTGTTCATAGAGTACAACGTGTTCCAGCTACTGAATCTCAGGGAAGAGTTCATACTTCTACGGCAACTGTTGCTGTAATGCCAGAGGCTGATCCAGTAGAAGTAAAGCTTGAACCTACAGATTTAGAAATCAGTACTGCTCGTTCAGGAGGCGCTGGTGGACAGAACGTGAACAAGGTTGAAACAGCTGTTGACTTATTGCATAAGCCAACAGGAATTCGCGTTTTTTGCACCCAAGAGCGCTCTCAACTTCAAAATAGAGAAAGAGCCTTGGAAATATTGAGGGCAAAGCTCTTAGAGATGGAAGTTGCTCAAGCTAACGCAAAGGAAAGATCAGCAAGACTTGCTCAAGTAGGTACTGGAGACAGGAGTGAAAAAATTAGAACATATAATTACAAAGATAATCGCACGACTGATCACCGTTTAAGCAGTAATTTCCCCTTGGAAACCATTTTAGAAGGTGGATTAGATGATTTGATTGGAGCTTGTGTAGCTGAAGAGCAAAGATTAAAAATGGAAGAATTGGGTAACCAATCCAATGATTAATATTATGCTGCCCAACCAATAACATATTTCCTCCATTCTTTGTGGCGACCAGAGTTTATTTGTTTGCTGGCTTCAAAATTAAGAGTACTGAGAGGTTTGTAAGGCTTGCTTCTTAAATGCATATTTGCTTCTTGTGGTGTTCTATTCCCTTTCATCACGTTGCACGATAAGCATGCAGTGGTGACATTTTCCCAATTATCTCCTCCTCCTCTACTGCGGGGAAGGATATGGTCTATAGAAAGTTTTTCTCCTTTATATCCACAGTATTGGCAGCAGTTGTTATCTCGCTGAAGAAGATTCTTTCTGGTTAGAGCCAACTGCCTATATGGAACTTTAATGAAGTATCTGAGCCTAATTACAGTTGGCAGCTTTGTATCACTGCGGATATAACGACTAGAGTCTTCTTCCAAACTTTCCGCTTTGCCTTTCAGCATCAACACCGTTGCACGACGCCAAGTGGTGATGTTTAAAGGTTCATAAGATGCATTTAAAACGAGAACTTGAACCATGCACGTTCCCTAGTTAGCCGGCATCCTAATGGCATGAAATAGATCTAGCATGTTTTGATTACAAAAACTATGTTATTGGACAAGGTTGATCCACGTCAGCGAGCTTGGGTAGAAGTGGAGCCCAAGGCTATTGAAGCTAATGCATTAGCAATTAAAAATAGACTCCCACAAGATTGCTTGCTTATGGCAGTTGTTAAAGCAGATGGATATGGGCATGGGGCTGAAACAGTGGCAAAGGCTGCTTTAAAAGGAGGTGCTGATTATTTAGGAGTGGCAACTTTGCAAGAAGGAATAGATCTAAGACAAGCAGGAATCAGTTGCCCAATTCTTTTACTTGGTAATTTGATTGATTCAGAAGAATTAAATGCTTGTATTGATTGGGAATTAATGCCAACTATTAGTACTGAAAACGAAGCGGTTTTAAGCCAAAAACTCGCTCAGGAAAATGATAAAAAGCTTTCTGTACATATAAAAGTTGATACAGGGATGACAAGGCTTGGATGTGAATTGAAAGATGCTTCAGCATTAATTACAAGAGTTGATAATTCTAGTTTCCTAGATCTACAAGGTATTTATAGTCACCTTGCTTTAGCAGATGGAGATTTTGAGGGAGAAGGGGCAAAAATAACTTTTCAACAGAAGCAGAAATTTGAAAACCTGCTTAATTCATTGTCTTTAAATAGCAAACCAGTACTTATTCATTTAGCAAACTCAGCAGGAACACTTAGAGAGTGCAATCTTAATTACGACATGGTAAGAGTTGGCATTGCCTTGTATGGATATAGCCCTATAGGAGATCTTTCGAAAGACCTTGTTTTGCAGCCAGCGTTAGCTGTTAAGGCAAAAATAACGCTTATTAGAGAAGTTTCTGCGGGAATAGGAGTCAGTTATGGTCATAAATTTATAACAAAGCGGGAGAGTCGTCTTGCAGTAGTTGGAATTGGTTATGCCGATGGAGTTGGAAGAGCTTTATCTGGGAAAATATCTGTTTTGATAAATGGAGAATTTTTCCCTCAAGTTGGAGCTATTACTATGGATCAGCTTGTAATAGACATAACAGGGAATACTGAAATCGTTGTCGGTTCTGTGGTTACTTTGCTTGGCAAGGATCAAGACAAATATTTAAGTCCTTTTTCTTGGAGCAATGCAAGTGGTTCTATTCCTTGGGAAATTCTATGTGCATTTAAATATCGTCTTCCCAGAGTAATAGTTTGAAAACTCTAAAAAAACATCATTCTTTCATTAAGTTTACAGCTCTCTTGATAAGGTATTCATGCACCTGGAGAGGTGGCTGAGTGGTTGAAAGCGGCTCCCTGCTAAGGAGTTACAGGAGGCAACTCCTGTCGAGGGTTCGAATCCCTCCCTCTCCGTTGTAAATTAATTTCGACCATTGTGCAGATATTGCTATGGAACCATTGATATGAATTGAAGAATTAAAAAAAATCCTGGAGATTTTCAAAATCTCCAGGATAAGCAGCATTTTTGAAAAGTTAAATTAACCTGCTGCCCATACTCCTCTAACTATAGGCATGATTGTATCTAGATGAAGAGTTCCGCAAAGCAGCCATGCAAATACTGCTCCTCCGCATCCACCTAACCAAAAACCACTTGTGAAGTCTGCCCATCCTGCTCTAGTAAATAAATCGCTTGGAGGACTATCAATAGTGCAATCAGCGGGCTGAATATTTGGTGCTTTCCCAGGAGCTGTATATAAAACCAAAAGAGCAGTAAGGATGTGAACTGCTCCTATCGTTGATAACAAACCAGCTGTAAGTGCGAAGTCTGAATTACGAAGTGGTCCAGTCATAAAGAAAGGACCATAAAGCAGATATCCGAATGCAGCACCTACTTCTAAACCTCTAAAGTTCGGTGAAATCCCAGACCTATAAAAGGGAAGATTGTTAATAAAAGCTTTTGTAAAATAACCAGTGTTTACAGGTGTTTCTAAATTTCCAACAAATGGGTCAGATACTGGTTTTACTGCCCATTGGTCGGCAATACCTATGTCGCCAGGTCGAACCGTGCTGTCAATATATTTCTTGTCAAGCTTGACAGGATCACCTGACTTTAAGAAAGGGTCTTGAAATTCAGTCATTGGCGAAGAAAGAACTGGGTTGACTTAAAAAAGGGAAGGGTTATTTAGTCGGCTGCAGTGATATACCGACCAATAAGAACTATAAAGACTGCAGGTGTGATAAGCCCTATAAGAGGAACAAAAACTGCAGGTAGCCAGGTGGCAGCAAATTCGCTAGACATCGGATATACCAATAGATCCATAGATACTGTATAGAGTGAACACCTAATAGTTTCATTTAGACCCTATTGGTGACATAAAAGTTCAATCCAATTGAACTCTTTTCAAAGTGATTTTCTTTCAAAATGAACCAGTTTTTTACTGCAGGAGCAGCTCTAGTACTTGTTTTAAGTCTTTGGGGACTTGGGAAAAGGCCAAAAAACCTTTTCAGAAGAGTTGCTAGTAAGAGTGTTGCAATTCAGTCAAAAGAGCTGGTTTTACCCACTAAGGATTTGGAAGCTAAAACAAATTTCTTTATTGGTAAGCATCCAGCTAAATGGTCCAGCCCTAAAAACTCTAAAGAACGTTTAACTCTTAAAAGACATCTTTTCCATCTGATATCTCTAGGTCCAGACGAACGCTTAGATGCTGTTCAGATTGCAAGTAAATGGGGCCATCCATCAGTAATACCAATCCTTAGAAGAGGATTAAGAGACTCAGATAGCAGAGTTGTTATTTCTTCTGCAGAAGGTATGAATCAATTCCGAACTTTTAAAAACCCCATTAAAAATCAAAAGTCACCTCGACCTCCTCGTAATATTTTTCTAATGCGATAAATAGGCCTTCCTTGGCTCTCATGATATGTCCGAATTAATAATTCTCCTAGAAGCCCAAAGCAAAATAGTTGAACACCAGCCACCCCAAGAATGAACGCAAAAGTTAAAAGAGGACGACTGCCAATGTCCTCCCCTAATAATTTAATTATTAAAAGATAAGAACTTGTTAATAAACTGCCGAGGATTGCAATAATCCCCCCAAAACCAAAAACATACATTGGCCTTGTCAGAAAACGGTTCATAAACCAAACCGTAAGCAAGTCCATCATCACTCTAAAAGTACGGTCAATTCCATACTTACTTTGTCCAAACTTTCTGGCTCTATGATTAACCTTTATTTCTGTAATTCTAGCCCCTTCGATATTTGCAAGTACTGGTAAGAAACGATGTAATTCTCCATATAACCTTACATCATCTAGTACTTCACGTTTATACGCTTTTAAAGAGCAGCCATAGTCATTAAGCCGAATTCCTGTCACTTTGCCAATTAGTCGGTTTGCAATTCTTGATGGCAGTTTTCGCCTTATTTCTGCATCTTTCCTTTTGTGGCGCCAACCACTAACCAGGTCATATCCTTCATTCAATTTATTAACTAAAAGAGGTATGTCATTAGGATCATTTTGGAGATCACCATCAAGGCTAACTATTACATCACAACTTGAATTTTTAAAGCCTGCAGCCATTGCTGCAGTCTGACCATAGTTTTTTCTTAGTAAAACACAGATTATTTCTGGTATTTCTTTACTTAAATTATTGAGTACATCTGCACTTTTGTCAGTGGATCCATCATTGACTAAAATAATTTCAAACTTTTTATAATTAGGCCGCATAACTGCGAGAATTTCATTCACTAATTGAGGAAGACTTTTCTCTTCATTGTAGATAGGAACGACTACAGATATGCTTATACTTGATGACATTTGTTTGGCTTAAGTAAGTGATTTAAAGTGCAATCTATTAGGAAGTTTAAGGCAATGTTCTTCCATCATGGCAAGATTCCACTCTACCAATACTACGCAGTTTAGAGAGATAATAAGAAGATACAGTATTTTTATTAGTGGGATGCAATTCATCTAAGCCAATTCCATTCCTTCCATTTATAGTTCCTGAACTATGCCAATATCCTCCGTTCCCGTTATAAATTCCTACATGAGTACATTTAAGTTTGCTTCCAAAAAACACTAGATCTCCTGCTTGGATTCCTTCGAAATTTTTCTTTTCAAAAGCAATGGATTCGCAAAATTGTTCTTGTTGATAGGAATCCCTTGGGAGCCAAATTCCTTGAGATGCAAAAGCAGTTTGTATTAAACCTGAGCAATCAAAATTTGGACCAATAGTCCCTCCCCATAAATACTCGTTTTTATACTTGGAAGTCCTTTCTATCCAACTTAGGACTTTTGGTAGTCGAGCTTTTATATCGGATTTAGATAGAAAATTAGGCTTCCATGACTTTTGATAACTTGCAAGTCCATCAACATCTTTAACTTTAAGCCAGCAAATATATCCATCTTCTAGTAAACGAACCTTTATTCTCTTAAAGATAGGAATTTGAGATGAATCTATGATTTCAAACTTTCTACCGCTTCTAGCTTGGGTTGCTAGACCATCACTTTTATGATCCTTATAGGCATTAACATCAACTTTCAGTTCCCAGAAAGTTTTAGGAATCATTGTCATGCTTGTAATAGGCTTTCCTATGGAGAACATTGATGAGTTTGGGCGCTATGGCGTTCTATAAAACCAATCTTGAGATGAGTTCCTTTTTGGAGAAACTGATTCAAAGGTTTGAAAAGGAAGGGCGTCCAAATCTTCAAAAAAGTATTTCTTTAATTTGGATTTGCTATGACAGTTTAAACCCTAGATCTGGGAGTGGTTTTGGAGCTACTTGGTTACCTAACAAGATTATTTATCCAGCTAGTGTAGTAAAGCTGGTTTATGCATGTGCAATAGAAGCTTGGATACAAAAAGACTTGCTTGTTGCATCTGTAGAGCTGCGTAGAGCCCAAGCAGATATGATTCGAGACTCTAGTAATGATGCCACAAGTTATATCGTTGATTTACTTACAGGAACGACTAGTGGTCCTTCTTTAACAGGTTTAAGGTGGGAAGCTTGGAAAAAGCAAAGAAACCTAGTAAATGATTGGCTGAAAAGTTTGCATTTGTCAGAGTTGGAATTCTTAAACTGCTCTCAGAAAACCTGGACTGATGGACCATTTGGACGTGATAAAGATTTTTATGGAGAAAAAAATCAGCATCGTAACGCCATGACTGTTTTAGCAACAGCAAAGATTCTAGAAGGAGTAATGACAAATCAATTATTGTCGAATAAAGCTAATAAACGCTTAAAAGACCTTTTATCTAGGCCTTTAGACCTTATTCAAAGGAAATCAGATCCTGAGAATCAGATTGATGGTTTTTTGGGGGAAGGCTTACCTCATGGGAGTCAAATATGGAGTAAAGCTGGCCTTATGAGTGAGGTAAGGCACGATGCAGCCTGGTTTATTACTCCTAACTCAGAACCTATGCTTTTAGTTGCTTTTTGTGAGGGTAACTTGCTAGCTAAAGATAACTTTTTGCTACCTGCCTTGGCAGATCAATTAAGCAAATGGAGATTGACAAAATAAAAACCCGCCGAAATAAAATTCCGACGGGTTAAATTCACCTTTCCTTTTAAGTTCCCTAAGTAGGACTACTTTAAGAACTATTTATCCAAACTTACCTGAGGTTGATGCAATAACAAATGCACCAAAGGTTACGAAGTTGCCGACGGTAAAGTGAGTCAGTCCAACTAGACGTGCTTGAACAATTGAAAGGGCAACAGGCTTGTCTCTCCAGCCAACAAGATTGGCTATTGGCGTCCTCTGGTGAGCCCATACAAGAGTTTCAATAAGCTCTTGCCAATATCCTCTCCAGGATATGAGGAACATAAACCCTGTAGCCCAAATCAAGTGGCCGAACAAGAACATCCATGCCCAAGGGGATAAAGCATTTACACCAAATGGGTTGTATCCATTGATTAACTGTGAACTATTGAGCCACAAATAATCTCTGAACCATCCCATCAAGTAAGTGCCAGATTCATTGAATTGAGCAACGTTTCCTTGCCAAATTGTTAAGTGCTTCCAATGCCAGTAGAAGGTTATCCAGGCAATTGTATTAAGAGCCCAGAACATTGCAAGGTAAGTTGCGTCCCATGCTGAGCTATCGCAAGTACCTCCTCTTCCTGGACCATCACAAGGGAAGGCGTAACCAAAGTCTTTTTTATCTGGAATTAACTTTGTGCCTCTCGCATCTAAAGCACCCTTGATAAGAATTAAAGCAGTTGTATGAAGGCCTAGAGCAATTGCATGATGAACCAAAAAGTCAGCAGGACCTATGGGAAGGAAATTGGTTAAGGCATCTTGCCTATTAATCATATCCATCCAATAGTGATTACCTGGCATGCTATTTGCCGCCAAAGTTGCCGAACTATTTGCATTCGCTAGAAGAGCGTCAATGCCATACATTACTTTCCCACTAAATGCCTGAATAGCTTGTGCAAATACAGGTTCAATGAGAATTTGCTTTTCAGGATTTCCAAAAGCAACTACAACGTCGTTATGAACATAAAGACCAAGTGTATGGAAGCCTAGAAGCATGGTTACCCAGCTTAAATGACTTATTAGTGCTTCTTTAGTCCCTAGAACTCTTGCAAGCACATTATCTTTATTTAGTTCTGGGTCATAGTCTCTAACAAAGAAAATTGCTCCATGTGAGAAAGCACCCACCATCAAGAACATTGCTATGTATTGATGATGTGTGTAGAGAGCAGACTGAGTTGTGTAGTCCCTAGCGATAAATGCATAAGAAGGAAGTGCCCCCATATGCTGAGCAACTAAACTACATGCAGCACCTAATGAAGCAAGAGCTAAACCAAGTTGGAAATGGAGAGAGTTGTTAACAGTCTCGAAAATTCCATTGTGATTAATTCCGAAATGACCTTTATGAGGATCATTTGGATGACCTGTGTTATGAGCTTCTGCTATTTCTTTAAGGCTATGTCCAATGCCAAATGTATTTCGGTACATATGGCCAGCAATGATAAATACCACACCTATTGCTAGATGATGATGAGCTATATCAGTTAGCCAAAGAGATTCACTTTGAGGATGGAGACCACCTAAGAATGTGAATATTGCTGTACCAGCTCCTTGAGAAGTTCCAAAAACTGCATCTATTGAATCAGGGTTTTGAGCATAAGCTCCCCAATTTAAAGAGAAGAATGGAGCAAGACCTTCGGGATGGGGAAGAATAGATAACCAATTGTCCCAGCCGACGTGTTGACCTCTGGATTCAGGAATTGCTACATGAACTAGATGACCAGTCCAAGCAATGCTGCTAAAACCAAATAAAACTGCCAAGTGGTGATTCAATTGAGCTTCAGCATTTTTAAACCATGCAAGTGATGGTCTGAATTTTGGCTGAAGATGTAACCATCCTGCAAAGAGCAACCAACATACAAGGATATTTAAAAAGATTGCCCCTTGGAATAACTGTTCATTTGTCCTCATTCCTATCGTGTACCACCAGTGATACAGACCGGAATAAGCAATGTTTACTGGGGATGTTGCCCCGGCTTGAGTTAAAGCATCTGTAATGCCTTGACCAAAGTGAGGGTCCCAGATTGCGTGTGCAATTGGGCGAATATGAAGTGGGTCGGTAACCCATTGTTCAAAGTTGCCCTGCCAGGCGATATGGAACAGGTTTCCAGCAACCCATAAGCCAATAATGGCTAGATGTCCGAAATGTGTAGCAAACAGCTTTTGATAAAGCTGCTCTTCGGTCATTCCGTCATGGCTCTCAAAGTCGTGAGCCGTGGCGATTCCGTACCAAATACGTCGGGTTGTTGGGTCCTGTGCCAGACCCTGACTAAACGATGGAAATTTCGTTGCCATTTAGGGAAAGGATCAGAAAAGGTTAGCCGAGCCCAATAAGGCGGGCATGGAAGAAGGCCCAGGTGGTAGCAATTCCACCTAGAAGGAAGTGAGCAACACCCACTGCACGACCCTGAGTAATAGACAGAGCACGTGGCTGAATGGTTGGAGCCACCTTCAATTTATTATGGGCCCAAACAATTGATTCGAACAACTCTTGCCAGTAACCACGGCCACTGAACAAGAACATGAGACTGAAAGCCCATACAAAGTGAGCTCCAAGGAACATCAGGCCATACATGCTTATGGGTTGTCCATAGCTAGTTAGTACCTGAGATGATTGTGCCCAAAGGAAATCACGAAGCCAACCATTGATGGTTATTGAACTTTGTGCAAAGTTCCCACCAGTTAGGCCCCATACATCACTTTGCATTTTCCATGAGAAGTGGAAGATAACAACTGAAAGGCTGTTATACATCCAGAAAAGACCAAGGAAAACATGGTCCCATGAGGAAACCTGGCAAGTACCACCTCTACCTGGCCCGTCACATGGGAAACGGAATCCAAGTTGAGCTTTGTCAGGGATTAATCGTGAGCTTCTGGAGTAAAGAACTCCTTTTAGGAGTATTAGAAGTGTCACGTGAATAGTGAAAGCATGGACGTGATGAATCATCAAGTCCGCAGTTCCGAGAGGGATTGGACCAATGGCAACTTTGCCTCCAACTTCTATAACGTTGCCATTAAAAACTTCACTAAGAACGTTCCCAGGTAAGTTTCCAGCTCCTACAAGCGCACCAGTGCCAACTGCACTGTGTTGGAGATTTTGAACCCATTGCGCCAAGAATGGTTGAAGTTGTATTCCTGTATCGCTAAACATATCCTGAGGCCTCCCAAGGGCTCTCATGACATCGTTATGTACATATAGACCAAAACTATGGAAACCAAGCCACATGCATACCCAGTTAAGGTGACTGATAATTGCATCTCGAGCTTTTAGCATTCTGTCAAGAACATTATCTACATGTATCGCTGGGTCATAGTCTCGAATCATGGCTATGCCTGCATGTGCAGCTGCTCCACAGATAAAGAGTCCACCTATCCACATGTGGTGAGTAAATAGTCCAAGTACTGTTGGATAATCAATAGCCAAATATGGATATGGAGGCAAAGCATACATGTGGTGAGCCACAACAATGCTTGCCGATCCAACCATTGCAAGATTGATACTTAGTTGGGCATGCCAGCTATTGCTTAGGAATTCGAAAATACCTTCATGTCCTTTAGGAGCAGGGAAAAGAATTGGATCTCCTTTATGGACATCCATAATTTCTTTCATGCTGTGTCCTACACCATGAACAGCATTACGCCACATGTGACCACCAAAGATGGCAAAAACTCCAAAAGCCAGATGATGGTGAGATATATCCGTCATCCAAAGGCTCCCAGTAACAGGGTTTAAACCACCTTTGTTTGTAAGGATATCTGTGAAGGCCCACCAATTAAGTGTGAAGAAATTTTCAACTGTACGGCCTGCAAGACTTGGGAAAATTTGACTAGCAACAGCAGGATCACAAAGTCTTGGGGCAAGATTGGTTACGTCTGCAGCACTTGCAATTGAAACACCATCAACAACAAGTGGTTTCCCGGCATCAATCGCATCTAATAAGGCTGATACTGGAGCACCTATATGAATAAGGTGACCAGCCCATGCAATAGATCCAAGACCAATCAGAGCAATCTGATGGTGTTGAATCATTGGTTCAATCTTTTGAAACCACTCTAATTTTGGTGCTGCCTTGTGGTAGTGATAAATACCACCATGTAGCATCAAAGCTGCCATTACGACTGCACCTATGGCTAAAGCCATTAGTTGCACTTCACTCGTAATACCCCAGGCTCTCCACATTTGGAAAATTCCTGATGTGATTTGAAGGCCTTGATAATTGCCTCCTAAATCAGCATTCAGAATTTCTTGGCCTACAACTGCCCAAACAACCTGAGCACCAGGCTTTACGTGTGTTGGGTCGGCTAGCCAGCCGGAGTAATTTGAAAAACGAGCACCATGGAAGAATGCAGCACTCATCCATATAAAGACCACGGCTAGATGGCCAAAATGAGCTGAAAAGATTTTTCTGCTTGTCTCTTCTAGATCACCTAGATGAGTATCAAAGTCATGTGCGTCAGCGTGGAGATTCCAAATCCAGGTTGTGGTTTTGGGACCTTTGGAAAGCTTAGAAGACCAAAACCCAGGTTTGTTGAGTTTTTCAAAGTCGACAGGTGCATTGCCTCTATCGACAGGTTGGTCATAAGGAGTGGGTACTCCTCCTTTGGCTTTCTCCCCACGTTCTGGTGGGCTAATGGTCATCGAGAATTTCCTCGAGGGAATGGGTTCCGGGTGGCTGGCCACCTTGTTTTCGGCGTTAGGTATGGGGATGATTCCATGCCTGCACAGAAAACGTGACCCCTAATATTGGGATCTGATTTCAGAAGCATAGATCCGTGAGCCAGTTACTACGTGTGCAAGTAACAAATGTTCTACCCAGCGATCCTTTTTTTTTAATATATTTTTGAGCCGTTTTCTTGTCTTAAGTCCTCAGAGTCACTGGTATAAGATCGATCTTCATAAATTAAACTCGATTTTTCTTTGATCTCGTCAAATCAACAAATGAATAAAAGTAATTTTCTATGAAGCTCAGGATGGTCAAACTATCTGTAAATCCCCTTGTAAATCATCTCTTTTTCTAAATCTCGTACGCGAATAGCTCTTGGTCTTTCTATTCGTTCTTGGGAATTGTTGCAAACTCTTCTTTATAGAGGCCATGTTGATTATTTAGCCTTATCACCTGGAATAGCAAAGGAAATTAAAAATCTTCCAAATGAATTGCTGATTGATTCATCGGCAAAAGTAATAAGAAAGCATTGGGGCCCAGACTCAATTTTTATTTTTGTAGGAGCGATAGGAGCAGTAATAAGAATCATTGCCCCCTTCTTAACCACAAAATCAAATGATCCTGCAGTGCTGGTTATAGATTCAAAAGCAAAAAACATAATTCCGCTTATAGGTGGTCATAAAGCTGGTGCAGATGAGTTGGCTTTGCAATTGGCTGAAGACTTAGGAGGAAAACCTGTAATTACTGGTTTTTCTGCAACTCAAGAAATGCTTCCACTTGATAGCTTTGGAAAAGCTTGGGGATGGGAACGCGATGGTGAGTCAAAACAATGGAACGATTTAATGATTCATCAAGCAAGGTTTTTACCAATATCTTTTATTCAAGAAGCAGGATCAAAGTTGTGGCAATCGTCTAAAGGAGCATCCAACTCTTTATCTAATAAGACAAAAACGCAGGCCAATAAATCTCTTTCTTTTTTTATTGGGTCAAGCCTTAGCAAGAGTTGTTCTTGGCATCCACCTGTACTTTGGGTGGGCATTGGTTGCGAAAGAAATAGTTCATTCAGTCTTATGCAAAAAGCATTAGAAGAATCTCTATTAAGAGCTGGACTCTCAAGACTTTCAATAGCTGGTTTGGCAAGTATTGATATCAAATCTGATGAACCTGCTTTGATTTCTCTTGCAAAAAGCCAAGGTTTTCCTATTCGTTTTTTTAGTGCTAATGATCTTTCTAATGTTGTTGTTCCTAATCCATCATCTTCTGTACAAGCAGAAGTTGGTACGGCTTCAGTTGCTGAGGCTGCATCTCTTTTATCAGCTGGCAAAGAAGCAAACTTGAAACTTGAGAAGCAAGTTTTTCAATCGGATGGTGATGGGGCTGTCACTATTTCAATAGCAGAATCAGTTAAATCATTTGCACCCGATCGAGGCGAACTTCACTTGGTTGGAAGTGGTCCAGGAGCATTAAGTTTGCTTACTCAAGATGCGAGATTTGCTCTTTCAAGGAGTGCTGTTTGGATTGGATATAAACGTTATTTAGAACTTTTAGAACCTTTGCGCAGACATGATCAAGTAAGAGTTGATAGCCAAATCACCTCTGAAAAGGATAGGTGCGAAAAAGCACTTGCCTTATCAGTACAAGGAGCAAGAGTTTCCTTACTCTCTTCTGGTGATAGTGGGATATATGGTATGGCGGGACTTGCGCTGGAACTCTGGTTAAATCTTCCAAAACAAGAAAGGCCCCTTTTTCAAGTTCATCCTGGTATTTCAGCGTTTCAGATTGCAGCGGCTAAGACTGGTGCGCCTTTGATGCATGACTTTTGTGCAATTAGTCTTAGTGATTGCCTGACTCCTTGGTCGAAAATTGAAGAACGATTAAAAGCTGCAGCAAATGGTGATTTTGTTGTGGCTATATATAATCCAAGATCTAAAGACCGAGATTGGCAATTAGGAAGAGCAATAGAAATTCTCCTTGAACATCGTTCAATTGATACTCCGGTCTTAATAGCACGTCAAATTGGTAGGTCTGAGGAAGAAATTTCTAGATTTAATCTCGGCACTGTCCCCATAGAAAAAGTAGATATGCTTAGCTTTTTGTTGATTGGCAACAGCACTACCTATGAAAAGGATGGATATTTGCTTACCCCTCGCGGTTATTAAACTTTTTCTTGTATATCAAAAAAATTTACTGAATATATAATTCCAGGGTGAGAAGTTGGACTTCTCTTTTAAGTAATTTACTTTGATTTAAAAAAACCATGTTTTTCTCAGTTAATAGAAAAGAATTTGGATAAATGAATTTTTTGATCAAATGTTTCTAAAGTTGTTTTATCGAGAGATTGAAATTGCTTAAACCTGAATGGCTACGAGTAAAAGCCCCTCTTCAAGAAAGGATTGGCTTAGTGTCTGAGTTATTATCGGACCTTAAGTTAAATACAGTTTGTCAAGAAGCTAGTTGTCCAAATATTGGCGAATGTTTTGCAGGTGGTACCGCTACTTTTTTAATCATGGGACCGGGTTGCACTCGCGCATGTCCCTATTGTGATATTGACTTTGATAGAAGTATTAGAGGTTTAGATCCAAGTGAACCAAAACGTTTAGGGGAAGCAGTTTCTAGACTTGGCTTAAAACATGTAGTTATTACTTCTGTTAATAGAGATGACTTGCATGATGGCGGTGCGAGTCAGTTTGTTGAGTGTATAGAAGAAGTTCGGATAAGCTCTCCTGCGACAACCATAGAGTTGTTAATCCCTGATTTATGTGGTGATTGGAATTCCTTGAAGATTGTTATGGATGCAAACCCAAATGTTTTAAATCACAATATTGAGACTGTTCCTCGTTTATATAAGAAAACAAGACCTCAAGCTAAATATGAACGTTCTTTGGAATTATTAAGTCGAGTTCGCACTGGTTGGTCAAATGTATATTCTAAATCGGGTTTAATGGTTGGCCTTGGAGAAACTGATGATGAGGTCTTTACTGTATTGTCAGATCTTAAGAAAAATAAAGTGGATATTGTAACGATTGGGCAATACCTTTCTCCTGGTCCTAAACATTTGCCTGTAGATAGATTTGTAACTCCATTGCAATTCGAAAAGTATCGACAAGTAGGTGAAGATCATTTGGGCTTTCTTCAAGTAATTAGTTCACCTCTAACTCGAAGCAGTTACCATGCTGGCGAGGTTCAAAGACTTATGGCTACTTATCCTCGATAACTTTTAGCTTAAAAGTTTTCCAGCTACTGGAATCCATTCCTGGAGATGCCAATTGACTAAATTGTTTTTAATCATTGGGTCTTTTTTGATTATAGACTGGGCTTCATCATACGAATTGGCTTTAATTACTAATACACCCCCTCCCCCAGGTTTTTTTTCTGCATCAACTAGATAGCCAGAAGATAAATTTTCACCAGAAGCTTGTAGTTTTTCAACCCACTGCTTGTGAGCTGCAAGATGTGCATGTAGTTGCTTTGCTGGAAGACACAAAGTTTCTTTGGTGAACCTCTCTGTTTTGATGAACAAAGGCATATCTTTTAGACAGTAACCTTTTCAATTTCTTTTAACCCCATTTTAATTCTCTCACTTGGAGGAATTATTACTTTGAAAAGCTTTTTCCAATGATTCCAATCTTGCAAAATCAGTTTAGCTTTCGAGCTTTTGGTGTATAGCAAGTGCTCTTTCAATAATGGCATCACTAGATTCTCCTGCTCTGGAGTTGATAGCGGATGAATTTCTACTATCTCTTGGTTTACTTTGGTTTTAACTTGCTCATTCTCATCCAATAAAAATGCTACTCCGCCTGTCATTCCGGCACCTACATTTCTGCCAGTTGATCCAATTACTATGATTATTCCTCCAGTCATATATTCGCAGCAATGATCTCCAGCACCTTCGATAACTGCTTGAACACCACTATTTCGAACCCCAAAACGCTCACCCACTCTGCCATAAGCAAATAACTTCCCACCTGTCCCTCCATATAGACATGTGTTGCCAAGAATTACTTGATTAGAAGCTATTTGACTACTGGTAGTAGGTATTATTGTTAGAACACCTCCGTTAATCCCTTTCCCTACATAATCGTTTGCTTCCCCTATTAATAGGACACTCATCCCTTGCAGTAGGAATGCTCCAAAACTTTGACCTGCTGAGCCATTGAAGGTTAGATCTATTTTGCCTTTGAAGCCATTATTGCCATGAAGCTCTGCCATTTCTCCAGATATGCGTGCACATACACTTCTATCTGTATTGACTATCGACATGACTTTTGAGAAGTTACCGTGATTAGCTAGAGCATTGAGAAAACTTTTATTTTGAAGCAATTCATCTTCAAGAACAAGTCCATTTGTATGCGCTTTATGGTCATGGTTGAGCCAAGAGCGATCATTAACGTTTTGTATAGGCTCCAACAGTGAGGAAAGATCAACTTCTTTTGTTTTAGGAAGGGTTAACTTGCGAGGTTCTAAAATTTCTGTTCTCCCAATCAGATCTTCTAGCTTTGTATAGCCAAGAATACTTAGGATTTGCCTTACTTCTTCCGCAATAAAAAGGAAAAAATTCACTACATGTTCTGGAAGTCCTGGGAATCGTTTCCTGAGAGCTTCTTGCTGAGTAGCTACTCCTACAGGGCATTTATTGGTGTGACAAATTCGAGCCATTATGCAACCTTCTGCAATCATTGCAATAGAGCCAAATCCATATTCCTCGGCTCCTAGTAAAGCTGCTATTACTACATCCCAGCCAGTTTTCAAACCACCATCTGTTCTTAGTAAAACTCTATCTCTGAGGCCATTTTCCAATAGAGAACGATGAACCTCTGTTAAACCTAATTCCCATGGCAACCCTGCGTGTTTAATTGAACTCAGTGGAGAGGCTCCAGTACCTCCATCATGACCAGAAATTTGTATTACATCGGCATTGGCTTTGGCCACTCCTGCTGCAATCGTGCCAATGCCTATTTCGGCAACTAATTTCACACTTACTTTTGCCAATGGGTGCACTTGATGTAAATCATGAATTAGCTGAGCTAGATCTTCTATTGAATAGATGTCATGGTGCGGAGGAGGGGAAATGAGAGCAACACCTGGCTTGCTGTTACGGAGTTTGGCTATGTATGCATCAACCTTCGCGCCAGGCAATTGTCCTCCTTCGCCAGGTTTGGCTCCTTGCGCCATTTTTATTTCTAGTTGTTTCCCGCTTCTTAGATACTCGGGTGTTACTCCAAAACGACCGGATGCAATTTGCTTAATTGCTGAACATGCAGTGTCTCCATTCCTGAGACCATTGATGTTCGGTAATAACTTTGAATGAGTTTCCTCGTCTACATCATTCACAACTTTGAACCTTCCTGGATCTTCTCCTCCTTCTCCGCTATTACTTTTCCCTCCAATGCGGTTCATTGCAATTGCTAAAACTTCATGAGCTTCACGTGAGAGGGCTCCCAAGCTCATCCCGCCTGTACAGAATCTTCTACATATACTTTCAACGCTTTCAATTTGATCAAGAGGAATCTTTGCTTTTGCTTGACGTAATACAAGTAAATCACGCAATGCTGTAACAGGTCTGTTCTCTAGAAGGCTTTTATAAGTATTGAAGTGATCGTACTCAGGGCCTGCTTTTACTGCTTTGTGAAGAGCTTTAGACATTTCTGGATTATTGAGGTGATATTCACTCCCGCTTCTGTATTGAACAAACCCTAAGAATTCAAGCCTTTTACGATCTAATTCAGGGAAGGCTTTGGCATGAAAAGAAAGTGTTTCATTAGCCAACTCTTTGAGACTAAGTCCGGCTATTCTGCTTGTTGTTCCTGCAAAGGCTGTATCGATTAAGTCAGAGCCTATGCCTACTGCTTCAAATATTTGCGCGCCATGATAGCTGGCTAAGAGGGATATTCCAATTTTAGATAAGATCTTACGAAGACCATCTTCTAAAGCATTTTTTAAGTTCGACTGTGCTTTTTCAATACTTAGATTTGGTAGCTTTTTGGTCTCAATTGATTTTTGTGTTTTAGGGTGCCCCCACCAATGTCTCGTGCTTTCCCATGTTAGCCAGGGACATATAGCGCTTGCTCCGTAACCTATTAGGCATGCCACATGGTGAGTGCTCCAACATTGTGCAGTATCAGCGACAATTGATGCATTTAGGCGAAGTTTGCGACTTAGTAGATGATGATGAACTGCTCCAACTGCAAGTAAAGGAGGTATATAAGTTTTTGTTGAACTGATTCCACGATCAGACAGTATTAAAATACTTACTCCACTCCTAACTGCTTCTTCGGCTTCATTACAGAGGGTAATGAGACGTTGCTTTAGTTCAATGACTCCACCCTTAATATCTATCAATGTGGATAGTTTTTTCGAAGATTGTTTTAGCTTTGTCAGATGAACTAGTTCTTTTTCATTAAGGATTGGGGATTGAAGGTGAATGACTGAAAATGCATTATTTTTAGGTATTAATGGAGATCCTCGTTTACCTAAGTGCATTTCAAGACTCATGACAAGCTTTTCCCTTAGAGGATCAATAGGAGGATTAGTTACTTGAGCAAACCTTTGCTTGAAATAGTCATATAAAAGATGTGGCTTGTTTGAAAGTATTGCGAGTGGAATATCGTCTCCCATGCAGTATGTAGGTTCTTTCGCCCCGCTTGCCATGGCTTCAATAATTAGGTCTAGATCTTCTGCAGAAAAACCAAAAGCAGTTTGAAGTTGTAGTAAATCTAGTTGACTTAAAGAAGTTTTAGTTTCCCAAGGTTGATAAGATAGATTTGTGCGATTTTCTGATAGCCATTTCTGATATGGATGTCTACTGGCGGCTTCTTTTTTAACATCCCAATTTCTTAAAAGTCTTCCTTCCTTTATATCTACTGCAAGCATTTGCCCTGGACCTAATCTTCCTTTTTCTATTATTTGACTTTCTCTAACGTCAACTACGCCTGTTTCTGAACCCATAATTACAAAATCATCTTTGGTGACGCAGTATCTTGCTGGGCGCAAACCATTTCGATCTAAAGTTGCACCTACAAAAGAACCATCGGCGAAAACTAATAGAGCAGGTCCATCCCATGATTCCTGAGTACATGCAGAGTATTCATAGAACGCATTTATTTCAGGTTGATTGTGGAGTTCAGGTTGATCTCTAAATGCTTCTGGTACCAGGGTTAGCAGGCTTTCTGCTATTGGCCTTCCACTTCTTACAAGTACTTCTAAGGTCGCATCAAGGTTTGCGGAATCACTTGAGGATGCATTGACTACTGGCTTTAAGTCTTCTGTTTCGTTCCCCCAAGCTTCTTCTAGATGAACTTCAGTTGCTCTAGCCCAGTTGAGGTTACCTAGTAACGTGTTTATCTCTCCATTATGTCCAAGAAGTCTCATTGGCTGAGCAAGAGGCCATCGTGGAAGGGTGTTTGTACTAAAACGACGATGATATACAGCAAAAGCAACTTCAAAACCAGGATCTTGAAGGTCTTTGTAGAAGTTGGCTAGAACTTCAGACCTTACCATCCCTTTGTAAACCACTGTACGACTACTTAAGGAAGCTATGTATAGCTCTTGATTTTTATTGTGTGTAAGTTCTGAATACTTTTTTTCTATTCGTTTTCTTAAGCGATATAAAACTTTTTCTAGTGACTCTCCAAAGTTATATCCTTCAATTAACCATTGCTCTATGAATGGTGCATTTTCTCTGGCAAGAGGACCAAGAACTGATCGGTTAACAGGTACTTCTCGCCATCCTTTGGAATTTAGGCCAAGGTTTTTTGCTTCATTTTCACAAATTGTTTTAGCTAAAATTCTTTCTTGCTCATTATTAGGCATGAAAATCATACCTAAACCATTATTGGAATTTTCTTGAGACTTGGCAGCAGGCCAAACAGTTTTTAAATAGCTCCAAGGAATTGCACATAAAATCCCTGCACCATCGCCAGAATCACTGTCTCCTCCGCATCCACCTCTGTGTTCCATGCACTCCAAACCTCGAAGAGCTTGTTGCAGGACCCAATGACTTGCTATTCCTTTAATGTGCGCTAAAAAACCTACTCCGCAGGCATCCTTTTCCCCTATAAGTGCTTGTGGGGATTGGCTGTCGCAGTATGGGGCGCGAGTGCTGCGGGGGACAAGAGGCATAAATTCAACCAAAACGTTTGATTGACCGAAGCAAATCTAAAAGCAGTTTTAGGAGTATCAAATGATCCTAGAAGATTGCATTCAAAATATTTAAAGCTTTTCAGAGCCTTAAATCAATTTTTTGGCTGCTTATTTATTTAATAGCTCCTTAGCAAGATTAAGTGCTTTTGATCAAGTTAAATCAGAAAAGTTGTTGTTTAGGGAGGTTGACCAAGTAGTATGGAAGTTTGTCAAATCAGGTCATTTACTGGCCTAATGTCAATAATCAATGCCAACCATTCAACAGCTAATTAGAACTGAGCGTAAGCAGCTCACTCGAAAGACCAAATCCCCTGCACTGCGTTCTTGTCCAGAGCGCAGAGGTGTATGTACGAGGGTGTACACTTCAACCCCTAAAAAGCCTAATTCCGCTTTACGTAAGGTCGCGCGTGTGAGATTAACCTCTGGTTTTGAAGTAACTGCCTATATCCCTGGGATTGGGCATAACCTTCAAGAACACTCGGTTGTTTTGCTGAGAGGTGGTCGTGTAAAAGACCTTCCAGGTGTCCGTTATCACATCATTAGAGGTACTCTAGATGCTGCTGGTGTAAAAGATCGTCGTCAATCTCGCTCAAAGTACGGAGCGAAATCTCCCAAGGAGTAATTAAATTTTTTTATTAATCAATCTCAATCAAATTTCTTAATTAACCAATGTCAAGACGTAACGCGGCAGAAAAAAGACCTGTTTTGCCTGATCCACAGTTTAATAATCGTTTGGCAACAATGATGGTCGCCAGATTAATGAAGCATGGCAAGAAGTCCACAGCCCAGAAAATTTTGTCTCAAGCATTTGGTTTGATTAATGAGCGTACCGGGAATGATCCAATTGAGCTATTTGAGACTGCTGTAAAGAATGCGACTCCTCTTGTAGAAGTTAGAGCAAGGCGAGTCGGCGGCGCTACTTACCAGGTTCCAATGGAAGTTCGCCAAGAAAGAGGGACTGCAATGGCTCTGAGATGGCTGGTAAATTTTTCAAGATCAAGAAATGGTCGAAGTATGGCCCATAAACTTGCAGGAGAATTAATGGATGCTGCTAATGAGGCAGGAAGTGCAGTTAGGAAGAGGGAAGAGACACATAAAATGGCCGAAGCTAATAAGGCTTTTGCGCATTATCGTTATTGAGTTTTCTCATATACCTTTCAAAACCCTTCATTTATTGCATGCTGACCTGTAGAGTCACATCCGCTTTTTAAAACCTAAACGGAGAGTTGACTGTGGCTCGCCCCTTCCCCCTGGAACGAGTAAGAAATATTGGTATTGCAGCGCACATAGACGCTGGAAAAACCACTACGACTGAAAGGATTCTTTTTTATTCTGGAGTTGTTCACAAGATCGGTGAAGTCCACGATGGTGCTGCAGTAACCGATTGGATGGCTCAAGAAAGAGAA
Source organism: Prochlorococcus sp. AG-402-G22 (assembly GCA_003217035.1). Taxonomy (GTDB): domain Bacteria; phylum Cyanobacteriota; class Cyanobacteriia; order PCC-6307; family Cyanobiaceae; genus Prochlorococcus_D. The sequence goes on from QCHV01000012.1 coordinate 34,188, forward strand.
AGAGGAATCACTATTACCGCAGCTGCCATATCTACAAGTTGGCAGGACCACAGGATCAACATTATTGACACTCCTGGTCACGTGGACTTCACCATTGAGGTCGAAAGATCCATGAGGGTTTTGGACGGGGTTATAGCTGTTTTTTGCGCTGTAGGAGGAGTACAGCCTCAATCAGAGACTGTTTGGAGACAGGCTGATAGATATTCAGTTCCTAGAATGGTATTTGTTAACAAAATGGATCGCACTGGCGCGGATTTCTTAAAAGTTTATGGACAAATCAAAGATCGATTAAAGGCAAATGCTGCTCCTATTCAGCTCCCTATAGGTGCTGAAGGAGATCTAAGTGGAATTATTGATTTAGTAGGTAATAAGGCCTATATCTATAAAAATGATTTAGGAACAGATATTGAAGAGTCTGATATCCCTGAAAATATGCAAGCTGAGGCGGCTGAATGGAGAGCAAAACTTATGGAAAGTGTTGCTGAAACTGATGAAGAGTTAATAGAGCAATTTCTCGAAAACGGAGAATTAACAGAAGAACAATTAAAAAGAGGAATTAGAGATGGTGTCTTAAAGCATGGTTTAGTTCCTCTGCTTTGTGGATCGGCATTTAAAAATAAGGGTGTTCAACTTGTTCTTGATGCAGTGGTGGATTATTTGCCAGCCCCTGTAGATGTTCCTCCTATTCAAGGTGTTTTACCTAATGGCAAAGACGCGACAAGACCTTCGGATGATTCAGAACCTTTTAGTGCACTTGCTTTTAAGGTAATGGCAGATCCTTATGGAAAGCTAACTTTCGTAAGGATGTATTCAGGTGTTTTGGATAAGGGTAGTTATGTTCTTAATTCCACTAAAGATACAAAGGAACGGATCTCAAGACTAGTTGTTTTAAAAGCAGATGATAGAGAGGAAGTTGATCAGCTCAGAGCTGGTGATTTGGGGGCTGTATTGGGTTTGAAAAATACAACTACAGGTGATACTTTGTGCACCACTGACGAACCCATAGTTTTAGAAACTTTATTTATTCCAGAACCAGTAATTTCAGTTGCAGTAGAGCCTAAGACGAAAGGGGATATGGAAAAGCTTTCTAAGGCATTAATTTCCCTTGCTGAAGAAGACCCTACATTCCGAGTTAGTACTGATCAAGAGACTAATCAGACAGTTATTGCAGGGATGGGAGAATTGCATCTTGAAATTCTTGTGGATCGAATGTTGCGAGAATTTAAGGTAGAGGCAAATATTGGAGCCCCTCAAGTTTCTTATAGAGAAACAATTCGTTCAAGTTCTAAAGGAGAGGGGAAATATGCGCGTCAAACAGGCGGAAAAGGTCAATATGGTCATGTAGTAATAGAGATGGAACCTGGAGAACCAGGTACTGGATTTGAGTTTGTTAATAAAATTGTGGGCGGAGCAGTTCCCAAAGAATATATTGGCCCTGCTTCGAATGGTATGAAAGAGACATGTGAATCTGGAGTTCTGGCTGGATACCCTCTTATAGATGTCAAGGTGACCATGGTAGATGGATCTTTCCACGACGTTGATTCCTCTGAAATGGCATTTAAAATTGCAGGATCAATGGCTTTTAAAGATGGTGTTAAAAAATGCAATCCTGTTCTTCTTGAGCCAATGATGAAAGTGGAAGTAGAAGTACCCGAAGATTTCCTTGGTTCTATTATTGGTGACTTGTCCTCACGCAGAGGTCAGGTTGAAGGACAGTCCATTGAGGAGGGACAATCTAAAGTCCAGGCAAAGGTTCCTTTAGCCGAAATGTTTGGGTATGCTACTCAGCTACGATCCATGACTCAGGGTCGGGGTGTATTCTCAATGGAGTTCAGTAACTATGAGGAAGTTCCTCGTAATGTTGCTGAAGCTATTATCTCCAAGAATCAGGGCAATTCCTGATCTCTACAAAATCCACTATTATCTTCCTGATTCTTTAAACACATGGCCCGCGAGAAGTTCGAAAGAAACAAGCCACACGTCAACATTGGCACAATTGGTCATGTTGATCACGGTAAAACCACCCTTACAGCAGCCATAACCAATGTTTTGGCCAAGAAAGGTCAAGCACAAGCTCAAGACTATGGGGATATTGATGGCGCTCCAGAAGAGCGTGAGCGTGGCATCACAATTAATACTGCTCATGTTGAATATGAAACAGATGGACGTCACTACGCCCATGTCGACTGTCCTGGCCACGCTGACTATGTGAAAAACATGATCACGGGTGCTGCACAGATGGATGGGGCAATAATCGTAGTTGCTGCAACTGATGGGGCAATGGCTCAAACAAAAGAGCACATCCTTTTGGCTAAGCAGGTAGGAGTTCCTTCTCTAGTAGTCGCTCTTAATAAATGTGACATGGTTGATGATGACGAAATGATAGAGCTTGTTGAGATGGAGATTAGAGAGCTTCTTAGCAGTTATGACTTCCCTGGTGACGATATTCCTGTAGTTAAGGTTTCAGCACTTAAAGCTTTGGAAGGTGATGCTGAATGGGAAGGCAAGATTGATGAATTAATGAAATCAGTGGATGAATCAATCCCAGAGCCTGAGAGAGAAATTGATAAGCCATTTCTTATGGCTATTGAGGATGTCTTTTCCATTACTGGTAGAGGAACAGTTGCTACAGGAAGGATTGAAAGAGGAAAAGTAAAAGTCGGAGAAGAGGTTGAAATTGTTGGCATCAGAGAAACACGCTTGACTACTGTTACTGGTGTTGAAATGTTCCGTAAGCTTCTTGATGAGGGTATGGCTGGAGACAATGTTGGTTTGTTGCTTAGAGGTATTCAAAAAGAAGATATAGAGAGGGGTATGGTTTTGGTTAAAAAAGGTTCTATTACCCCGCACACAAAGTTTGAGGGTGAAGTTTATGTTCTTAAAAAGGAAGAAGGTGGCAGACATACCCCTTTCTTTGCTGGTTACCGCCCTCAGTTCTATATACGGACTACTGATGTGACTGGACAAATCACAGCATTTACTGCAGATGATGGCAGCAATGTTGAAATGGTTATGCCTGGTGATCGCATTAAGATGACTGGTGAGCTTATTTGTCCTGTTGCTATTGAGCAGGGCATGAGATTTGCTATTCGAGAGGGAGGAAGAACTATTGGTGCCGGAGTTGTTTCTAAGATTATTGAATGATGTTTTTTAAGATTGCTAGGTGTTTTGCCTAGCAATCATTTACATTGATAGAGATGAGTAACTTTAAAACTTCAGTTTATTGAAGTTGTTTTGTAAGCTCCAGAATCAATTTCAACTATTTCTTTTCGAGGAAGTCCACAAAAATTTCTTATGTCAACGGCAATTGCACAGCAAAAGATAAGAATACGCCTTAAAGCTTTTGATAGGCGGATGCTAGATCTTTCATGTGAGAAAATTATTGAAACTGCCGATAACACTGCTGCTAGTGCTATTGGGCCTATTCCTCTTCCTACAAAAAGAAAAATCTATTGTGTTTTGAGATCACCGCACGTAGATAAGGACTCCAGGGAGCATTTTGAAACAAGAACTCATAGAAGGATTATTGATATATACAATCCTTCGGCAAAAACTATTGATGCCTTAATGAAATTGGATTTGCCTAGTGGAGTAGATATTGAAGTTAAGCTCTGAATCTAAAACCCACATATCTTGTACATTTTATTAGGATTACGTAAGTAGAGAGATTCCTGTGGCAGATCTTGCAGTCAGGGAGTTGCCGTTATTCCCACTTCCAGAGCTAGTTCTTTTCCCTCAGGAAGTTCTTCCATTGCATATATTCGAGTCACGTTATCGAATGATGCTAAAGAGTGTGCTGGAAACCGATAGCAGGTTTGGTGTAGTGCGGTTTGATCCCCGAACTAAGACTCTTCCTGAAGTTGGATGTTGCGCTGAAATCATTAAACATCAAACCTCTGAAGATGGAAGAAGCAATATTATTACTCTTGGACAGCAACGCTTTCGAATACTTGAAATAACAAGAAAAGCCCCTTTTTATACAGCATTGGTTAGCTGGATTGATGATTGTGAAGTTGAGGATCCAGATTCTTTAAAGCAACTTTCTGAAAAGGTTTTACTTGCTTTAAATGATGTTGTTGAGCTGACGGGCAAATTAACTGACTCAGAGAGAAATCTTCCAGACGGATTGCCACTTATGCCAAGAGAGCTGTCTTTCTGGATTGCAGCTCATTTGGGAGGCCCTGTAGCCGATGAACAGCAAAATCTTTTGGAGATACAAGACACAACTCAAAGACTGCTTCGTGAATTTGACATGCTTGACCATACGCGTAAGCAATTGGCAGCTCGTACAGCATTAAAAGAGACTCTGAAAAATACGGATCAAGCCAATACATAATGATTCTTTGGATACCATTATTTATATCTGCACTATTTGTTTCTTACTTGCTTTCAATTTGGTTAAAGAGAAATCGGAAATATAAATCTAAAGAGAGTGTATCAAACTCTTATGACTCCTGGACTAATGATCGCCTTTTGGAACAATTATGGGGAGAACACATTCATCTTGGCTATTACAGCCAAGCATATGAAAGAACAGATTTTCGAAAAGCAAAAATTGATTTCGTCCATCAATTAGTTAGCTGGAGTGGTTTGGATAAACTTCCAAAAGGATCTAGGATTTTGGATGTTGGTTGCGGTATTGGTGGTAGTGCAAGGATTTTGGCAAGAGATTATCAATTTGATGTTTTAGGTATCACTATTAGTGCTGAACAAGTAAGTAGGGCAAAAGATTTAACTTCATCAGATTTGAGTTGTAGATTTGAAGTTATGGATGCGTTGGAACTTAACCTCGACAACGGAAGTTTTGATGGAATTTGGAGTGTAGAAGCAGGTGCTCATATGCCTGATAAGTCTAAGTATGCGGATGAAATGCTTCGTGTGTTAAGACCGGGTGGTGTCCTTGCAGTGGCTGACTGGAATCGAAGAGATAACAAATCAAGATCAGATGATTTTTGCGAAAAATTAGTTATGAAGCAACTTCTAAATCAGTGGACTCATCCTGAATTTTCAACTATTAGAGGTTTTCAAAGTGATTTGTTAAATAGTTCTTTTGTTGCAGGTTCAGTTGATATTGATGATTGGACTAGATTTACAATTCCTTCTTGGCATGATTCTATCTTAGAAGGTATTAGAAGACCAAAAGTATTTATAGAACTAGGACCTAAATCTTTATACCAAGGTATTAGGGAAATTCCTACAATTTTATTAATGAGATGGGCATTCGCTAGAGGGTTAATGCAATTTGGTGTTTTTAGAGCAAGAGGTTGATTTTATTAAACGTAGTCTAATTCTGAACTTTCATATGAACCAAAATTCACTAAATTTTCACAGAGCGGCTTTAAGTCTTTATTAAGTTTGTTATTCCAGTTGAGTAATTTATTATTCAACTCAATATCAACAAAGAATATATATTCGCCCAACTCTCTTTTTGACGGCCTTGATTCTATTCTGCTCATATTTAAACCTAAATCTGCAATGCAGCTAAGGACATTAAGTAAGGATCCAGGTTTATTCGAATGTAGCGAAAAAGCAAGGCTGGCAATATTACCTTTTTTCTCACTTTCTTTGCTTTGTAAAAAAACAAAACGTGTTCGATTCCCTGCCACATCATTTATTGGATAGGCAAGTTGATTTAGGCCTTCTATGTCTGAGGTGCTTTTTGGTGCTCCTATTGCTGCACGAAACTTGCTCCCTTGAACCATTCTCACCGCTTCTGAAGTGGAACTTGTAGGCAATTGCAATGCATTTGGAAGATTTTTAGCTAGCCATCCACTGCATTGTGCAAGGGCTTGAGGATGAGATAGTACCTCTGATATTTCGTTTAATGACCCACAACCTATAAGTGCATGCCTAATTGGAATAACCAAGGCTCTTTTGATAAATAAGTTTGGATAACCCCATAGATTATCAAGTGTCGCTGTAACTCCACCTTCTACGGAGTTCTCTATTGGAACTACTGCTGCTTCACAATGTTTTGTTGCAACATTTTCAATTACAGATCTAATTCCTAAGCAAGGCAAGAAGGTTGGTTGGTCAAGCTTTTCCAGCTCTGCCAATGCACTAGCAGCTTTTTCTGCATAGCTCCCCTTTGGTCCTAAATAGGCCACTTTAGTTGGCATTAGTTAAAAAAAAGTGCGAGTTTCGATAGGATTAAGTCGCGTCAGTTGCCAATCATGTCTTTGGCCTTCGATGCCAGGCAAAAACTTGATTTGCCAGTTAAAAGCAATGCAGAGCGACTTCCTGATTATCTCCTACAGCAGGAAAGAGTTGTAGGTGCAATGCTTGATTCAAAAAAACTTGTTTCTTTAGGAAACGGACAATTTAGATATACAGTTACTAGTTTCAAGGTGTTCCAACTAGAAGTAAATCCTGTTGTATCAATAGCAGTTGTTAATACTGAAAATAATTTGCAAATGAGTGCAACAGATAGCACTTTAGATGGATTAGGGATAGTGGATGACTTTGAATTAACCCTTGATGCGACATTGAGAGTGACTTCTGAAGGCCTTGAAGGTGACGCTCATTTGGGCGTTAGCGTTAGCCAGCCCCCTTTGCTGAAGTTCGTTCCATCAAGAATCCTAGAATCAACAGGGCAGTCAATTTTGAATGGTATTTTACTTGGGATCAAGGCACGAGTAGGCCAGCAATTGGTTCAGGATTTTGCTAAATGGTGTAATGAGAATTAACTGATCAGTAATTAGCTGGTCTTTCTGGTAAGGCAATTTTGGAAAGAAAAGACACTCTATGGAGTTCAGTAGGGCCTAGTTTAAATAAGGCTTTTCTGTGAAAGGCAGTTCCATAGCCAACATTTGTTTCAAGTCCATAGTTTATAAATTTTCTGCTCAGTCGTTTAATCACCTCATCCCGCGCTTCCTTTGCTAGCACACTTGCCGCAGCAATTGCAGCAGATTGATTTTCACCTCTTATCAAGTTTTTTTGTTTCCCTTTCCATAGTTGAAGTGGTAAAGATCCATCAATTAAAACAAAATCTGGGCAGGGATGTAACCGATGGATTGCTCTAAGCATTGCTTTTTCTGTAGCTTTCCTAATACCAAAAAAATCTATTTCTCTCGCAGATGCTTGACCAAGCCCCCAGCTTTTAGAAAGACCATGAATTAGAGGAACTAAACTAGCTCTCTTTTTGTGGGTTAATTGTTTACTATCTTTTAAACCTGCTGATCTTAAATTCTCACCAGCAGTTTGAGTAAGGATGACAGCTGAAGCAAAAACAGGTCCAAATAGGCATCCTCTCCCCACTTCATCTATACCCGCAATATTATTAGCCATTCAAGAACTTATTCGGCAGATGCAGATGATCTTCTCCTACGTCTACGGGAATCGTCGATTTCATTGTCAGAGTTACTTTCAATTTCTTTATTCACATCATCTTTTAAGACAACATCTTTTTGGTCTTTATTATTAGTGGATATCTCTATTTCTTCAACGGTTAGATTAGATGCTTCTATTGGTTCGATTCTTGGACTAGTTGATTCTATTGATTGATTGTCTGAAGAAGGCATTTCTTCAGAAACATTATTTAACAAGGAGTTGCTTGAATTAGACTTGCTGGTTGTTCTACTAGATGCATTCTTGGCTTTTCTTTTTCTTCTATTCCCTCCATTGGCAAGTTGAAGTTTGGCTTCTTCTAGAATACTTTCTTGATCTTCACCAGGTCTAACAATATGGGCTAAAAGATTTTCCTTTTCAGGGTCACTTTTGATTAAGAGTATCGGGTTTATTCCTAACGAGCTGAATACAAACTCCTCATCAGAGTTCATAGTTATTGGAATGATCTCAGGATCTTGCCTAGTATTTGTTGACTCGGAATCAGACTCTTGAGTAATAGTTTCTATGCTGATTCCAGTATTTGTTATATCATTTTCTTGGTTCGAATCGTTGTTCTTGGATTTAATTAATTCTTTGGAAAAATTAGTTTTCTTTGAGCTCTCTTCCTTTTGAATCAGGCCACCTGTTGTTGCTAAAGGCTGAATTTCGCCTTTATTTAATATGTCTGCAGTGTGGCCAAGACCATTGCAATGATTACAGGTTTTACTAAATAGCTCGTATATATTCTGACCTTGCCTTTTTCTTGTAAGTTCCACTAGCCCCAGTTCAGTTAATTGTGCTATTTGGGGTCTTGAAGCATCATTCTTAATTGCAGATGTAAAGTATTCTAGTAATTGAAGTTGATCTCTCCTGGAATCCATATCTATAAAATCAATAATAATCACACCTCCAATATTTCTAAGTTTTAACTGTCTTGCAATTTCTATTGCTGCTTCACAATTAGTCCAAAGAACTGTTTCACGAGAATTTGCAGAGCGTGTAAAAGAGCCTGAGTTAACATCAATAACTGTTAACGCTTCTGTTGGCTCTATAATTATGTAGCCTCCTGAAGGCAGGTCAACTCTTGGTTTGAGAGAATTAAATATAGTTGTATTAACTTTGTAGTATTCGAGTAATTCAATGTTCTCGTTATGGCATTCAACTATTACATTTGAACCTGAACCAAGAAAGTTTTTAGCTCTTTCAACTGCAGAAGGAGTTTCGACAATTACCTTAGAAAGTTCAGGGTTTAAATGATCTCGAAGAATTCTGTTAATAAAATCATCTTCACGATTTAAAAGGACAGGAGGGTTGGAATTTTCTGCTGCTAGTTGTATTGATTCCCATTGCTTCAAAAGATTTTCAAGATCAGTAATAAGTACTTCCTCGCTAATACCTTCTGCTTCTGATCGAATCAACAGCCCTGTACCAGGTGGTTTGACTAATACACCCAAAGCTCTAAGGCGATTTCGTTCTGTTTCAGTATTAATTCGACGAGAAATATTGACCCCTTGGCCGTTTGGTTGCAGTACAAGATATCTTCCTGGCAAGGTGAGATTGCCTGTTAGTCTTGGACCTTTTGAGCCAGTTGGCTCTTTCATTACTTGAACTAAAACTTTTTGTCTAGGTTCTAATAGTTCATTAATGCTCGCTGCATTTTTCTTCAGTTTTAAGGGGCCTAAATCTGTAACATGTATAAAACCATTCTTTTCACTGGTACCTATATTTACAAATGCTGCATCTATTCCTGGAAGAACATTTTCTATAGTTCCTAAGTAAACATCTCCGATTTGGTAGCGACCTTGGGCGACGATTAACTCGTCTACTCGCTCATCGGTAAGCAAAGCTGCTATTCGCAGTTGCTCAGCGATGACAACTTTTTGCGGCATATAAGGAAAAGTGGTAATTCTGCTTAGCTAGTTGATTCAAAATTTGCAGTATTGCTGCAAGAAGTTAGTTCAAAATAACGAACACGTTTCTTTGGAAGAAATAGTAGAAGCTCTGAACTGAGACTTTGCTCAAGATTCTGGTTATAAAACACCAGATCAGATAAAGAGAGAATTAAGACTTTCTTCCTAAAACCTAAGGTTCGTCAGCTCAGTAGGAGCCTTTAACTAACCTAAGAAAATATTAGCACCTTTTTAAGATGAGTTGATTTCTTTTAAGGTCTGTGATTTCTAGAGATTTCCCTAATGTTTTTTGCATCCAGAATTGAACATGGATTGGTTTAATGCTTTGCCCCAATGGTGATATGTATGTTTCCAACTGAATATTTATTATTTGCTTGCCAGAAAGATCTTTGTTGTCCACTTTGTCAGCTTTGCAGCTGAGAGCTTTCAGCATTGGTTTAAAGTCTCTTTCCCGCATTCTCCCTTTCTTGTCGAGATCTTTCCATATAAGTTTTTCTTGATTAATTATCTTCTCAACTAAATTATTTACTTGAGAGAGCTTGGCTGTTTGATTAGGTTCTACTTTTAGGTTGAAACTCCACGTAGCTTCGACCAGTTCTTGTGAAAGACTAGTTTTTTTTATGGGGATACAATCTGCTTTTAATAAATTTATACCAGCAGGTAAAACTTGTTGAAGTTCACTTATTACAGACTCAGGATTAATCTTTTGGTAGAAATCAATATCCATCCACTCTCCAAATGCTTCAACCCCTAATGGAAGTGCCAATGCAATTTGTATTCTAGGTAAAGGGTGGAACCCTCCGGAATAACTAACTGGTAATTCACATCTCCTTAAGCTTCTTTCTAATATTCTCATAAGGTCTAGATGACTTACAAGATGCATTGGATTGGTTTTTTCAAAAGATAATCTGATGCGACATTCTCTTGCTATGTGAGGTTTTTGAGGTTCTTTTAAGATCGGAATTTCAGGACTTTTTTCTATTTGATTTTGTCCTAAATCCTGCCCACATACTCCACAACTACTACAGGCATTAAATGAACAATCGTCTACTACAACTTCTTTAAGTGCTGATTGCAAGTCTTGCATTAACCAGTTCTTATCTACACCCGTATCTATGTGGTCCCACGGTAAAGGCTGTGAACAAAATTTGATTAAATCTTTTACTGCAAAAGCTTGGGCATCGCCCCAATTGCCCATTTCTAGTTCTCTTAGATCTTTGTCAAGTCCAGCTTTCTTAATAGCACTAGACCATGCCTCATAGGCTCTATCTTGAGATTCAAACCAAGCATCCATTCCAGCGCCTGTTTTCCACGCAGACTCAATTACAGGGGCTAGTTTCCTATCTCCGCGTCCAAGAAAATCTTCAATTGCAGAGATCCTTACATCTGTGAAATTAACTTTCACACCCTTTAATAAAATAAATTCCTTTTTCAGAATTGATTGCCTTCTTATGAATTCATTTTTAGAGACACTATGCCATTGAAAAGGGGTGTGGGGTTTTGGGGTGAAGTTGCTGATTGTTATGTTGAGATTCAGGTGACCAATGTCTTTGCAATTTTCTTGAAGCCATTTGCAGGTTTTTGCTATCCCTATTACATCCATATCTGTTTCTCCTGGTAAGCCAATCATGAAGTAAAGCTTGACTCTCTTGTAATCCTTTTCCATTGCTTTGCGAATTCCATTAAGAAGCTCGCTGTCTGTCAGGCCTTTATTTACTATGTTTCGTAATCTTTGAGTACCTGCTTCTGGTGCAAAAGTTAGACCAGCTTTTCGGCTACCTCCTAGTATGTGGGCAATGTTTTCGTCAAACCTGTCAACTCTTTGGCTAGGTAATTGCAAAGTTATATTCTTTTCAGCTAAACGGTTTCTTAGTTCAACTCCAACGGCAGGTAGAGATAAATAATCACTGCAACTAAGTGACAAAAGTGAAAAGTCACTATATCCAGTTTTGTTCATTCCTTCTTCTACTGCTTTTATTACTTCGCTTGGTTCTACGTCTCTTGCAGGTCGTGTAAGCATGCCTGGTTGGCAGAAACGACATCCACGAGTACAACCCCTCCTGATTTCGATCGTTAGACGGTCATGGACCGTTTCGATATTAGGAACTAAACCTGTTGCATAATAAGGCATTGGTTTAGAAACTCGTCTTTTTACTTTTTCCGGAATAGATGAATTTAATGGTTGTAGTGATTTTGAATCTTCATCAAATTTGTATAACGATGGAACATAAACCCCATTAATTTCGGATAGCCAAAGAAGCGATTCTGAACGCGTTAGATGTAGCTTTTTGCATTCTGAAAGCACTAAGCCAATCTCAGGTAGTAGTTCTTCACCATCACCAAGTGCAAAAAAATCAAAAAAGGCTGCGTATGGCTCGGGGTTGCCGGTTGCAGTTGGCCCTCCTGCAAAAACCAGTGGAGATGATCTTTGATCATCGAGTTCGAAATCTGACCGATCTTTTGCATATATAGGAATTCCAGCTAAATTCAACATTTCTAAAATGTTGGTAGCACCAAGTTCATAACTAAGGCTAAAACCAAGGACATCGAAACCTTGGAGGGGCCTTCTGGATTCAACAGCAAATAATGAAATATTTTTTTGTCTAAGTTTTAGGCTTAAATCTTTCTCAGGCAAATAAGCTCTATCACAAAACTGATTAGGAATATTATTCAATATTGAATAGAGAATGATATGCCCAAGATTGCTTGCACCTATTTCATACAATTCTGGATAAGTAAGAACCCAATGAATGCTATGTGACTCCCAATCCCGCTTTTTAATACCAAGCTCATATCCCATATATTGAGCAGGTTTATGAATATTGATGTCCACCAATTGCTCAAATTCAACTGGAGGAAGAGGATATGCGGTTTTAGAAACTCTTTTAGGGACTATCGTCACGAAGTAAAAACCGTCTTTATATCTACATGGTATGTATTTACTTTAAACATAGGTACCTATTTCATAGCAGGATGAAAAGGATTAACGCATTTTTCTAGTGTTTAAGATCAACAGCAGCTATCTAAAGCTAAAAGCAGGTTACCTTTTCCCTGAAATCTCACGCAGAGTAAATAACTTCAGCAAAGAAAATCAAAATGCAAATCTTATTCGTTTAGGTATTGGTGACGTTACTAAGCCACTCCCAGAAGCTTGTTGCAAAGCAATGAAGTTGGCGATTGAAGAGATGGCTACAGAATCTGGTTTTCATGGATATGGACCTGAGCAAGGATATTCTTGGCTGAGAGAGGTGATTGCACAATTTGATTACCAATCTAGAAGTTGTGATATAAGCCCAGATGAGATCTTTGTTTCTGATGGTTCGAAATGTGATAGCAGCAATATCTTGGAAATCTTGGGAGAGGGCAATCGCATTGCAGTTACTGACCCTGTTTATCCTGTATATGTAGATAGCAATGTAATGGCAGGACGAACAGGTCCTGTGGAGTCTTCAGGTCGTTATAAAGGCCTGAAATACATCCCGATTAATGCTGAAAATGATTTTGTAGCTCAAATCCCCTCAGAGCCTGTTGATTTAATTTATCTTTGCTTCCCTAATAATCCAACTGGAGCGGTAGCTACTGCTGAACAATTATCTGCTTGGGTTGATTATGCCAAAACTAACAAGTCGCTAATTCTTTTTGATGCGGCGTACGAGGCATTTATTCAAGATCCTAAATTGCCTCATTCAATTTATGAAATTGATGGGGCAAGAGATTGTGCAATCGAATTTAGATCATTTTCAAAAAATGCTGGTTTTACTGGAACTCGATGTGCTTTTACTGTCATTCCAAAATCTTTAAAGGGGAAAGCACCAAATGAAGAAAATATTGATTTGTGGTCATTATGGAATCGCCGCCAAAGCACCAAATTTAACGGCGTAAGTTATATAGTTCAGCGAGGAGCTGAATCTGTTTATTCTTCTGAAGGACAATCTCAAGTCTCCAAGCTGGTAAGTTTTTATATGGAAAATGCTGGAATTATAAAAACTCAGTTAGAGCAAATGAAATTGACTGTTTATGGTGGAGAAAATGCACCTTATGTTTGGATCCAAACTCCTGAGGGAATTGATTCTTGGGGCTTTTTCGATCATTTGTTAAACAAAGCAAATATTGTTGGAACACCTGGTAGTGGCTTTGGGGCTGCAGGTGAGGGTTATTTTCGCTTATCAGCTTTTAATAGCAGGGAAAATGTCAAGGAAGCTATGCGTCGAATCTCATGCATTTGATTGATCTATTTTGTTTTATGGGGCAATTGCCTCTTAAATTGGAAACAAATTAACCACGTTAATAATGGTGGAATCTCCTGGTAAAAATCCTGGTGGTACGACAGTTATTGAGAAGAAAGAAGATGTAGTGAGGAAAACATCTCCTCGATACAAGGTTCTGCTGCACAATGATCCTATAAATTCAATGGATTATGTAGTTTCTTCTTTGCGTCAGGTTGTTCCCCAGTTAAGTGAGCAAGATGCTATGGCGGTAATGCTCGAGGCTCATAATACTGGTATTGGTCTAGTTATTGTTTGTGACTTGGAACCAGCTGAATTTTATTCAGAATCATTAAAGGCTAAAGGGCTTTCAAGCACTATTGAGAAGGAAAGCTGATTAATTCAATAACTGATTTTTGGCAAAGATGGATAACTCAGCGAATTCGGTGGGTGCCAACCATTCTTTTATTGCCATTTTTATATTTGCTTGGATGGCTTAGTGTTAAACCTTTGCAATTATTTCATCCAAACATCCCTTTGGATGACCTAGCTCTTTTGGGTACAATTTTTACCTTTATTTACTTCTTAACCATACTTCCTAATTGGGTAAGATTGAGATGGAGGGAAAGAGAACCTTGGTTAGCTCTAGGTTTATATCAAACTGAACTAAATGTTGCTCTAAAATATCTTTTTAGAGGCCTAATCTTATCTATAACTTTAATCTCAATAGTTTTAATTACTATTTTTATTGGTTCTTGGGGGCAATGGGAAGGTGAGTTGGATATCGGAATATTAATCAATGCGATTGCACTTGGGATTGGTGTTGGCTTTGCAGAGGAATTGATTTTTAGAGGATGGCTTTTGAAGGAGATGAATTTAATCTTTGGCTCTCGGTTTGGAATTTATGCGCAAGCAATCATCTTTAGCTTTGTGCACATTCCTCTGCAATTGGGTTTCTTAAAAGCATTGGCTATTTCAGTTGGCTTGTTTTTGTTGGGAATAGTTCTTGCATTACGTAGAAAATTAGATGAAGGCTCTTTAATTGGATGCATTGGGCTTCATGGCGGACTAGTTGGGATTTGGTTTTTATTAAATAGCGGTTTGATCAAAGTTTTGCCTAATAGGCCTTCATTGCTTCTTGGACCAGGAGAATTAACCCCCAATCCTGTTGGAGGTTTAATAGCTATTTGTTCATTCTTTTGGCTGATTTGGACTTATAGAACAGCTTTTGCCATTGGCCGTGCTCCTTGAAGAGGTGCTCGTAATGATTCTTCTAGAGGTGATTTTCCATAATCTCTTTCCAGTAATTCAAAAACTTTACGACCAAAATTATTGGGTGAACTTTCAAAAGCTTCCAAACAAATTCTTCCAAATATCTTACCCATTGGTTCAGGATTCCATAGAAGTTTCCTTGCAGTCCATGGCATCATACTCATGGGATTGTATCCAGGCTTTAAAATACCTTGATCAAATCCATACTGTTCTAGATGAGTATGTGGTTGAAGTCCTATAAAAAAGATTGAGGGCTCAACTTTATTAACTCCAAAAATCCTTTCAAGTTCTCTATGATATGCAACTGTTTGTCTAATAGTTTCAGGCCTTTCATCAATAACATTAAATGAGTAGTTTACTGAAACATGGTCATTAAAACCAGCCTTTGATAGTAAAGAGCAGTTCTCTAGAACTGTTTTTAAGTTATAACCCATACGCATTTTTCGTACTAATTCTTGAGACCCTGAAGTTATGCCTATTTCGAAATAACTCATTCCAGTTTTAACCATTAGTTTTGCAAGCTCATCATCAAGATTGTCTGCTCTTATATATGCTGCCCAACTAATTCCATCTAATTTTTCTTGAAGGATTGCTCTTAATAGTTGTTTTGCATCTTCTATATATTTTCTTGCAGGAATAAATTGTGCATCTGTAAACCAAAATTTTCTAACACCTAAATCATAAAGTTGTCTCATCTCTTTAACTACTTCTTCGACTGGATTTACTCTGACTTGCTTTCCTTCAACAACTGTATAAACACAATAACAACAATTGTGAGGGCAGCCTCGTTTGGTTTGTACCCCTACATAGAAGTCTCCACCTTCGAGATACCAATTAAGTTGCGGCCATATTGACGATATGTATGAATAATCACAAGCGGTTTTTTGTGAGCTTGTTGGCTGTTCATGAATTAAGCCAGGTCTAGGTACTTCTCCTGCCACAAAACTCCTTTCTTGCTGAATATCTTTCCCATTCAGTATTTTTTCTAATAATGGTTCGCCTTCACCTATCGAAATTATTGTCCCCTCAGGTAAAGATGCAGAGAGTTGCTCATAAAAAACGCTTACTGCGCCACCCCCAATTAAAGCTCTTGCATTTCTATTGTTTTTCCGAGCTTGTTTAAGTCCTTGCTTAATTAATTTTGTATTGCGCCATAACTCTCCATAATGAGTTTTCATTAAACGCAATCCTCCTAAAGCACCTCGAATTCGTCTTAAAGGATTGCTAGCGTAAAAAGCCTCGAATGAATGCTGGAGTGGGTTTCCTCCTCTTCCATCAACTGGGGCATATATTTGAATATCTCTCCATGAAAAAACAAGTAATGAAGGTTGAAATTCTTTAATACTTGCCAATAAAACTCTATTAACATCAATTATTGGTACTGCTGCAAGATCAATAATCTTTTGAGGTAATTGTGGAAAACATTTATGCAAATGGTCAGCAAGGTATATCGGTCCGATTGGGAAAATGGGATTGCAAGGAAGTCTGATAATTAGAATTTTTTCAACGCAAGTATCCCACTGCGACGCCCTACTGTCTTTTGATGTATTTGATTGCTTTTGGCTCATTTCGATAAGCTTACAAGGTTCATCAAGCCTGCGAAAACCGAATCTTGATTAAATTTTGTTGTTTGAGGCTTAAAAGTGCCGGTGAATGGAATTGAACCATCGACCTACTGGTTACGAATCAGTTGCTCTACCCCTGAGCTACACCGGCTGACATAGAATCTTTATAGTTCACTTTATTGCCTTTCTAGCTTGATCATTAAATTTGAGGTTTTGCTTTGAATTTAGATCCTAAAGTTCGAGAAAAACTCTTAAAGGAGTCTAGAAACCCCTTTCTAGGCATCCGCCGAATTTTGTGGATTTTATTGTTTGGATCCGCTGGTGTTGGTCTTCTTATCATGATTATCAGAGCTATTGCTCGAGAGAATGTTCTCTTTGGTGATTTTGGAATTCAGCTCACTGCGTTCTTGATTTTTGGATGCCTCGCTTTTTTTGATAGAAGGAGAAGAGATTGAAGGTGTAAATCTTAGTTCATTAATTGGTAGGCATTCAAAGCCAGGAGAAAGTCTTTGTTTGATTATTTCTTTGTTTGAAAAGTAATCTGCTTTATCTATATCTACCTTTGACCTTGTAAGTATCCAAATGCTTTGGCTAAGTTGATGCCATTGCCAAAGCATCAAAGATAGAAGAGGGATTGACAAGAGAACATTTGTAATTCGCAGGTTATTTTTAAAAGGTGATATTTCATTAAATACAAAAGCTAATTTATCAATTTCTCTGAACAGAAATATAAGTAATAGCCCTCCTAAAATAAGTGATATTTGAGTTGCTAAGTGATTTTGCGTGCTGCTTAGTTGACGTTGAATTATCGAACGTTTTACCAAGGGAATCTTTATAATTAATAGAGATCCCCAGTCAGCAGGACGTTTCAAGAAGGATATTGTGGGAAGGATGATTGCTATAAAACTAATGATCAATCGTTGCAGTTCTACTAAAGGCCCTAAATGTGCTCCTCCAAGGATTAGTGCGAGCAGAATGCATTCAAGCGGGATAGCTCCTATCCCAATTAGTTGAATCCATAAAACAGGCTCGTTCCTGACGGACACTTTAAGTCTGAGAAAGACAGTCTTATGCGTTTAGTTTACGTCGCTGTGTGACTAGTTTATAACCTTCAATAATGTCCCCTTCTTTCCAGTTGGCGAATCTATCGCAACCAATACCACATTCAAATCCACTTCCTACATCTTTTACAACTTCTTTGTTTCGACGTAGAGAGTCAAGATCTCCTTTAAATACTATTTCAGGACCTCTTTTTACACGGACTTTGCAATTTCTTTGTAACTTGCCATTCGTGATGTAGCAGCCAGCTACAGCACTTTTGCCAATTGTGAAGATGGCTCTAACTTCTGCTTCTCCAAGACTTTCTTCGACCAGATCCGGCTCAAGGAGTCCTTCCATGGCAAATTGAATATCTTCAAGAAGTTTATAGATGACATCATAATCTCGTACGTCTACACCATTAGCGTCAGCTGCCTTTTTTGCTCCTGAGGCCATCGATGTGTTGAATCCAACTATTACAGCCCCTGAAGCTGCTGCCAGGTCAACGTCTGTTTCTGTAATCTCGCCAGGTGCAGAGAGTAAGACGCGCACTTGGACTTCATCTTTAGGTAATTGCTCTAATGAACCTAAAATGGCTTCCACACTTCCTTGAACATCTGCTTTGAGAATGATATTAAGCTCTTTTAGCTCACCATGACTTGCTTGCCCAGAGATTGAGGAAAGAGAGACTCGCCTTGATGCCATTTGTTGAGCAAGTCTTGTTGCTCTAGCATCTGAAGCACGATCCCCAACTATTGACCGTGCTGTTTTTTCGTCTAAATAAGCTTCAAACTCATCTCCGGCAGTAGGTACTTCATTAAACCCAAGTGCTTCAACTGGACATGAAGGACCTGCCTCTTTTAGACGCGTCCCATGTTCGTCTACCATCGCACGAATTTTCCCTAGTACTGGTCCTGCCGCAATAACGTCTCCAGATTTTAGAGTGCCATTTTGAACTAATAATGTTGCAACTGGCCCTTTAGCTTTATCGAGATGAGCTTCAACTACAGTTCCTTTGGCAAGTCGATTGGGATTGGCTTGCAGATCTTCAACTTCACTAACTAATAAAATCATTTCTAAGAGCTTTTGAATATTTTCTCCTTTAATTGCACTAACTGGAACCATTACAACGTCACCTCCCCATTCTTCTGCGACTAATTCTTGCTCTGATAATTCTTGTTTAACACGATCAGCAGATGCACCCTCTTTATCGATCTTGTTAATTGCAACCACTATGGGAACTTTTGCTGCACGAGCATGACTAATTGCTTCCAATGTTTGAGGGCGGACACCGTCATCTGCTGCAACAACGAGAACGGCTACATCTGTGACCTTTGTCCCTCTCGCACGCATGGCTGTAAAGGCTTCGTGACCAGGTGTGTCTAGGAATGTTAGTTTTCGCTCTTTCTCTTCATGAACTACGTCAACCTGATATGCGCCAATATGCTGAGTAATGCCTCCGGCTTCTGAACTGGTAACTCTAGCATCACGAATAGCATCTAGGAGACTAGTTTTCCCATGGTCTACATGCCCCATGACTGTGACGACTGGAGGTCGTTTGATTAAATGGTCCTTATCTGCCTCCTCTAGCATTTCAGATGTTTTAGTCGCAGCCTCTTCAACGTCGTCTTGCAAGACTGGGACTCCAAACTCTTCTGCAACAGTTTCGATTGTTGAAAGGTCTAATGATTGAGTAACTGTTGCTGTTATGCCTTTGAAGAAAAGGGATTTGATCACTTCTGAACTTTCAACACTTAGCATGTCTGCAAGTTCTTGAACTGTCAGGTTATCTTCAGGAACAATTATCATTTCAGGTCTTATTTGCTTAGCTTCGCGAGCAGCCCGAAGTTCCATAGCTCTTCTTCTTTGTCTTTGACGAGTAGATTCTTTTTTGCGTTTTCTTGTTACGACAGTTCGCTTCGATTCGGTTTTTTGCGCTCCTTTTTGTTTTGAAGGTCGAGCTAGGCTTGCAGAGAGTAGGACTGCATCTTGTCCTGATGCAAACCCACTTGTTTCTGTAGTTAAAGCGTCGTCATTCTCGCCAATGATGTGAACTTTTTGACGTTGTTTTTGAGGCGTTTTATTTCTTAGAGCTTCTAGTTTTGCAGCATCATCCCAGTCTGACCTTCTCCTGGCGCCACCAGTTCCAGGGGCTCTGTATGAAGGTTTCTTAGGAGCGGTTGCTGTAGAAGGGCGTTTTACAGGTTGTTTAATCCCTGTTTTGTTGTTTTGTTTATCTTTGTTGCCATCAGGTCGTTGAGAAGTAGGTGAACCAGGTCTTCTAGGAGGGGGGCTTTGTGGTGACCTTTCATTTGGCTTTTGAAGCTGCATCAGCTCCCCAGGCGCCACTGGCTTTCTCATGCCTGGAGGCATGCCAGGTCTTTGACGGTTAGGTCCTCTTGGGTCTCTTCTGGAATGGCCAGGTTGATTAGATCCAGGGTTTCGATTTGGAGGCCCAGATCTATAACCTCCTCCATCGCGCTGACCTTTAGAGTTGCCTGGTTTATTAGTTCGCCTAATTGGAGCTCCAACTAGTTCTACGGGGTTCCCTTTAGAAGGGGGATGACCAGGTTTGTTTTGGGAATGCTGACGATTTTGATTGTTTGACCTTCCTGGTTGGTTTGATTTATTCCGATTTGAATTGGAATTATTTCTATTGGCGGGATTTTCAATTCTTCTGCCAGAGGATTTACTACCAGGGTTCCCCTGGATGCTTTCTTTGCGTCTAACTGGGGGTGCTAATGGGCGCTGAGGTGTATTAGTGCTTGTTTTTGCTTGTGATCTGTTTTGAGATGGTAAGGGTGGCTTTTGAGCTAATTGTCGAGGAACTAATTGATCTGGTGATTTTGGTTTACCTAAAATGTTGGGTTTCTTTTTAGGGGTTTCAGGAGTAATAGAACCTTTTTGAGGGAAATTTTGTACTGGCGTTGAATGATTTTTTGGCTTATTAAATGGAGGTGAGGTTGGTTTTAAAGGCTGTTTTAAATTATTTGGATGTGGTTTTGAATCTCTAGGTTGAATCGGTTGATGAGCTGCTGGGCTTTTTAAAGGTTTGCTTGGTCCAGATGAAGGATTAGTTATCTTAGGAACTATCTTATGAGCTTTTGATGAAAGTATTTCTCCAGTAGGCTTTGTAGATAAATCGGGCTTGCGTTTTATTTCGCCATCTTTTTTAGGTGAAGAACTAACGGCTTTCTTCACGGAAAGAATTTCTTTACCTGAATTTGACTTAGGTGTCCCAGTTTTGTTACCTGGAGATTTTGTCCTTAAAAGACCTTTTATTTTATTTGCTTCTTCATCACTAATTGAACTGCTATGACTTTTGACAGGGATGGATAATTTTTTTGCGGCATTAAGCACGTCTTTATTATCCAGGTTTAAATCCCTAGATAGCTCATAGATTCTGATTTTGCCGCTGCTGGTCATTAAGTTCTTAGGTGGTTCCTAGCAAGGTTTTTTAAGCTCTTTAAAGAGGGGATATTCTTTATATTGCCTCAGAGCTTGAATTGTTGCAGTGATTTAAACGATTTTGCAGCACCTCTAAAACACTTAATTGCACCTGACATCTCAGGGCTTTTTGGAGACGTTTGCGCCGCAAAGCTTCTTCGAGACATGCCTGATTAGGGCACAGATAAGCCGAACGACCCATGCCATGATCAAGTACTACGCCGTCCTTAAAGTCTCTAGTCACTTTCCAAAGTGTTTGGCGGTCGATTAATTTTCGACATGCGACGCAACGACGTAGGACGGGGCGAGGTTCACCGGGTTCCATCCTCTTCTTTTTCAGTTTCTTCTTCACTCAAGATTTTGGTCGTATTTGTTTCTTCATTCTCACCTATAGAAAGATCTTGTACATCCTCTTCTGAATCAGCTTCTATTAAATTGTCATCATCTTCTGGAAGAGGATAAAGTTCTCTTAGGCGAGCATCTTCTTCTGCACGTGCTGTTTGTTCTGCAGCTAATCTTTCTTCAGCTTCTCTTTGCAAGCTTTCTTCAGCTTCTCTATGAGAAATCAATTCAGCAACTTCAGCATCTTCAGCTGCTTGATCATATTCTTGAGAATTTTTAATGTCGATTTTCCATCCTGTTAATCTTGCTGCTAGACGAACATTTTGTCCTTCCCTTCCAATTGCAAGACTTAGTTGATCTGGTGGAACTAGTACATGAGCATGCTGTCCTTCAGGGTCAACTAGTCGAACAACTTCAACTCTTGCTGGGCTTAGTGAATTGCAAATGTATTGTATTGGGTCTGATGACCAGCGAATAACATCTATTTTTTCGCCTCGCAATTCATTTACCACTTGTTGAATTCTTGATCCTCTAGCACCAATACAGGCTCCAACTGGATCAACTTCTCTTTCAATACTATCTACTGCCACTTTAGTTCTTGGTCCTACTGATCTTGTAGGAGGATTTGCTTCCCGAGCAACAGCTACTATCTTGACTGACCCTTCTTGGATTTCTGGGACTTCGTTTTCAAATAAATAGACAACTAACCCTGCGTTTGACCTGCTGACAAAAAGCTGAGGCCCTCTTCTTGGAATTTCGCTTACTTCTTTAAGAAATACCTTGAAAGTTGCATTTGCTCTGTAATTGTCATTTGGAAGTTGATCTCTGCGAGGAAGTTCTGCTTCCACTTCTGGTCTTCCCAGGCCTGAACTAACGGCCATTATGACTGACTGTCTTTCAAATCTAATGACTCGAGCAGTTAGAACTGGATCTTCTAGATCTGCAAATTCTTCCTGGATCATTCGCCGTTGTTGATCTCTTAATTTTTGAGCTAGAACTTGTTTTGTTGTAGCGGCAGCCATTCGGCCAAAATCTTCTTTTTCTGGTGTTACATCTAGAACTACTGTGTCTCCAATTTGGGCATCTTCTGCAACTTCCATTACCTCAGTCAAGGCTATTTGGTGGTCTTCACTCTCCACTTCTTCGACAATAATTTTACTTGCTAATACTCGATACCCTTCTTCATCCAGATCTAGACCAACATCAAAATTACTGAAATACTCTTCTTCAAAGGGATTGTCGTTTATACCTAAATAGAGAGTTCGCCTATATCTTTCATAACCTTTTAAGAGAGCCTCTCTAAGAGCAGTCTCTACGACCTGAGCGGGGAGTTTTTTCTCCTCGCTAATGTCATCGATTAGATTATTGAGTCCAGGGAGTAGAACAAGTGCCATCGAGGCTGGGGGAATTTTTGTTGGTTGGTTGAAGAGCTTTTGTCTTTAATGGATCAGCCAGTAAGGCTGGTCAATTCGACATTTATGATGTCTTTTCTAGGGATTTTGCTCATTTTCCCTTTTATGTTTAGAAGCAAATATTCGTTAGATCTTTCATGCAGTAAGCCACTTTGGGATAGTTTTGAGTTTTCTTTATTCTTAAAGCGTACTTCAATAGGGAACCCTTTAAAAGTTTTGAACTCTCTATCTGTTTTAAGAAAATTGCTCAGTCCAGGACTGCTAATTTCAAGTACATATGAGTCATTAAGCAACTTTGACTCATCTATGGCTTCACTCATTGGCTGACTAAAAATAGCGCAATCTTCTAAAGAGATATCTTGATGGGCTAGGTTTTCGATTTTCACTTCAATTGTCATAGGTTTCGTATGGGTATGTAATTTCAACCCAACTATTTTCAAACCCTTTTCAGCAGCCTTTTTGGTTGCAAGATTCTCTAAATTCGTGACGATTGAATTAGACAAGAGGCAGGGTTTAATTGGGCCTTGAGCCCAACAGTATTCAGAATTGTCCTGCCCCCTTATGAGGAGGTAACCGTCAGGCTTATTCATTCTACTTGATTAGCTTTTCTTTTTCTATATGAATGGGTATTTTCAAATCTTCACGAACTCTTGAATTAAAAGGCTTAATATTCTTGTGAAAGAGATTTTCTATGTGGTTTTTAAAAAGGTGCTCTTTTTTAATTTGTTTAGTTTTTGTGCTTTTGGAACAACCAGTTTTTGGAGCAATTCCTTTTTCTAGTAGTGAAAGTCATAATTTTGTTTCTGAAGCGGTGAAGAATGTTGAAGAGGCTGTAGTCCGAATAGATACAGAAAGGATTCT
>QCHV01000013.1 GCA_003217035.1 Prochlorococcus sp. AG-402-G22
TATATTTAAGAAGCAATGTATTCAAAAGACCTTATGGGGATCAAGGCCTACTTATAACGAAAGGTCTTTATAACAATCTAGGTGGCTATAAACAGCTATACATCATGGAAGATATCGATTTTGTGCTCAGAATATTAAAGCTTAAAAAAATAAGGCCTCTAAATATAGACATACACGTAAGCAGTAGAAGGTGGAAGAGAGTTAATATAATTAAGAATGCAATCAAAAGCTCTATTCTTAGATTTCGCTGGTCAAGAGGAGAAGACTCAATGAAACTATATAATGAATACTATTCAAAGAGATGATATTTATATTGCATACCCTCTAGATCTAATTAATAAAGAGAATGTCCTTAATTAAATTAATTAGCGTACCAGAAAGCACATTTTTTTCCCTTTGGCTCCAAAAGCCAGCCTTGATTCTTATAAAACGAAACTACACCAGGGTCAGCAAATAAAGTAACTCTTGAAATCCCCATATCCTTCAATGCTCGAAGGATATATTCCATGAGTTCTTTCCCCAATCCAGCCCTTTGGTAAATAGGATGGATAGCAACATCCCAGACCGTTGCATCAAGCACACCATCTCCAGTACAGCGAGCAAATCCAACCAGCCTTGGGAACCTAGAATCGTGACGCCAAAGACCAACTTTTAGCAAGCTATTATCCAAAGCTTTTCCAACCCTCCTAAGAGGTCTTTGGCTCCATCCCACAGACTGAAGTAATTGCTCAAGCTCAACCAAATCAAAAGACTTTGATTGACTAAAAATAAACCCCTCATCCAAGTTTGAAGACTTACATATCGAAGCTCCAAATCCGTACAACTTTTCAATATCAATCCCATCAAAAAAACCACCTCCATCATCTCCAAGTCTGATGAATTTAGCTATTGGATTCTTTCTAATCATTGATTAAAAACTATCCCCTTAAAGCTTTGCCAAACCTTTTTCTTGTAATTCAGCAAGTTGAGCGTAAAATCCTCCAAGAGTACGGAGCTGAGAGTGAGTCCCTTCTTCTACAATTCTTCCATTTCGCAAAACAAAAATACGATCAGCAGACTCAACTGTTGCCAATCTGTGGGCAATCACCAATGCCGTTCGCTTTTCTAAAAGTCTCTCCAAGTCATTTTGCAAAGCCGCTTCAGTAGAAGGGTCCATAAAAGCAGTTGCTTCATCCATTATCAAGACATCTGGATTACGAATAGCTACTCTGGCAACAGACAGCAACTGCCTTTCCCCTGATGAGAGGTTGCCACCACGCTCCCTTAAAAGGGTATTCAATCCATTCGGCAATCTACTGAGCATAGTATTTAATCCAAGTTCACCACATATTTGCTTTAATTGCTCATCATCTATTTGAGCATCAAGACGCAGATTGTCGGACACATTGCCACTAAACAAGAAAGTGTCCTGAAGTACAACTCCCAATTTCTCTCGAAGGTCAGAGATAGGGATATCTCTAATGTCTACCCCATCTAAAAGTATTCTTCCATTCTGCGGCTCATACAATCGACAAAGAAGCCTAATTACAGTTGTTTTACCTGAACCTGTTGGACCAACCAAGGCCACATGCTCTCCTGGAGAAAGACTAAAACTAAGGTCGGTAATAATTGGCTCATCTGGTCTATAAGCAAAACTTACATTTTCAAAAACAACCTCTCCTTTTTTTAAATTTGATCCCTTGTGTTTATTTCTCGAAATATAATTTGAAGCGTTTCTATTATCCGCTATTTCGATATTTTCCTCCAATAATTCTCCAATCCTTTCTACTGCAGTAAGTCCACCTTGAATCTGAGTAAACCGTTCTGCAAGTTGACGTAAGGGTTCAAAAAGCCTTTGTGAGTAAAGAATAAAAGTAGTCAAGGTACCTAACCCCATAGATTCTGCACTTACAAGCCATCCTCCAATTACAATAACCAATGCGACTACAGACAATGAAATCCATTCAACAAAAGCAGAGATACTGCTGTCATAAAAGATTGTGCCATTTACGGCTCTCCGGTAAGCCATACCAGTTCGATTAAATATTTTCCCATTAGTCGATTCCCTCCTAAACATTTGCACAACCTCAATCCCTTGCAAATTTTCTTGGAAGTCTGCATTTAATTGAGATAGTTCTTCACGAACTTGATAGTTTGCCTTACGATATTTTTTTTGCAGCCAAAGAATCAAGCGGATTACGGGGATTTGAGTAATTAAAAGTAGTAAGCCAAGCCTTAAATCTATTAACAACATTGTTATAGCTATAACCAAAAGGCTTACTGCATCAGCTATTACTCCGACAGCGCCACTTCCAAAAACTTCTGAAAGAGCATCCACATCACTGGTAAGTCTTGTCAGCAACTTACCTACAGGCATTGAATCATGATATTTCAACGACAGTCTCATTGCATGAGAAAACAAATCATCCCTAATACGAGCTGTTAATCTCTGACCAACTCTTTGAATGTTGTAAGACTGATACCCTTGGAGAGCCAAGCGAAGCAAAACAGACACCAAAAGGAGTCCTACCAATCCTTTTATGGGCGAGTTCACAGTTAAACCACTTAACCAAGAGAGTGTTGGCTCCCCCTTTAAAGAACTTATTGCTTGTCCAACTAAAAGAGGTTGTATTGCACCAGCAAAAGCCACAGGTAGCATTATTAAAAGTATTATCAACAAACTCTTTCTGTCTTTCCTTAGATATCTACCAAGGCGCTGTATTCTGCGAAAATCTTTAAAAGCCATTTTCAAAAAGAACCTTTTCTTTCCTGAGATTTAATTGCATCCACAATTAAACGAATATCACCAGTATCCAAACGCAAAGCCAGCGGATTACCAATTAGTCTGGCAGTGGAATGAAAAAGATGGTCTATTTCTATAAGCCCATTTTCTCTGAGAGTGCGACCAGTTGCTACTAAATCAACAATAGCTTCTGCCATTCCTGTTAATGGACCAAGTTCTACAGAGCCTGTTAAATGAACCATCTCAACTGGCAAATCAAGTTCTTCAAAAAACCTTCTCGCACAATTTGTAAATTTACTAGCAACTCTGCAGTGAGCGGGCAAATCAGCTGCTGACTTATACGAGCTGGTTTTTTTAACCGCAACAGCCATATGACATTCTCCAAAGCAAAGATCGACTAAATTAGCAACTGGCATCTGATGCTCACTCAAAACATCAAAACCAACCACTCCCAACTGTGCTTGACCATAAGCAACGTAAACTGGGACGTCACCATTACGAACAAGAAGTGCATTTGCTCGCCCGCATGCAGAAGGAACCATTAGCTGTCGATTACTTGGTTCCAATACTGCAGAAAAATCAAATCCCGCCTTTGCGAAACGTGATACAGAATCTTTGAGCAAAGCTCCTTTAGCCAAAGCAACAGTAATCATGACTTCAAATTGGCCTTAATGCACACTGAAAGATATGGCACAAGAAAACAAAGGTTTCAAGATCCATGGAATTCCAGTACTTAATGACAACATTATCTGGGTTTGGGAAACAGGTGAACAAGCTGTTGTAGTTGACCCAGCAGTTTCGGAACCAGTAAAGGAATTCCTTAACAAGAAGAATCTAGTCCTGAATGCCATTTTGCAAACCCATCATCATGACGATCACATTGGTGGGACAAAAGCTTTAATAAGGCATTGGCCCTCAGCCTCTGTAATTGCATGCAAATCAGATTTAGATCGAATCCCTTTTCAATCTCATTCCGTCAGTGATAACGAAGAATTCACTCTTCTGGGCTATGAAATTAAAGTTTTAGAAGTTCCTGGCCATACAATGAATCATATTGTTTTCTATTTATCTGATGTTCAGAATAAGAATATAGATCCCGTACTTTTTTGTGGCGATACATTATTTGGTGGAGGATGCGGAAGATTATTTGAAGGCAGTGCTAAAGAAATGTATGAATCGCTTTGCAGACTAAATTCATTTCCCTCAAATACAAAAGTTTATTGCGCCCATGAATACACCGAATCAAATCTTCGCTGGGCAAGCAATCTCCACCCTGAAGATTTGTTAATAAAAGAAAGGTTGAAAAAAGTCTCTAAAAAAAGATCCAATGGTCTATTAACTATTCCCAGCAGTCTTCAAGAAGAAAGAAAAACAAATTTATTTTTAAGAGCTAACAATGTTGAAACTTTTTCAAAATTAAGGAATCACAAAGACCGCTGGAAGGGCTAAAGAAAGCTTTAATAGTGTCATCAAACCAGTTCTTATGAATTCTTCTACAAAAAGAGCAATCGAAACTAAATTCGCCCCTTCACCAGTTGGACCTTACAGCCAAGCTGTTCTTGCAGGTAATTTGCTTTTTTGTTCAGGGCAAATTGCTCTGAGCCCTTCAACAGGTGCAATGGTTGGAAATGGCAGCGTAGAGGAAGAAACGGTTCAAGTGCTAAAGAACCTCAAAGCAGTACTAAATAAAGCGTTACTAAAAGAATCGGACGTTATAAAAACCACGATTTATCTTGTTGATTTAAAAGATTTTGAGAAAGTAAACAAAGTTTACGAAGAGTTTTTCAATGGTCAGATAAGTCCTGCAAGAGCCTGCATTGAAGTCTCAGGCTTACCTAAAGGGGCACTTGTGGAAATAGACTGTGTCGCATTACTAAGTTAAGGCCCAATAAAAGTAAAGAAAACTCATCGCCTCCATTTGCATCACGACCACACAATTGTCTAGATTAAGTCTTGCCTTGGGACAAATTATGTCCACAGCGAAGCTGACAATTGGCGAACTAGAGGCTGGTTACCCTCTCTATTGCAAGGCGCTAAGGCGGCTGCTTGTATTAGGAAGGACTCCAAAGGAAATCCAAAAAACTGTTTGTTGGGGGCATCTTGAAACGCTTAATCGCTGTCTTCCTGGCCGATACAAGGCTCCCGCTTATTTGATGGCACTTATAAAAAGAGATATTGAAGAGCCAAAAAATTAAACATTCAATCGCAGCCTGTATCTCAACAAATCTCATCAACCTTTGAGGCAAAGAGGTGATCATCGTTGGTTATTTCTGCATTTTCACCCTCACCCTCAGGCATAAGGGTTAAGTTTGCGTATGTCTTCCCAAAACTGATATCAGGAAACCTTTGCATAGATTCTGACAGTTGTCCTAATTGATCTAAAAAATCTCTAGTGCCTTCATAAGTTTCAAACTCAAATCTCCTTTCTAGACGAACAGGCCTTGTTTTCTCTTGCCATTGATGCATAGATAATAAATTTTAGCTTTTAAGAAGCTATAGCAATTTGGTAATTAAAAAAAAAATTAAATTTACAAAAACAAGCTGGGATAATTAAATTCTCAATATCTTCTAGAAGTACCAGTTGGTTTTAAAACAGGTTCAACCTCCTCATGAGGTCTGGCAATAATATGTGCAGCAACAAGGCCATCTCCAACACGCTCGCAAGCATCGGCACCTGCTCTAACTGAAGCATTCACTGCTCCTGTCTCTCCTCGAACCATTACCGTCACATATCCACCTCCAATATATTCACGAGCTACAAGATTAACTTCAGCCGCTTTAGTCATTGCATCGGCTGCTTCAATAGCTGGAACCATACCCCTTGTTTCAATCATTCCCAAAGCAATTCCATGGATAGGGTCAGGATTAACAAAAGATGCGCGAGGGAAAGTCTTGCTAGAGCTTCCGCCTTTTGAAGAGGCCGAGCTTGGCTTGGAACTTCGTAAAGTTTCCTTTGTGCCTTTTTCATTAGGAATAGCGGAACCTGAAGATTCCTTAGAGACAACACTCTGATCATTAACTGGCTTAGAAGTAACATCAACTATTTGATCTGCAGGGTCTAAAGATTTTTTCGATCTTGTTTTGCGACGAGGAGAAGGAGTAGCCATTTAATTAAGAATGAATAATTTTGCAAGGATTAACAAATCCTGAGTCAACCATCAGGGATCCAATAATCAATAATTCCTCCAATAGTGAGATCAGTTTGAATAGAAGAATCGGGACAAGCAAACCTTGCAGCTGAACCACTCGCAGTGAAAACCCAATTACCCTCTCGTGCACCAACTGGATCAACAGCAACCAACTGTTTACCTTTGTTATTCCGAAGAATTCGTAAATGCATATGCCCTAAGCCTTCCACTCTTTGAGTGCAAACCAATCGTCCCATTACCTGCATTATTTCCATCAATTTAAATTATTCAATGCAGGGTCTGGCGACTCGGGATCCCAATGGTCAATTATCCCAACTATGGTTAAATCACTAGGATATGACTTGCTTCCTGCCGCTTCTCTGGCTGCAGAACTCCCAACGCAAATCACCCAGTCATCAGGTTTGCAACCAACAGCATCCACTGCAACTTTTTTCGATGATCCATCTAAAACAACTTGAAGATGTCGATGTTCAAACCCAGGAATCCTATTGGTAGAGACAAGGGGTTTTAGCACTTTGCAAATCAACATTTTTAATGTTCCTCCTTAATAGCAAGGTCAAGTGAAGACCCTACAATTTCTGCAGAGGCCTTTGTATCTCTATCGCGAATGGTTAGACATGTATGAAGCAAACCATCATCTACTAATGATCGATAACGAGTCGAGATAGCATTATCTACTCTTTTACAATCTCCTAAAGCCCTCTCACGAGCACCAGGAACTTTTCCTGAGTAATCAAACCGGATTACTACTGGTATTGGCAAATCTCTTGAGACATTTAAACCTTTAAAAATCTTTATACCTACATCCAAGTCTGGGGCTCCTTCTTCAACCGTATCAAGGTGAGCGAAATAGGTGAGATTTCTAAGATGAACCTCTTTAAATCCAATACCTACACCTATAAAACGTTCGGCATGTCCTTCGTCAGGGTAAGGACCATTGTGAAGATTACGAACATAGTCAATTTGAGAAATATTATTAGCAATCAACTTTGTTATGAATTTACTCATCCCGTCATTCACATCACCACCTCGTGCTGCTTCTACAGCATGTTTGATTTTGTTCATGGCCATATCAACTGAGAGATGTTTGGTTGTGTCATATATTTCATTCGCTGAGATCCAATCATCTAGAGGAATGTTGTTTTCTGAGTCTGGTACATGTACACGAATAGAATCTGTATCTGTATCAAGACCAATTAAAAGCAAGTCAACCAATGAACCACAACAAAAGGTTTTTTCAACTGTTTCACGAAAATCAAGTAGCCGTTTAAGACCTGAACTTGCAGCAAGAGAGTCATTACTTCCATGAGCGGCACACCCTTGAGTCGATGGATTTAGAGAACTAAAGTGGTAAAGCACCACCTTTAAATATCTAGTTTCTTCATGAGCTGAATTAGGAATACCTTCTCTAAACCTCTTATGCTCGGTCTTTACCCAGCGATTAACAGTATTTTCAATATCAAACAAAGCCCCTGCATGAGACCTTCTTCGAACTGAACCAAAAGGAATGCGCAGTGCATAAGCAATAGAATGCGCCAAACGTCCATCAGCACAGGGCGTTACATCAAGCAAGTGAAAGCCACACTCTTCAAGAAACGACTGAAAGGTATTTGCATCATGACCACCCTCAGAGCCATTTAAAGGGTCTAAGTTAAAGAACTGGTTACTAGATTGTTGATGCGCCTCAAAAACACACCAAGCGAACAAAGCCCTCATGTCTAAAGGCCGTACCCAAGCTGTTTCTAAAATATGATTGGGAAGACTAAACCCCAATTCTGATTTTGCAATTTCCTGAGCCCTCACAACAAAATCCTGATGATGTTGAAAGGTTGAAATCTTTTTAAGCAAAGGAACAATTTGATCAAAACGTCCTTTAACTTCTAATTCATAATCTTTAAGCTTTTTGTTGCCTAAAACATTAGTAAGAGGGTGTTCTACATCAGACCTAGAAGAAAACGTACTGGTTTCAGATCCAAACTCTTGGCCAGATAAATATCTCTTCCTAGGAGCCGTTGGTCCTAGAAGGCGTTCATTCTTTCTGGCCAAATTACGATAGGCCATTGATCAATTAACCTCTTGCTCCACCTGAAAAGGTGACTAGCTGTCCATCTCTTGTATTCCCACTAGATCCGGTAATTAGGAAATCGGGATCCTTCAACTCTTCATTTCTTTTTAAATGAGAAGGTGGCATTGCATTTGTAGGGCCTGGGCGAGAAGGATTGCGGCGCCTAGCCGATGCTCCTTCTGTTCCAGTAACTCTTTCTCCTCTAGCCCAATCATCTCCAGTAATGTTTAAACCTGCAGATTGGCCTTCTCCCGTAATACGAGAAGTCGGACGGGAACCTTCTTCTTCACTTGGTTTTTGATCACTAGGAGTGTTTTTGTTTAATTGACGTTGCTTACCATCAAATCTGAATTGCTCCGTACCAGTAACTTTGTTAACAGCCATATCAAAAGGGCCCGTAATATTTGCCCCCTGTTCATAACTCGTTCCAGTTACACCTGAAGACTCTTCGCGATTAACTTGAGCCGCCTTAGCCGGAGACTGAACAGTAAACTTAGTCCCAAATCCAGTACCAGCGGGATACTTTTCACTACTTGAAGAAGCTTTTATTCCACAAGCATCGGCCAATTGATCAGCTCCTACATAAGGGGTTCCGGTTAAAGCTTCGCAAGCACCTTTATCAGCTCCAGTCATAACCCCACCTATACCAGGCTGAAGTCCAGTCATGCTTGAACCAGGTGTACCTAATCTTCTAGGAGTTCTCTGTTGAATTTCATCAATAGCGCCCGTATCACATAACTGTGCTGAATCTTCTAAACCAGCATAAGGAGTTCCGGTTACTGTCTTACAAGTTCCTGGCTCATCTCCAGTAACCAAGGTCGAACGACCTGTCATAGTTCCACTTACAGACTGAGCTTTATTAGTAAGGCTAAGACCTACTTTTAAAGCTTCAGGTTGAGGTCTGTCTCCACAAAAAGATTCATATTGCTGTGAACCAATGTACTCGTCTCCAGTTACATTCTTACAACTACCCGGTTCATCCCCTGTTACTGATTTTGCACGACCAACCCCAGTTCCAGTAACACTATTTCCACTTAGAGTATTAAAAACTCCTACTTTTTCTGCTGGCCTTCCATCAGGTAAAGGATCAGATCCAAGATATTGATCACCCGTTAAATGCTTATCACTTCCAGCCTCATTTCCTGTAACGTTTGAAGATCGCCCAACCATAACCCCACTGACTTTTCTTCCGTCAGTAGTAAGGCTTTGCCCAACTTTTCTTGGAGAAGGTTTTATACCTCCACAATAAGAAGCGGATTGATTAGCAGAAATATACTCAGTTCCAGTTAATGCTTTACAAGTACCAGGCTCATCCCCAGTCACTTTTTCTGATCTACCAACTTCATTTCCAGTCACTTGATTGCCATGAGTTGTATTAGTAACAGCAACCTTTGCTGGTTGAGCAAAAGAAGTAGTTGTCTCATAGAAAGTATTTACAGTCTCAGCACCTAGATATTGTGTACCAGTAATCGAGCGACAAGTACTCGCCTCGTTACCAGTAGTTTTAATTGATCTATTTGCTTGAGTTCCTGTAACTATTTGGCCTGAAGAAGTCTCACTAGAGCCTACTTTCCAGTGAGCGTCAGCTGCAGCTAATGCAGACTCTTTTGATCCATTGCGATTAGGGCCACAAGGCCTCGTGCCACAAGTTCTCTGAGACCCTGTAGCACCACTCTTACTACGTAATTCTCTAACTCGTTGAGAAATCTCACGACTAGATAGATCTGGATTACCTTGACGAGCTACGGAAGCTGCTGAGGTTGGATGCTTAGAAGCTGATTTCCCATGCTTTGACATCGATTCACGTCTAGCTAATACAAGAGCTCTACTTGGATTTTCAATAGACCTTCTATTAGTAGCTGCATTACGCCTAACAGTTCTCTTGGTAATTTTGGGCAAAGCTTGAGAGGCATCTATAGAGGATTCACGAGCTTTTTCAGCAGCACATGGCTCACAGCATGCGGAATCTGATATCTCTGAAGATGTTTGTTTAGTAGAAGTACCAGCTGTTGTCTGTGCAACATCAACACGAGTTCTATCTTTACTAGTATCTGCTGATTTTCCTTTCTGAGACAAAGCTTCTCTACGGGCTAGTACCAACTCACGACTTGGATTATTTATACGTTTAATTCTAGGAGCAGAAGAATGGACAACACTTTGCATTGATGCAGATGAACCACTTGAAGGAGCAACATTTAAAACTTTCTTACTTGATTTAACGAAAGCTTTATCTGTTCTAGTTACAGCTACATCTGAAGCATTCCTAATACGATCAGGAGTTGCAGCACTTGCTGTGGAGGATGATTTTCCTCCGGTACTTTGAGCTTTGCGTCGCTCAAGTGCAAGTTCTCGACTGGATTGTTTTGCCATTTCCGCCCTTTAAAAACTTAGTAAATAGAGAAAAAGAAACTTCTCTTGGGAAGTAAGTAGCCTTGAGAGTCCAAGGCTACTTAACGACAGCTATTAGCTGATCTGAATCAGCGGCCTTCGAAAACTACGAAAGCTGTACCTTGACTTTGGGTATAAGCGTCATAGCCAACCATTCGAACATGGTGGTCAGGGTATGCACGATGGCAGGCTTCAAGTTCATTGACAACCACGTTCAGATCCTTCTCTCCGAAGAAAGGTAGTTTCCAATAAGACCAATAGGTCTGCATTGAACCACTTGGATGAACATGCTCGATTACAGGACTCCAGCCCTGAGCAATGATGTATGCAATTTGATCGTAAATTTCATCCTGGGTCATCGGCGGTAAAAAGCCGAAGGTTTCCAGGGTGGCAACTGTTTGATAGTCACCAACTGTACTTTGGAAAGGCATGGTGAACCTAAGAAAGTGAATAAATAAAGGTGCCGAAAATAATTGTCGGCTAATTAAAATTGAGGAAGAATTTGAAGGAGGGTGAGCCTCCTTCTCTTCGCTCTTACTGAACGTCGAGCTTGTCTACTGTGTCGAACTCGAACTTGATCTCTTTCCAGGTCTCAAGTGCAATCGCCAATTCAGGACTATGCTTAGCCGCCTCCATAAGAATGTCGCGACTTTCTTTCTCGATTTCTCTTCCTGCATTACGTGCTTTAACACAAGCCTCAAGAGCTACACGGTTTGCAGCCGCTCCAGCAGCTGATCCCCATGGGTGACCATGAGTACCACCACCAAACTGGAGGCATGAATCATCACCAAAGATTGCCAGAAGCGCAGGCATATGCCATACGTGGATACCTCCAGAAGCAACGGCAAAGACACCTGGCATTGATCCCCAGTCCTGATCAAAGAAGTTACCGCGAGTACGGTCTTCAGGAACAAAGGATTCACGCAAGTTGTCAATGTAACCGAGAGTGGTCTGACGATCACCTTCCAGTTTTCCAACAACTGTTCCTGTATGTAGCTGGTCTCCACCAGATAGACGTAAGCACTTAGCTAAAACACGGAAATGAATACCATGCTTTGGATGTCTATCAATAACCGCATGCATTGCTCTGTGAATATGTAGCAGCATGCCGTTCTTGCGACACCAGTTTGCCAATCCTGTATTTGCAGTAAAGCCACCTGTTATGTAGTCATGCATGATAATTGGCATGTCGAGTTCTTTAGCAAACTCAGCACGCTCATACATCTCTTCAGGTGTAGTAGCCGTACAGTTTAGATAATGACCTTTAACCTCACCTGTTTCTTGTTGAGCAAGCTTTACAGCTTCAGCAACAAACTCGAAACGCTCTCTCCAACGTTGAAAAGGTTGTGAGTTTATGTTCTCATCATCTTTAGTAAGGTCTAAGCCACCGCGAAGGCATTCATAAACCACACGTCCATAGTTCTTACCAGAAAGACCAAGCTTCGGCTTAATGGTGCAACCGAGGAGAGGACGACCATACTTATTTAAACGGTCACGCTCTACAACAATTCCATTAGGTGGGCCACCACAGGTCTTTATGAAAGCCATTGGGAAGCGTATATCTTCTAAACGCAAATGGCGTAAAGCTTTAAATCCAAAAACATTACCAACCAATGAAGTCAGAACGTTTGTAATTGATCCTTCTTCAAAAAGGTCAAGTGGATAGGCAATAAATGCATAAAAAGATTCCTTGTCTCCAGGAACATCTTCAATGCGGTAGCAACGACCCTTATAGAATTCAAGGTCGGTAAGTAACTCAGACCACACTGTGGACCAAGTACCTGTAGAAGATTCAGCAGCAACAGCAGCAGCTACTTCTTCTCTTGGAACTCCTTCTTGGCCAGTACATTTAAAGCAAGCCAGAAGGTCTGTATCAAGGGGTACATAATCGGGAGTCCAGTAGGTGTCTCTGTACTCCTTAACCCCAGCGTCATACTTCTTACTCATTAGATAACTCCTTTAGGTCGATGTAGGGATATGAAATTGCGCTTGTCTTTAGACAAAGCGCGTTAGTTTTCAGTCCTTCTGACCAAGAAAGTTGCCGTTACCTAAAGCAGGCTCAACTTCTCTATGAGGACGAGCAATGATGTGTGCAGCCACAAGGCCGTCACCTACACGTTCGCAAGCATCAGCGCCAGCACGAACAGCTGCGTTAACTGCGCCGGTTTCTCCACGAACTAAAACTGTTACATAACCGCCACCAACAAACTCACGACCGATTAGACGTACTTCAGCAGCCTTGGTCATTGCGTCTGCAGCTTCAATCGCTGGAACAAGACCGCGTGTCTCGATCATGCCTAGTGCGATACCCATGGTTTCGTTAGCCATATGCCTTGCGTAAATAAAGGGATGGAATGTTCATGGGAAACAATGCCTGCAGGACGACATGTAAGTCAAGAGTTTTTCACTAAAAACCCAATTACCTTATTTTCTATCACTGATAAGCCAAACTTATCACCCTTGATACGACTGATATGAAGGGCTGTGGTTTTTTAGGTGAGCTCTCCAAAACAATTGATTGTTTTATTTGCCTATTAAGCTTATTTTCTCAACCCGAGGCAGGTCCCTAGCTATTGCCAAGGGGTGGAATGTTCAACCCATCCTGTCTCCTAAAAATTAGTTGCAAGTTAGAGTTAAACAAGAAAGATTCCCAAAAATCAGCACTTAAGTTCCCCCCTTGACCAAAACATTGCTGACAATTGCTAGCAACAACCCCAAAAAGGTTGCAGAGATAGAGGCAATGCTAGGCCCCCTTCCTATTCAAGTAAATCGACAACCAAGCGACCTCAATGTTGAAGAAACTGGTTCAACTTATCTAGAGAATGCATTGTTAAAGGGAATTGCTGCAGCAAAAAAAACTAATAATTGGACGATCGCTGATGATTCTGGTTTAGAAGTTGACGCCCTTAATGGAGCTCCAGGTATTTATTCTGCTCGCTATGCAAAAAACAACGCAACAAAAATCAAAAAAATTCTGGAGGAACTAGCAGACACTCCATACAGAAGTGCTCGTTTTTGCAGTGTAATGGTGTTATGCGATCCAACTGGCAATCTAATTAGCAGTTCTGAGGGCATTTGCTGGGGAGAACTACTTAAGATTCCAGCTTATCCAGAGGGAGAGTTTGAATCAATTTTTTGGGTTAAAGAAACTAAATGCACCTACGGGGAACTCAATCATGAGCAATTAACAAAGCTTGGAAGCAGAGGAAAAGCTGCTAGGGCACTCGCCCCTTTTCTGCTAGATGCTTTTGGATTGAAAAATTAACTATCTCTATTAATTTGATCTATAGATCTCATTGCCGCTGCGGCGGCTTCCTCAACATCACCTTCTTTTCCTGCAAGAGTAAGTCTTCCAAAAGCTCCTACACCTTTTACATCAACGACGGTAATATTTGAGGCTTTTTCAGCTTCATTAGCTGCCATAAGAACATATCCAGCCGGTTCGGTCTCAAGAATAAACATACTCATACCAGACTGAATCATTGAACCACGTCGATTTTGTCGGTTTATCAAAACTGCATGGTCAGGAGTAATTGCTCGAATCACTTCAGTCCAACTTACTTCTGGTCTTGTCCGTTTATCTACACTGCTACCAATTGCATCTAAAACAACATCCCCAGAATGCAAAACTGTACTTTGATCTCTGTGATAAAGCGCAAGAGAACCAAACGCTCTTTCTACAACCATCTGGCCTAACCTTACATTGCTCGCTTTAAGAGCTATATCTGTAACTCTATGGACTGCCATGCCTGGGGAGACTTCCATCCAAAGACATGCATCTCCTGGTATAGGCAAAAAACCTTGACTTACTGTTCCCATGTAAGCCGCCAACTGAGGCTGTAAAGAATCCAAAAATACATATGTCCGCAATTCAATTTGCTGAACATGGCTGGCCTGTCTAGAAACAAGTGATTTTTCAGAGTCAGTAGTAATGACACAACTAGCTCCTGACTGATGAGTTCCCACTTCAGATCCAGTTATTACAGCACTCCCAAAAGGACGCCGCTCTCGGTTGTCAAAGTTAGCGGGTCCGTTCATGGCTCGGATAATACCGGATAGATAGCCTTTTTAGCTAATTAATAAATCTTGCACTCTATAAATGAACCGATAACTTTTATGGAAGGACTAAAGAATAAACATGACTTCTCCTCAAAAGAAATCTGTCGAACCTCAGGCCATACCAAATGATTTAAAGCCTGAACAAGCCCTGGGATTAGTAGGTCTTGGTCTCATGCAGAAAATGTCTCATGGTGGGACATCGAAATTAAGATTGGTTGAAGAAAATGATGATTCATTTGATCTGCATTCATTAAGGCAACGCCTTGAAATTACTTCTCTAGCTATTGAAACTGGGGCTCCACTTACCACTTCTGAGGTAGCTCACCTGCTTGGAGCACGTCCAGGCTCAGGAAAAATTGAGCGTGGAGGCTTGATTGCTAGACGAATCAGTAGAAATGTATGGAGGCTTTCCAAATCTGATCAAGACTCTAATTACTGGAGAAACTAAAAATTCCCACTAGCTCTTAAATAAATTCTTCAATTTAGGTCTGACAAGATAAACGAGCTAATGATAATAAAAAGCAACAAAAGTATATTCAATCCCAAATTTTTTCTATTAGTAATTGCATTTTTCTATATATAGATGCAAGTTGAATATAGAGCTGATATTTACTTATGGGCGGCGCAACGCTGCTAAAGGAAACTGGTCCAAGAGAAGTCTTTTGTGGACTGACTTCTATTGTGTGGCTTCACCGAAGAATGCCCGATGCTTTTTTCCTGGTTGTTGGATCAAGAACCTGTGCGCACTTAATTCAGAGTGCCGCAGGAGTAATGATCTTTGCTGAGCCACGATTTGGAACTGCAATTCTCGAAGAAAGAGATCTAGCAGGATTGGCTGATGCCCATGAAGAACTTGACCGGGTGGTCAAAAACTTACTCGCCAGGCGTCCTGAGATTCGCACTCTTTTTCTAGTTGGTTCATGTCCAAGTGAAGTAATCAAAATCGATCTAGCAAGAGCAGCAGAGAGACTTAACTCTCAATTCAATGGGAAAGTAACCATCTTGAATTACTCAGGGAGTGGCATTGAGACGACTTTTACTCAAGGTGAAGATGGAGCATTAAAAGCATTAGTGCCATTAATGCCCAAGAGTGAAGAGAACCAATTATTGCTAGCAGGAACACTCGCAAATGCTGTAGAAGATAGATTAATTACTATCTTCCAAAGACTTGGGATAGGGAAAATTCAGAGTTTTCCTCCAAGACAATCAACTGAACTCCCTTCAATTGGACCAGGTACGAAAGTACTTCTAACGCAACCCTACTTAACAGATACTGCAAGGGAACTACAAAATAGAGGGGCAGAAATTCTCAAAGCACCTTTCCCATTAGGGGTACAGGGTAGTGAATTGTGGATTAAAGCCGCCACTGACTCCTTTGGTATTGACAGATCTTTTGTTGACTCAATCCTAGAACCTCTAATTATCCGCGCTCGTAAAGCCTTAAAACCCTACATAGAACAACTATCTGGGAAAAAATTATTTCTCCTACCAGAATCCCAATTAGAAATCCCTCTTGCTCGCTTCCTTCACGTTGAGTGTGGCATGGAGCTTTTAGAAATAGGAACTCCCTATTTAAATCGTGAGATGATGGCTCAAGAACTAGATCTTTTGCCTGAAAGCACTCGAATTGTTGAAGGGCAACATGTTGAAAAACAGCTTGACAGAGTGAGGGCACATCAACCAGATCTTGTCGTCTGTGGAATGGGCCTCGCCAACCCCTTAGAAGCAGAAGGGATCTCAACAAAATGGTCAATTGAAATGGTTTTCAGTCCAATCCATGGAATAGATCAAGCCTCTGACTTAGCAGAACTTTTTTCAAGGCCACTCCATAGAAGCAAGCTTCTAAATCGTGAACCCATTTCAATAGCATCCAACTAATAAAACAACTATGGAACTAACACTCTGGACATACGAAGGACCACCTCATGTAGGTGCAATGAGAATAGCCTCTTCAATGGAAGGTGTTCACTATGTTCTTCATGCTCCACAAGGGGATACCTATGCCGATCTACTTTTTACTATGATTGAGCGAAGAGGGCAAAGGCCACCAGTAACTTATACAACTTTTCAGGCAAGGGATTTAGGTGGAGATACTGCCGAATTAGTAAAAGGGCATATTCAAGAGGCCGTTGAAAGATTCCAACCTAAAACTCTTCTTGTAGGCGAAAGTTGCACAGCTGAGTTAATCCAAGACCAACCAGGATCTCTAGCTAAAGGAATGGGGTTAAATATTCCTGTTGTGAGTTTGGAACTTCCTGCTTACAGCAAAAAAGAGAACTGGGGGGCCGCCGAAACTTTTTATCAATTAGTTCGAGAACTTCTTAAAGAAACAAAAGCACAAGAATACAAACCCGGCAAATGGAAGGAAGAAGGAAGGAGGCCAAAAGTAAATCTTTTAGGCCCTTCATTGCTTGGTTTCAGATGTAGAGATGATGTTTTAGAAATACAAAAAA
Source organism: Prochlorococcus sp. AG-402-G22 (assembly GCA_003217035.1). Taxonomy (GTDB): domain Bacteria; phylum Cyanobacteriota; class Cyanobacteriia; order PCC-6307; family Cyanobiaceae; genus Prochlorococcus_D. Next base: position 16,837 of record QCHV01000013.1, read on the forward strand.
TACTCGCAGAGCATGGAATTGATGTAAATGTAATAGCTCCATTAGGTGCCTCTCCAGAAGACCTGCTAAGACTTGTTAATGCTGATGCGAATGTCTGTTTATACCCCGAAATAGCAGAGTCGACATGTCTCTGGCTTGAAAGGAACTTTGGAATCCCATTTACAAGCATTGTTCCAATAGGAATAGGCGCTACAAAAGATTTCCTTGAAGAACTACATCAGATTTTGTTAATGGATAAATTAGATGCAAATAATGAGATTAATCAATCAAGACTTCCTTGGTATTCCAAGTCGGTTGACTCAAATTATTTAACAGGAAAAAGAGTTTTCATCTTTGGAGATGGGACCCATGTCCTTTCTGCTGCGAGGATTGCAGACGAAGAACTTGGCTTTCAAGTAGTTGGAATAGGAACATATAGTCGTGAAATGGCAAGAAAAGTAAGAACTTACTCAAAAACCATAGGACTAGAAGCGCTTATTACGAATGACTACCTGGAAGTTGAAGAAGCTATCAAAGAATCTGCACCTGAATTAGTCCTTGGGACACAAATGGAACGACATAGTGCCAAGCGTCTTGGTATACCTTGCGCAGTAATCAGCACGCCTATGCATGTTCAAGATGTACCAGCAAGATATAGCCCTCAAATGGGCTGGGAGGGTGCCAACGTGATTTTTGACGATTGGGTTCATCCACTAATGATGGGTCTTGAAGAACATTTAATAGGCATGTTCCGTCATGATTTTGAGTTTACTGATGGGCATCAAAGTCACCTTGGTCAACTTGGAGGACATGTAAAACAACAGGAAGCAAAATCTTCAACGACCATAAAAGACTCTGAAAACAACTTGAACGAAAATTCCGTTTGTTGGACCTCAGAAGGCGAATCAGAATTACTAAAGATACCGTTCTTTGTTCGAGAAAAGGTCAAGCGGAATACAGAGAAATATGCTCGGGAAGTAGGCTGCAAAGAAATAAATGGAGAAGTCCTATTAGATGCAAAGGCTCATTTTAAGGCTTAAATTATTACAATAAAATTCTCGCTTGGTATGAGTATTTAGACTCATATTCTCTATCTTTCGAGTAATATTTGCGTTCTTAAACATTAAGGTAATAGATACATGTATCGAATTACGCAAACATTTACCAACCGGTCTTTTTCCTGCTTGAATATATATATAAGTACTATGAATGAAGGCAATTAATGACTTCAACCTTGACTCGACAACCTGATGGCGAAGGTAGTGTACAAGTAAAGCTAGACCCTAAAGTCCACATTGAAGAGGGGGCTCTTGTCATAGCCGTATACGGGAAAGGTGGTATTGGCAAATCAACCACGTCTTCTAATTTGTCGGCAGCATTTTCAAAACTAGGGAAAAGAGTTCTCCAAATTGGCTGTGATCCAAAGCATGACAGCACTTTTACCCTTACCCACAAAATGGTCCCAACGGTAATCGACATTTTAGAAGAAGTTGATTTCCACAGTGAGGAGCTTCGTCCTGAAGATTTTATGTTTAAAGGCTTTAATGGTGTTCAATGCGTTGAAAGTGGTGGTCCACCTGCTGGAACAGGATGTGGGGGATATGTAACTGGGCAAACAGTAAAGCTCCTAAAAGAGCATCATCTTCTTGAAGACACGGATGTAGTTATATTTGATGTCCTTGGAGATGTCGTATGCGGAGGATTTGCTGCTCCTTTACAGCATGCGAACTATTGCTTAATAGTCACTGCAAACGATTTTGATTCAATTTTTGCAATGAACCGAATAGTTGCCGCAATAAATGCAAAGGCTAAGAATTACAAAGTCCGACTTGGTGGAGTAATAGCCAACCGTTCAGCTGGTTTAGATCAAATAGAAAAGTTCAATGAAAGAACAGGTCTTAAAACTATGGCTCATTTTCGAAATGTAGATGCAATACGTAAATCAAGACTTAAAAAGTGCACAATTTTTGAGATGGATCCTGAAGAAGAAGGTGTGTTGGAAGTTCAGAACGAATATCTCTCACTTGCAAAAAAAATGATCGACAATGTGGAACCTTTAGAAGCAGAGCCTTTAAAAGACCGTGAGATATTTGACTTACTTGGATTTGACTAGAGAACAAGCGTCTAATTCAGTCCAACTAACCGCATAGAAAGGTCCCAAACATTTTTAGATGTTTTAGGGTCTGTTATGCGGTCAGATAGTTGTTGAGAAAATTGCTGTCTGTTTTTGCTCTGACGATTACCCCAACTCCAATGGACTCCAGATACACCAAATTGAGGGTCTGAGACAACTTGGGCAACTCTCCTTCCTGCCAAGGCTTCACTAACAAAACCTCCTGTAATCAATTTCTGGAACCAAGGGAAAAGCCATTGAAAGATTTTCGGGGTATTTCTAAAGAGCTTTGTATTTGCAACACATCCTGGATATAAAGAACTAAATAAAATAGGAGAGTCTTTGAATCGGCGATGTAGTTCTTGAATAGTCACCATATTGCAAAGCTTACTATCTTTATATGCTTTACCAGGTTTAAAACGCTTTCCACTTGCCATGCTTATTGGATCACGGAAGCCCTGATCAAAGCCTGAGAGATCTCCCAGGTCAGCAGGTGCAGGAATAGGGATCTTGCCACCCAACTCCTTGTAATTGGCGGTAACCGTTCCAAGCATTACTAGTCTTGGAGGTTCTATTCCCCAAGACCTACCTTCCCAAAGTGGTCTTTTAGAACAACTTAGATTCTCTAAGAGCAATTGTATAAGAAGAAAATGTCCAAAATGATTGGTAGCCATAGATAGTTCATAGCCTTGAGCAGATCTTTTTGGCTTAGATAGTCGGGGCATATAAACAGCTGCATTACAGACCAATGCATCCAAAGGTTCTTCTAAAGATGCAAGAAGACTCTTAACACCAACCCGAACACTATCTAAATCCCCAAGATCCATATATATATGTTGAAGCTGACGAGTGCATCCAAATGGCAATCCCAATTTCACCGCCGCAGCTTCTGACCTTAAAGGCGATCTATTGGCAGTGATAACTTTCCAACCAAGCTCTAGCAAAGCTTTTGTGGCATATAAACCCACACCTGAAGTGGTTCCTGTAATCAAAACAGTCCCTGGAGCTGCTTGAGATGAAGCCATGGCAAGTGAATTGGTTACTTAAGTATTAGTCAACTATGAAGTCCAAGCAGAATTCAATAAATTTAGAAATACTTTTCAACGCCAAATCACTCTGATGCTATTAGGCTCAATCCATTGATCTTGACCATCCATAAACCTTGACTTACCGCCAATAGTAAACAAATTATCAAACCTTGAATGTAATTTTCTAAATATTTTAGCTTCAGCTTTAACCAATGAAGAAATCTCACCATGCCTTTTTATGCGCTGATTAGAAGCAAATCCAAGATTAAACAAAGAAACTATTCCTATGGCTAATAAGCCCAATTTCATTAAGAAGGCTATAGAGCTATAAATCAGTTCCCTATTTTCTTCTTCTAGTTGTAAAGAGGAAGCCAATGTAACAGCATCAATATTTTCAAATTCATTCGATCTTTTCTTTAAGGCTCTTTTGGAAGACCTTAAAGAGTAATTGCTTACTGTAGTGCTCTGCTTACGAAGAGGAATTGCCAAAGAAATTCAACAATGCTTACCTGCTTCTATCGCACAGAGCAAGTAATTGCCAGCTTTAGAAATTTTTTCAGGCTTTCGCAAGACTTATTCCTAATCGCAAAGCAAGTACTCCTGCATGCATTACAACCACTAGACATAGGCCAGCAAGATCAATAGTTGCAGAAGTATCCATCGAAAAAAGTCCTTTAACTTTTACTATTCTCAACGCAAATTACAATAAATGGGTGGATTTGCAAAACCCTGTCATGGATTAATGCACTTTTACAAGACCTTGGGCTTTGAAAACTCAAAATAACTAGGAGGTAAATACAAAAAAAACATTCCAATCCTATAGAAAACATTTCAGTGCCAACTCAATCCCTTAAAGGACTAGTTATCAATCCCATGCCATTAAATGGCCCTGCCCAAATGGCAGCAGATGTATTAATGCTTGAGAAATTAATCCTAAAGCCAAAACTATCTTTATCACTTCGTTTTTACCAATGGGAAAGTCCTTATCTTTCTATTGGACATAATCAAACTCAATTACCCAGGAGGTGGGTAGAGCTAGCAAACAAAGGTGAGCTAAGCATTATCAGAAGGCCAAGCGGAGGTGGGGCAGTACTTCATTGCAATGGTCTCACGTATGCCATTGCTTGGAAGTCACCTCCCAAGCAAAAACGTCAAGCTTATTTTGAAGCAAGTGAATGGATAAGGATCTGCTTTAAAGAGCTAGGGTTACCTTTGGAATTTGGAATGGGGAGCAACAAAGAAATTCCAGAAAATTGTTTTGCCTCATCTACAGCTGCAGATCTAATAGATAAAAATGGTTGTAAAAGAATTGGGAGTGCTCAACTTTGGAGGAAAGGGAATTTATTACAACATGGTGAGATTCTTTTAAACCCTCCTGAAGATCTTTGGTTTGAGATTTTCAATGAAAAGGCTCCTCCTTCAATTCGTTCATATTTAGACAAATCTGATTTAGAGAATGTTTTAATCCAAGCCTTTGTTTCTAATTGGCCAGGGGTTTCTTTAGAAAAGATGACTCTTTCCAATGAAGATTTAAAGAAAATCAAGCAAGCTTCAAACAACTACCTAGTAGAACTACCATCTCTAGATTCATCAACCAACCCTGATGAGATCATTCCTTTAACCAAATCACCTAGGCCGAGGCCAAGTGGATAAAAATTGTTTTTTCGAGCATTTTCTAAAAATGACTTAGGCAAGTTCAACCCCAACTGATTTAAAACAAGCTCTGCAATATCAACTTTATCTATTGTCCCAGAAGGCAATCCTGCGCGATTAAAGACTAGAAGTCTTTTTTCTTTAATATTTTCCAACTTCAATACAGCTTGCCAAAGAGGGTCTTGATCACTTATTGAAGGCAAGTCAGCTAAAGGCCTCTTGTATTCAGATAAATAATATTTCCCCCAGTCTTCAACTGGGACATCATTCAATACATCATTAGTTAAATAACCAACCCATCTGCCCGAATTGCATAAAAGCATCCATTCATCATCAACTTTATTGCCAGTTTGCATTAACTGTAATTCGCTAATACTCTTTAAAAGCTGATCATCTTCTAGAACTACAAAATCTTTTCGAGAAGCTTGACTCACTTTTAAATCACACAAGCTTTCCTCTAAAACAAAAACCTGATTTTGGGAACGTGATGATGCAAAGCCTAGCCATCCAATCATTACCAACCAAAGCGATCCAAGACTACCTGTCTTAAAGCAAGTAAAACAACCAAGAAAAATTGCAACCAATGATATAAAGCGACCTGTTGAATTGGCAACTTTCATTCCCCTACGCCTACTTCCAGTAAAATGCCAAACAATTGACTTGAGAATCACACCACCATCCAAAGGCAAACCAGGCAATAGATTAAATAACGCTAAGGCTAAATTGATGGTCCCAAGCTGAGCAAATAAATTGATTGCTATTGGGTTGGGATTTAATCTCGCCTCAACAAAGCCAAGAAACAAAAAGGATAAGAATAAATTGACTAAAGGTCCTGCAATGGCAACCCTCAAGCAAGACATGGCTGTAGAACATTCTTTATCAATTCGGGCCACACCACCCAAGAGAAATAGAGTAATACTTCTAACTTTTATCCCCTCATGCTGAGCCATAACTGAATGTCCCAACTCATGTAAAACGACTGATGCAAATAAAAGAAGAGCTGTTAAAAAACCTATTAGCCAACTAATTAAAACAGGGGCTTCAGAATCCAATATGCTATTAATTTGAGCCTGAGAAGCACAAGTAAAGGCAAAAAGGATAAAAAACCAGCTTGGATGAACCCTTACAGGTATTCCACGTATCCTCATGAATTCTAAAGACTGCAAACTTTCGCCTCCATATACTCAAAAATGGGCTAAAGCTTCCTTAATCCTATAAAAAACATCTACTATCGTCAGTGACTATGAGGACTAAAGCAAAGACCGCTGTAAAAATCTGTGGGGTCACACAATCCAAGCAAGCCATTGAAATAGCTTCTTTAGGAGCAAATGCAATTGGTGTGATTGGTGTTAAAAGTTCTAAACGTTTCTTATCAAGCAAAAAAAGAACCGAATTATTTGGAGTTCTAACAAATAATTTTCCTCATATCGAAAGAGTATGGGTAGTTGCCAACCCAACGGAAGAAGAACTGATTGAATGTCTTACTGCAGATTATCTTCCAACAGTTGTTCAACTGCATGGTTCAGAGTCTCAAGAGATGTGCAAAAAACTAAAAGAAAAATATCCTTATTTTAAATGGTGGAAAGCTCTCAGAATAAGCTGCAAAGATGATCTATTAATAACTAGCAGTTACGAAGAAATAATCGATTCAATACTCCTTGATAGTTGGCACATAAGAGAACTTGGTGGAACCGGGAATCGATTGCCAATTGAATGGCTAATTAAAATGAATTTTCAAAAACCTTGGTGGATAGCTGGAGGGGTTTCTGCAGAATGGATTCCTTTACTTCTATCAAAAACAGCACCTTATGGTATAGATGCATCTAGCAAGTTGGAAAGCTCACCAGGGATAAAAGACATGAAGAAAGTCAGAGATCTTTTAAAAGCAGTACAAGACCAATAAAGTTATCTTGAGAGAGCTATTTCCCTTTGTCTGACAAGTTCATAGAACTCTTGCTTAAGACTGCTGTCATACCTGAAATCGCCTCTGAATACAAAGTTGACCATATTGCAATGGGATTTCTTAACTCCTCTCAATTTCATACAATAATGATATGCCTTTATAATTATTCCAAGGCCTTGTGGCTCACATAACTTTTCGATTTCATCAGCAAGAATCATTACAGCTTCTTCTTGAATATGAGGCCTCGAAAAACCCAATCTGCAACTCTAGAGAATTTTGATAACCCAATAATTCTAGATCCAGGTTTAATTCCTATCGAGCAATTACCCATGATAGGAATGAAATGATGAGAGCAAGCTGATCTAACAGTTATGTCTCCAACAATGTATATCTAATCTAAATTCTTTACCTTTGGGAAGCTGGTAACCTTTGGGTGATGAAAATATGTTCCTTTGAAAACCTCTAAGATATACATTCTTGCAACTCCTTCTGCTGTTTCTCCAATTTTATGGTCATATTCTATGTCAATAATAAGACTTTTAAGTAGTTCATTATATCGTTTGCAACTTCCTTCTCAAGTTCTTTTAGTTCTCCAGGCTCAATGCATTTTGCGATATTTTCATTAGCAAAGTAAGAAATTCCTTGCTTGACAAGCCTTTGCTTGATTCTTTCTAAAGCTAAGTCTTGCTTCTCATTAAAGTCAGGATTATCAACTCCTTCTTTCATATTAGAAGGCTTAAAAATAGAAGTCCTAAAGAATGATCAAAAAGCACCAGTAGCTGGCATTAATGTTAAGTCTTCAATCACTTGAGAAGAGGGTTGCTCAGCCAAATGAAGAAGCTCAGCAGCTACTTTATCAACGTGAATCATAGAATCACGATCAAAGTCAGCATGCACGTTATCAGAATCCCAAAGAGGAGTATTTACAGATCCTAGAGTTATCGTACAAGCTCTAATGTCATTAATGCGTTCTTCTGCTGAAAGACACTTAGTAAAACTAGCCAATGCAGACTTAGTTATGCAATAAGCTCCCCACTGAGGAAAAGCATTTCGAGACGCATGGCTGCTGACATTGATAATTAATCCACCTTTTCTCCTCATTGAAGGGACTACAGAAGCGCATACCTGAAAAACACTTGTTAGATTCATTTGAATAAGCCAATCCCAGCGCTCTATAGGCATGGAAATCAAATCTCCTGTCCAAGCAGCTCCTGCATTATTTATCAAAACAGATGGAGAAAGTTTATTAGCCAATAAATCTGAGATTGCTGGAGCAATTTCAGCAGGCTGAGACAAGTCCAAAATTTTGTAATGTATTTTGGATCCTGTTAAACGCAATTCATCTGATAAAGCCTTAAGCCTGCTTTCTGTTCGTGCAACCAAAAGAAGGTCCCAACCAGATTTTGCAAATAACTTTGCAGTTGCTTCTCCAATCCCTTTTGAAGCTCCTGTAATAAGAACTGTTGGCAATTAATTTATAAGCAGATAACAAACTCTAAGTAATTAACTCCTCATCAAAAGCACTTGGCTCTAAAAATCTACCCATTTTTCTAAATTTCTCATATCTTCTATCTCTCAATTGCTTGGTTGAAAGTTGCCCAAGCCCTTTCAGATTCCTAAGCAATGATTCTTTAAGGACTTCTCCTGCCTGAAGAGGGGCCCAATTATTCCCACCAGAAGGCTCTTTTAAGACTTCATCTACTATTCCAAGAGTCATTAAGTCTTCGCCTGTAATCTTTAAGGCCGCTGCTGCCTCAGGAGCCTTTCCTGCATCACGCCAAAGAATAGATGCACAAGCTTCAGGACTTGCCACTGTATAAACACTATGCTCGAACATTAATAATTTATCCGCGACTCCTATTCCCAAAGCTCCTCCAGACCCCCCTTCACCAATAACAGTTGCTATAACGGGCACCCTCAATCGAAACATCTCTCTTAGATTAACTGCAATAGCTTCTCCTTGACCCTGTTCTTCCGCAAGTAGACCCGCATAAGCTCCAGGAGTATCTATAAAAGAAATAATTGGGAGTTTAAATCTATCTGCATGGTCCATTAATCTCAGAGCCTTTCTGTATCCTCCTGGCTTTGCCATACCAAAATTTCTAGCAACATTCTCCTTAGTATCTCTTCCTTTTTGTTGACCTATTAGCAGTACAGAAGTGTCATCTATACGAGCAATACCACCTATCAAAGCTTTGTCATCACTGCTGTTTCTATCTCCATGCAATTCAATCCAGTCATCACAGAACATCTGAATGAAATCAAGAGTGCTAGGCCTTTGAGGATGTCTAGCTACTTGTATTTTTTGGGAAGGAGTTAACGCATGAAATATCTCTTCTCTTCTTCTTGCAGCAAGGGTCTCAAGTTGAAGCAATTGCTGACTAACATCTACTTCTGAGTCTCTTGCTAGCTCTCTGATTTGATCAATCTGCTTCTCAAGCTCAACTAAAGGCTTTTCAAATTCCAGCAGATAACGACGTGCCATAAGAGAATTGCAAATTTAAAGTTCAGGCAATAGCCACCTGAAGGTTCGGCTTTAAACCTAGTACTGAGAAACCATGCCTTAATGAAGCCTCACCAATAAAGTCCATCTTTTCAAGAGTGATGTTATTTCGTCCCCAACTAAAATTCGTATGACACTCTTCAAATTCCAAAAGCATTGCTTCAGCAAAACAAGCAAACATTTGTCTTTGCGGTTTTTCCATTGCAGCAAGTTCCATCATGTTCCATCCAATATCAGCAAAAAACTCAACTATTCCACCTTTTAAAACATGAATTCCTAATCCATTAAATTTTTCATTCAAGTTTTTTGGGTACCCACCATCAATCATCAGACAAGGCTTATGCAAGTTAGAAGTATCTATTTCCAAATTTTTAGGCAAGCTTGCGACCCAAATAACAACATCAGCAAGAGGTAAAGCCTCCTCCATAGGAAGGATCTTGCCTCCATTTAAACTATTTTGAAGTTCTATTAACGGCTGCTGCTGTCTTGCGACTAACAGGACTTCCTTAACCCCTGTTCGCTCAACAAGCCATCGACAAACTGCGCTTCCAATGTCTCCAGTTGCCCCTACAACAGCAACAGTTGCCTTTTTGGGATTGATCCCTATAAGAGGAGCGTTTAGTTCAAGCTGCCTGCATATAACCCAAGCAGTATGAGTATTACCTGTGGTGAATCTCTCCCAGTCTAAAGTTGTATTTCTTACTTGCTTATTTTGAAGAAGATTGAAGTTCTCAAAGATTATTGATGTAAAGCCTCCTAGGGCTGTGATGTTTATGCCTTTCTTTTGTGCCAGTTCCATTGCATTTAATACCTTTCTCCTAGCAGTTTTAAAGCGCCCAAGCATCTCTGGTACAAAGCATGAATCTATATATGCTCCTTCAATCTTCTTCCCTATAGCACTTACAACATTTACATGCTCTACCAATTGGGGAGGTGCACTGCACCAAACATCCAAATCGCCCTTGGCAATATGGTCATAGCCCAAGTCCATTGCCTTTTGTTTGGCATCATCAAAACTTGTCGAATGTCCGATTAGTCCAAACATTGCCTATATCGAAAAATCAAATCGGAACTAAATCCTTAAGTAGAACTTGAGAGACTAACCCATCTTGCAACAAGTGCAAAATGGTATCCCATTCCAATTCGATTAAATAATCTAGAGCACTCAAGACACAAAAATTTTTTTTAATACTAAAAAGTGACCTCAAACAATTGCAGCAAGAGCCATACGTGCTATTTCTCTTGAATCCAAGCCCATTTCCAAAAGGGAGTCCTGATAGGCAATCATAAACTCTTCCATCAACTCTTCCTTGTCCATTTGCAATGACTCAGCATCATCTGCCACTTGGTCAAGCATCGACTTTATAAGGGGCAAGTTTTCCTTATTAGCCTTAAAAAGCTCTTCCTTGCAGGTTCCAAGATTGGCTTTCAACCATTCCTGACCATAATTAAGATGTAAATATTCATCTTTAACTACACCTTCAGTAATCTTCTTTGCAAAAGGGTCGGCCACGCGAATGTAAACGTGGTATGCAGAAATTGCGAACGCCTCAATAAGAATTGCTTGTATAAGAAAACACGTAGTCAGCTTCTCTTCCTTTAAGGCTTTCTGAAAATTCCCATGCAAAGGAGCAAAGAATTTTTGCGCAAAGTCCATATCTGCTACTACCCCAAGGTTTTTACCGCAAGCAGTAAAACCTTTCATATGGCGTAACTCCATAACAGCTAGTTTTTTAAGCTCGTCTGCCTTATCAGGCATTAGCCCACCTATTGCAACATAGTTGTCATGGGCTTCTTTCTCGCCTTCAATAACAATTGCATTGATACGGCTGTATGCATCTTTATATTGATCCGTAGTGAAGTCAGGCAAGCAGTCTGCTTTGGAAGCTAAATCACTAATTTCTGCGACCCCAGACGATTCAAGCGTTGGCATAACTTTTAGCTAATAATTTGATCAATATGAGGAACTTTACATAACTAATCAAAAAATGGTTAGCAAATTTTCAGTCCTTATTGGTATTTGAACTTTTTTTTGGCTCCAAAGGCGGCCAATTGCTGGCCATTAAGTTTGTAAACAATTTTGTCCAATGATCAACCAAAGCATTTTTTAAGTCCCCACCCAACACTGCACTTGCCCCTCTACTATCTCCAATTACTCCTGAATTGCTTAAATCCTTGGTTAGCCAGGCACATGGCGCCGCACCTTCCAAACTCCATCCTTGAGGGATTGGAAGTTTTTGCTTTGAAGAATCTTTATCACTGTCAAAAGGTCTTTCTTCTCCGACCAATTCAGGTTGTAGATGAAGCATCAAACTAGTTTCAGCTAAAGCAGCATGTAATCCTTCTTCAACTTCTCTATTAGGAATCAAATCTTTTAAGACTTCTATCCCACTCCATAAGAAGCAAGGCAATACAGCCATTGATGGACATTCAACTCTCAATTGTCTGGCAACTGTCTGTAATAAACCTATCTGGCCACCATGAGCGTTAAAAAGAACCAATCTCTTAACCTTCATTAAGGCAAGTTGTTTGCCAATCTCACTGACAAGTTGAATCATCAAATCAGCTGACAATGTCAAAGTGCCAGGAAAACCTGCATGCTCAGGAGAAAAGCCTATTTTTTGCGAAGGCAACATCCATATAGGAAGCTCAGGTGGCAATCTATACAAGACTTCTTCAAGAATCTTTTCTGCAAAAAGAGCATCAGTTTTTAAAGGCAAATGAGGCCCATGCTGTTCAAAAGCACCAAATGGCCAAACCACAGTCGAACCATCCCTTAGGCCTGCTTCTTGGGCATTTGGCCAACTCAAACAATCAAAGCTTCGCAAATTAGAAATAATTGAAATCACCTCAATTCAAGAAAATAACTTAACGTTGCCTGCAAGAATGACTAATTGACAACCCCCATAGGTCTTATGGCTGGCTCGGGAAAGACACAACCAAATAGGCCTAAACCTCCTACAAAGGATACCGATAGTCCTCGCAAACCATTGCAGGTAATGCATATTAGTCGAAAAGAAGAGCAAGGAAAGCTGCAAGAAAATGAAGAAGATTCTCTAAAAAGAAACACAGTTGATGAAGCTCCAAACAATTTTGAAGAAGTTTTTGAAGCTGCAAATGCTCCAAATAAACCGTCTAGATCTCATAACAAAACTTCTTCTAATGATTTCGAATTTGGGAACAACCCAAATATTTCAATGGGAGATCTTCTTGAAAGCGAAGGCGGGGAAGATAACGGGTTTAATTCACCAAATTTTGCCGAAAGAAGTGTTGATGATTTTGACTTTGATGAAGAGGCTTTCTTAGAAGCACTTAATGAAAACGAACCTATTGGTTCTACAGGAGAGATCGCGAAAGGCTCTGTAATAGGCATAGAAAGCGATGGAGTTTATGTAGACATAGGCGGGAAAGCTCCTGGGTTTATGCCAAAGAAAGAGTGCGGCCTTGGCGTCATAACCAATCTCAAAGAACGTTTTCCAAAAGGCCTTGAAGTTGAGGTGTTGGTAACACGAGAGCAAAATGCTGATGGGATGGTAACCATTAGCTGCAGAGCACTTGCATTACGAAAGAGTTGGGAGAAAGTAATGCAACAAGAAAAAAACGGTGAAATAGTCGAAGTAAAAATCAATGGCTTTAATCGTGGGGGGGTCACATGTGATTTAGAAGGTCTAAGAGGATTTATTCCACGCTCTCAACTTGATTTAGGTCAAAACCACGAGTCATTAGTAGGGAAATCTCTTACTGTCGCATTCCTAGAAGTTAATCCAGACAGTAGAAAACTTATTCTATCTGAGAAAAAAGCAGCTCTCCTTGCACAATTTTCAAAATTAGAGATTGGACAAGTTGTAGAAGGAAAAGTTCTTGCAATTAAACCTTATGGTTTTTTTATAGATTTAGGAGGTATAAGCGGTCTTTTACATCAGTCAATGGTTACAAACGGGAGCATAAGATCTTTAAGAGAAGTTTTTAATCAAGGGGAATCTATAAAAGCACTTATAACAGAGCTGGATCCTAATAGAGGAAGAATTGGACTAAATACTGCTCTCCTGGAAGGAATTCCTGGTGAGATACTTGTTGAGAAAGAAAAAGTTTTAGCAGAGGCAGAAGAACGAGCAGTAAAAGCCAAAAGTCTTCTTATAAACAAAAAAGACGAGAATAGTAAATGATGGATACAAACGATATAAACAAATTAAAAGAACTTAGGCAAGCAGACTGGGAGCTTGACTTTTACTCACGCCCAATAATGGAACCTGATGGCAAAAAAAGATGGGAGTTATTAATAACTAGCTCAGAAGACAACCAAGATGAAAGAACTTTTCGTTGGGAAAAGCGTTGTCCAGCAGATAATGTTAATTCTATATGGCTGTCAAAAGCGCTAAATGAAGCACTATTAGAGGCTGATGCTCAAGGCTGGCAAAAGCCACAAAGGTTGCGTTGCTGGAGAGCGTCAATGAAAACTATGGTTAAAAAAGCTGCTGAGACAATTGGATTAGACGTTAAAGAAAGTAGACGAACATATACACTCCTTGATTGGCTAGCTGAAAGAGAAAGAGACGTTTACCCAAAGGAATCAGGCTATTTATCTGGTCCTATAGCTCCACCACCAGCTCGCCTAATCAATCAACCCACGCCTCTTCCTGAAGCGCTTAGAGGTGATGCATGGAGCTTTGCTTCTATTGGACTTGCGAGCCTAAATGAAGCAAAAGAATGGCCAATAGAGTTCAAAGGACTTTTACCAATAAAGTCATCCTTAGATTTAAATATTCCAGTACCAGGACTAAGACTATTTAGCAAAGATAGAGCTTTTGCCCTATCTGCATGGTTGAGTGGAATAGAACCAGTAAAACTATTAGTTGAAGGAACTCAATTAATACTTGAATCTGGACAAGAAGACAGATGGTTAGTAACCGACATGGAAGTTAGTACCGCTAAAAATGCAGAAAGCAGTCTTTTAATTTCAAGAGAAAAAATAGATGGTCTTCAATTTATTGCTATTCAAAGCTCTCCAAAAGAAGAAAAATTTGCTGGCTTTTGGATGCTAAGAGATATTGAAGCTAATTAAAGCTACTATGTAAATATATTCTTATAAAAGGTGTTTCTTGCAAAAGAGAAAAAGTTCAAATACCAAGAATGGTTGGATTGAAATTCATATAGGTGATAGGAAGTCAATTCAATCAAATCTTCTTAATCAATATAAATTTACACATAGTTTTTTCTCAAAAGATTTTGGATTATTCGCCCCAAATCAACTATCAAAGCATTTAACTGATACCTGTAGTGTTCATTTTACAAAGCAAGTTCACGGCGAAAGAATAATCTTTACTGAAGACGCTATTGATTCAAGTAATATTTGTGCCGATGGCATGATTAGCAGCAATAATGGCCAGAGCCTGTGGCTATATACTGCAGATTGTATCCCAATACTATTTGCAGATACAAAAACAGGATGCGTAGCTGCAGTTCATGCTGGTTGGAAGGGTATTAGCAAAAAGATTATTAACAAAACTATTTCAAAATTAAATTCAATTGGATCTAAACCAGAAAGTATTATTGTTGCCTTAGGTCCAGCTATATCCCAAAGCAATTATCAGATCAGCTTAGATACAGCTAAATTAATTTCATTCAGCATATATTCAGCAGGCACTAAACCTGATGAGAATATCAAGAAGCTTGAATCTACTGGCATTCTTAAATATGATGATGAACCAAATAAGTTCAAATTAGACATTCGTCTTGCCGCCAAGTATCAATTAGAATTTTCAGGAGTTCTTCCTAATAATATAAGCATTAATCAAGATTGTACTTATACAAACAAAGAACTATTTAACTCATGGAGAAGAGATCATATCAAATCTCGTCAATGGAGCTTTATCTTATCAAAAGGCTAATAATCCAAGCAATTAATTTCTGCGATACCCTTTTCCTTCATTAACATTCCCAGATCTTGATTAGAACTAATTTTAATTACTTTAGATATCAATTTTCCATCTGAATATCCGATTGGACGCAGGTTTACTTTCGTATGTCTAGGCAGTTCAGATTTCAACCATTTAAAAGCCTCGTCTTCATCCTTTGGATCAACACTTACGCATCCTATATCAACATTATAAACACGATTCTGGTCTCCAACTTGAATACTAGATGCACTACTTATCTGAAAAATTTCTGCTGAATTAACAGTATATGGATAAAGTGATGCAATTACAATTGAAAATACAATTATGAATAACTTCCTAATTAAGTTGATTAGCAACATTCGGTGCACAATTTATACTTATTGGAGGAAGTTTGTCCGCATCGAGACATATTTAGTTCGGCTCTAATGCAAATTTGGAGGGGGAGAAGGAAGTCCAACCATTTGGGCATTGCTTTTTCCAGGTGGGACCATTGGGTAACAATTCTCATCTCTACGAACATTGACATCTACAAGAACTGGTCCTTCGTAATTCAAGCAATCCTTAAGCTGATTCTTTAAATCTTCGCGCTCTTTTATTCGAATCCCTTTTATCCCAAAAGCATTAGCTAAAGAAACAAAGTCAGGCTCTCCACTAAGCATATCAGTCGCAGAATATCTTTCTTGATAAAAACTTTGCTGCCACTGTCTAACCATTCCTTGCCAATGATTATTAATAATAACAATCTTTGTATTTAATTTGTTTTGAGAAATAGTTGCAAGTTCCTGAATATTCATAAGGATGCTTGCATCACCAGCAATACAAACAACCTGTTGATTTGGCAAGGCAACTTGAACACCTAATGCCGCTGGAACTCCAAAGCCCATTGTGCCCAATCCAGCACTGCTAATCCATTGGCGAGGCCCATTCCTTAAATATTGAGCAGCCCACATTTGGTGTTGGCCAACATCAGTTGTTATATAGGCATTCGGAGCTAAATCTCTTATTGCTAAAAGGACTTCCTGAGGATAAATCTCACCTTCCTGCCCAGGCGTCATTAGAGGATAGTCATCCTTCCATTTTTTTATCCGCTGTAGCCACTGGTTAGTAGTTGGTTTTACATTTTGCTTTTTACTTAACTCAAGAAGTCTAGAAAGACTAACTCGTACGTCTCCAATCACAGCAACATCTGCCAACCTGTTTTTATTTAATTCCGCAGGGTCAACTTCAAAATGTATCACTTTTGCTTTTGGAGCGAAAGTCTCTAGTTTTCCAGTGACTCTGTCATCAAAACGAGCACCAATCGCCACTAACAAATCACATTCAGTAACTGCGAAGTTTGCATATGCAGTTCCATGCATTCCAAGCATGCCAACTGAAAGAGGGTCCCTCTCATCAAAAGCACCTTTACCCATCAAGGTTGAAGTAACAGGCAACTGATGACGCTTAGCAATTTCTGCCAAGGTTTTATGAGCACCCGCAGAGATAACTCCACCACCCACATAAAGTAAAGGGCGGTTTGATTCTTCAATCAACTTAAGTGCACTAATAATTGATGAGTCTTCAGGCTGAGGTGGCAACTGAAACCCTTGAGGAATTTCAGATCCAGGTGAGACTGGTATGTAATTAAAAAGTTCCTGGCCAACATCTTTTGGAATATCTATCAGAACTGGACCTGGACGACCAGAAGATGCAATAAAGAAAGCTTGCGCAACTACCGATCCAATCTCAGATGGATCTCTTACGACCCATGAATGCTTAACGATTGGCAGGGTTATTCCAAAAATATCGGTTTCCTGAAACGCATCTGTTCCTATTGCTTGCCTGGGAACTTGTCCTGTAATAACAACTAAAGGTACAGAATCCATCTGGGCTGTGGCTATGCCAGTGACAAGATTCGTTGCGCCAGGACCAGAAGTACCAAAACATACTCCTACTTTGCCAGTAGCTCTAGCGAATCCATCAGCAGCATGAGCTGCCCCTTGTTCATGCCGAACAAGAATGTGTTTCAGCCAACCTTGTTCTTCAGCCTTATAAACAGCATCGTATATAGGAAGAATTGCACCCCCTGGATATCCAAAGATAGTGCTCACCTTATGAAGGCGTAAAGCATCCATCAGAGCATCAGCTCCTAAAGTTTGGCAATATTTCTTATTTCCTGTATCACCCAGGTCTACAGGTGATGAAGTCAGAGTCACGAGGGAAGATTTGCTCTATTCATAAATGGTATATGGCTAATGCTTACTTTGCCTAGAAAATATAAAAAAAAATTCAAAACGGAACTTTTATCGCAAATAGTAATTGCATCAATTAGAGGGGCAATTAAATATAAAAAAATATTTTCAAAGCAAGCCTATGTAATGCAAAGGGCCATTCCCGATAAATAATTCCAATAAAAATACAATAAAAACAAACATGGCCACTCTTCCATTCCAAACCTCAGCACTGTTATTCCATCCCCACTGCCATTTTTCTTGTGGATAAAGTTTAATTTTGTCAGGAAGTTTTGCCGCCTCATTCAAGCTGATTTCTGGGCCTTCCAAACAAGAAGTAACCAAATCAGCCAAGCCCTTAATAAACATCGGATAAGTATCTAGAGCTCTAACTCTTCGGAAATTAGTTATGCCAAATCTCTTTGCAATATTTCTATATTCTATATCAATCTCTTGGAGAGTTTCTATATGTTCACTAACAAAACTAATTGGTACTACTACTAACTCCTTAGTTAAACTCTTGCCAAGCTCTTCAAAAACATCTTCAGTATATGGTTGGAGCCATTCTTCAGGACCAACACGACTTTGATATGAAAGTGTATAGGGATTACTATGACCAAGAATTTTCTCGAGTTGGTCAATAATTAATATTGAACAATCCTGAATCTCTTCTTTATAAGGATCGCCTGCTTCTTCTACATAACTTTTTGGAACGCCATGAGCTGTAAAACAAATATGAGCTTTTTCTGGAGATTGACATAATAGTATTTGTTCTTTTATTAATTCAGCCATTGAAGATATGTAGCCTGGATTATCAAACCAGCTTCTAATACATCTAATTGGTAGTTTTTGAAATTCTACATCGGCTTCTCTTAGCCGCTTTAGCTCTCTAAAACTAGAACCACTAGTACTTATAGAGAATTGAGGGTAAAGAGGCAGTACTACAACCTGACTTATTCCATCTGCTTTTATATCTGAAACAGCAGATTCTGTAAAAGGGTGCCAATAGCGCATGGCAACATAACTTGTTGCATTAATGCCTCTTTGACGGAGTTCACTCTGCAATTCTCTAGCTTGTTGCTCTGTAATTCGTCTCAAAGGTGACCCACCACCAATTGATTGATAAGCCTTCTGAGACCTTGAACTTCTAAGGGTACTTATAAACCAGGCCAATGGTTTCTGAAAAAATGGTATTGGTATTCTGATTATTTCAGGGTCAGAAAAAAGATTGTATAAAAAAGGCCCTACATCTTTAATGCGCTCAGGTCCCCCAAGATTCATTAAAAGGATGCCAACGCGAGTCATTAAAAAAATGCCAGAAGGGGGTTGAGCCTAGCTCTATATGACGTCAAGGTAAGTGTAACCATTTAGACCAATGAACTTCAACATTGAACTTATTAATACTAATAATTATTTCTCATCATCAGGAGTAAAGCTCAGGATTGAGAAAAGAGGCAATAGGCTCTCTCTTAGAGGACCATTACCTTGTCAAGAAGCACTAGAGAAGCTAAAAACCCAAAGAATTAGTCTTGGCTTACCTTCAACCATCGAAGGTCTTGAAAAAGCTAAAGAGTTGGTCAAGTTAATCTCTTTACAAATAGAGCATCAACAGTTCAATTGGGATAATTGGGTTACAAAAAGACAACCCAAATCACTTGTTGATAATGACTTGCGACTTGACGAACAGATTGATAAGTTTAAATCCGGTTTTTTTGAAAAGCCAAGAACAAGAGGTATTTATTCAAGCAACAAGAGCAATTGGAATTATGCTTACAAGCCATACCTAAGAAGGCTTCAAGCAGTAGCAAATAATAGTGATTGCTCAATTAATAAAGAGTTGCTGCTTGAAACACTTTCTACCTATCCTGAAAAAACACGAAGCCGGCAACAATGCGGTACTGTACTTCATGCTCTGGCAAGTTATCTTGATATTCAATTGCCTGAAGATTGGCGAAAAAGGTCATATGGTTATGGTCTTCATAAAGCACGTTTTAGAGAATTACCTAGTGACGAAAAAATTCTTAAATCATCCGAATTAATACCAAATATTCAATGGAAATTAGTTTATGGATTGATGGCCACTTACGGGCTAAGGAATCATGAAGTCTTTTTTTGTGACCTTTCTTGTTTAAGGGAAGATGGAGATTCAATTCTAAGAGTATTTCCTAATACAAAAACTGGAGAGCATCAAGTATGGCCTTTTCATCCAGAATGGGTCAAATTTTTCAACCTAAAGCTTCTAGCTGAAACAGAAAATGAACTCCCTAAAGTTCAAACCGACTTATCTCTCACAAGTCTTCAACAAGTAGGTCGAAGAGTATCTGAACAATTCAGGAGGTACAAATTACCTTTGACACCCTATGACTTAAGACATGCTTGGGCAATTCGTACAATTCATATTGGACTGCCTGATACTGTCTCTGCAAGGATGATGGGGCATTCAGTTGCTATCCATACTCGTACATATCATCACTGGATTACTAAAAGGGATCAACAACGAGCAGTAGATGATGCTTTAGGGAAAATTACTGCATAATATATACAGCCAATATATTTATATATCCAAAATAAATAGACCTGATTTTTAGAAGTAGGTTGTTTAAATGACTAAATCAAAAAAGGACTCTAAGGAAACACTTCAAGACCTTGATCAAGAATCAAAAGATCTAGGTATAGGAGGCTTTAGCGAAGTAATTAAAGAAGAGATCGTTTATAAAAAACGAATGAAAAGGAGAAAAGAGGTGCAACAGAAAAGACTAGAAGAAAGGAAGCTTGAGAAGGGCTTGATAGTCGTTTTTACTGGTAATGGCAAAGGCAAAACAACAGCATCTCTAGGAATGGCAATACGTACACTTGGTCACAATGAATTCGTGGCAATTATTCAATTTATAAAAGGGGGATGGGAGCCAGGTGAAGCTAGGGCCTTTAAGGATTTCAAAGAAAAACTATGTTGGCATTCTCTAGGGGAAGGATTTACCTGGGAAACTCAAGATAGGAATCGAGACAAAGAACTTGCCTTAAAAGCTTGGCAAAAAGCACTTTCATACTTGAGAGATAAAAGATATAAATTAGTTATCCTCGATGAAATAAACATAGCTATTAAACTTGGGTACATTCCTATAAGTGAAGTAATTCAAGGGATTAAGGAAAGGCCTTCACTTTCTCACGTTGTTTTAACTGGTCGAGATGCTAAAGAAGAGCTGATAAATAATGCTGACTTAGTAACAGAAATGAAATTATTAAAGCATCCATTTAAAGAGCAAGGGGTGAAAGCTCAAAAAGGGATTGAATATTAATAGAGCATAATTCTATTTTAAATCATTTTGAAGAAGTTTCATTGAAGCAATTAAGACTGATAATCCGCTAACAAGTATTGCGCTATGAATAGATGGATGACGCCATGATTGATCATCTTTACTAGTTCTTTTAATGGCTGAAATAGTTAATCGAGCCATAAGTGAGCTGTCACAAGAAGAAGCTTCCACAAGAAAAATTCTGCTAATTCATTAAAACGCAGGGTTAAAGTTCTGACCAGCGAACCAATACAGAAAGAATGAACTGAATAGAACCTTGCTACTGTCATCTATATATCTCTCGATAATGGTTTATTCACGCGCACTAATAAAACTCAGCGGAGAAGCACTAATGGGAGAGAAACCATATGGCATTGATCCAGAAATAGTTTCTTCTATTGCAAAAGACGTATCCAAGGTAGTTGAAAGCGGAACCCAATTAGCAATAGTTGTAGGTGGGGGCAATATCTTTAGAGGGCTAAAAGGTTCAGCAGCTGGCATGGACAGAGCTACTGCCGACTATGTAGGGATGCTTGCAACTGTAATGAATGCCATTACCCTTCAAGATGGTTTAGAGAGAGCAGGAGTCCCCACACGAGTTCAAACTGCCATTGAGATGCAACAAATAGCTGAACCTTACATTCGACGTAGGGCCATTAGGCATCTTGAGAAAGGTAGGGTTGTTGTTTTTGGTGGCGGCTGCGGCAACCCTTTCTTTACCACAGACACAACTGCTGCATTAAGAGCAGCAGAAATAAATGCCGAGGTTATTTTTAAAGCAACAAAAGTGGACGGTGTATATGATCGTGATCCAAAAAAATTTCCAGATGCAATCAAATTTAAAAAGTTAACTTTTCAAGAGGTTTTAACTAAGGAAATTGCTGTTATGGACAGCACCGCAATAGCTCTTTGCAAAGACAACAAAATACCTATAGTTGTCTTTAATCTTTTTGAATCTGGGAATATAAACAAAGCAGTAGCTGGAAAGAGTATAGGTTCTCTTATTGCAAATTCAAGCTAATTTCTACTAACTATTTTTCAATCACCTAGACCATTAGTTTCTCTATATCAATGGATAATCAAGAACTCGAATCAAACATGCGAAAGTCGGTAGAAGCGGCTCAACGCAATTTCAATACAATTCGAACTGGCAGAGCAAATACATCTCTCCTTGATCGATTGACAGTGGAGTACTACGGGGCAGAAACCCCTTTGAAATCCATGGCAACGATATCAACTCCTGATTCACAGACAATTGCAATTCAACCTTTTGACTTAAGTTCTTTAGGGTTAATTGAAAAAGCCATCTCTATTAGTGACCTTGGCTTCACACCTAACAATGATGGGAAAATAATAAGAATAAATATTCCTCCTCT
The DNA here is from genome assembly GCA_003217035.1 of Prochlorococcus sp. AG-402-G22. Lineage (GTDB taxonomy): Bacteria > Cyanobacteriota > Cyanobacteriia > PCC-6307 > Cyanobiaceae > Prochlorococcus_D. The sequence continues at coordinate 38,792 of QCHV01000013.1, forward strand.
TACCGAAGAAAGAAGAAAAGAGTTTTGCAAACTGGCCTCTAAGTACGCTGAAGAAGCAAAAGTAGCACTAAGAAATATTCGAAGAGATGCTATTGAAAGAATTAAAAAATCAGAAAAAGAAAGTGACGTCTCAGAAGACGAAAGTAGAGACAAACAAGATAATGTACAAAAGTTAACTGATAAATTTATAAAAGAAATTGAAAGGAATCTATCCGATAAAGAAAAAGAGATACTAAAAGTTTGACTTTAAAAGACGTTGTGATTATTGGTGGTGGTGCAGCTGGGGCAAGTGCAGCTTTTCATTTGGCTAGGTCAAAAAAAAAGGTAACTCTTCTAGAAAAAGATTTATTTCCACGTATTAAACCTTGTGCAGGAGGAATGGCAGCTTCTGTTCAGGATTTATTCCCTTTTAGTCTCGAGCCAGCAATTGAAGAGGTAATAAAAAGAGTTGAATTTAGCTGGTGTTTGTCCGACAAAGTAATTGCAAACCTCCCAGGCTCATCTCCATTCTGGATAACAAAAAGAGAGGATCTTGATTGTTTTTTAATTGAAAAAGCCATCAATGAAGGAGCAGAACTACTTAAGCCTTTTAAAGTTTCAAAATTATTTAAAGAGGGTCAAAATTGGATTGTCAGTTCTGAAAAGGGTCAACTTATAGAAGCAAAAGCCCTAGTAATTGCAGATGGTTCAAGATCTCCTTGGCCAGAAATGTTTGACCTAGGACCCAAGAAAATTCATTATGCTTCTACAACTTCTGTAAGACTCAAAGGTAGAGGGTTAATCAAGAAAGGGACTTCTAGGTTTGAATTTGGCTTAGTAAATCATGGATTTGCCTGGGCTTTCCCTATGCAAGAAAGTGTCAGTGTTGGAGTTGGGACTTTTATTGGCAAGAAATCTGAAAATACCAATGAAATACTTGAAAAGCTCTTGCCAAGTATTGGATTTGACCCTCAAGAAGGAGAAAGAGAACATCGCTCCTTAAGGGTATGGAATGGCCATAGCAAGCTTCATGGAGAGGGCGTGGTTGCCATAGGAGATGCAGCTTCACTTTGCGATCCTTTCCTGGCAGAAGGCCTAAGGCCAGCTCTTATAAGCGGTTTTCACGCAGCCAAATGCATCAATCTCTGGCTAGAAGAAGATGTTAATGATTTAAATTGCTATTCAGAAATAATGAGAGATAAATGGGGAAACTCAATGGCTTGGGGTAGAAGGATTTCCCAAGTGTTTTACAGATTCCCAAAAGTTGGCTATCAATTAGGGATTAAGAGGCCTACTGCACCAGAAAGAATTGCGCAAATACTTTCTGGAAAAATGAGTTACGGCGATATAGCTCAACGTGTAATTAAAAGACTAATCTTTCAACAATAAAAGCTCATTACATCAATTCAGAGCATTACTTAACTAAGTATATTTATCATTTAACAGACAAGTTGTTTTATCACATTCAGCTCAAGATTGGAATTTAAGAGGCCTTTAATACAAATGATTTGTCTTCTTCAAGAATGAGAAGTCTTTGAAGCAACTTAACTTCCAACTCTTCAATCGCTTTGCTGAATTTCCTTATACCTTCATCTAGCTTCTCAGATGCCATAGCATCTTCTTCCATCATAAAATTGAATTCATTCTCATCTATATTCAACTTTTCCTGTGAGCATGAAGAATCTGAAGAATTAAGTTTTCTAATAAGAGTAGAATTGGTATTCCTTAACTGATCAAGTAATTTAGGGGAGATCGTAAGCAAGTCACATCCTGCTAATTCAACAATTTCTTCGATATTCCTAAAGCTTGCTCCCATAACTTCAGTCTTGTAGTTATGAGATTTAAAATAGTTGAAAATCTTAGTAACTGAAATAACACCAGGGTCTTCATAACCCTTATATGAATCTTTACCTGTATTTGCTTTATACCAATCAAGTATTCTTCCTACAAATGGCGAAATCAAAGTGACACCAGCTTCTGCACATGCAGCAGCCTGGCAAAAATTAAATAACAATGTCAAGTTACAATGAATTCCCTCCTTTTCCAGTACTTCAGCAGCTTGAATACCTTCCCAAGTAGATGCAATCTTTATAAGAACACGATTTCTGTCAAGTCCCAGACCTTTATACAAACTGATTATCTTGCGAGCCTTCTCAATTGTTGCTTCCTTATCAAAGCTAAGACGAGCGTCTACCTCTGTGGAGACTCTGCCTGGAATAATCTTTAAAATCTTTTCACCAAAAACAACGCAGATCTGATCGAGGGCTTCTTTAACCACTTCTTGCGGAGAACTCTCTAAACCAACTTTTTGTCTGGATAACTGAAGAGCTTCATCAATTAATTCTTGGTAAGCAGGTATTTGAGCAGCCGCAAGAATCAATGAAGGATTTGTTGTAGCGTCCCTTGGCTTGAAAGTCTTTATAGCTTCTAAATCACCAGTATCTGCAACAACAACTGTCATAGCAGAGAGTTGCTCCAATAAATTGGCCATAGTCATTTTGTCTCTTTGTAGTCTTTATATAAAAAGGTAGCTCTCTTCTCTGGTTATTTCATCCCTATATTTGTGGTATTAAACCAACATCGTTATAAATTAACTCTTGGAAGAAAGTAAAACATTATTCTTAGTAGCGGGTGGGATTTTTTCTAAAACAATCAAGCTTTCAATAATTTTTTTAGCCACAGGCATGGCAACTGTTGAACCATAGGCGTAAGGTTTCTTGGGGCCATCAATTGCAACTACAACGACAAAGCGAGGAGACTGTATTGGCAAGATTGCCACGAAACTGCAGATCTTAGAGCTGTAAATTCCGTTCTTGCTTTGATCTGCAGTTCCTGTCTTTCCACCAATTCTATAATTTTCAGTTTTGACACTATTTTCGCCATAATTTTCAACGACTGATTCCATCCACCTAAGTACTTGGTGGGTGACTTCCGGGCTAAAAAGTCGATTAGAATTCTTGAGATTTCCCTGTGATCTAAGAGCTTTATTTAAATTGAATCCTTTAGTAATATGAGGTTTAACAACCTTGCCTCCATTTGCAATTAGAGCATGCAACTGAGCTAACTTCAAAGGAGTTATCGAGAACCCTTGACCATAAGAAGCAACTGCCTGCTCAATAGGCTGATTAATAAACAACTCTCTACTTTTCAACTGACCACTTACAGCTCCTAACAAATCAGTTTTTGGCTTCTCATTAACTCCTAATTTTTCAAGCCATTCCCAATGTCTAGAAGGACTTAGCTTTTGCATTATCTTCACCATTCCAACATTACTTGAAACCTGAAGTACTTTGGCGAAATCAATTAACCCATTTGGCTTTTTGTCCCAATTGCCTAACGACCATCCTCCAACATTCACACTCCCTGGATCATAAACACTGTCCTCAGGCTGAATAACACCTTCTTGTAATGCAAGGGCTAAGTTGATAGGTTTGAATGTTGACCCAGGTTCAAACAATTCTTGAACAGACCATTCCTTGTACAAGGCTGGAGAATAGTCCCAGTAACGATTTGGGTTGTAAGTTGGAGTTGAAGCCAATGTGACAATTTCGCCATTCTCAGCATTCATTACAATCGCCACGGCTTTATCAGCCTTCCATTCTTTTGTTTGTTTCCTCAGTGCATTAATCGCAACTTCCTGTAGCCGTGCATCCAGTGTTAACTCTAAATTCAAGTCATCTTCATAAAACACGCCTGGTTCCACATCATTTGGGAGAGGAGTTCCATCTCTGCCATATCTAAGCTTTCGTACTTTTTCTCGACGAGAAAGTCGCTTATTCAAACTTAATTCTAATCCCGCCTGAGGATTCCGATCGTAATCCAGGAAACCTACTACATTTGCGAATAAGTCACCTTGGGGGTATACACGTTGCAAGTAAGGCTCTAAATCCAAGCCGTTTATACGAAGTCTTCTCACTTCAGAGGCAACTGCAGAAGGCAAGTTCTCAGCCAACTTAACCCCTGAATCCTGACCCCCCAATATATCTACTATCTTATAGGTAGGTATAGACAAAGGCACAGAAAGTCTCCTTGCTACTTCAACTGGTTTACGAATAACTCCTGATGAATCTCCAGAGAATTTAAACTGCTTTGGATGAGCATACAATCTAAACCTCTTCTCATCGAGTGCTACCAGCCTACCTTTGCGATCAACGATTGAGCGTCTGGCTCCTAAAGGCTCTATCCTCTTTGTTTGGAAATTACGTGCACGAGTTTCTAAATAAGACCCCTCAAATAGTTGCAACCAAGCCATCCTCCCAATTAAGCCAAGAAGGGCTGCACATAAAATTGCAAAGATTAACTTAAGCCTGTAGGAAGGAATTGGTGACAACGACGGAATACGTTGCCTTTTTCGTTTACGAAAAAATTCCCTTGAGTTTCTAACCACTTACCTCAATAACCATGACTAATGGGATGACGAGACAAAGCATGGAAATCAAAATCTCCATAGACATTCCTACTAACTCGACTAGGTTTAAGAGGTGCTTGAATATAAAGTAAGTCTGCTGATTTTGTTTCAACCATTGAATTTGGCAAGGTTACACTATTTAGTAAGTACCGCTCTAGATTTGCAATCGACTCTTCAAGCTTTTGTGTTAAATCACGAGTAATTTCCAACCTAGAAAAAGATTTTGTCCAAAGGTATTGAGAATGCAGGGCTAATGCAGACATTATTGAAGCGCATAGCAACACCCCTATAAGGCCTCCATCAAGGCTCCTATGCAGACTAGCAAGCACAGGATATTTCCGAGAGATTTTTCGAGCAGAAAAAGACCCCCTCATTAAGGAAAGAGTCCTACCAGAATTGATTGCAGAGCTCTTACGTTCTAAGCCTCCAGAACGGTTTCCCCTTGAGTTGACAAACACATAAAGGCAACAATTAATTCAGTGAAGCACTCTCAAAGTAACCTCGCAAGAGTAAAAAACATCTTTCTCTAACCACCTATCGCCCTAACAACAACAAATTTAAAAAGGTAACCCCATTCCAAAGAGAATGCATTATTACACAGGGGAAAAGTCGACCTGAGCTCAATCTTAAAAGAGCCAAACCAATTCCTAAAACTAATAAAGGGGGCAATTCACCAATACTTAAGTGTGCTAAAGCAAAAATAGAGGCGCTTACCAAAACCCCTAAAGGATAACCTTGATTCTTCACTAATACAGGCAAAAGAACTCCTCTAAAAATAAATTCTTCAAATAAAGGAGCTAATACAACAGTAGTAATAAATAAAAGCCCTAATGCCCAATAATTATTTCCAGCCAATACCATTTCAAGCAAAGGATTGCTTCCTCCTGGATCACCTATCAACAAACTAGCCAGCCAACTTATAAATAAAACAAATGGCATAACCATTAACCATCCACGAAAAGCTTGGGAAAAAGCATTGCTAATAGGTCTTAATCCCCACTGCATCCACCCTGAAACTGGAATGTCCATTCCTTTTACAACTTTTATCTGCTGACGGAAAATTATTAACGACGGCATAGCCATAGCTCCATATCCGATCAAAACATTGAAAGATTCTTTTATTGGACTGTTAATAGTGCTGGTCAAGATACTAGTAAAAGGTATTACAAGTAGTGGAGTAAGAACCTCTCCCAAAACAACAAACCCCCCAGCAACAAGAAGGACAATGTCAACAAGAGATATTGGCAAAGTTCCAATCTCAGGCCATGGGAGATTTGCTTTGCGGAGAAAGATCCAACATTGCCGAATACACAGTACAATTCCAGAGAAAGTCGCCAACAAAGGCAATGCCTGACTGGCAATCAACTTGAAAGCCATAAACTGTGAGATCTTATTGTCAAAACATATTTCTTTGTTCATACCCATTGATAGACAAGAGACCCTATATAACAAAGGATCGTCTTTAAGAAGCTTTAGAGGCTCTAAACTCGTTTGTTGAGTCTTCTGATTAAACGCCTTCTGCAAAGTTTCTTTGATTACTTGAAACTTAGTTCCCTTTAAAGAGATCTCATCAAGAGAAGGTGATTTATCACTTGGGGCATCAAGCAAAGTAAGCAAAAGCTTTTCACGATCCTCAATTTTTTCTTGAGGGATTTCACCCAGTATTTCTTTAAGAGCCTGATCAGGGTTAGTCCCAATCAAAATTGGACGTATTGAGTCAGGCAGGGCTGGCGAAGCCAACAAAGCTATCTCATTCTGATTAATTGAAATCTTAGGGGAGACAGAAGGCCTATTGAAACTTTCTTGAAGACCTTTCTGCCAAATTAAGACCGTTAAAACTAATGAAAAAACAGCCAGTACTAATTTCCATTGAGGATGGGCTTGTTGTCGCATAATGAATTTACTCAATGAAAAATGAGGAAAAAACAATTCTCATTCATTAATCAAGATTAGGTTGACATACTTTCCATAAGATGAATTCGTAAAGAACTTTTCTAATGACTTTGCGCCTGATACTAATTCGCCACGGATTAAGTAGTTTCAACCTCCAAAATCGAATACAAGGTCGCAATGATCTTTCAAAACTTACAGAGGATGGAATTGTTCAAGCCAAGAAATCTGGCCAAGAACTTAAAGATATTTCAATTCAAGGAGTTTACAGTTCCCCCTTACAAAGAGCTGCAGACACAACAAAGGAATTAATTAAATGTAGAGAAGATCAGCTCAACATAATTTATAACAAAAACCTCTTAGAGGTTGATCTGGCCCAGTGGAGTGGGATGACAACTGAACAAGTCAAATCTGAGTTTCCAGAACAATATCTCATTTGGAAGGGGTCCCCTCATGAACTTATTCTTAAACGTGAAGATAATTCTGATTACAAACCTATTGAAGAGTTAATGGAACAAGGGGGAAGATTTCTTGAAAATATTTTTAAAAATCACAACCCTAGTAAAGACGAAAACTTACTCATTGTTGGGCATAACGCTATTTTACGTTGTATCGTCCTCAAGCTATTAGGAGAGCCAGCTAACGGCTTTAGAAGAATTAGATTAGACAATGCTTCAATATCAATTGTAAAAATAAACCCTGATTCAACTCGGGAATACAGTGTTCAGATAGAAAGTCTTAATGGAACCTCTCATTTAGAGGAGCAGTTACCAGTTAAAGGTCCACATGCACGAATTATCCTTGTAAGACATGGAGAAACAAATTGGAATAGAGAAGGTCGATTCCAAGGTCAAATAGACATACCCTTAAATGAAACTGGCAAAAAACAAGCAAGTGCTGCAAAAGAGTTTTTAAGCGGCATTACCTTTGACAAGGCTTATAGTAGTTCTATGTCTAGACCTCTTGAAACAGCACAAATAATCTTGGAAGATTATTCGGATATAGGCATCCAATGTACAGATGAACTAGTCGAAATAGGCCATGGCCTTTGGGAAGGAAAGCTTGAATCGGAGATTAATGATTCCTGGGGAGATTTATTAAAAGAATGGCAAGCAACTCCAGAAGAAGTTCAAATGCCTGAAGGCGAAAATATTCAAGCTGTTTGGACTAGAGCTGTAAATTATTGGGACGTAATTTGCAACAGTCTTTCAAGCAAAGAAACTGCTTTAGTGGTTGCTCATGATGCAGTTAATAAAACTATCCTTTGTCATCTACTAGGACTAACCCCAGCAGATATATGGATGATTAAGCAAGGTAATGGAGGCGTAACTATAATCGATCTTTCATATGGCTCAGAGCAACCATCTATAGTGACTAGTCTAAACATCACCTCCCACCTAGGAGGTGTTTTTGATCGCACTGCTCAGGGAGCTCTTTGATAATATGCCTAACGCAATTTTTCTAGACCCAGTAAAAATTCTTCTTAACTCAAAAGAAGCTTTATATGAAGGCGCTGTTCTCATAATTGACAAAGAAATAAAAGGGTTCGGGGAAAATGCTCATACCTTAGCTAAACGCCTTGGCATAAAGTCAACCTCAGCAAAAAACAAAATCTTGGCACCATGTCTAGTTGACCCTCATTCAACTCTTCAAGATCCACTAAATGGACTAAGTGAAACTTTAATATCTCTAAAAGACAAAGCTGCGAAAGCTGGATATGGACAAATAGCAATCCTTCCTAAAAGCAAGCCATGGAGAGATCGACCTGAACATCTAATTAATTTGGCAGACAATGGTCCAGCCGTGTTAATTCATTTATGGGGTAGTTTCTGCTTAGAAGGTAATGAAAATGAACTGTCTTGTCATAGAGAAATTCTTAAATGCGGGGCAATCGGCTTAGCAGAAGACAGCTCTATTTTACCTATTGAGATACTAAGAAAAGGTTTCATGCTTGGAGAGATGGGGACATCTCCAGTTTTAATTGCTCCAAGGGATAAAAGTCTTCAAGGGGATGGGGTCTTAAGGGAAGGGGTTGAAACTCTTAGAGCAGGTTTTGCTCAAGATCCCTATATCAGCGAAACAATCCCTATGGGAGCTTTGCTTGAACTCCAAAAACAGCATCAAGAAATCAATTTAAGAATCATGAACTTATCTACAGCTTCAGGAGTTGAAATGCTCTCAAAGAGCATCCCAAAACCAATGGCAAGTGTCTGCTGGTGGCACCTTGTCGCTGACTGTTCCACTATTAACGCGACATCTATAGGCTTAAGAGTCATCCCTTCTCTGGGTGGGAGCGAAGATCGAGACTCCTTAATAAAAGGCCTTAAAGAT
>QCHV01000014.1 GCA_003217035.1 Prochlorococcus sp. AG-402-G22
TTGGTCGCATTGACAATGGCTTGGCTGCAGCTAAGTCTCTTCTGAAAGATTAGTTAATCTAATTTCTATTGATTTTGCATGGCTAAAAAGACCTTCACTATTTGCAAGACTGATGATTGCTTGACTATTCTTTTCAAAACTATCTTTAGTGAATTCAATTATTGATGTGTTCTTCATAAAAGTCTCTACACCTAATGCACCACTAAATCTTGCAGTTCCAGAAGTTGGCAAAGTGTGATTTGGGCCAGCTAAATAGTCGCCTGTCGCCTCTGGGCTCCAAGGCCCAATAAATATTGCTCCAGCATTATTTATTATTTTTTCTAATGAGTTAGGTTCCCTAACTAATAATTCAAGATGTTCTGGTGCAAATACGTCGCTTAACTTTGCACAGATTTTTAGATCTTTGCAAAGCACTTTTAATCCCCAATCTTTAATTGCTTTTAGACATATTTCTGCACGTGGATGATTATTTAATTGCTCCCAAATTGCACTGTCAATTTCTTTTAGAAGTTTTGAATCAGTACTTAAAAGAATTGTGGCAGCTAAAGGATCGTGTTCAGCCTGAGCAAGTAAGTCAGCAGCTACTTTTTCTACGTCAGCAGTTTCATCAGCAATGATTAGTACTTCGCTAGGCCCTGCAAGAGAATCAATCCCTACTTCTCCATAAACGAATTTTTTTGCCAAAGTTACATATAAATTTCCAGGCCCAGTTATTACATCCACTTTAGGAATGGTTTTTGTTCCATAAGCCATTGCGCCAATGGCTTGTGCTCCTCCAATGCGAAATACTTTTTTTACACCTGCTAAGTAAGCAGCTGCTAAAACAGTTTGGTTAATTAATCCGTTTGGCCCTGCAGGAGAACACATCAGGATTTCTTCAACCCCAGCTACAAAGGCAGGGATAGCATTCATCAAGACAGTGCTTGGATATGATGCTCTGCCGCCTGGGATGTAGATACCAGCTTTTTGAACCGGTTTCCATCGTCTCCCTAATCTTTCCCCACATGCTCCCTTAACAAGAAGATCTTTTGGTATTTGGTGCTTATGGAATTCTTCTATTCGTGTTTTTGCAATTGATAGAGCTTCTTGTAATGATTTGGGCGTTGATTCCCATGCATCAATTAATTCTTTCAGTGGAACTTCAATTGGGTCTGGTGTAAATCCATCAAATTGTTTGGTGTATTTTGCAAGAGCTTTGTCTCCATTGTCTTGAACTTGTTTAAGAATTTCTTCTACAGATTGCAGTGCTTTGTTTTGCTCACTTCCAGAAGTTCTGCTGGAAATCCTTTCCAGTGCAGCTACAGCTGTCTGGAAATCACTTGCATAGCTTAATATTGGGCCTTTCTCAGCCAAACTTCTTCAGGTGAACTCTTTCCTAAAGTTAAAGCCTAGGGTCTTGAATTGTCTTGTATTTCAATCAGATTTTTTTTAATCGGCTTGCTGGGGTAGTGTAGAAGGCCGAATTCTTACTATTCCTGAGCCTAATCTAAGTGGCAAATAACAGTTCCGCTAAAAAGCGAATTCAAATTGCAGAGCGTAATCGTCTGCAAAACAAATCTTACAAATCGGCCATGAAAACGTTGATTAAGAGATGTTTTGCTGCTTGCGGGGTTTATTTAGACAAGCCCGGAGAAGAAGCCAAGGTTAATCTCCAAAAAAGTATGAATGATGCTTTTAGCAAAATTGATAAAGCGGTTAAGACAGGTGTATTGCATCGAAATGCAGGAGCTAATCAAAAGTCACGATTAAGTACTGCAGTTAAAAATGCTCTGGAGCCTTCAGCTAAGAGTTAAATTATTTACCTTTTGCTTGTAGATGCGACAAAATAAAAATACTCTTTTGATTTAAATGGCTAGTTATTCTCTTTTAGATAGTCATTGCCACCTTATTTTCAAAAATTTTGAGAAGGATTTAGATGAAGTTGCTTCACGGTGGAGAAATAAAGGTGTAGAGACTTTGATTCATGCATGTGTTGAAGCCTCTGAAATTCCTGCTATCAGGGAATTGGCAGATCGTTTCCCGGAATTGAAGTATTCAGTAGGTGTTCATCCTTTAGATACAAAATCCTGGAATGAGGAAACTATTGAAATCTTGCGAGAAGCAGCCCAAAAAGATAAGAGAGTAGTTGCTATAGGTGAATTGGGCCTGGATCTTTTCAGGGATTCAAATCTTGAGGAACAATTGTCAGTGTTGAAACCTCAGTTGCAATTGGCTTTTGAGATGAACTTGCCAGTCATTATTCATTGCAGAGATGCTGCTGATCCAATGTTGGATTTGCTTGAAAACTTGAAAGAAAAAAGCATTTGTCCAAAAGGTGTTATGCATTGTTGGGCAGGCAATTCAGAAGAGATGGATAGATTCTTGGAATTAGGTTTTTACATAAGTTTTAGTGGCTTAGTAACTTTTCCTAAAGCTGAAGCAACACATCAATGTGCGAGCAAAGTGCCAATCGATCGTTTTTTAATAGAAACTGACTGCCCATTTTTATCTCCGGTTCCTTGGAGAGGGAAACGTAATGAACCCTCTTATGTAGAAGAGGTGGCTAAAAAGGTTGCGGATATTCGTGGTGTTTCGTTCGAATCGGTTGCAATTCAAAGTACTGCCAATGCTAAGAAATTGTTTAATTTGATCTAATACACATTTTTGCTGGATAAAACAATCATCAAAGTGTAGTATTGAGAATTGTCCTGGACTTGATGTGGTATTGCTGCATCTTCTTCTAGAGAAGCATGGCCTTTTTTGAGTTTTGTTGAATTTGCAATCTTGAACAGAGTTTATTGAGCCATTGACTGCGGAACAATCTCCTTAAAGTACTTAAGGCGATTTTACGGTTTCTTTGACCTTTGATAAACCTATTTCAAGGCCAATCTTTAAGTCCAGATTTGAGTTCACCCTTATTAACCGCAGGTTTTCTCGCATGAGCAAAAGCGCGATTCAGGTCGCTAAGACCGCTACATACCTGCCTGACTTGGTGGAGGTGCAGCGAGCAAGCTTTAAGTGGTTTTTGGAAAAAGGTTTAATAGAGGAGTTGGAAAACTTCTCGCCAATAACTGATTACACAGGTAAGTTAGAGCTTCATTTTATTGGGAGTGAATATCGTCTAAAGCGCCCTCGTCATGATGTTGAAGAAGCAAAAAAAAGAGATGCAACCTTTGCTTCTCAAATGTATGTTACTTGTCGTCTAATTAATAAGGAAACAGGAGAAATTAAAGAGCAGGAAGTTTTTATAGGTGAATTACCCCTTATGACAGAAAGAGGAACCTTTATCATTAATGGTGCCGAAAGAGTAATTGTTAATCAGATTGTCAGAAGCCCAGGAGTATATTTTAAAGATGAGCAAGATAAGAATGGTCGTAGAACTTATAATGCTAGCGTAATTCCTAATAGAGGGGCATGGCTAAAGTTCGAGACTGATAAGAATGATCTTTTACATGTAAGAGTAGATAAAACAAGAAAAATTAATGCTCATGTTCTAATGAGGGCAATGGGTCTTTCAGATAATGATGTTATAGATAAATTACGACATCCTGAATACTATAAGAAATCTATAGAGGCTGCAGATGATGAAGGGATTAGCTCCGAAGATCAAGCATTACTTGAACTTTATAAAAAATTACGACCTGGTGAACCACCATCTGTAAGTGGTGGTCAACAACTTCTCCAAAGTAGATTCTTTGACCCAAAGAGATATGACTTAGGTAGAGTTGGTCGATATAAAATTAATAAGAAACTACGTTTAACTATTCCTAATTCTTTAAGAACACTTACTCATGAAGATGTTCTGTCAACTATTGATTATTTAATTAACCTTGAGCTTGATGTTGGGGGAGCAACTTTAGATGATATTGATCATCTTGGTAATAGAAGAGTTCGTTCTGTAGGTGAGTTATTACAGAATCAAGTGAGAGTTGGATTGAACCGTCTTGAAAGAATAATTAAGGAGCGAATGACTGTTGGAGAAACGGATTCATTGACTCCTGCACAATTAGTTAACCCTAAGCCCTTAGTTGCTGCTGTTAAAGAGTTTTTTGGATCAAGCCAATTAAGTCAATTTATGGATCAAACAAATCCTTTGGCTGAGTTGACTCATAAAAGACGTATTTCCGCTTTGGGGCCAGGAGGCTTGACTAGAGAAAGAGCAGGCTTTGCAGTTAGAGATATTCACCCTTCTCATTATGGTCGACTTTGCCCTATTGAGACTCCTGAAGGCCCTAATGCAGGTTTGATTAATTCTTTGGCAACTCATGCAAGAGTTAATGATTATGGGTTTATAGAAACTCCTTTTTGGAAGGTAGAAAAAGGAAAAGTTCTTAAAGAAGGTAAACCTATTTACCTTTCGGCAGATTTAGAAGATGAATGCAGAGTTGCTCCCGGAGATGTTGCAACTGATAAGCAAGGTCTGATTATTGCTGATTTGATTCCAGTGAGATACCGCCAGGATTTCGAAAAGGTTCCTCCAGAACAAGTTGATTATGTTCAGCTCTCTCCAGTTCAAGTCATATCTGTAGCGACATCCTTGATTCCATTCTTAGAACATGATGATGCAAATAGAGCCTTGATGGGTTCAAATATGCAACGTCAGGCAGTGCCTCTTTTACGCCCAGAGCGTCCTTTGGTGGGAACTGGTTTAGAGACTCAAGTTGCTCGTGATTCGGGAATGGTTCCAATATCCCAGGTAAATGGCACAGTCTCATACGTTGATGCGAATTCAATAGTTGTTACCGATGAAAAAGGCGAAGAACATATACATATTCTCCAGAAATATCAGCGTTCTAACCAGGATACTTGCTTAAATCAACGACCAATTGTTAATCATGGAGATCAAGTAATTGTTGGACAAGTACTTGCTGATGGCTCTGCATGTGAAGGAGGGGAAATAGCTTTAGGCCAAAATGTTTTAATAGCTTATATGCCTTGGGAAGGATATAATTATGAAGATGCAATTTTGGTAAGTGAGAGATTAGTAAAAGATGATTTGTATACTTCTGTTCATATTGAAAAATATGAAATTGAAGCTAGACAAACAAAGCTGGGACCTGAAGAAATAACTAGAGAAATTCCTAACATTGCTGAAGAAAGTTTAGGAAATCTTGATGAAATGGGCATTATAAGAATTGGAGCTTTTGTTGAAAGTGGAGATATTTTAGTGGGTAAAGTAACTCCAAAAGGAGAATCTGACCAGCCTCCTGAGGAGAAACTTTTACGTGCTATTTTCGGAGAGAAGGCAAGAGATGTAAGGGACAATTCATTAAGAGTTCCTAGTACAGAAAGGGGTCGAGTTGTGGACGTAAGAATTTATACTCGTGAACAGGGAGATGAACTTCCACCTGGCGCAAATATGGTGGTTCGTGTTTATGTTGCCCAACGAAGGAAGATACAGGTAGGAGATAAAATGGCAGGAAGGCATGGAAATAAAGGAATAATTAGTAGAATCTTGCCTAGAGAAGATATGCCATATCTGCCAGATGGAACACCAGTTGATATTGTGCTGAATCCACTGGGTGTTCCCAGCAGAATGAATGTTGGACAGGTGTTTGAATTGTTAATGGGTTGGGCGGCTTCTAATTTGGATTGCAGAGTAAAAGTTGTACCTTTTGATGAAATGTATGGCTCAGAAAAGTCTTACCAAACAGTTACTGCATACCTGAAAGAAGCTGCAAGTTTGCCTGGAAAGGATTGGGTTTATAACCCTGATGATCCTGGTAAATTACTTTTACGAGATGGAAGAACAGGCGAACCTTTTGATCAGCCAGTAGCAGTTGGGTACTCTCATTTCCTAAAATTAGTTCACTTAGTAGACGACAAGATTCATGCTCGATCTACAGGCCCTTATTCTTTAGTTACTCAGCAACCTCTTGGAGGTAAGGCTCAGCAAGGAGGACAGCGACTAGGGGAGATGGAAGTTTGGGCCTTGGAAGCATATGGAGCGGCTTACACCTTGCAAGAGTTGTTGACTGTTAAATCAGATGATATGCAAGGTAGAAATGAAGCTCTAAACGCAATAGTCAAAGGCAAGCCAATTCCTCGTCCAGGAACTCCTGAATCGTTTAAGGTTTTAATGCGTGAGCTTCAATCTTTAGGACTTGATATAGGTGTCTATACAGATGAGGGGAAAGAGGTCGATTTAATGCAAGATGTAAATCCTCGTAGAAGCACTCCAAGCCGGCCAACTTATGAATCTCTAGGTTCCGATTATCAAGAGGATTAACACCACTTAGAACATTTGCTTTTTATTCCTAATTAACACTTTCTAGACTTTCATGACTAACAGCAACCTCCGTACTGAGAATCACTTTGATTACGTAAAAATCACTTTAGCTTCACCTGAAAGAGTAATGTCTTGGGGGCAAAGAACTCTTCCAAATGGACAAGTTGTTGGAGAAGTTACAAAACCAGAAACTATAAACTATAGAACATTAAAACCAGAAATGGATGGTCTTTTTTGCGAAAAGATCTTTGGTCCTTCAAAAGATTGGGAGTGCCATTGTGGTAAATACAAAAGAGTTAGACACCGTGGAATTGTATGTGAAAGGTGTGGAGTTGAAGTTACAGAAAGTAGGGTTAGAAGGCACCGCATGGGCTTTATTAAATTAGCCACTCCTGTATCTCATGTTTGGTATTTAAAAGGTATTCCTAGTTATGTGGCAATTTTACTTGATATGCCTCTTAGAGATGTAGAGCAAATAGTTTATTTCAATTGCTATGTGGTATTAGATCAGGGAGATCATAAAGATCTTAAGTATAAGCAATTGTTAACTGAAGACGAATGGTTGGAGATTGAAGATGATATCTATGCCGAAGACTCGACTATTGAGAATGAACCTGTTGTTGGAATTGGCGCAGAAGCTTTACAGCAATTACTTGAAGATCTTGATCTAAGTCAAATAGCGGAAGAACTTAGAGAAGAGATTACTGGTAGTAAGGGTCAAAAAAGAGCAAAGTTAATAAAACGGTTAAGGGTTATAGATAACTTCATTGCAACAAATGCTCGTCCAGAATGGATGGTTCTTGATGCAATCCCAGTTATTCCACCTGACCTTCGTCCTATGGTGCAGTTAGATGGAGGTAGGTTTGCAACGTCTGATTTAAATGATCTCTATAGAAGAGTTATTAATAGGAATAATAGATTGGCTCGTTTGCAAGAAATTCTAGCTCCTGAAATTATTGTTAGAAATGAGAAACGTATGCTTCAAGAAGCTGTAGATGCATTAGTAGATAATGGTCGTAGAGGAAGAACTGTTGTTGGAGCTAATAATCGAGCGTTAAAATCTTTAAGTGACATAATTGAAGGCAAGCAAGGTCGCTTCAGGCAAAATTTACTAGGGAAACGAGTTGATTATTCTGGCAGATCAGTAATAGTTGTAGGACCTAAATTAAAAATGCATCAGTGTGGTTTACCAAAAGAAATGGCAATAGAGTTGTTTCAACCGTTTGTAATTCACAGGCTGATTCGTCAAAACATAGTGAATAATATTAAGGCTGCAAAGAAGCTTATTCAAAGAGCTGATGATGAGGTTATGCAAGTTCTTCAGGAAGTAATAGATGGCCATCCAATTTTGTTAAATAGAGCCCCCACATTGCATAGACTTGGAATACAAGCTTTTGAGCCAAAATTAGTAGATGGCCGAGCTATTCAATTACATCCTTTGGTTTGTCCAGCGTTTAATGCTGACTTTGATGGTGACCAAATGGCTGTCCATGTTCCATTAGCAATTGAGTCACAAACTGAAGCTCGTATGCTCATGTTGGCAAGTAATAACATTCTTTCTCCTGCCACTGGAGAACCTATAGTAACCCCGTCTCAAGATATGGTTTTGGGCTCATACTATTTAACTGCTATTCAGCCTGATGCAATAAAGCCTGAATTTGGAGATCAGTCCAAAACTTTCGCAGCATTAGAGGATGTAATAAATGCTTTTGAAGATAAAAGAATAGATTTACATGATTGGGTTTGGGTAAGGTTCAATGGAGAAGTTGATGATGATAATGAGAATGAAGATCCTATTCATACACAAACTTTAGAAGATGGAACCCAAGTGAAACAGTGGGGTTTGAAACGCGACCGTTTGGATGAGCAGGGTGCGTTAATCAGTCGTTTTATACTTACTACTGTTGGACGTGTAGTCATGAATCATACGATTATTGATGCAATAGCTTCCGGATGACCTTTCGATTAATCACTCTTCTTTAACCCATTTAAACTAGGCATTTTCAATGACTTCAACATCACCAAAATCTCGGAAATCTTCAGCTAAAACCAGAAAGAGTAAGAAGAAATCCAAAAAGGTTAATGAGGTGCAAGTCCTATCCAAAACTCCTCCTTCTTTTAGAAATAGAGTTGTTGATAAAAAAACTTTAAAACAATTAGTTGCTTGGACATTTAAAAATCATGGCACTGCTGTAACTGCATCCATGGCTGATAATTTGAAGGACTTAGGCTTTAAATATGCTACTCAGGCTGCAGTTTCTATTTCTGTAGATGACTTAAAAGTTCCTGCAGCCAAACAAGACTTGCTTGGGGAAGCCGAGCAACAAATTACTGCTACAGAAGAGTCTTATAGACTTGGAGAAATTACTGAAGTTGAGAGGCATACAAAAGTAATTGATACTTGGACTGAAACAAACGAGAGACTAGTAGATGCGGTTAAGAAGAATTTCAATCAAAACGATCCATTGAATTCTGTTTGGATGATGGCAAACTCAGGCGCAAGAGGCAATATGTCTCAGGTTCGCCAGTTGGTTGGGATGAGAGGCTTAATGGCTAACCCTCAAGGGGAAATTATTGACTTGCCTATTAGAACAAATTTCAGAGAAGGTTTAACCGTAACCGAATATGTCATTTCATCCTACGGTGCGCGCAAGGGGCTTGTAGATACGGCCTTAAGAACAGCGGATTCAGGTTATTTAACAAGACGCCTAGTAGATGTAGCTCAAGATGTGATAGTAAGAGAAGAAGATTGCGGAACAAGTAGAGCAATATTAATTAAGTCAGAAGACGGACGTTTTGGGAACCGCCTTGTTGGCCGCTTAACTTCAGAACAAATTGTTAATGCCTCTGAAGAAGTTGTGGCCAAAAAGGATACACCTATTGACCCAGAGCTTTCTAAAAAATTTGAGAAGGAAGGCATAGATGGAGTTATGGTTCGTTCTCCATTGACATGTGAGGCTATACGTTCAGTTTGCAGGAAGTGTTATGGGTGGGCACTAGCTCATAATCAATTAGTTGATTTAGGGGAAGCAGTAGGAATTATCGCTGCACAATCAATTGGAGAGCCTGGAACACAATTGACAATGAGAACATTCCATACAGGAGGTGTATCTACTGCAGAAACAGGTGTTGTTCGATCAACTGTTGCTGGCAAGGTTGAATTTGGCCCTAAAGCTCGTGTTCGTGGTTACAGAACACCTCATGGAGTGGAAGCTCAGCAAGCAGAAATAGATTTTACTTTAAAAGTAAAGCCCAATGGTCAGGGAAAGATTCAGACTATTGATATTTCTAATGGCTCACTTATTTTTGTTTCAAATGGTCAGGAAATTGGGGCAGATGTCACTGTTGCTCAGATAGCTGCTGGTGCTGTTAAAAAAAGTGTTGAGAAAGCAACTAAGGATGTTATTTGTGATTTGGCTGGTCAAGTTAAATATGAGAGTGCTATACAGCCCAAAGAAGTAACTGATAGGCAAGGTAACATCACATTAAAAGCTCAGAGGCTTGGTCGTTTATGGGTGTTAGCAGGTGATGTATATAATCTCCCCCCTAATGCGAGGCCAGTAGTTAATCGGAATGTAAAAGTCAAGCAAGGGCAGGTTTTAGCAGAGGCTAGTCAAGCTACTGAGTTTGGAGGGGAAGTGCGTCTTAGAGACTCAATAGGGGATTCGCGTGAGGTACAAATAGTTACCACTTCTATGACATTGAAAGATTTTAAATTATTGGAAGAATCAACTCATTCAGGTGAGATTTGGAACTTAGAAGCAAAAGATGGTACTAAATACCGCTTAAATACTATTCCCGGAAGTAAGATTGGAACGGGTGAAGTTGTTGCGGAACTTGCAGATGACAAATTCAGAACGAAGACTGGTGGCTTGGTTAAATATGCGCCTGGTTTAGCCATCAAAAAAGCAAGATCCGCTAAGAATGGTTTTGAAGTTAGCAATGGTGGAACTTTAATTTGGGTCCCTCAAGAAACACATGAAATCAATAAAGACATCTCATTATTAATGATTAAAGATCGTCAATGGATAGAAGCGGGAACAGAGGTTGTAAAAGATATTTTTAGTCAAACTGCAGGGATAGTTACAGTCACTCAGAAAAACGACATTTTAAGAGAAATTATTGTTCGTAGTGGTGCATTCCATCTATGCAATGAGTCCAAAGCTTTAGAACGTTTTGAAGATGAAGGACAGATGGTTAATCCAGGAGAAAATATTGCTAAGGGTTTAAAAGCAGACTCGATGTGCCTTGTTCAGACTGTTGAATCTAGAGATGGTAAAGGACTTTTGCTTAGACCAGTTGAGGAGTATACGATTCCTGACGAAGCTCAATTACCTGAACTAGAGCACGTTAAACAAGAAAAAGGGCCTCATTTGGGTCTTAAGGCTACTCAGAGATTAGCTTTTAAAGATGGCGAGCTTATTAAATCTGTAGAAGGTGTTGAATTATTAAAAACTCAATTAATGCTTGAGTCATTCGAAACAACACCTCAAATGACAGTTGACGTTGAGGTGTCCTCTGATAAAAAATCTAAAACAACTAATCGATTAAGGTTAGTTATCTTAGAAAGTATTTTAGTCAGAAGAGACACAATGTCTGACTCAAGTCATGGCTCAACTCATACAGAGCTCCAGATAGAAAATAATCAACTTGTCAAAGCCGGAGATGTAGTAGCAACAACTCAAATCTTGTGTAAAGAAAAAGGGATTGTTCAATTACCACAAGTTAGTGAAGGTGACCCTATACGTAGATTAATTGTTGAAAGAGCAGAAGATACGATTACTCTGACTGCTAAGGAGAAACCACTTTTAAAAGTTGGCCAAAGAGTTGTAGATGGGGATTCACTTTCTAAGCAAGAAACCCTTCAATGCTGTGGAGAGGTTGAGGAGGTGACGGACAATAAGGTGACTCTTCGCTTGGGAAGGCCTTATATGGTCTCCCCTGATTCTGTATTACATGTTAGAGATGGTGATTTAGTACAAAGGGGCGATGGGCTAGCACTATTGGTTTTTGAACGACAAAAAACAGGAGATATTGTACAAGGATTACCTAGAATTGAAGAGTTACTGGAAGCCAGAAGGCCACGAGAGTCAGCAGTACTTTGCAAAAAGCCAGGTGTTGTTGAGATTAAACAAGACGAGGATGACTCTGTACTGGTTAAAGTTATAGAAAGCGATGACTCCATCTCCGAGTATCCAATTCTTCTTGGCAGAAATGTAATGGTTGGTGATGGGCAGCAGGTTAATGCTGGTGAATTTTTAACAGATGGGCCTGTTAACCCTCATGAGCTTTTAGAGTGTTTCTTTGGTGATTTGCGAGATAGGAAGCCTTTAATGGAGGCTGCTCAAGAAGCCATTGCAAAACTGCAGCATCGATTAGTAAATGAAGTTCAAAATGTCTACAAATCTCAAGGTGTTTCAATTGACGATAAGCATATTGAAGTAATAGTTCGTCAAATGACCAGCAAGGTTCGCATTGAGGATGCTGGTGATACAACCCTCTTACCTGGAGAATTGATTGAGATCAGGCAAGTTGAAGATACAAATCAGGCTATATCTGTTACTGGAGGTGCTCCTGCAGAATTCACGCCGGTTCTTTTAGGGATTACTAAAGCTTCCTTGAATACCGATAGCTTTATTTCAGCAGCTTCTTTCCAAGAAACAACAAGAGTACTTACTGAAGCTGCAATTGAAGGCAAATCAGATTGGCTAAGAGGATTAAAAGAGAATGTAATTATTGGTAGATTGATACCAGCAGGAACAGGTTTCAGTGGTTTTGTTGAAGAATTAAGAGCAGAAGCCGGACCTCATCCAGATATTTTGGCAGAAGACCCTGCGGGATATAGGCGAATCCAGAATTTGAGACCTGATTACACAGTGGATATGCCTCCATCCTCTGCTGCCGCAAATTCAACCTCTGTATTAGATGACCCTAGTGATGAAGATTTGGAAGCCACAAGAAGTCGACATGGCATAGACCTAACGACGAGTAATTTCGCGGCATTTGCCCGTCCTTCTAGTGATGAGGAATCCCAAGAAGACCAGATGCCTGACCCAGCAGCTTTGGAGGGCCTTCAAGAAGAGGGGTTACTTTCAGACGAGTAACCTTGGCTGTTTAATTAGCTCTTTTCTTTACAGGTAAGATCGATGCTTGAACCAAAGTTAATCCCAAAAAGAATTTTACCCAAATATGGTTTTCATAGCCATACGGAAAGATTGAACGGACGTCTTGCAATGATAGGTTTTATTGCTTTGATTGTAGTTGAAGTTATGCTGGGACACGGCTTGTTAGTTGGGTGACTATTTCATCATCTACAGAAGATAAGATTGTCTTGCTAGGAAGAAATATTGCACAGCTAGAAGAATTAGCTGTATCTGACGGAGAAAAACCTTTCAGAGGCCGTCAATTGCATCAATGGTTGTATGCAAAGGGTGTCAAGAATTTAGAAGAAATTATTGTTTTGCCAAAGTCATGGAGGCTATCTCTGAATCAGAAAGGTGTTTGTATTGGACGACTTGAAGAAGTAGGTCAACAAAAAGCAAACGATGGAACAATTAAACTTTTGCTTGGTACTAATGATGGGGAGACAGTTGAAGCAGTTGGGATCCCTACTCCTAGTCGTTTAACGGTTTGTGTTTCCAGTCAAATTGGATGTTCTATGGGATGTCAATTCTGTGCAACGGGGAAAGGTGGTTTACAACGCTCTTTAGCAACGTATGAAATTATTGATCAAGTGTTGAGTATAAGAGGGGTATTTAAACGACGTCCTTCTCATATTGTTTTTATGGGTATGGGAGAACCTTTGTTAAATATTGAACCGGTTTTGGAATCTATTGACTGCCTTAACAAGGATTTAGGAATTGCTCAGCGACGAATTACTCTAAGCACAGTTGGAATTTCGAATACTTTACCTACTTTGGCTGAATTGGCTATGAAACGACTTGGGCGAGTACAATTTACTCTTGCTTTAAGTCTTCATGCACCAAATCAAAAGCTTCGTGAGTCTTTGATACCATCCGCTAAGGCTTACCCTATTCAAAACTTGTTGCAAGATTGTCGACATTATGTAGCTATTACTGGTAGAAGAGTGAGTTTTGAATATATCCTTTTGGGAACTTTAAATGATCAAGTTGACCATGCAGAAGAATTGGCGGAATTAGTTAGTGGATTTCAGAGCCATGTTAACTTGATTGCCTATAACCCAATTGACGGAGAGGATTTCAAACGTCCATCTATGACTCGTATCAAGAGGTTTATGAGTGTTTTGCAAAATAGAGGAGTAGCAGTCAGTCTTAGATCAAGTAGAGGTCTTGATCAGAATGCAGCATGTGGACAACTTCGTCGAAAACATAGAGATTTGGCTTAGTTATTTTGTTTAAGGCTCTTCTTTTGAACAAACTTTAAGGAATTTATGGAATTAATTGATTGGCTTATATTGCTTAGCTATTTGCTAATCACTGCAATCCTTGGGATCGGTTTGTCTAGTAGAAATCGTTCAGATAGTGATTATTTTGTCGCGGGACGTCGGTTAACTGGATGGTTGGCAGGTGCCTCAATGGCAGCAACTACTTTTTCAATAGATACCCCTTTGTATGTAGCAGGTGTGGTTGGGACTCGGGGCATTTCTGGGAATTGGGAATGGTGGAGTTTTGGTCTAGCTCATGTTGCTATGACGGTCGTGTTTGCACCTATGTGGCGAAGAAGTGGTGTTATAACTGATGCTGCTTTTACTGAATTACGTTATGGAGGCATTTCTGCAGCCTGGTTGCGAGCTATTAAGGCTTTTTTACTAGCTGTTCCTATTAATTGTATAGGAATTGGGTATGCTTTTTTGGCTATGAGGAAAGTAGCAGAAGCGTTGGATATTGTTCACGGGCAATTAATATTTGGCCCAATTAGCGATACTTTATTACTGCTTTTACTTGTAGCAAGTTTATTGCTTGTTTATACGGTGGCAGGAGGATTGTGGGCCGTTGTAGTTAATGATTTGATTCAACTGGTTTTAGCCCTTATAGGTGCAGTTGCGGTTTCTTGGGCTGTGCTGCATGCAACTGGTGGCATGGACAAGATGTTGTCTCAACTACAAGCATTAGATAGACCTGAATTGCTGTCGATTTTCCCGTGGCAATGGACAGAAAATGGTTTTCAATGGATTGGAAGCGCAGGTGTGAGTGTTGCAACTTTCACTGCGTTTATCTCATTGCAATGGTGGAGCTTTAGAAGGAGTGATGGTGGAGGGGAATTTGTTCAAAGATTGCTTTCAACTAAAGATGAGAAGCAGGCAAGCTTGGCTGGTTGGGTTTTTCTCGTTGTGAATTATTTAATTAGAAATTGGCTCTGGATAATCGTTGGACTTGGCGCACTTGTTTTGTTACCTTCCCAGCAAGATTGGGAAATGAGTTACCCAACCCTTGCTGTTAAATACCTTCCGCCAGCAATCTTAGGGTTGGTTGTTGTTTCTTTAGTGGCAGCTTTTATGAGTACTGTTAGTACCTCTATTAATTGGGGTGCTAGTTATTTGACTCATGATCTTTATCAGAGGTTTTTTAGGCCAGCAGCCAGTCAAAAAGAATTGCTTTTTATAGGCCAAATAACAAGTGTAATTCTACTGTTACTAGGCATAGTCACGGCCTTAATTAGCGATAGTATCGGAGCTATTTTTCGTTTGGTTATAGCTATTGGTACTGGCCCAGGTGTAGTTCTTGTTTTGAGGTGGTTTTGGTGGCGAATAAATGCTGCATCAGAATTAGCGGCAATGATTTCTGGCTTCTTTGTAGGACTAACTACTTCTGTAGTACCTGTTTTACGAATCGACGATTATGGGATCAAGTTATTGGTTACTACAATTTTCACTGCAATTGTCTGGCTTACAACCATGTTTGTAACTCCACCTGAATCTGATGAGGTTTTAGAAAAATTTGTATTACGAGTTAAGCCTCCAGGACCTGGTTGGAAAGTCTTCAGGGAAAGACTGGATATTGCTCCGATGCATTCCTTACAAGAATTGTTATCTCGTTTCGCTCTTGGTATTGGTGTCCTTTATGGTGGTTTGTTCGCAAGCGGTGCTTTTTTGCTACATCAACAAGCAGGAGCATGGATAGGATTAATTATTTGCGTAATTTGCTTTATGAAAATGAATAAAAACCTATTCCGAACAAGTTTTGTAGAACTTTGAGTTTCGATATTCCTAATATTGAAGCAAAATGGCTAAAAATACCTTTGGATTTTGAGCTTTCTCCGTTCAACTATTTTGCCAATACTTATAGTCACTCTTTTTGGAGTTGCTTTGTTGGCAGTCACTGCTCGCATTTGGCTGCCAGGGGACATGCTTGCTCCTGCACCAATTGGTTGAGTTAGCTACTAGAGTTTTTAGAATGTGTTCATGAACGAAGACAATTTGAATACTACTGATGATGGTCTAACGAAATTGACCATTGACCCTGAAGTTCTTGCCCAGGAATTGGCGGCAGAACTACAGGGCGACCCTTTGGATGAAATTGATTTGGAGACACTCGATCCAGATCAAGCAAAAATTGCTAGTGACTGTGACTCTGGTTTGAAATGGTTACAGCAGGGACATGAGGAGCGATTACAAGGCTTACGAGTGTTTTGTGAGCATAGAGATGCTAGAGCCCTTCCTTTACTAGTCCCTTTACTGACTGAACCTTGCCCAGTGGAGAGGATGAGTGCTGTTTATGCTTTAGGAAGGAACCCTTCGCCCAAAGCAATTAATCTTTTATTACAGCTTTTGGAGCAAGATGGAAATGCTTACGTAAGGAAAGCTGCAGCTTGGAGTTTGGGTAATTATTCGAATGCCCCTGTAATGAAACCCCTCATTAAGGCTTTGCAAAATGATATAGCTGCGGTTCGATTATGGGCTGCTAGCTCATTAGCAGAAGTTGGCTTAACTTCAACTTCAAATGCAGATTCTGTCGCGTCTCAATTGTTAATTAGTTTGGGAATTGACCATGAGCCAGTTGTTAGAAGCAATTGCATTTGGTCCCTTGGGCGTTTATTTGACAGGGTTTCAACAGATCTGAGAGATGAGGTTGGCGAGGTACTTATTTCAGTTGCATTTAATGATGTGGAACCATCCGTTCGAGATGAAGCTCGTATTGCCTTGGATCAGATAGATAGTCCTTGGGTTAAAAGTCGGATGAAAAGTCTTTTGGAAGAAGGAAATTTGATGTAATTAGTGATTCTTAATATTTAGATGTTACAAATGAACCCACCACTTGCCCACATTTTCTATAACATTTAGTACCTTCATTTTCGAATGAATGCCTCAGCGTATATTGCGATTTCGTATCCGACAGGATGGTGTCGTTGAAGAATCAGTTGAGGGGGTTGTTGGTCAGTCCTGCAATCAGCTTACAGAAAGGCTTGAGGCTGCCCTAGGTAGTGTTGAGCATCGTGAGCTGAAGGCAGAGGCATATCTTCAAGACGAAGTTCAATCTGAATCAATTCCAATAGAGATCATCTGATGTCCCATTTCAGTACAGTCAAAACTCAATTAAAGAAAAAGGAGCCTCTTGTTCAAGCTCTTCACAATTTGGGGTATGTACCTCAAGAAGGAGAGCAAATAGTAAGAGGCTATAGAGGACAAACTGTTAAAGCTGAAATGGCCGTTCAAATGCCAGAGGGCGGGGATATAGGTTTTAGATGGAATGAAAACTCTAAGGCTTATGAATTAGTGACTGATTTAGATCTTTGGAAACAGTCCATTCCAGTGGATCGTTTTTTATCTAAATTGACACAGCAATATGCTTTAACTACGGTTCTTTCTGCAACTGCTGAGGAGGGTTTTGAAGTTTCTGAAAAGAAAAATAATATTGATGGTTCTATCGAATTAGTTGTAACTCGGTGGGATTCTTGACTTGAGCATTGAATAATAAATCTTCGATAGCTTTTCAAGCAAAGGTTTTTGAAGATGCTTCTATTAGTGGAAAGGAGCCTCTTCTCGGAGGAAAGCTTCGTTCAAAAGCTGTTTGGGTAGATGAATCAACATGTATAGGTTGTACCTATTGCAATTCAGTTGCTTCTAATACCTTTTCTATGGAAAGTGATATGGGAAGAGCCAGAGTTTTTAGACAAGATGGAGATTCAACTGAAGTGATTCAGGAGGCCGTAGATACATGTCCAGTTAATTGTATTCATTGGGTGAAATTTGAAGAATTAGATGATTTACGTAAACAATTAGAAGCAAATGGAGTTCATCCTTTAGGTATGCTCCCAAAAGTACCAAGACGAATTAAACCTTCAGAAAACAAATAAATTTCAAATTAATGAATAGCTATATTCCATCAAGAAGGTTTGGTCGTACAGAGATAGAGATGCCAGTTTTGTCTTTGGGAGGGATGCGTTTTCAGCAAAGTTGGACTGATTTAGAGAGTCGAGAAATAAACAATGCAAGTCAGGAGAATATTGAGAAGACACTTAGAAAGGCTATTGACCATGGCCTGCATCATTTAGAAACAGCAAGGCATTATGGAACATCTGAGCTTCAACTTGGTTTGGCCATGGGAAAGATTCATGATTCTAAAAGAATTCTTCAAACAAAAGTGCCCCCTAGAGATAAGGCTAGTGAATTTGAGAAAGAGCTTGAATTGAGTTTTCAGAGATTGCAATCTGAAAAGGTTGACCTTCTTTCAATTCATGGTCTTAATCTTTTTGAGCATTTAGATCAGACTATTAGGCCTGGTGGATGTCTTGATGTAGTTCGCCGATGGCAAAAAAATGGTCGTATTGGCCATGTTGGATTCTCGACTCATGGCCCCACTGATTTAATTGTTCAAGCTATAGAGACTAATCAATTTGATTATGTCAATCTACATTGGTATTTCATCTTTCAGGACAACGAGCCTGCATTAGAAGCTGCAGCAAAGTTAGATCTTGGTGTTTTTATTATTAGTCCTACAGACAAAGGTGGCCACTTACATTCACCATCTTCTAAGCTTTTAGATTTGTGCTCTCCTTTGCATCCTATTGTTTTTAATGATCTTTTTTGCTTGCAAGATCAAAGAGTTCATACGATAAGTATTGGCGCCAATAATCCTGATAACTTTGCTAGACATCTTCAAGCTGTTCATTTGATAGACAAGACTTGTTGCTCAATTTCAAAGATACAATCACGTTTATTAGATGCTTCTAGATGCGCATTAAGTGATGAATGGCTTGAAACATGGAGAATAGGTTTGCCAAGTTGGGAAAATACCCCTGGGGGAATAAATATACCTGTTTTGCTTTGGTTGCATAACCTTATGGAGTCTTGGGACTTGGAGGGTTTTGCTAGCTCCCGCTATAAATTATTGGGTCAAGCTAATCATTGGTTCCCAGGTTGTAATGCAGATTCCTTGGATGAAGAAATTACAGAGAGTCAGATCAAAGTAGTACTTCATCGGAGTCCCTGGAAGAATGATATTCCTAGACTGCTGCGTCAACTTAAAAACCGCTTGAAAGGCAACAAGTTAAATAGGTTATCCAGAGCCTAATTACTTAAAGGCCTTTTGTTTGGCACTCCAATGGCCCTTGGGTATCTAAGAGGGCATTTTTCAAAACTAATAAGTTTGACCAAGTGTCTAATGCCTTTGTTTTCTGGAAGTTTAATGCTTTCTATTGTTTTTATTTTTGCTTTTAGTAATTTCAGTGCCCTTTTTAGTTTGATTTCCTCAGCCTTAGTCCATTTACCTTGATATAAGATTGCCTCCCCTGTTTGGTTTAAAAGAGGTATGAGGTACTCTGCTACCACAGAAGATTTGGATACTGCTCTGGCTACTGCAAGGTCATATTTTTCTCTGCAATTACTATCTTGTCCTGCCAGCTCTGCGCGTACTGTTCTTACGTCAACTCTTTCGCTGAGTCCAATTGCTTCGGAGATGGATTTTAGTGCTTTAGTCTTTCGACTAATGGAATCGATCAGAGTGATTTTTGCATTTGGAAGAGCGATTGCAATTGCTAAGCCTGGCAATCCACAGCCAGAACCTATATCAATAACCTTTTTACTTTGATTTGCAACCCTTAATTCATTGCTTATTGGCCATAAACTATCGAGAATTTGAGAAACCCAATAGTCACTTCCATTAACTAGTCTTGTCAGGTTGACTTTAGAATTCCATTCTTTTAAAAGAGTCTGAAGGTAAATGAATTGTTCAATTTGATCAGATGA
Organism: Prochlorococcus sp. AG-402-G22; assembly: GCA_003217035.1. Lineage (GTDB taxonomy): Bacteria > Cyanobacteriota > Cyanobacteriia > PCC-6307 > Cyanobiaceae > Prochlorococcus_D. The sequence goes on from QCHV01000014.1 coordinate 19,374, forward strand.
AGGGTACCAGTTGATAAGTTTCCATATTGGTGAGTCTTGACTTTTGTAGTCTGCATTAGTTGTCATGAATAAAATGAAGACTCGATCAAACCTTTTTAATCAAAATAATCATATGTGGTCCTTTGATTCAATCTGAGAGCTATTACGAACTTTTAGGGGTTTCTCAAGCAGCCGATGCTAAAACGTTGCGAAAAGCATTTCATCGCCTAAGTAAAGATTTGCATCCTGACACCACCTCTCTACCTATACAAGAGGCCTCACAAAGATTCCGTCAGGTGTGCGAAGCTTATGAATTCTTGTCAGATTCATCTCGAAGAGAGCTCTATGATAAGTCTCTTGGTTTAAAAAATCTTGAATCAAAGAGATCTTTTGGTTCAAAGGAATTATCTTCCAGAGTTTCAATAGAGACTAAGGTTCAGAATGCGCAACTCAGACCATTCTCTGGGGGCGAATTATTTTCTTTATTGCTTTTATGTATAGCTCTTTTATTAAGTTTGTTGGTAGCTTTAGGGTTTGCTTTATTGGATGGGAGGCAACTTCAAGTTCTCCCTAGTTGGCTCTCAGTCGAACAATCCTTACCTGTTTCCACCTCAGCAACCACGATAGATGTTGGCATTCCCTCCAAGTTCAACGCCTTTAAATCAACACTCATTAGTAGCACTTGAATTTTGGTTATCACAACTTGGCGCAACGAAAAGCAATGAAGACCCTTGCCTTTGGATCTGGACTAAGCCTGAATGGTCTGCTCAGATAGAGGTAGGGCAAGATGAGTTAAGAGTCACTTGGCTTGAAGGTCCGCAAGAAAACATTTTCAGCTTCCCTTATGGGTTGCCGCGTCAAGATATTGAAGATGCATTAAAGCAAGGACCTTAAGTTAGACAATCTCAAGCCCATTGCTAATCGTTGAATAACATTTTTCTAATTGGCTATCGTCAATGCATAGTGGAGGTAGTAGATAGACAACATTACCAAGAGGTCTTATGAAAACATTATGCTGTAATGCATATTGTTTAAGAGCTTTCCCAGCAGAGTTTAGATATCCTCCAGCTCCTTCTACTTCAATATTAAAAGCTGCAATTGTTCCAACAAGCCTTGGTTTAGTTACTTTGGGGTGATTGGCTAGTTTTTTTAGATGAGGTAGATGTCGTGACTCTAAGCCCTCATAGGCAAGTGGGTTTCCTTCTAATAGGTCTAAACTTGCATTCCCAGCAGCACATCCTAATGGATTGGCCGTAAAACTGTGACCATGCCAAAAAGTTAGATTTGGGTCATTCCCAATAAAACTTTCAAAGATTTCTTCCCGTACCATTGTTACACCCATTGGTAAAAAACCACTTGTTAGACCTTTGGAAAGACTGATGAGGTCGGGTGAAATTTTCGCACGATGTGATGCGAATAAGTTCCCACATCTACCGAAACCCGTCATCACTTCATCTGCAATTAGAAGCGCTTGTGATTGACGAACTACCTTTTCTACTTTTTTTAGGAATTCTTCTCTTACCATTGCCATTCCACCCGCTCCTTGCACTAATGGTTCAAGAATTACAGCAATGGTTGGTTCTTCCAGTAGTTTCTCTAGTTGCGAGATCGCTTTTTGTTCTCGGGCTTCTACGCTTGTATCGTCCCACCATGTTGCCGGCCAAGGAACTCTTTGAACAGGAAAAAGCATTTCGTCAAAAGGTTTGTTGAATAAGTTCCTCTCTCCTACTGCCATAGCCCCAAACGTATCGCCATGGTAAGCCCCCTCAAAAGCTATTAGTTGTTTCCTTGGCTCATTCTTGTTGTGCCAAAATTGGCATGCAATTTTTAGAGCTACTTCTACAGCAGTTGACCCGTTGTCAGAAAAGAATAATCTTTCAAGTCCAGTTAAAGCACTAAGTCTTTTTGCAAGTTCCTCTGCTTGTGGATGTGTGAAATCCGCAAAAATAACTTGCTCAAGTTTTTTAGCTTGATTAGCTATTGCGTTGGCAATATATGTATTTGCATGTCCATGGAGCGTTACCCACCAGCTGCTAATTGCATCTATAATTGGCGGTTCATCATTATCTCTTATGAGTAAAGCATTTTCTCCAGCGATAACTTTTTGTGGTGGTATTGATGAAGCGATTTGTGTGAATGGGGGCCAAATATGTGAGCCCCAATTTTGTGAAGAGGGTTTTACTGGTTGATAAGAATAGTTCAAGCTATCTCACTAGTAGATATATCTATCTTATAGGAGTAGTTAAATAATTCTCGTAGTATATTCGTAGTTGTTGGATCTTCTTATTACGATTAGTAGATTAATTGCAAGTGTTTTTTGTTAGAGCTGCAAGGTTTGCCCCAATATTTTGTTGTAACCATTCTTTTGAGAGTTCTTTTGACGAAAGGTTTTTGAAATAAGGTAATTCCGCAAGGATTGGTACTTTCCCAAGTTGTTTTAAAGTTCTGGGATTGTCTTCGTGTAGAGGCCCATTGAGTACAAGTCCCATTATGGGAATCTTTCGCTTGTTTAGTGCTTCAATGCTCAAAAGTGTGTGATTAAGAGTCCCTAACCCGCTTTTTGCCACTAGAACTACAGGTACCCCCCAGGATTTGATTTGTTCGATTTGAAGCAATTTGCGATTAAGTGGAACCATCAGGCCTCCTGCTGTCTCAATAATTAATGGTTTTGTGGTTGTAGGTATTTTTAAATTATTTGCATCAACTTCTTGCTCTTCTTTTTCTGCTGCCCAGTGAGGTGATACGGCAGCATTGAATTTATAGGCTTCTGGCAGCAATCGTTCTTTTGGGAGATTGAGAATCTTACTGACTTGATTTGTATCTCCACCATCTTCAAGACCACTTTGTATCGGCTTCCAGTAGGCAGCTGTTAAACCTTGTACGAATAGACAGCTGACTATAGTTTTGCCAACATCCGTTCCTGTGCCACATATAACTAATTGAATTTGTTTAGGGCTCATTTTTGTACTAAGAGAATTTGGACTACCCATGTAAGTTGTGCTTCTTTGTTGTTTTTTGATAGTGGCCATGACTTATATATTTTTCGCCATTGGCTAACACTTAGAGGCTTCTTAGGACTGGCTTGAGCACCAACCTTGATTAATGACTTTAACAATGAAGTTACCCCAGGCGCAGTTTGAGTAAATTTTTCTAATCGATGCAATCGAATATTTTTCCCAGGGATTGCATTGGCTATAGATATATGGGAAGGAAAATTCATAGCAGTATAGGTTACGTTGGCATGGCATGCGGCTTGCTGCCATTCAGGGAAGCATCCTTCGACTGGGAGTGATACTGCTAACCACCCTCCAGGTGAGATGGCTGAGAACCATTCTTGGAGTTTTGTTGTTGGTTCGCTTAACCAATGAAGTGCAAAATTAGAAGCAATTAAACTTGGAGCTTCCGACCAATTCCTAGGTAGTCCTTTTTCAAGGTTATAATAAAGAACACTTTTCTCTTGAGAGTGTTGATTAAGCATCTCTTTTGACCCATCTACCCTTATTACAGTTTGGTTGGGATTCAAATCTTCTAACGCATCTGCAAGTAAGCCTGTGCCAGAGCCTAAGTCAATCCATCTTCCTTGAGGGATATTTTGTTCCGAGCAAAATTCTACTAGCTTTTCAGCAAATCTTTTTTGGACTACTGCTGCTTGATTATAATTCTCTGAAGCATTGTCGAAGTTTTTCAAAACACTGTTTTTCCATTCATGGCTCATAGCTATTCATCCATCCAATGTCTTACATCTTTAATTAATTTGGGTTGCAGTATTGAATGCCCTTCTCCTTTTATTATCCAATTTTGAGGAGGTTTATTTAGGTAATCGTTAAGTTGATTAAGAAGATCCTTTTTGGTTGAAGGGTGAAGAATTTTGTCTTCTTCTCCATTTATTACTAACACCCTTGCTTTAGGAGATATTCCTGTTGGCAAGCCATTGGTTTTTATGAGAATGTCTAAATCAGCTTGGAGTTTCTCACGACCTTTTGAAGACAAACTTTGATTAATGAGATCGGGTGCATTTCTTCTGAAATCATGGGGACTACTTGCTTTTGTAAGAAACGCAATAAGCATGTTTTTTTCTGTTGCATTTATTAAATGTTTTTGCATGCCAGCTAGGCCTATCTTTAAGGCTCTACTTTCTAATCCTTTTGGGATAAATCGACTAAAACTGTTTAGAAAAACGATATCTCTTGCCTCGGATAATAATTTGCTTGATAACAAATGAGCTCCAAGGGAGTGGCAAATTAAAGCTTTTTTCATATATGAATTATTTGTTTTATCACTTTTCCAGTCAGGCTCGAAAGGTTTAACTGTGCCGTAACCACGCTCTCCACTTTGCCAAAGCCATCCATTAGAAGAAAAGTGTCGCTTCCAAATAGTCCAACTTTTGCTATCGCTGCACCAACCATGCATAGCGATTACTTCTTTCATGCGATGTTTAAGCCTGAAATAAGCTTTTTAAGAGTATTTTGAGGAAGATTTCTTCTCAAGACAATTCTTAATCGCGATGTCCCCTCTGGCACAGTAGGTGGGCGAATTGCCATGCTTAGTAAACCTTTTTTCTCAAGTTGCTTTTGGTGATTAAGTGCTTGTTGATCTGATCCAATCAAGAGAGAAAGTATAGGGCCATCCCCTGGAGGATTTCCCCACCCCTTTTGGGTTAGTTCATTCCTCCATCGTTTACTTTCTAGTAGCAGTTCTTCTCCCCAGTTAGGGTGTTCTTTAATCAAATCGAGGCTTGCCAATGCGGCTGCAGCTAATGGAGGGGCGAGTGCGGTTGTATATCTAAAGGCCCCACTAGTTTGAATTAAAACTTCTCTTAGGATTTTGTTGCTTGCCAAGAAAGCTCCTCCACTCCCAAAAGCTTTGCCAAATGTTCCACTGATTATGTCGATTGGACTTGAAATCTCAAAACATTTACCTCTCCCTTGAGGTCCCATTACACCAAGTGCATGAGCTTCATCAACTAAGAGTCTGGCACCATACTTTTCACATAGCTTTGCTATCACTTTTAAAGGTGGGCTTGTACCTTCCATGCTGAAAAGACTTTCAGTTATAACTAAAGAGTCTTGGTTTGAGTGGAGTTTGAGAAGTCTTTCCAGGTCACTCGTGTCATTATGTGAATAGCGTTTTAGCTTTGCTCCACTTGCTTTGATGCCAATTAATAAAGAGTGATGGATTAATTTATCTGCTATTACTGTTGTGTTTCGATTAGCTAATGCAATAACAGCAGCAAGATTTGCTTGAAAACCACTGGGAAAGATTAAAACAGATTCTCGCTTTAACCATTTGCATAATGCATCCTCTAACTCTTCGTGTATCGGACGACTGCCTGTAAGAAGGCGAGATCCACCTGCCCCTACCCCTTCTGAATGCATTGTTTGATGTGCTGCATTAATTAGATTTGTGTGTCTGCTGAGACCTAGGTAGTCATTGCTTGCAAGGTCAAGGAGCTTCCCTTCATTCCCTTTATGATCTATTGACCTGAATTCGGTCTTTCCTTGAACCAAGGAAAGTGTTCTGATTTGACGAAGTCTTGACAGTGGTGTCTTGGGCATTCTTCCAGTTATTTATGGATTACGGCATTCGCAACCTTAGTATTTGCATAGCTTAATCTTTATCGAAACATTCAATGAGAATAATCACTCTTGGGTTACTAAGATTGGGTTGATGAGTTCTGCGGCGAGGGTCACTATTTCAAGCGACGTCGTTAGCATGGATCTTGATCCAAATGAAATCTTTCCATTTACATTGGATGATTTCCAGCTTGAGGCTATTGACGCATTGAATCAAGGCCACTCAGTAGTGGTTAGTGCTCCTACTGGTTCTGGAAAGACTTTAATAGGTGAATATGCAATTTATAGGGCGATTGCTCATGGGCATAAGGTTTTTTATACAACTCCTTTAAAAGCTCTTTCAAATCAAAAACTTCGAGACTTTAGGAGGCAATTTGGTCCTGAAAATGTTGGTTTGATGACTGGTGATTTAAGTCTCAACAGAGAGGCTTCCGTTGTTGTTATGACGACTGAGATATTTCGCAATATGCTTTATGCGGAAATTGATGAAGCTGACGATCCATTGCTGGATGTAGAGACTGTTGTTCTTGATGAATGTCATTACATGAATGATTCCCAGAGAGGAACTGTTTGGGAAGAGTCGATTATTCATTGCCCTAGCTCAATTCAACTTGTTGCGCTGTCAGCAACTGTCGCCAATGCAGGACAGCTGACTGATTGGATAGAGCAAGTGCATGGACCTACTCAATTAATCTTTAGTGATTTTCGACCTGTACCACTTAGTTTTGGTTTTTGTAGCGCCAAAGGACTACACCCTCTTTTGAATGATGCTGGCACTGCCTTGCACCCTAATTGCAAAGTTTGGAGGCCATCAAAGAGCCATAGAAGAAAGGGACGTGTTACAAGGCCCTCTCAGCCGGAAGCTCCACCAATCAAATTTGTCATTAGCAATATTGCAAAAAGAGATATGCTCCCCGCGATTTACTTTATATTTAGTCGCCGTGGATGTGATAAAGCTGTTCATGAACTTGGGAATATTTCTTTGATTACTGCTCAAGAACAAAATACTATTCAGGAACGTTTGAAAATCTATAAAACATCTAACCCTGAAGCAGTACGAGAGGGCCTTCATTCTGATGCTTTACTAAGAGGCATTGCCTCTCATCATGCAGGTGTATTGCCAGCTTGGAAAGAATTAATAGAGGAACTATTTCAACAAGGTTTAATTAAGGTTGTATTTGCGACTGAGACCTTAGCTGCAGGTATCAACATGCCTGCAAGATGTACTGTCATCTCGGTGTTATCGAAACGGACAGACAATGGTCATCGGCAACTTATGGGTAGTGAATTTTTACAGATGGCTGGTAGAGCGGGTAGACGAGGACTTGATTCAGAGGGACATGTAGTTACAGTTCAAAGTCGATTTGAAGGAGTTCGTGAAGCTGGCCAATTGGCAACCAGTTCGGCAGACCCTCTGGTTAGTCAATTTACTCCTAGCTATGGAATGGTTTTGAACCTCTTACAAAGGTATGATCTTGATAAATCAAGAGAATTAGTTCAAAGAAGTTTTGGATGCTATCTAGCAGGCTTAGATTTAGTTGATGATGAAGAGTTGGTTGAACAGCTAAAAGCTCAATTACAAAAATTACAAGGTATAGCTGGTGAGGTTCCATGGCATGAGTTTGAAGATTATGAGAAAAGAAAGGGTCGTCTAAAAGAAGAGAGACGTCTTCTCCGTATTCTTCAACAGCAGGCTGCAGAGACTCTTGCTCATGAACTGACTTTGGCTTTGCAATTTGCCAGTATGGGTACGTTAGTGAGCCTAAAAGCACCTCCGTTGAGGGGTCGAATTACTCCTGCGGTAATAGTTGACAAACAAGATGGACCTGGTCACTTCCCTATGTTGCTATGTCTAACTGATGAAAATGTTTGGATTCTGGTAACTTGTAAATCTGTAGTTAGTCTTCACGCCGAATTAAGTTGTTTAGATGTTGGATCGCTTAAGGTACCTAAGCTTTCCCGTGCAAATGAAATCACTCATGGAGAAGAAGAAACTTTGCAGTTGGTTTTGGAGATAAATGAAGCATCCATATCAAATGATATGACTACACCTCAGTATGATTTGGCTGGTGAGGTGCTTGCTCAAGCAAAACTTGTAAAAAAGATAGAAGAAGATTTGGCACAGTTACCGGCTCATCAGTGGGGTGACCGAAAGAAATTAAAGAAGCATCGTAAACGGATGGATGAATTGAATGAAGAGATAAATTATCGGCAACAATTGATATATCATCGCGCAAATAAGCATTGGGACACCTTTCTCTCTTTGTTAGAAATCCTTAGATACTTTTGTTGTTTAAATGACCTAGAAGCTACTGAAATAGGAAAAACGGTTGCTTCTTTGAGAGGAGATAATGAATTATGGTTAGGCCTTTGTTTGATGAGTGGCCATCTGGATGAGCTGCATCCAGCTTCTCTAGCCGCTGTTGTTGAGGCAATTAGTACTGAGATAAATCGGCCAGATTTATGGAGTGGGTTTACTCCATCAAATGAATCTATAGAAGCTCTAAATGATCTTTCTGGCATTCGACGTGAACTTTCACGTCAGCAAGAAAAATTTCACGTCGACATTCCAATTTGGTCGAATTCCAATTTGATGGGTTTGGTAGAAGCATGGGCTCAAGGTGTTACATGGAATGACTTGATCGCTAATACTTCTCTTGATGAGGGAGATGTTGTACGTATTATTCGTCGAACTATAGATTTGCTTTCACAGGTTCCTTATTGTGAGGTCATCAGCAAAGAAATCAGATCCAATGCTAGAGCCGCGTTAAAGGCAATCAATCGTTTTCCTGTTTGTGAGGCTGAAGACCTTATAAAGGATAATGAAAAGGAAAAGATTTTTAACCCTGCAACAAAAAGGGCTAGATAACCATCTTAATTTATTTATTGAATGGATGTGCCATGGATTTGGCATCTACTAACGAATCAAAGTCATCACCAGAGATATACCCAAGCTTTATACCTGCTTCACGTAGGCTTATTCCTAAATCATAGGCACATTGTGCTATTTTGCTGGCTTTCTCATAGCCAATTCTTGGTGACAAAGCTGTAACCAGCATCAATGATTGATTTAGGTCTTGCTCTATTTTTGTTTCGTTTGCTTCTAGACCTTCAATCAAGAATTGTCTACAGCTTTTACAGGCGTCATTTAGCAATTCAACACTTTTTAAAAGATTAAACCCTATAAGAGGTTTATAAGCATTCATCTGTAAGTGACCCCCACTTCCTGCCAAGGTAACGGCAGACTCTAGCCCCATTACTTCCATGCAAACCATTGACATGGCCTCGCACTGAGTGGGGTTTATCTTCCCAGGCATGATTGAGCTGCCAGGTTCGTTTGTTGGTAATTTAAGTTCTGCTAGACCAGCTCTTGGTCCGCAAGACAAGATCCGAATATCATTGACTATTTTCAATAGTGATACCGCTAACATTTTCAACTGTGACATGGCATGAACTAATCCATCATGACTTGCCATAATTGCAAACTTATTTGGTGCTGTACTGAATGGCAAATTAGTTAGCAAGGATATTTCAGCAGCAATTTCAGCGTCAAAACTTTTGGGCGCGTTTAAGCCGGTACCAATAGCTGTACCTCCTAGCGGTAGTAAATATAATTCGCTTAAGCTTGCTTCTATTCGTTTTCGGGCCACATTCAATTGATCATGCCAGGCTGACACTTCTTGTCCCAGAGATAGAGGCACAGCATCTTGAAGATGAGTACGCCCAATTTTAATAATCTCACTCCAGCAAATACTTTTCTTCTGTAAGGCTTGTATGAATAAATCCAGCTCAGGAATTAAACTTGTTTGAATCTCTTGAGCAGTAGCGATCTGAATTGCAGCTGGGAAAACATCATTTGTTGATTGAGAACAATTTACATCATCATTAGGGTGCAAAGGTATATGGCTGCCCAAAGGGTTTCCTGTAGCTTTAGAGGCAATATTGCTAATGACTTCATTGATGTTCATATTGGTTTGAGTCCCACTTCCTGTCTGCCAGACAGGTAAAGGGAATTGAGTATCATGCATCCCATCGATAATTTCACAACTAGCTTGAATGATTAAGTCTCGTTTTTTTTCATCTAGAACTCCTAATTTGCAATTTACTGTTGACGAGGCTTGTTTGATCTTTGCCAAAGCATAAATAAGTTTTAAAGGTATTTGATCACTGCCAATAGCAAAATTAAGTAGACATCGTTGAGTTTGAGCTCCCCACAATGCATCATTTGGAACTTTTATTTCCCCAAGATTGTCATGTTCTGTTCGCGATAATTTAGTCATTTACTTGTAGTTGAACAAAAGACTTTCACTAGCAACAAGATTATGCTGCTCGTACATAAATTCAAATCTGCAATCTTTCCCATATAACATTGAGATTGGATTGATGAACTGCTGAGCTAAAGCATTGATCTAAACCATCTTTAGAAAGCAAACTTGTAACTTTTGAATCATTTTCAAGGTTAGCCCGAAAGTTACCTGACTCTTTATTCCAGGCTGCATGAGCATGTTTTTGTACCAATTCATATGCTTCTTCTCGACTCATGCCACTTTGTACTAGAGCTAAAAGAACTCTTTGGCTAAAAACGACACCTCCATAAATATTCATGTTCATAACCATGTTGGTTGAATAAACACCTAATCCTTTTATGACTTCGCTCATTTCTCGAAGCATAAAGTGCAGGGTTGTTGAGACGTCAGGAAGCATCATCCTTTCTATTGAGCTGTGGCTAATATCTCTTTCATGCCATAAAACAACGTTTTCCAATGCAGCGACTACATAACTTCTAAGTACTCTGGCTAAACCGCTAATCCTCTCACTCCGGATTGGGTTTCTTTTATGAGGCATTGCAGAGCTTCCTTTTTGACCTTTGGCAAAACTTTCTTCAACTTCAAGTACGTCGGTTCTTTGTAGATTTCTTATTTCTGTAGCAAAACGGTCTAGAGATGATCCAACTAAAGCAAGAGTTTGCACATAATCAGCGTGTCTGTCTCTTGAAATTACTTGTGTGCTAGCCGTGTCTGGTTTTAACCCAAGGTGTGCACATGCGAGTTTCTCTATCTCAGGATTTGTATTTGCATAAGTCCCCATTGCACCACTGATTTGCCCTATAGATACATCATTTTGTAGTCTTTCAAGCCTATCTAAGTTCCGATTTGTTTCTGCCAGCCACCCAGCTAGTTTAAATCCAAAAGTTATAGGCTCACCGTGAATTGCATGTGATCTGCCAATCATTACTGTTCCCTTATGCTCTTGAGCTTTTAAGCGAATTGCACTTTGTAGCTCTTGCAATTCTTTTATTAATATTTTTAGAGAGTTTTTTAATTGAAGGGCTAGGCCTGTATCTAAGACATCACTACTGGTCATTCCGACATGTATATAGCGCCCTGAATCCCCTACGAACTCATTTAGGTTTGTAAGGAAAGCAATGACATCATGTCTTACTTCAGCTTCTATCTCAGCGATTCGATTTTGCTCGAAGTTCGCTTTTGTTCTGATATTTGTCATTGCATCATCTGGGATTAAACCTAGCTTCCAGTTAGCTTCACAAGCTGCAAGCTCCACATCAAGCCAGGTTTGATATTTGGCTTTTTCTGTCCAAATATTCCCCATTTCGGGCAGAGTGTAACGTTCTATCAAAAGTTGAAAAGTATTGTTCTAAAGCTTGAACTTAGAGGTTTTTGATCAAGCTGACTTGAGTCTGTGATGATCGACTTCCCAATGCACATATTTACCCCATGATTGTTGTCTAACCCAGCACCTCCCTCCTTTGCAATTAATAACTTGAAAGGGGGGTAGGTCATTAGGTTGATTCTCCAATTTTGCAAAGCTGCCGGGTGGTAAAAGTGCAAGAATTTTTGTACTTTTATTTTTTGACACCATGGAAAGATGTCTTTTACTAGCTAATCCCTTGCAATGGGATGATTTAGGGCTTTTGTAAGACAACTTCCTTATATTGCATGCTTAGATCTTCTAGGCAAAATTGAAAATTTGGCTAGTTCTCCGGTTTTTATTCGGTTTTTATTCGGTTTCATGCTTGTTTTCATGAAGATATGACAAAAAAAAGCAGACTTGATCTTCACTTGCTGACCAAAGGCTTTGTTGAGTCCCGTCAACAAGCTCAAAATTTGATAAGAGCAGGCAAGGTAAGAGATTTAGCAGGCAAAATCTTGGATAAACCCGGCTTGGAGATCGATTCAAATGCCAAGGTTATAGTTCAAAATCCCAAACGATTTGTTTCGAGAGGTGGTGAAAAATTAATTGCTGCTTTTGATGAATTTTCCCTAGAAATAGCAGGCAGAGTTTGCCTTGATTGTGGAATCTCAACAGGGGGGTTTACTGATTGTCTTTTGCAAAAGGGGGCCTCTCAAGTTTATGGAATTGATGTTGGATATGGTCAAACTGCATGGACACTTCGCAATGACCCAAGAGTTGTTCTTCGAGAAAGGACGAATTTACGAAATTTGACTCCTGAAGAGTTATATGGCAAGAAAGATCAAAGAGCTGACTTTGCAGTAGCAGATTTATCTTTTATTTCTTTAAGAATAGTTCTTCCTGCAATTAAATCTCTTTTAAGTCAAGACAATGCAGAGGCTGTTCTTTTAGTAAAACCTCAATTTGAAGTTGGTAGAGAAAAAGTTGGCAAAGGAGGAGTGGTTAGAGAGGCTAGCCACCATGTGGAAGCATTAAAAACTGTGATTAGTTGTTCGTATAGTGAAAATTTGAAACCAAAAGGACTTTTGGCTTCTCCTATTACTGGGCCAGCAGGGAATCATGAATATTTACTTTGGCTGTCAACTTCTGGTGAAACGCAACTTCCTAGTTTAGAAGAACTTGTTGATAGGACCCTTAATTAAAGAGCAGATCCATCTTGCTCGCCAGTTCTAATACGGACTACAGATTCCACAGAAGAAACGAAAATCTTCCCATCTCCAATCTCACCAGTTTTAGCTGCTTCTGAGATGGCTTTTAAGACTGCATCAACATTCTCATCTGCAACAACAATTTCGATTTTTAGTTTTTGTAAAAACTCAACTGTGAATTCTGACCCTCTATATCTCTCAACTTGTCCTTTTTGTTTCCCAAAACCCCTCACTTCGCTAACGGTCATTCCTACTATTCCAGAATTGACCAATGCGACTTTCACATCTTCGAGTTTGAAGGGACGAATAATTGCTTCTATTTTTTTCATGAGATCCTTGTAAGACGTCTTTTAGATAATACTTACTTTTTGCTATAACTTCTTTGAATTAACAAAGGCTGGTACTGAATTGACAGTAAGGCCAGCTGCTTCTGCATCTTGAGAAAGTAAATCAGCGTCTCCAGTTGTAAGTTTTACTCTTTCTTCAGCTAGGGCATCCCATTGATCATCCTCAAAGTGAGTTTGCAGCCAGAGGATCCCATGGACACTTCTTGCTCGTATGTGAGTCCATTCTTTTGTCTTGATTAGCCAGAGGTCCATTTATGAAAATTTGAATATTTCTATTAGGGGGTGTAATGGATTTTTGAATTGTTATTGATGATACCGATTTCTTTTTTGCTTCTATTTGTCTATTGTTTATTTACTAGTTACAAAAAGAATTGGACAATCAAAAGTCAAATTTAAAAGACCTTTCATATGGTGAGCATTTTATTGAAAATGCTGAATTGGTTTCTTTCCCCAATCCTAAGCCAGGAAGAGTATATGAAATCTCAATTGAATTACCAGAATTTACATGTAAGTGTCCTTTCTCAGGTTACCCAGACTTTGCAACTATAAGAGTTAAGTATCAGCCAGATAAAAAAGTTTTAGAACTTAAGTCTATCAAGCTTTACATAAATAGTTTTCGCGATAGGAAGATTTCTCATGAAGCTGTTGCTAATAAGATTCTTGATGAATTGATCTCTGCTTCTGAACCAACTTGGATCAGCTTAGAAGCAGACTTCAATCCCAGAGGTAATGTACATACAATTGTTAAGGTATCCGATGGGGTAAGAAAAGATTGCTAAATACTTTCAACTAATTTCCTTTAATAGCTTAGGAAAATCATTTGCAAGACCCGATAAGTTTCTATTGCAAAGACCTCCAATGTGAAGAGAATTACATTCATTCTCAGATAATGCCCATAAAAACTTTGTAGATACTATGCTCATTGTTCCACCTAACATAATGATTGCAAAGCCTATGTAAACCAATGGTACTCCTGGGTCATACTTGATAATCAGACCACTGCTTGGCAAAATCTTTGAAACCCTTATTTGAAAACTACCAATATTTTCTGCTCCCCCCCCAGGATTAACTCTTCCAATAGACTCACCTTCTTGATTGTAAAAAAATACAGGACCTTGCTCATTGGAGACTGTTAAGAATACTGGCTCACTATCTTCCTTTAATCTTGGCAATGTTACACCCCAAACCTGCTCCCCAAGTTCAGGAATGTTCTGAAGTGGGAATTGTAATTTAGGGCTATTCCCAAATTGAATTGTTATAGCAGATAAGGCCCAATCTGCTTGGTAAAGAGTTAGGCCTTTATACCTTAATGGATGATTGACGCTTACTTCAGTGTTTGTTTTTTGATTTTTAATTGGATCATTTAGCTCAAGGTTGGATATAAATTGTTCTGGTTGACCATTTGGTGACCTTTTAATTGAAAAATCATTTAATTTAATTTTTAGCTTATTCCCTCTATCAGGACTAATCAGATTTATTGATCTACCTGGAACCACAAAATTCTCTATTCGATTTCCTGCGAATGCGCCATATGTAGAACCAATCATTAAGAAAATTAGCCCAAAGTGAACTAATGGAGGACCAAACCTTCCTATTAACCCTTTTCGAGCTGAAAGTTTTCCTGAGGCTAACCTCACTTTCCAGCCTTCTTTTAACAAATAATCTTTTAGCTTTTTTAATGCAACTGAGGTATCAGAAATATCTATAGTTTCTGATATTGTCAGTCTTTGTATTTGATTTGCTTGATTATATTCGACCCAATCTAGAGCTGATTTTAGTGTTGGCCACTGTCTTCTCCAGGTGCAAAGCATTAATGCGATACCAAGCCAAATAAGCAAAGCTAAAAACCAAAAACTTGTATATACGTGATGCAATTGCATTTTTATTAATAGATCTCCATTAATTAATCCAAGCCAGGGATGATTTTTATAGCTCTCAAGATAGGTTTCTATAGGTTCACCTTGGGGTATTGCTGTTCCAATTGAACTGGCCAATGCAATAGCTAATAAAAGTAAAATTGCAACTTTTAGACTAGATATCCAGTTAAGAATTATCCAAAAGGGTTTCATTGTTCAGACCCATTTACTAATCAAGCTCAAGAAGCCAGTTGTAAGGAAAATCATTCCACTAATAGTGGGAATCCATTTACTAATTGGACGAAGTGCTAATAATTTAGGGATACTGCCTGCAGCTGTTCCAGCTAATAAAATCGGTATTACTTGGCCAGATCCAAAAGAGGCAAGAAGAATGATGCCAGTGATTGGTGTGCCATTTTGGGCAATCCAAGTAATAAGTACAGCCAAAACAGGAGTTGTACAAGGAGAAGAAGCCATACCAAATGCAGCTCCAGCAGCTACAGGGGCTAAAGGTTTTGGTATGTTTTTTATCCATTTATTTGGATCAGGACCAGTTGGGAAATTTAATTTGACTAATCCCAAAAGATTTAAACCCATTAAAATTGCTATTAATGAAACCAAAATATTGAATTCAGAAGGCAACTGCCCATATATTTTCCCGAATAAGCCACTTAAAGTTCCCAGTATTACCAACGATAAAACAATGCCTCCAGAAAAAATCAAACTTCTCTGAAAAGGGCTCTCAGATCCTTTAAAACCTGCCAAATAAGCAATGGTTAGTGGCAAGAGAGATAAAGAACAAGGACCTAAACTTGTTAGCAATCCACATATAAATACTATCGCTAAGGTTATAGGGCCTGGACTTTTTAACCCATCGCTAATTAAAAGCTCACTATTTTGAGCAAGATCAGAGATGGCCAGATTAATAAAGCTAATGATTGTCCAAGACTCTTAGGCTAATAGTCTAAGAGAGCTTCTTCTTAATTGACAATCCACCAATTAAACCAGTTGATTCCAGAGAGCATCTTATTAATAGGCCACTAATGATTAGGCTAGATAGCAATGAATTACCTCCATAGCTAATTAATGGAAGAGGTAAGCCTGTTGTTGGCATTGATCCAGAGGCAACTGCTAAATGCATAATCGCTTGACCAACGAGTAAGGTACTGCAGCCACTGGCAATTAATTTTGAATAATTATTTCTGCAACGCAGACATATTCTTAACCCAAGAAAAGCAATTAATATAAAGAAAATTATTAACATTAGAGAGCCTGCAAATCCGAATTCTTCGGCAAAAACTGCAAATATAAAGTCTGTACTTAAGAAAGGAAGATAAAGCAGTTTTTGTGTCGAGAGTCCATACCCTTCTCCAAATAATCCTCCAGAGCCTATTGCTAGAAGGCTTTGTATAAGTTGATAGCCGTTACCTTCTGGGTCTTCCCAAGGATTTAGAAAAGATATGACTCTTAGTTTTTGATAATCATTAATAAGAATGCTTGATGCTCCTAATGTAATACCTAGGAATGCTGTTGAGAGAAGGGATCTGAATCTAATCCCAGATGCAACAGCCATTAACCAAAGGAGCATTCCTATAAGTGCCGCAGTGCTTAAATTTGGTTGTTTCAAGATCAGTAAGATAAGCACTCCAAATAGACCTAGCCAAAATACTTTTTGATCAGCTTTGACCCTTTTCCATTGACCAAAAAGATTTGCTGCTTGAAGTATTACAAAAGGTTTGACTAACTCAGATGGTTGTAAGCGAATTGGACCAATTATTAACCATCTTGATGAACCATTAATAGTGCTTCCATAAATTAGAGTAGATGCGATTAAAAATAAGCAGATTATCAAGCAAATTTTTGAAACCTTTAGCCACTTACGCAGGCTTATTGATATGGTAACCCAAACAAAACTCCAGCTTGCTAAAAGCCATATCAGTTGACGCTTAACAAAATAAATTCCATCTCCCATTTCTTTATTGGCAACCCACCAACTTGCTGATCCAAGAATAAAAAGTCCTGAAATACTCCAGAAGCCCAGTAAGGCTAATAATAATCTTGCTTCAGAAGGCCATATTTCCCAAGGAAGTGGTAGAAGTCTTTGAAAGAATGGCTGCTCATC
This sequence comes from Prochlorococcus sp. AG-402-G22, assembly GCA_003217035.1. Classification (GTDB taxonomy): domain Bacteria; phylum Cyanobacteriota; class Cyanobacteriia; order PCC-6307; family Cyanobiaceae; genus Prochlorococcus_D. The sequence continues at coordinate 36,111 of QCHV01000014.1, forward strand.
TATATTTTTTACAAACAAACTATTTGAAGTCTTTTCTAAGACCCTGCTTGAATTAAAATTATTTATATCCTGACTTCTCAAAATTCAAGAAAATAATCTTACCTATTGAGCCGTTAAAAAAGCAATCTGCCAAGTCTTTCCCACAAGAAAATAATCTTTGATAAATATTTTGCCAAATAAATTTTTCTTAAAAACCAATTAGCCTTTTAGTTCGTTCAAAATTTTTCAATAAAGCTGTATTTTAAGATTAAGATTGCTTTATTAGGAACTAACCTTTAAAAAATCAAGTTTGTTATTTTCTTTAGATTATTAATTCTATTTCAATAGCCTTTACGAAAATTTAATGGCTTTGAGTGATTCAAGAGCAAATCAGATATTTAATTTACGTTAGGCCAATTCTAAAATAATGTAATTTTTGAGTTTTTGGGACTGCTAGGGCGTATTTATACCTGCTGCATGGTAGATTCCGCGGGCCTTTGAGCATAGAAACTTTGCTGGTGTCCACACTGCGTAAGACTTTAAAAAAATCTCCTTTTGGAGAGGCTTCTGAAGTCCAAATGCATAATGAGATCAGTCAAAAAACAGAGAAAGCAACTCATAGTGTGTCTTCTGAGGATTCCTTGCAAGATGCATCTACTGAATATGTCCAGTTACAGCGACGCATATTCCAGTCAACTTTGATTGTTTCAGCTTTAGTGGTTGTATTAACAGCCTTTTTTGTTGGAATTTATTTTTCTATGAGTGTTCTGTTCGGTGCCTTATCTGGAATGCTTTATCTGCGATTGCTTGCTCGCAGTATTGGGCGTCTAGGAGTTCAATCAGGATCCGTCAGTAAAGCTCAGTTGCTTGTTCCGGTAGTACTTGTATTAGCAGTCACTCGATTGCCTCATCTTGAGTTATTACCTTCTTTGCTAGGTTTCTTGCTCTATAAGCCATCATTAGTAATTCAGTACCTTTTGAAGCCTTGAGCATCAGAGATACGAATTACATGAATTTATGGCTTGTGGGCTTAAACAAGAAACTATGTCGCCTTAGCGATTTTTAATTTCATTACCAATGGGTTTTACTCCATTTATCTTCCCTTTTGCTGAACTAGAGGTCGGTCAACATCTCTACTGGCAATTAGGGAATATAAGAATTCACGGCCAAGTATTTTTGACTTCTTGGCTTCTTATAGGTGCTTTGTTAACCCTAGTTGTGGTGGGCACAAAAAAAATGGAACGTGACCCTAAAGGAGTTCAAAATCTTCTTGAGTTTCTTTGGGATTACATACGTGATTTGGCTAGAACCCAGATAGGAGAAAAGGTTTATCGCGATTGGATGCCCTTTATAGGTACTCTCTTCTTGTTCATTTTTGTGAGCAACTGGGGAGGTGCTTTAGTCCCTTGGAGGCTTATTCGCCTGCCAAGTGGTGAGCTAGGCGCACCTACTGCAGATATAAATACAACTGTGGCTTTAGCCCTGTTGGTTTCGCTTTCTTACTTCTATGCAGGATTGAGTAATAAGGGATTGCGTTACTTCGAGTACTACGTGCATCCCACTCCAATTATGCTTCCCTTCAAGATTGTCGAAGACTTTACAAAGCCTCTTTCTCTTTCTTTCCGTTTGTTCGGAAACATATTGGCTGATGAATTAGTGGTTGCGGTACTTGTTTTTCTAGTCCCTCTTGTTTTACCAGTCCCTGTAATGTTCCTTGGCTTGTTTACAAGTGCTATTCAGGCTTTGATCTTTGCAACTTTGGCTGCTTATTACATTGGTGAAGCAGTTGAAGAACACCATTAATTTTTATTGACAGAACTTCTTTGTTGTTCTGTCAAATGCCTTGCAAGTAGGTCGGAAATCTTTCTGGCCTGTCCAAATGAACTATGAAATTTACCCTCGCAGGTATAAACTCCCGGTTCAGTTCTATACGCGCTAGATAGCGCTTCTCTTCCTTACCTCAATTATGGATTCCATTACCACCGCCGCTTCTGTTGTTGCAGCTGGTTTAGCTGTAGGCCTTGGCGCTATTGGCCCTGGTATCGGTCAGGGTAGTGCTGCACAAGGCGCAGTTGAGGGTATAGCCCGCCAGCCTGAAGCTGAAGGAAAAATCAGAGGTACTTTGCTTCTTTCCTTCGCTTTTATGGAGTCACTAACCATTTATGGTCTTGTGGTTGCATTGGTTCTTCTTTTTGCTAATCCATTCGCTGGTTAAAGAAGTCCGGATTGGAAAATTTTTCTAATAGCCCGAATCTAAAACTATGGATTTGGTTATTGATCTAATTCCAACCGATCGTCTTATCCCTTCTAAAGGTTCTCCGCCGTTTCTAGGCACACTTTAATCGCCCGCACCCTGCCACATGACAAGCTTGCTACTTTTTGGTGCTAGTGAGGGAGGTCTATTTGACTTCGATGCAACTCTTCCGCTTATGGCGGTTCAGGTTGTTTTACTCACATTTATCTTAAATGCTCTTTTCTTTAAGCCTGTCGGTAGGGTTGTTGAAGAAAGAGAAGACTATGTAATCTCTAGCTTGGCAGAGGCTAAAAAAAAGCTCTCACAAGTAGAACAACTTGAGTCTGATTTGAAGAATCAACTTAAGGAGGCCCGTCAGGCAGCTCAATCAGTTATTAATGAGGCTGAGGCGGATTCTGAGAATCTTTATAAAGAAGCATTGGCTTTGGCAACAACTGAAGCTAATGCTTCAAGGGAAGAAGCAAGACGAGAGATAGATTCTCAAAGACAATCTGCATTAAATCAATTGAAATCTGATGCGGAAAAGCTTGGAGATTTGATTGTTGAAAGATTACTGGCTTCAAAATGACTTCTTCTATATTTCTTGCAACTCAAGGCTTCGGTCTCAATCTCAATTTATTTGAGACCAACGTACTTAATTTGGCAGTTGTAATTTTCGGGCTTTATAAATTTCTACCTAATTTTCTAGGAGGGATTTTAGAGCGACGTCGTTCAGGTATCTTGGCTGATTTAAAAGATGCTGAAGATCGTTTGAATGAAGCTACTAATTCTCTTGCGAAGGCAAGAGAGGAACTTGCTTCTGCTGAGCAAAAAGCCTCCAAAATTCGAAGTGATTGCAAAGTAAGAGCAGAAGCTATTCGTTTAGAAAGTGAAAAAAGAACCGTTGAAGAAATGGCTCGAGTTAAGCAGGGAGCCGCTTCTGATCTCAATGCTGAAGCAGCAAGAGTGAGTAATGAATTAAGGAAGGAGGCTGCAAAACTGGCTATTGAAAAGGCCTTGGCAAAGCTACCTTCAAAGCTTGATGATTCTGCTCAATCAAAGTTTCTCAGCCAATCTATTAACAATATGGGTAAGGATTGATGCCACTTTTAAATACAATCACAACTCCATACGCAGAGGCCTTTCTTCAAGTTGCAGAGAGCAACAAAGAAGTTAAAAAGGTTGTTGCTCAGGCAAAAGATATCTTGCAACTTTGGAAAGAATCTCCTGAATTCAGTCAGGCCATGTCATCTCCAGTGCTCGAGGTTCAATCTAAGAAGCTTGCTTTAGAGAAACTTTTCGCCAAACAAGTCACGCCTTCTTTTTTAAATTTCTTGAAACTATTGGCAGATCGACAACGCATAGGATTCTTGGATGCTGTGCTTGAACGGTTACTAGAGCTATACCGTGATCAACGGAATATAGCTCTAGCAACTGTTACGTCTGCTACTACTTTGGATGACAATCAACAGGCTGAGCTCTTGAAAAAAGTTCAAGCTGTTGCAGGTACCGACAATCTGGAACTTAATCTCAAAGTGGACCCTGAATTAATTGGCGGCTTTGTAGTTAACGTTGGCTCCAAAGTTATTGATTCCAGTATTGCAGGTCAGGTCCGCAGATTAGGCCTTGCACTTGCAAAGGTAAGCTAACCAACTAAAGCCACTTTCAAGTTTTCCTTCCAAAACTTTTTTCTTTCAACTAAATTCTCCTCCCATGGTTTCTATTCGCCCCGACGAGATCAGCTCAATTCTCAAAAAGCAGATTGCTGATTATGACAAGTCTGTCTCAGTAAGCAATGTAGGTACAGTGCTTCAGATAGGAGATGGTATTGCAAGAATCTATGGCCTTGAAAAAGTAATGGCTGGAGAATTGGTTGAATTTGAGGATGGCACGGAAGGTATTGCATTGAACCTTGAAGATGACAATGTTGGAGCCGTGTTGATGGGAGAAGCCCTTGGAGTACAAGAAGGAAGTACTGTTAAGTCCACAGGGAAAATTGCTTCAGTTCCAGTTGGGGAGGCAATGCTGGGAAGAGTAGTAAATCCCCTTGGACAACCAGTTGATGGCAATGGAGATATCGCTACAAGTGATTCTCGATTGATTGAGTCTTTAGCTCCTGGAATTATTAAAAGGAAGTCTGTACATGAACCAATGCAGACAGGTATAACCTCTATTGATGCAATGATCCCAATTGGGAGAGGTCAACGTGAATTGATCATTGGTGATAGACAAACAGGTAAAACAGCAATAGCTATTGACACTATTATCAACCAAAAAGGACAAGATGTTGTTTGTGTATATGTAGCAGTTGGTCAAAAGTCTGCTTCAGTTGCTCAAGTTGTTGAGGTCTTAAGAGAGAAGGGTGCACTTGACTACACAATTGTTGTCAATGCTAGTGCTTCAGAGGCTGCTGCTTTACAGTATTTAGCCCCGTATACAGGTGCGGCTATCGCAGAGCACTTTATGTATCAAGGCAAGGCAACACTTGTAATTTATGACGACTTAACAAAACAAGCTCAAGCTTATCGTCAGATGTCTCTACTTTTACGTAGGCCTCCAGGAAGAGAGGCTTATCCTGGAGATGTTTTCTATTGCCATAGTCGTTTACTTGAAAGAGCAGCAAAGCTTTCTGATTCAATGGGTAGTGGTTCAATGACAGCCCTCCCTATCATTGAAACTCAAGCAGGAGATGTTTCTGCCTATATCCCAACAAACGTTATATCTATTACGGATGGGCAAATCTTCCTTAGTGCCGATTTATTTAATTCAGGATTGAGACCTGCCATTAATGTTGGTATATCAGTTAGCAGGGTTGGTGGAGCTGCACAAACAAAAGCAATTAAAAAGATTGCAGGTACTTTGAAACTTGAATTGGCACAGTTTGATGAACTTGCAGCTTTTTCCCAATTTGCTTCTGACCTGGATGAAGCCACCCAAAAACAGTTGGGTCGTGGAAAGCGTTTAAGGGAATTGCTTAAGCAAGCTCAATTTGCACCTCTAAATCTTGCTGAGCAAGTCGCTGTTGTTTATGCAGGCGTAAAAGGTCTCATTGATGAGGTTCCTGTTGAACAAGTCACTCAATTCGCAAGTGAACTTCGGGAATATTTAAAAACTAGTAAGCCTGATTATATAAACCAGGTTCTCACTGAGAAAAAACTCAATGATGAAATTGAGTCTGTTCTTAAAGAGTCTATAAATGAGGTTAAATCCTCAATGCTTGCTGCTGCATAACCATTACGGACATTAAGGAGATTCAGTTATGGCAAATCTTAAGGAGATTCGAGACAGGATTGTTTCTGTCAAAAACACAAGAAAGATTACGGAAGCTATGCGTCTGGTGGCGGCCGCAAAAGTTCGTAGAGCTCAAGAACAGGTACTGAGGAGTCGTCCGTTTGCCGATCGTTTGGCAAGGGTTCTACAAAACATCCAATCACGCATGCAGTTTGAAACTGCAGACGCTCCATTGTTAAGGACTCGTGATGTTAAAAAGATCACTTTACTTGCTGTGACTGCAGATAGAGGCTTATGTGGTGGCTATAACACCAACATCATTAAACGCACAGAGCAACGTTACGGGGAATTGAAAAGACAAGGTTTTGACCCTGATTTGGTGCTAATTGGTCGCAAAGCAATTACTTTTTTTCAAAATAGAAGTTCTCAATATAAAATTCGTGCTTCATTTCAAGATTTAGAACAGGTTCCTACTTCAAAAGATGCAGAGTCTGTGACAAGTGAGGTTTTGGCCGAATTTCTCTCGGAAAGTACTGATCGAATTGAAGTGATCTATACAAAATTTGTCAGTTTAGTTAGCTGTAACCCCGTTGTTCAGACTCTTTTACCATTAGATCCTCAAGGAATAGCCGAAGAAGATGATGAAATATTCCGATTGACCACTAAAGATAGTCGTCTTGTAATAGAGAAGGATGCTGCTCCTGCTAATCAACAATCGGAGCTTTCATCTGATGTTATTTTTGAGCAAAGTCCAGATCAGTTGTTAAATTCTCTTTTACCTCTTTATCTGCAAAATCAACTTTTAAGAGCACTTCAGGAATCAGCTGCCTCAGAGCTAGCTAGTAGAATGACAGCTATGAATAACGCTAGTGATAATGCAAAAGAGCTGGCTAAAAATTTAAATCTTACCTATAACAAAGCCCGTCAGGCAGCTATTACCCAAGAGATACTGGAGGTTGTTGGTGGAGCAAGCTCCTAGGCTTAGTTCCTAAGCTGCATTGTTTTTCAAAGTGCAAATTAAGACTTTAGAAGTTGAAGTTCAGTGGCCTAATCACTTGTCAGTCAGGGGACTTAGAGAGCATGTTGTCAGTCAACTCAGAATTACCGGTGAACCTTTGCGATGGGCTATAACTAGCATTAAGCCGGCTGATGATATTCGTTGTTTGCGTGAATTGAATGTTGAAGCAGTGATTCTTATCTACTGATATTTAGCTTTACTTGAAATGACTCACCATTTTTCAAAAAATAGTATTTCTACTGAAGCATTGCCAATGCCATCTCTTTTGTTGATTCCCACTGGCATAGGTTGCTCCATTGGAGGATATGCAGGAGATGCAATTCCTTTTGCACGTTTATTGGCTTCTGCTAGTGGATGCTTGATTACGCATCCGAATGTAATGAATGGAGCTAATCTATATTGGAATGATAAACGGATTCAATATGTAGAGGGTTTTGGAATCGATCGGTTTGCTTCAGGAGATATTTATTTAAAACCAGTTCGTCAACAAAAAGTTGGCTTGTTATTTGATAGAGCTATTGAGCAAGAATTGCTAGGAAGACATTTGCAGGTTTTAGATGCCTGTCGAACCAGCCTGGGGATTGATATTGGACCAGTAGTAATTACAGATAACCCTTTAGATGTGTCTTTAAAAATGGGAACGAGTGGATCTAGCTGGGGTACAGTCGCACATCCAGACTCTTTATTAAGGGCAGGAGAGAAACTCAAGGATCAAGGCGCAACTGCTATAGCTGTAGTGACCCGATTCCCGGATCATCTTGAAAGTCACGATATAGATGCTTATAGAAAAGGTGAAGGAGTAGATGTAATGGCAGGAGCAGAGGCAGTTATCAGCCATTTATTGGTTCGACATTTAACTATTCCATGCGCTCACGCTCCTGCCTTGCCTTCAGTCCCTTTTACAGATTCTTTAGATCCCAGAGTGGCTGGAGAAGAGTTGGGACATACTTTCTTGCCCTGTGTTTTGGTTGGTTTAAGTAGGGCGCCAGACCTGGTCCCTAAAGAAGTGGCAATGAAATCTGATCGATTCACCTCTTCTGAATTGCTAAGTGTTGATCAATTAGGCGCTGTAGTTGCTACAGAAGGTGCTCTTGGTGGAGAAGCTACCTTGGCCTGTATTGAAAAGAATGTGCCTCTTATAGTTGTTTCAAACAAAGGAGTCTTAAACGTTGATTCTGAGGCATTAGGGTTATTTGATTCCTCAGAAACTAATAGGCAGGCTTCCTTTGTTAAAGCTAAAACTTATCTGGAAGCTGCAGGCTTATTGCTTTCTCTTCGTGAGGGCATAGCTATTGAATCTTTGAAGAGGCCTGTCAAACCGATAAGTGACAAAATACTCTCATCTAAATAAACCATTAGATATTTTCACGAGACATCCAGAGCTATTCACCTCCTTGATAACTAGTCTTTCATCATATTGCTTAAACTTTGCAATGGCTTTGACTGACTAATTATAAACAAATTAAATTATTTAGGCCCTCTTGAGCTTCTGTCACTGGGAAGAACTTGTGGCTATAGGTAACCTCCAGCCACTACCAAAAGCTTGATTGCTCACTTTAATCATTGGAGGGGCTTGACGCCTTTTAAACTCAGACTCCTTGAGTAGTTGCTGTACTTTTGCTAATAAGGCTTGCTCAAAACCTTCTTTGATGAGTTCGTGCGGATTTCTACGCTCTTCAATTAAAGCTTTGAGAATTGGATCAAGAATTTCATATTCAGGCAAATAATCACTATCAAGTTGGCCTGGTTTGAGCTCTGCACTAGGTGGTTTAGTGCGAATTGATAAGCCAACCAATTCTTTTCCCGTTGGAAGACCCATCAACTTCAGGTGGTTTTTAGCTTCTTTACTATCTAGCCAATTGCATAGCTCGAAAACACTGGTTTTATAAAGATCTCCTATAACAGATAAGCCACCATTCATATCTCCATAGAGTGTGCAATAACCCACAGCAAGTTCAGATTTATTGCCTGTTGAAAGAAGTAAATGTTTTTTTTGATTAGCTATAGCCATTAGAATAGTTCCCCGAATTCTTGCCTGTAAGTTCTCAGCAGTTAGCTCTTTAGGGGGCTCTCCAAGAGCTTCTTCGAAAGCTTTCTCATAAGTTTTCATTAATGATTTGATTGGTATGGTTTTGGTTTGGATCCCTAACCTCTTTGCTAGTGCGAGAGCATCCTGAGTCGAGCTGTCTGAAGTAAATGGAGATGGCATTAAAACACCATAAACATTTTTTCGACCTAAAGCTGCTGAAGCAATAATGGCTACAAGAGTTGAGTCGATTCCTCCACTTAATCCGATCAAGGCACTTTTGAAACGACATTTCTTTGCATAATCCCTTACACCCAATACAAGCATTTCTAAGAGCATTTCTTGTGGTTGGGGAGAATATCTAGTAATTGTTTTTTGGGGTTCGTTGGGTTCCCAGATCTCTATATGCTCTTTGCATCTCGGAAGAGATAGTATTAAATCTCCCTTTTTATCAATGACAAAACTTGCCCCATCAAAAACAAGTTCATCATTGCCTCCTATTTGGTTCAGATATACAACAGGACATTTAAGGCGATCTGCTGCTTTGATGGCCAGTTTCTCACGAAGGAATTCTTTTTTGTGACTATAAGGTGAGGCGGAAAGATTTATAAGCAGATCTATCTTTGAATGAATTAGCTCTTTGATAGGGTCAGGGCCTTTAATTCTTTGTCGTTGGATTTTGTCTTCAACCCATAGGTCCTCACAAATTGTTAGGCCGATTTTCCAGGATTGTTTGCCAACTTTGAGTTTGAACATCCCAGTCTTTTTTGCGGGCCTAAAGTACCTTCTTTCATCAAACACATCGTAAGAAGGTAGTAGTTGTTTCCTGGCGACTATTTCCCAGCCATTATTGTTGATAAGTACAATCGAATTAAAAAGTTTCGGGAGTTGAAGGTCAGGTGCAGGCTCAGCTATCCCAATCAGTAATGAAAGATCAGGAGTATCTTGTGAGATCCTTACAACTACTTCGTCAAGTGTTTTTCTTTGCTCTTCTAATAGAAGTGGGTTTAAAAGAAGATCTCTTGGTGGATATCCCCAGAGTGACAGCTCTGGAGTTGCTATTAAATTAGCACCTTTGCGAGCGCCTTCTCTACAAACCGACAAAATAACTTCACTGTTTCCTTTGATATCACCTACTACAGGATTTATTTGGGCTAAAGCGATTTTCATTGACTATTTTGATAGACCGTAAAGCCTTTCCTTTAAAATGATTGGCAATATTGATTTTGGTATTTGAGAAGCTGTTTGGTAATTTCTAATATTAGAACTTGAGCTTGCTGGAATTGTGAAAGGTAATAAATCTATATTTGCCCCCAAACCTTGAAGTTCTTTGAGGTCGTTATTATTGAGTGGCCACCCTTCACGGAGTGCAATTCCAAGACGAACTTTGCTAAATAAATCTTGGGATTGCACCCAAGTGGGAATTTGTTTTGCCAGGTCGCTACCAATAATGAATACTAAATCTGCCCAGGGCCACAATTCATTTGCTATTTCTAGAGTTTTAATTGTTTGCGGACTGCTTAGCTCCTGCCTCAGCTCTATTTGAGGCAAGTCAAGGTCTTTTACTAATGCTTGAAGAAGTTTGTGCCGCTGAGAAAGAGAGGCATAATGTTTTTTCATGGGATTATCACTTGCCCATGTGATTACTTTAGGAAAAAGCTTGCTTAATTCTTTTAAAAGTGATTCATGGCCATAAGTTGGTGGATCTGCACTTGTGCCAAGTAATGCTATGGGACTGATTGTCAAACTCACGGGAGTAGAGCTTTTATCCCTATTGACTCCCTGGTTGAGATTACTTGCCATTGACTTAGCCAACTCTTTAGCCCGGGATTTCTTTTTAAAAGAAGTCTAGTGATTGAACTTGGCTGTATTTCGCGCGACTGTGAACCCCTTAGAAATTCTTTTGCTGCTAACTGGCCTATTAGCTTGGTTGTGTGAACAGCAATAGCAGCTTGAGCTAAGGCGACTGGAGCTGATGGAGCTAGGCTTAAGCCTCCAGTTAACGGTGCTCCTAACAGGAGAAGGTGACGGATAATGCCAAGGATGAGTTGAATCCCTATTTGTGCTCCTCCTAGGAAGGTATTTTGTATAGACAGTTGGCGTAATAATTTTCTTGCTGATGGACCTTTTAATTGCAAACCATATAAAT
>QCHV01000015.1 GCA_003217035.1 Prochlorococcus sp. AG-402-G22
AACAACATTAATAATCTCGAAATTATAAGAGATCGTATCAGAAAGAAATCAGGTCAGTCTAATGAGATAGAAGCCATAAATAGCTTACTTTCAATAAAATACTTAAAAAAGGTTGAGTGGAAAGAAGAAAAGGAGTTCTGGAGAACGCTAAGTAGCAAAATAAGCACAAACTATACAAAAGAAATAAATCAAAATGGCAACCAATTAGATGACTCTTGGAGGATAGACTTACCATTCCAATTTATATATTTTCTGGATGTTCTCCTTAGGACGTATCGCATAAAGAAAAAAGTCAAGGGAATCAATTGGAGAGATGCATTACTAAAACGTTGGTTAGACATTCCTCTTTTTCTTCCTTTTTTATATTTATTAAGGATATTTCCTGTCTTAGCAAGACTTTCAAATGCCAAATTAATTCAACTAGAACCTATTAGAGCTGTTATTAGCCAATGGATAGTTGCACTACTTGCCCTTGAAATATTCGAAATCCTTACACTAAGAGCTATAGATTTCTTTCAAGTCAGCATTAGATCACCTCTACTTTCAAAAAGAGTTAGAAATCTATGTAGCTATCAATCGATAGGCCAGAAAGAGGAAAACAACTTAATAGATTTAATTAGACTTTGGATGCCTATTTTCTTAAGTAGGATAGGTCCAAATATGCGTCCTCAGCTAATTTCCTTGTTCAATCATTCACTACAAAAGAGTATTCAAAAATCTGCTCTGTCTATATACCTAAAAGACAGTAAAATCGTTGAGAAAGCAGAGTCGGCTATAAGTCTTCAACTTGCATCAGGCATGGCCGATGCAATTATAGATTTATCTAAAAATGCTGGTGGCAAAATCTCTCAAAAAGATGCTGAGCTTGAAAAGCTTGCAAGAGATACCTTAGATCGTTTTTGGGAAGAATTGGCTTCTGTTTTAGAGAATGAGGTAGTGCAAGTTAAGAGCCAAGAATTGATTAATACTTTTCTTGAAAAGCTAAAAATATCTAGCTTTAATCAATTCAAAAACCAAGTAGAATTCAATGACTTAATTAGCGAGTTAGACCTATTAAACTTTAATTCGAAAAACAATCAATCCAATTAGCTTCTTTGAAGCCGACAAGAACTTTGCCATCCTTGTCAACCAAAAAAGGCCTTTTTATAAGTCTTCCATCTGAAGAAAGTGCATTAACAACTTCGACATCTGTCATTCCTTTTACCACTTGAGGACCTAATAGGCGATAACTTTTTCCACTAGTATTTAGAAGAAACTTTCTATCCTCGACCTGCTCCAAAGCAAATGCAATCACTTCTTTTGAAGGAGGTTCAATAGTAATGTCAATTAATTCATATTTTATATTATTTTTATCAAGCCATTTCAAGGCTTTCCTACAAGTGCCACAAGCAGAGTAACTATAAACTTTGATTGGCAAATTCATAACAGCTGGGTTTTAATTATATTATATCTCTATAACTAATTGATATTAAGATTAAATATCTATTGTGAACAAGATCTATCATTCGCTTCAATACATGTTTTAAGCAAGTCATCAACAGCATCAAAATCCCTCCAGCCATCTATAACAACTACTCTTCCTTCTAAACTCTTATATGTTCTAAAAAATTCTGCTACATCCTCAAGTTGGCCTGAAGAAATTTGCTTAATACTGTTGATATCTTTTTGCCGAGGATCTGCGATAGGCACACATAACAACTTTCCATCATATGCTCCTGAATCATGCATATCAAGAACTCCTATAGGCCTTGCCTGAATTAAACATCCAGCAAATGTAGGTTCTTCCATAATGACCATCGCATCCAAAGGGGCTCCATCTTCAGCAAGAGTATTAGGAATAAATCCATAGTCAAAAGGGTATCTAACAGAAGAATGCAAAACTCTATCTAGCGCCATTACCCCAGCATCGGAAAAATATTCATACTTGTTTCTGCTCCCTGCAGGAATTTCAACCACTAGGTTTACTAAACCTGGAGAGGGGCAAGGAGTTAAAGGACTTAGATCCATAAGATTCTAAGGCAGAAGAAACGTTGTTATCATTAGCAGAAGGGCTTTCAATTAAGATAACTGACAAGGGGACTCCTATAGAAGCCACCGCCATAACTAAACCAAGCAAAGCATTTGAGGGGCCATTCCAACTATAGGGGTCATCATCACCAACATCAGATGTCTCTCCTGGTTTGGCAATTCCAGGGGAAGCAGCCTTAGGAAGCGAAAGGTGATTCTTCTCTGAAGTAGATTCAATATCCATTCAGATTAATAAAGTAAAAGTACTTTTGAGATCAATCAAGAAAACTCCATTGAAAAAAATTAGTAGCCTCAAGTTTTACTTGTATTAAAGATATCCTTTTATTCTAAAAATACTAAGCAGCTGGCCAGCCTTCCTTATCTCTATGTCTCAATAAATCTTGGGGAATGGATTCCGAAGACTCAAGATGATTCCTTATTAAACGTAATTCCTCGAGAATGGCACCTAAAACATTTTGAGTTGCTGTAGAGGGTGAATTCAAGACCTCAACAGTTACTTCTTTAATCCTTAGAATGTCCTTTGCAAATCTAGCTACTTCATTTGGGTGAAAAAGTAATGGATCTTTTTGGTCGCTTCTATATTCAGGGTTAAGCTTCCTTGGATTGAAAGGTGGATTAAGGTTTCTTGAATCTGTATTTGAATACCTATATACAGAAGCCCTAGACCTATTAAGTGATTTCTGTACCTCGTCTATTCCAACTAGTGACTCAGGATTAGACATAACATTCTTTAAATCATTGCCAATACTTGATGGATCAGAAGAGCTTTTGATCATCTGCCCATTAAACATGATCGAATAATCGACCTAGAAAAAACTTTGCAGAAAGTAGCAGATGAGACTCAAGCGGGCCATATCAATTCATACAGAAAGGACACTTTCACAATAGGACATTTGGAGAGGCTCTTGAAAGGATAATATCAATAATCATCTACAGAAGGGAACAGATTCATGCGCGTCTCCCGCCTAATGCTGGTGACGCTGCGGGAGCACCCCGCCGACGCCGACATAATTTCCCACCAACTACTTGTTAGAGGGGGGTTCATCAAGCGTGTGACTTCAGGCATATACGCTTACATGCCACTTATGTGGCGAGTTCTTCAAAAAATCACTCACATAATTCAAGAAGAACTAAATGCTAAAGGTTGCCTAGAAACATTATTGCCTCAACTCCATCCTGCCGAGCTATGGAAGCAAACTGGGCGGTGGCAGGGATACACGAAAGGCGAAGGGATTATGTTCAACTTGAAGGACAGGCAAGGAAGAGAGCTGGGTTTAGGGCCCACTCACGAGGAAGTTATTACTAGGATCGCTGGGGAATCAATAAAATCTTACAAACAACTTCCGGTAAATATATATCAAATTCAAACTAAATTTAGAGATGAGATTCGTCCAAGATTCGGCTTAATGAGAAGCAGAGAATTTATAATGAAAGACGCATATTCTTTTCATTCAAGCGAGGCAGATCTGCAATCTACATATATAGAAATGAATGATGCATATGAACAAATTTTTACAAGGTGTGGCATAGATACAGTAAAAGTAGATGCAGATAGTGGGGCTATAGGAGGTGCAGCTTCTCAAGAGTTTATGGTAACTGCAGATGCTGGCGAGGACTTGATTCTGATAAGTTCAGACGGAAAATATTCTGCGAATCAAGAAAAAGCTGATTCAATAGCCAAAGAGGGCAAAGAACTTAAAGAAGGTTCGCCTGAAATCATAGAAACTAAGGGCCAAAATACAATCGAATTGTTATGCAGAGATAAATTCTTTGAACCTGATCAAGTAGTTAAAGTGATATTAATTCTAGCAATATTAGAAGATGGAAGTAAGCAGCCAATCCTAGCAAGCATTAGAGGGGATCAAGAACTAAATGAAGTTAAACTTTTAAATTGCATAAGTAAACAAGTAAAGCAAAATGTAATTAGTATTAAACCAATCTCTAAGGAAGATTTAAAAGATGTACCTTTTGGCTCTATAGGACCTGATTTAGAAGACTCTTTTTTAAATGAAGTATCGAAATGGAGTCAAAAGTTTATTAGATTGACGGATAGAACTGCAGCAGATTTAAAGCTCTTTATTTGTGGTTCTAATAAGCCTGACTTTCATAGAATATTTTTCAATTGGTCGATGATTGGAGGCCCTCATCAAATAGTAGATATTAGGAAAGCTCAGCCTGGTGATTTATGTATCCATGATCAAGAGCAAACTTTAATTGAAAAAAGAGGCATCGAGGTAGGTCACATTTTTCAACTAGGGAAGAAGTATTCATTAGCTCTTGGAGCTAGTTTTACAAATGAGCATGGTTCACAAGAACCATTTTGGATGGGCTGTTATGGCATAGGAGTTTCGAGACTTGCTCAAGCAGCAGTTGAGCAAAGCCATGATGAATCAGGGATAATATGGCCTATCAATATTTCTCCATTTCAAGTCATTATTGTAATAGCCAATGTTGAAGAAGAAACGCAAAGAATCCTTGGCGAGAAAATATATAAGGATCTTCAAGACAAAGGTCTTGAGGTTCTCATTGATGACAGAAAAGAAAGAGCAGGAGTCAAGTTTAAAGACGCAGATCTAATAGGAATACCCTGGAGAATAGTAGTAGGAAGAGATTCTTCTTCAGGGAAAGTCGAACTAATCAAGAGGTCTAACAGGAGCACTACTCTCCTAAGCTGTGAATCTGCTACAAAAATGTTACTGGCAGAGATATTTAATTAGAAAGCAACAATATCTGATTAATTCTCCTATTCTTATAGAACTTGCATTTGCAAAATGTTTATCTACTTTCATCAGCTTAAAGTGAGGTTGATGAGAGCAGCCTTTGCTGTTTTCTTAGGTCTTTTATTATTACTTGCTCCATTTGGGCAATCTGCTGAGGCAGGCAAGTCTTTAATGTCAGGAGACTTTGCACAAGATACAGTTTCTGTTGCAAAGAGTTTAAAAGAAACCATTGCCATACCTGACGACTCAAATGATCGATTAGAAGCTAAAGATGAGGCTTTAGAACTTATAACCGCATATATATCGAGGTACAGGAATAGGCCTCAAGTCAATGGGACCACTTCTTTCACAACTATGCAAACTGCCTTAAACGCAATGGCTGGTCATTACAAAACTTTCTCAACTAGACCTATCCCAGAAAAACTAAAAGACAGACTTAACAAAGAACTCTCAAGAGCTGAAAAAATAGTAGTAAAAGAAGTCTAAAAGATAAGCTTTAATTAATTGCTTTGACTTAAAGAGGAAAATCTGAGATTCTTATAAGCTCTGCAGTTAGACGGTTTCGTACCGAAGTTTCATTGGCAAACGTAGTAGTCATAGGCGCTCAATGGGGTGACGAGGGTAAAGGTAAAATCACTGATCTTCTCAGCAGATCAGCAGATGTGGTTGTGCGTTATCAAGGAGGAGTAAATGCTGGTCACACAATTGTAGTGGACGACAAGGTTCTGAAGCTTCACCTAATTCCATCAGGCATTTTATATCCAGAAACAATATGCCTTATAGGTTCAGGGACAGTAGTCGATCCAAAAGTTATGCTTCGGGAAATCGAGATGCTTATAGAAAATGATATTAATATTTCTGATCTTCAATTAGCTTCAACTGCTCACGTAACAATGCCATACCACCGCTTGATAGATCAAGCGATGGAGAAGAGAAGAGGGAACCAAAGAATTGGAACAACAGGCAGAGGTATAGGACCTACTTATTCCGACAAAGCGCAAAGAGATGGCATTCGAGTCATAGACCTCCTTGATGAGAGCAAACTAAAAGAGCGCATAAGAGTCCCACTTGCCGAAAAGAATAAAATCCTTCAAGAAATTTATGGGGAAGATCCTCTCCAAGAAGAAAAAGTTGTTGAAGAGTATCTCCAATATGGAGAGCGTCTAAAGCCTCATGTTGTTGATTGCACAAGGGTTATTCATCAAGCAGCACGTGATAAGAAAAATATTCTTTTTGAAGGTGCCCAAGGGACTCTCTTAGACCTTGATCACGGGACCTATCCTTATGTGACTTCATCAAATCCAGTTTCTGGAGGTGCTTGCATAGGTGCAGGCGTTGGCCCCACACTTATTGATCGAGTAATAGGAGTTGCAAAAGCTTATACAACAAGAGTAGGAGAAGGACCTTTCCCAACAGAATTAGACGGCAGCATGAATGACCACTTATGCGATAGAGGGGGTGAATATGGCACTACAACTGGAAGAAGAAGGCGGTGCGGATGGTTCGATGGTGTCATTGGTAAATATGCTGTACAAGTCAACGGTTTGGACTGTCTTGCAATTACTAAGCTTGATGTTCTTGATGAAGTTGATGAGATAAAAGTTTGTGTTGCCTACAAATTAGACGAGGAAACAATCGAACATTTCCCAAGCAGCGCCGAAGATTTTAGTAGATGTAAACCAATTTTTAAAACATTGCCAGGATGGAAATCTTCAACAGCAAACTGCAGGAGTCTTGAAGACCTTCCACCATCAGCCATGGCCTATCTAAGATTCCTTGCTGAACTTATGGAAGTACCTATCGCAATTGTTTCATTAGGCGCAAGTAGAGATCAAACAATCGTAGTAGAGGATCCAATCCATGGGCCTAAGCGTGCTTTGTTAAATATATAAATAAAGCCATGTAAAGTAAATCAAGCAAAAAAGACTTTGGAAATGGAATTAGAAAATAAAGTTGAAAAGGAAATTGATGTTGTAGCAATAGGAAATGCAATAGTAGATGTTCTTGTTAATAGTCAAGATTCTTTTCTTCAAAATAATTCTTTAGCAAAAGGTTCGATGACTCTTGTAGAAGAGGAAAAAGCTGAAGAGCTTTATTTAGCTAGTGGAACAGGTCTTAAAAGTTCAGGAGGGTCTGCTGCAAATACACTGGCAGGTCTTTCTATCCTTGGGAACAAAGCAGGATTTATTGGGCGGGTAAAAAACGATCAGTTAGGAGAAATTTTCACGAATGATATTTGTTCTACGGGTGCAATTTATACAACTCCACCAATAAAGGATGGGCCTTCAACTGCGAGGTGCTTAATACTTGTAACTCCAGATGCGCAAAGGACAATGTGTACTTACCTAGGGGCATCTGTTTACCTAAATCCAGAAGATTTAGACCTTTCCTTAGTTAGAAAAGCAAAAATCCTTTATCTTGAAGGATATCTATGGGACCATCCTCAAGCCAAAAAAGCTTTCATCACATCGGCAGAAGAATGTAAATCATCAGGTGGACTAGTAGCACTATCTTTATCAGACTCTTTCTGTATTGAGAGACATCGGGAAAGTTTTCAAGAATTAGTAGGAAATTACATAGATATTCTGTTTGCCAATGAAAGCGAAATAATCTCACTGTACCAAAGTGAGAATTTTGAGGATGCTCAAAAAAAAATCAAGGAAAAATGTGATATTGCCGTCCTTACAAGAGGTGAAAAAGGTTCTGTTATTATTTCAAACGGGGGAGAATATTATGTTAAATCATATAATTTAGGTAAATTAATAGACACAACAGGGGCTGGTGATCTTTATGCTTCTGGATTCCTGCATGGATATATAAATCACAAGGACTTAGAGACATGTGGTCATATGGGTTCAATTTGTGCAGGACATATTGTTACTCAATTAGGACCCCGATCTCAAATATCACTTCTAGAGTTAATAAAGAAGAATTTACATGCTTAATCTCTTAATGCAAGAGATTCAATAATCCAGGTTTTATAGTTCTCTCCTGATGAAGCATTCCAATAGATTAGTTCAGGATTGGAATAAGAGTGCAAGCGTTTTATTTCATCTATAAGAATAGTCAATTGAGAGGGTAAAGTTTTAATTAGAAGCTGGACCTCACCACTTTCTTCTAAAACCCCTCTCCACCAATATATTGACTTAATCTCACGAAAATTGACACAAGCTGCATATCTTTTATTTAAAATATGCTTGGCTAGAGAATAAGCCTTTTTATTATTCTTTTCTGTTGTAAGAACTAAGCAAACAAGATCATTCTTATCATGTCTCATAAAAAGTTTTCCAAGTGTAATTAAATATAAGAATATATTAGGTCAACAAAATGTCGAACAAAGACTCAAAGTCTCTGACAACCTCAATGTCTTTTGGGTAATTGTATTCAGGTCGAGCAAGTAACCAAAGGTCTATCTTTTGTTTTTGACAAATAGACTGCCAGTTTCTTTGAGATTCTCCACCAGACTGTTTACAAATAACCCCATCAACACACCACTTCCTACACAAAGCTTCTTCTATATTTAAGTTTTTAGTAGTATTCAAAGGATGAACCGCGGCTAAATGACTTTGATCTAATCGACAAGATAAAGACTCTTTAAGACTTGAAACTTTAGGAAGCACTCTCGCAAATGGAACTGCGCCAAGTTTCTCAAGGGAATTAACTGCATCAAACAAATACTTTGAACCTATGGCTAAAAGTATCTTTTTCTTATATAAATCAAACTTTTCCAAGTCACGAAAATTGTTTATTAATTTGGCTTTAGGTAGGGGGTCGCAGACACGTTCAAAACGAATCAACCTCTGTCTATATTTCAAACAAGCACTTAAGAGATTAAAGCTAATCAATTTAGCGAAAGGGTGAGTGACATCAACAACACAATCAAATCCATTATGTTTACTTCTTGCAGTTTCCAAAACCGAACAAATTCCTTTAATCCCATCCAAAGGGCCAATTAATAATGATTCAAGTTTTAATCCAAAATATGACAACGAAGCCTCATAAGAGACAACGCTTACGCTTACCTTCCACCCTTTACTAAGAAGAGCTTTGGCCAAAGGGGGGCCTTCCCCTGTGCCGGTTAACAACCAAATATGTTGCTGGCAATTTTTTCTGCTGTGCATCAAGATGAGTTTGAGTGCTTGAAATTGAAATGAATCATTGCTTACTAGAAGCCATTGTCAAACTGCCTCCAACAATCCGTTATACCCAAGACAGCACAACTCCCATTGCTGAAATGGAAGTCAATTTTCCAGGACTTAGAGAGGAAGATCCACAAGGAACAATAAAAGTTGTTGGGTGGGGGAATTTGGCACAAGAACTAGAAAGGAACATTCAGGTTGGCCAAAAACTTATTTTGGAAGGCCGGTTAAGAATGAATACAGTTCCTCGCCAAGATGGCACCAAAGAAAAAAAAGCAGAATTTACGCTCTCTAAATTTCATGCTATTGCCAAAGAAGTCAATAATAAGGTCACCTCTGCCAACGAATTAAACAAAAACAATCATCAATCATCTAATCTTCAATCGAGTCAAGAGAATGAGAACCAAGTCAGCTGGGACAGCTCACCTCTTGTACCAGAGACAGATCAAATTCCATTCTGAAAAAACTTTGCCTAACGATTATCTGTTCGCAGTTTTTCTTCTGCAATAGTTAAAAGCTGGCTCAACTCCCTTTCCAAAGCAGCCAAATCATGCCTAAGCTCAGGCCAGTCTCCCTGATCAATTTTCTCTAGAATCAAAGCTCTATCTTGATTTAATTGAGCTATTAAATCATCAAAATCAATAGTTTTTTGTTCGATTGAAGCCATAGAACCTTCCTCTTAATAAAATCTTTGAACAACCAATGACAAAATAAATATCATGAAAAAGTCACTTTCTCCAGCAAGCATCATTTCGATAATTGGAGGCATCCTTACTGTAATAGGTCTTATCTCTTACTTCGGCAATGCAGCAAATCTGAGTGTGCCAACTTTTTTTTATGGAGTGCCCATTCTTCTAATTGGACTCGCTTTAAAAAACTCGGAACTTTCCCCAGCCAAATGCACTAACTCTTCAAAGGAATTACAGAAAATTAAACCTAAAATCCCTAAAGAACTTCAAGATCTTGTTGATGACGTTACAAGATGGCGTTATGGCCAAAGAGCTCACCTTGAATCCTCTCTTCAAGTACTTAAGCTATGGGACGACTCGAAACCTCCTCAACTTACAGAGATAGTCCTTTTAGAGAAAGAAAACGAATATGGAATTAAAATGAAATTCAATCCTAATGGAGTCCCACTAGAAAAATGGGAAGAGCAAAAAGATCGTTTAGGAAGGTTTTTTGCAAAAAATTTTCAGGCTATTTTAATTTCTAATTCTGCAGAACAAGTTGAACTGACTCTGCTTCCAAGCATAACTAATAAATCTAACCTGGTAGAAATTAATGATGACAGCAAATAATTTCCTCTAAGCCGTGAATAATCAAACTTCTAAAAACCATTCTGAAAATGATGCCATAAGAGTTTCTGTTCTAAGCGAAGCTCTTTCATACATCCAGAAATTTGCAGGCCGTCGAATAGTAATCAAATACGGTGGGGCTGCTATGTCTAGTGAAAAGCTCAAAGCTGCTGTATTTAGAGATATCGCATTACTTTCCAGTGTGGGAGCTAATCCAGTGATAGTTCATGGCGGTGGTCCTGAGATTAATCATTGGTTAACAAAGCTTGGAATCAATAGTGAGTTTCGCAATGGTTTGCGGGTAACCGATAGTCAAACAATGGATATTGTCGAAATGGTTTTAGTCGGCAGGGTAAACAAGGAAATTGTCAAAGGAATCAATCAAATTGGTGCTATATCTGTTGGGTTATGCGGTATTGATGGGAACCTTATTGAAGCAAGGAAATTAGGGGATGGCAGCCATGGACTTGTAGGCGAAGTGGCAAAAGTAAATACAAACATCATCGAGCCACTTCTAACCAAAGGTTATATTCCTGTGATCTCAAGCGTTGCTTCTTCAAGCAATGGTCAGTCCTTAAATATCAATGCAGATACAGTTGCTGGAGAAATAGCAGCTGCTCTTGGAGCTGAAAAGCTTATCTTATTAACTGATACATTAGGTATTTTCAAACAACAAGACGACTCAAAATCGCTGATAAGACATTTACGCCTAAATGAAGCTAGAAAACTTATAGAAAAAGGAATAGTAAATGGTGGGATGATGCCTAAAACAAAATGTTGTATCAGAGCATTGGCTCAAGGGGTCTCTGCCGCTCATATTATTGACGGCAGAATACCCCATGCCTTGTTACTTGAAATATTTACCGATGCTGGTATAGGGACAATGATTACTGGTAGTGGTTGACTTGGATGCATCTAAGAGCATCAGCATTGCCGAAAAAGCCCTCGAAAAGGGTGATTACAATAAATGTCTTTTATTACTTAAAGAAGTTTCTAAAGACCCTGCTCTATCAAACAAAGAACATGGGAAAGTACAGTTACTTTTAGTTACTGCCTATATGGGGCAAGGAGAAGATCAGAAGGCCATTTCTATTTGCAAGAATCTCTTAAACAGTCAAACCATTTCCCAGAAAGAAAATGCAAGATATCTACTATCTATACTTCAAGCTCCTACACTAAAAAGGCCAGAAGAGTGGTCAGTCAAACTCCCAAGCTTAGGCAAAGACTCAGACCAGAAAATAACCTATAACATAGCAAAAAATAATCAGTCAATTAAATTGCAAGAAGCTCCGCCGACTGGTCCCACAAAAGGGTTAGGGTTGGGTTATACTGCTGTTGCATTAGCCATATTCTTTGCCTTAACTATTCTTCTGAGTGGATGTGTTCATTTTAGTACTGAGATACAGATTAAAGGTCCAGACAAATTAAAAATGGCTATGGAAATAGAGAGTAATTCAGAAAGAATCCTTCCATGGCAAAATCAATTTGAAAGTTCATTAAAGAAATTAGATTCCAAGATAAGCATTGTATCTACACCTCAAGGTAGGCAATTAATCCAACCGGCATCAATGAATTCAAAAGATACAAATAGATTGCTACAAGAAATGGTAGGAATAGCAACAAATTTGGCTGGGTTCAAGATTGCTCCACCTCAAATAACTTTAAAGGAAAAAAACTTTTTCATTGGGGTAAAGCAAAAATTAAGCGTATTAATAGATCTCAGAGATCTTCCTAATGTTCCAGGGCTAAGCATGTCAATGACTACAAACCGAGCTCAAAATAAGAATGCAATGAAAGGTTCTCCACTCCCAATAATTCTCAATAATTCAAATGTTAATTGGGAACTTAAAAAAGGTGTCACTAATGAACTAGAAGTCAATATTTGGCACTGGAGCAAACTTGGAATAGGTGTAATTTTAGTAGCCTTTGTTTTGACATTAGTAATTGTTCTCCAAAAGCTTAGAATCAAAATGGGCTATGGATTTCCTGAACTCCCACCATGAAAGCCATGGTTTCATAAGTTAATGGGATCAGGGTCAATAGATAAAGTGACACCTTTAGGTAGGCATTCCCATAATTGATTCCCTTCAGGCAAAGGCAACGTAGATTGTTCTGGTCCATGTAACAAGAGTTGCCATCTGCTTTTGCCTGCAACTCTTTCAATCAATGCTGGTGCAGGTCCAATCATGGTCCAGCCCTTTGATTTACACAAAGGCTTTAAATACTCTGCTAATACAGTTGCAGAGGTAGCCGTAATAGAAGCTGGTTCTCCTGAAATCCGAAGTAAGCATGCACGCTTATAAGGAATCAAGCCTGCTTCTTGCCTTAACTTTGCCTCTTTTTCTAGAAATTGCTCATAACGACCATCAACCAAGTGTTTAATAACAGGATGCTCAGGCGAATAAGTTTGCACAAAAACTTTCCCAGGTCTTCCTCCTCTTCCAGCTCTTCCAGCCAATTGCATAAAAAGCTGCAAGGATTGTTCTTCTGCTAGCAAGTCAGGTCGATGTAACAATCCGTCTGCAGCAAGAACTACCGCAAGAGTTACGCGAGGGATATCCATTCCTTTTGCAAGCATTTGCGTCCCAACAAGTACATCAGCTTCTCCCGCGGAAAATTTTTCAAGCAGACGTCTGTGACCATCGCGACCACCTGTTGTATCACGATCAAAACGTAAGAGTCTCAAGTCCTTTAATTCAGAAGAAAGATGCTCCATAACTCTTTGAGTCCCTGCACCAAAAGGTTTAAATGCATTAGAGCCACATTGACTACATTGAAAAGAAATACTTGCCCTATGGTCACACCAGTGACAACGCAACCATTGAGAGCCTGCTTGGCCTTGATGAACGGTTAAAGAGACATCACAATTAGGACATTGGACAACATCTCCACAACTACGACAACTTAAAAAAGTGCTATACCCTCTTCTAGGGACAAGTACAACAGCTTGCTCTCCTAACTCTGGTAAAGCTGATAATCTTTCCATGAGAGATTTACTAATTAGGCGTCTATTCCCATCAGAGAACTCTTGCCTCATATCTACTACGTAAACTGAAGGCAAAGGTTTATTCGCTATTCGATAGTTAAGTCGAGAAAAATCTATAGATCCCCTAGGTTTCAAATTTCTCCAAGTAGCTAAGGATGGAGTAGCGCTACCTAACACCACCTTCGCACCAGTCCTAGCAGCACGGTCAATCGCCAAATCTCTAGCGTGATAACACGGCATTGGGTAATCTTGCTTATATGAACTGTCATGCTCTTCATCGAGGACAATCACCCCCAAAGGGGTTAACGGTAAAAAAACAGCAGATCTAGTTCCAATAACTACAAGAGGATTAGAAGCAGTCAACACTTCTCTCCAAGCCTGAATACGTTCGTTTTTCGAACAACCACTATGGTATTCAACGACTCGTGATCCAAAACGTTTTGCGAAACGATCAACCAATTGAGGTATTAAACCTATCTCAGGAGTAAGGATCAAACAATGTCTACCAAGGGATAATTCTTTCGCAGCGATTTGGAGATAAACCTCCGTTTTCCCAGAACCAGTTACGCCCCACAATAAAAAAGTTGAACCAGGTGGTTGTTCGGAAAATTTCTCAATTGCGAGTTCTTGCTCTTCCGTAAGTGAACGAAAACTTTCGTTAATCACTGAAGGTTGAACTGTTTTTTTTATTGAGTTTTGATCTTTTTTATGAAAAACCCTTTTTTCTCGAAAAACCGCTTTTTGAGACAAGCAACTCTTTATTGATTGCGATGAAGCCCCCATTAACAAAAGGTCTTTTTGCCAGGTTCCTCCTCCAATTGACTTAATTAAAGTAATTACTTCTTTTTGCTTTAATGAAAGTTCGCCTTCTAATACGAAGTCGGTGTTGATATATATCCACCAAAGTTTTTTTAATTTGCATTCATTTGATTTCTTTGCACCAAGCCAGCCAGGGGGCAAAGCTGTTTTCAACATTCTAAATGAACTGGTATAACAATTTTTTGCAGAGGCTTCTAACCATTCACGCCAATCCGAACTAACAGCTGCTTTTTGCACAAGTTCTTCAATATCAGCCAAAAGAAAAGTCTTTTTGTCCTTATTTTGTTGGTCAACTTGGGATGATTTACTAATTCGTTTCCCTATAACAAGGCCTTGCATTTGTCTGCCTCGTAAACCGACCGAAACAATGTCCCCTATGTCAACTCCTAAACCTTTGCTATCTCCATAGGTGAAAGAGCGCCCTTCACGTCCGACTTCAAGCCATACATCTATCTCCAGGAGTTCCATAAAAAAAAATTAGTTGCTAACTTCAAAAAATTTTCTTAAAATTAAATTGTGAGCAGCAAATGGCTGTTTTAAAGATCATTCAGAGTTTCGTTCAGAGGGAAGGAGCGAAGTCAGCACCAATCAAGGATTACTGTCCTTAAATTGGTTGGCCGTCCTAAGAAAGCCCCTAACAACGCTGAAATGATGATAAATACCTTTATTCAATTTCAACAAAAACTTTAAGTTAGTTCCTTGATTTCTTAAATGAAGAGTATTAACTCAAAAATACTACTATTACTCTTTTCATTGGGATTTTTTAAATCAAGACAGCCAAGTTTTTGCAATTGATCTCAAGGGTCGACTTAAGAAATATACCTTATTACTTTTTCTCATTTATTGATTTTCTAGCAATGAATACAGTAGCCGCAAAAAAAACTGTTGCAAAGTCGACAGTAACCAAAAAGTCCAACTCAAAGGTTGGGGAAAGCAAGGTCTTAAAAGCCAACAAGACTAAACCTATAGCAAAAAAATCAAAAGCTAAAAAAACTACTAAATCAAAAGCTAAAAAAACTACTCAAATTCCAACATCCCAAGAGAAAAATTTAGATCTTGCAGCAGATCAACTGCTTGAAGCAGCAGTAAATAATGATCTAAACCAAGAAATTTCTCTAAGCAACTCCCTTGTAGAAGCGGGTAGTGATCAAGAAGCAAGAGACAAAGCGCTAGCAAGTATCAAAATTGGACCAAAAGGTGTTTATACAGAAGATTCAATAAGGGTCTATTTGCAGGAAATTGGTCGAATCAGACTTCTTAGACCTGACGAAGAAATTGAACTTGCCAGAAAAATAGCGGACCTTCTTCATTTAGAAGATTTAGCAGCTCAATTTGAAAGTGAGAATGGTCACTACCCATCAAAAAAAGAGTGGGCTGCTTTAGTCGAAATGCCCTTAATAAGATTTCGAAGAAGACTAATGCTTGGAAGGCGGGCTAAAGAAAAAATGGTCCAATCCAACCTTCGATTAGTTGTTTCAATAGCCAAGAAGTATATGAACAGAGGGCTTTCATTTCAAGACCTTATTCAAGAAGGAAGCCTTGGTCTAATAAGAGCAGCAGAAAAGTTTGATCATGAAAAAGGATATAAATTCTCAACTTATGCAACATGGTGGATCCGACAAGCAATCACAAGAGCAATAGCAGACCAAAGCAGAACAATTAGGCTCCCTGTTCATCTTTATGAAACTATTTCAAGGATTAAAAAAACCACCAAGGTTCTTAGTCAAGAGTTTGGAAGAAAACCAAGTGAAGAAGAGATTGCGGAAAGCATGGAGATGACTATTGAGAAACTTAGATTTATAGCTAAGAGCGCACAACTTCCAATATCCTTAGAAACACCAATTGGGAAAGAAGAAGATTCTCGCCTAGGGGATTTCATTGAATCTGACTCGGAAAATCCAGAGTTAGATGTCGCAAAAACTCTTCTTAGAGAAGACTTGGAAGGAGTACTCGCAACACTGAGCCCTCGTGAAAGAGATGTTCTTAGGCTGAGATATGGCCTTGACGATGGTCGAATGAAGACTCTGGAAGAAATTGGTCAGATTTTTGATGTCACTCGTGAACGCATTCGACAAATTGAAGCAAAAGCTCTTAGAAAACTTCGCCATCCAAACAGGAATGGGGTTCTTAAGGAATACATAAAATAACTTCACACTATTTTTTAGAACGTTCGTTCTGTTATGAGACCCCTTGCCTAGACATGTAATTTGAGTTTTTAGAAGATTTAAATACTTTTAATAAGGATGAAACTAATTAAAGTATTGCAATATCAACTAAATACAGTTACCTCCAATGGGTAAGGTAAATGTTTAATAAGTACTGCCCATGGTTCTAGACCAAGTGCGCATAGCCACACGAAGAAGCAAGCTTGCCATGGTCCAGACACACTGGGTAAAAGATCAGCTTGAGAAGGCCTGTCCAGGTATAGATATTCAAATAGAAGCCATGGCCACTCAAGGCGACAAAATACTTGATGTTGCTTTGGCCAAGATTGGCGACAAAGGTTTGTTTACTAAAGAATTAGAAGCTCAAATGCTTATTGGCAGAGCAGATATAGCTGTTCATTCATTAAAAGACCTTCCCACCAACCTTCCAGAGGGATTAATGCTTGGATGTATTACTGAGAGAGAAAATCCCGCAGATGCCTTAGTAGTAAATAAAAAACTAAAGAATCAAACCTTACAAAATCTTCCTTCAGGAACAATAATTGGGACCAGTTCTCTAAGACGATTGGCTCAATTACGCCATCATTACCCTCATTTAGTTTTTAAAGATGTTAGAGGTAATTTAATCACTAGATTAGAAAAACTAGATTCTGGAGAGTATGACTGCCTAATCTTAGCTGCAGCAGGCTTGACTAGATTAGGTTTTGGCGACCGTGTGCACCAGTTAATCCCAAGCGAAATATCTCTCCATGCAGTAGGTCAGGGAGCTCTTGGTATTGAATGCGTAGAGCAAAAACCAGAGGTTTTAGAAATAATCAAAATCCTTGAACATGAACCAACATCTCAAAGGTGCCTTGCAGAGCGCTCTTTCCTTAGAGAGTTGGAAGGCGGTTGCCAAGTCCCTATAGGCGTAAATAGCGAGGTTAATTCTCAAGAATTAGTTCTTACAGGCATGGTTGCCAGCCTAGATGGGAAAAAACTTATAAGAGATTCTAAAAAAGGTGATAAAAACAATCCAGAAGCTATTGGGAAAGAACTTGCTAATGAACTTAAGTCTCAAGGAGCAATGGAAATTCTTGAAGTTATCTTTAAGGAAGCAAGATCTAAATAGACTGATTTGATTGATAATTTAGTCAACTAATTTAGGATCAATTTCTGTCAAATAACGTGTCTCACAGGACTTGATAATTTCAATAGCTTTTTCTACACCAAAAAAACCATTAACTGAGCATGATCCTGGTTTTTTAAGATCTTTGTAATGCTCCCAATAATATTTTGTTTCCTTTAGCCAATGTTCTCCTAATTGCTCAAAGCTTTTTATATGGTCTAAACGCTTATCATCTGCAATTACAGCTATAACTTTGTCATCAACTTCCCCACCATCATCAAATGTCATTACTCCAATAATTCTTGCTTCAACTATTGAGCCAGGTATCAAAGGCTCAGTCACCTGAACAATTTCTATATCTAATGGATCTCCATCTTCATCCCATGTTCTTGGGATACAGCCATATGCAAAAGGATAAGCCAAAGAAGAATATCCAACTCGGTCAAGCTTCAAATGACCAGTCTCTGTAATCAGCTCATATTTATTGATTGTGTTGGAATTAAGCTCAACAATTGTATTAACCCTTAAATCTTTTTCATCAGCGAATGCAGGCAAAACATGCAAAAGATTTGGCATGGTCCTACTTGGTGCCTGTTCGAGATTAGCCATAGTTAAAGTTATTTCCGTGACGCATCCTAAGGGTTGCTGGTCATTAGCTCTAATTTTTTCTCTAAATACTTCAAAAAAGCACTAGATGAAAGAGGCTTTTTGGTAACTTTCTCAACCAATTGCTCAGCATTGACTTGCTTACCGTAATGATGAACGTTTTCTCTTAACCAAGACAAGAGTTTGGATTCATTGTTTGTCGTTATACATTTACCAATTGGATCTTCTGTGTCTATTCCTTCATTTTGAAAATCAGTAGTCATTGCTTCTGCAAGTTGAGCACTAATTAAATGTCCAATTAAATAAGAAGGAAAATACCCAAAGGCTCCTTCACTCCAGTGCACATCCTGCAAACAACCTTCTGAATCACTTTGAGGCTCAACACCTAGGAGTTCTCGATATTTCCTGTTCCATTCAAAAGGAATTTCATGAACCTCTAAACCTTCTTGCAGGAAAGCGATCTCTAGTTCAGTGCGAATAAGAATATGAAGTCCATAACTAAGTTCATCGGCTTCAACACGATTTAATCCTGGAGTTAAGGGATTCATAGCTTTCCATAAATCATTACCACAATGAAATGGTGCTCCTACTTCAGCAAAAGATTTCCAGAATCGATCTGCAAAAGGTTTGCTCCTTGCAACTCGATTTTCCCAAAAAAGAGACTGACTTTCATGCACAGCCATAGAAGTCGCTTGCCCCAAAGGCCATGCAAACCACTGATCGGCTTGAGAAGGTAATCCTTGTTCGTAAAGTGAATGTCCCCACTCATGGGCTGTTGCTAAGAAACAAGAAAGAGGCTGCTGCGGTACTACTCGAGTAGTTAAACGAAAATCTTGAGGTCCAAGAGTAATTGAGAAAGGATGAGGAGACCTTGCTAAAGCAGTCACTTGTTTATCTCTTCCCCATTGTTTAAGCAAAAGATTACAGAGATCTTGTTGATGCTTTTCATCAAGATCCCATGAGGCCTTTTTTAAATCTTTCGAATGACAATATTTAGATATCAATTCAGGCAAGCGCTTTCTTAAGGGCTTAAATAATTCTTGCAATCTTTGAATTGTCAAATCTGGTTCAAATGGTTGAGCCAATGTTTCCCAGCAACTTCTAGGCTCATCAAGTTGCTGGGCTTGCTCCTGCCTTAAGAAAATTAAATTTTTAAGGGCTGGCTCAAAACATTTAAAGTCATTGTTTTTTCTTGCCTGCTGCCAAAGCGCATATCCATTAGTCTGAGCCATTGCAAGTTGACTCACTAACTTTGAGTCAAGTTTTTTCTGCCTATTGAGCTCCAGAACTAAAAGCTCTAGGTTCCTTTGTTTTTCTATACTTTCTTTGAGTCCTATTTTATCTCCTTTGACATTCGTTTCAAATTCCTCCTCTGCACTCAAAAGAAGATCTTCATACTGCTGACTAGTGTGCCTCGAGTGCAATGACCTAGCCAATAAACCAAGCTGATCACCTCTCCATTTTGCTCCCCCAAAAGGCATTGCAGTATTTTGATCCCAATAAAGTGCACTATGAATAGACCCAAGTAAATGTGTCTCCTGGAGATAATCACCAAGTTTTTGCCAAGCTATATCAGACAATGTTTTTCTATCGATAGGAGTTAAACCTAACCACAACATAACCAATAAATCTTTAGATAATTGGCTTTATGAGTTATTTCCAATCGAATAATCAACATTCAAGATTTGAGCTATTAAAAATCCAGATGACCAGAAAAATCTTCAAAATTAATTAAACTGGCTATTGTTGGCAACCTAGAAGCAAATTGAATCTTATAAAAGCAAACCAAAGAAATCAATCAATTTCCAAAATAAAAGTCTTACTTTCCTAATAAAAACTTTAGCTTTTAAAATCAAACTAGATATAAATACAGTAAAATAAAACTGAGTCATAGTTAAAAAACAAATTGGCTTTAAGCCCAAGCAAGCTCTATTTCTTTAATTAAGTGGATCAAGTTCTTTCTGAAATTACAATTAAAACTCAGGGTGAAGGTTTTACGGACATTACCTCCAATATAAATAATTGGTTAAAAGAAAAGAAAGTCAAACAGGGCATCATCGTATTGTCTACAAATCATACAAGTTGTAGTTTTACAATTAATGAGAATGCAGACCCAAATGTTTTAAATGATCTGTCTGCATATATGAAAGCCTTAGTCCCAGAAAATGAATTCTCTCCAATGAATGGTAGTGGAGAAAAAAAGAAATATCTTCACTCTCAAGAAGGGATTGATGACATGCCAGCACATATAAGAACAGCCCTCACCTGCAGTTGCCTAAGCTTAAGTGTTAATGAATTCAATCTTGTTCTTGGAACTTGGCAGGCAGTTTATTTATGGGAACACAGATATCAAAACAAGGCCAGAAAATTAAACTTACACGCAATAGGGGAAATAAATAAGTTAAGTGAGATAAAAAGGAATAATGAAATAAACTCGTTACTATCAAAAACAAATCCCGGAAAAATAAATGATGTTGTAAATAAAACTCATGCCATAAATCAATTTTCTATAGAAGATGAAATTGAAACTAATATCGATTTACTTATAGACCGTATCCATGAATTATCCGACCAATAATGTCTAAATCATGAAAAAAGATTTATTAACAAACCAGGAAATCAATTCAATAACTGAGACCCTTCCGAAATGGGAAGTTAAGGGGAGGAAATTACACAGAAATTTCAAATTTGAGAGTTTTGTAGAAGCATTCGGCTTTATGACTCAAATAGCAATTATCGCTGAGTCTTTAGGTCACCATCCTGAATGGAGGAATGTTTATGCTGATGTAAGCATTGAATTGACAACACATGATCTTGGAGGGCTTAGCAGTCTTGATATTAAACTTGCGAAATCAATCGATAAGCTATTCAAAGATTAGTTGATTATCAAGGTTTTATTAGCTTTAAACATAAGGCTCCTTTATAATATAAAGACATGAACAACCCTGAAAAGACTTATTTACACCGTGATTCCAAGATGAGTATTGAACCAATAACCTCTAAAGGCTTACCTGTAACAATAATTACAGGCTTTTTAGGGTCTGGCAAGACAACCTTATTAAACCATATTCTTAACAATCAAGAAGGTATACGAACTGCTGTTTTAGTTAACGAATTTGGAGAGATAGGTATTGATAATGATCTAATTATCACTACCAGTGAAGACATGGTTGAATTAAGCAATGGATGTATTTGTTGTTCAATTAATGGAGAGCTACTTGAATCAGTCGAAAAATTACTCGAGAAGCAAGACTTGCTTGACTATTTAATTATTGAGACAACTGGCTTAGCAGATCCTCTACCTATTGCCATGACATTTATGGGGACTGAGTTAAGAGATAGAACGCGTTTAGACTCAATAATTACTCTTATTGATGCAGAGAACTTTAATGAAGAAATCCTCAACAGTGAAGTAGGTAGATCTCAAGTAATATATGGCGACATCTTAATAGTTAATAAATGTGATCTTGTAGAAGAAAAGAGAATAGAGATGCTCGAGCAGGAATTATCTTCTTTAAAAAAAGATGCACGAATCTTAAAATCCAAAAAGGCTGAAGTACCTCTTGGCTTATTACTCAGTGTTGGCCTATTCGAATCTGATCGTTTAACAAACTCAATTGAATTTAAGCAATCTGGTTATAGCGAATGTGATTACGAGCATGACCATGACCATGACCATGACCATGACCATGACCATGACCATGACCATGACAATAGTATTGAAGGATTTACCTCTTTATCATTCCAGTCTGATGGCCCTTTCTCTCTAAGAAGATTCCAGAATTTTCTAGACAATCAATTGCCAGTTGAAGTTTTTAGAGCGAAAGGAATATTATGGTTCATCGAAAGCGAGAGGAAGCATATATTTCATCTAGCGGGAAAAAGGTTTTCGATCGACGATACTGATTGGAATGGCGATCGAAAAAATCAAATTGTTTTAATTGGCAAGAAACTTGATCATGAGAAACTGAAGCTTCAATTAAGTGCTTGTGTTGCCACAAATCTAGAAGAAGGGTTTATTTGATTTTGCTTGCCCAACAATTAAAACAAGGAAGGTTAGTCTTAAATATAATTGCAGCTCTTTTGGCTTTTTTTATTTTATGGCCAATTTTTGGCCTTATTACCGAAGGTATTAATGGATTAAGAACAGGGTCTATAAGTTTAGGTATTGATGGCTTAAGTCAAATAAAAGGCACCTGCCAGCTTGTATTTTTCTCTGCTATAGCAGGGGGAATTATTGGGACAGTAAATGGCTGGCTTTTGGCCAACTGTAGATTTAAAGGCAGAAAGCTTTTAAGACTTGCTCAACTTTTACCTTTAGCAACTCCTGCATATCTACTAGCGGCAACATTAATCGACCTTGGGAGCATTAACTCGATAAGAATTTATGGCATGGGGTGGGGAGTATTAATAATGTCATTAACTACATATCCATATGTTTTTCTTTTGAGTACAGAAAGCTTTGCTAAATGCGGGAAAACACAGTTAGAAGCCGGTAGAAGCCTAGGAGTTGGCCCTTGGAATATTTTCTTTCGCATTGCCCTGCCTATGGCCATGCCTGGCATAGGAGCAGGTATAGCTCTAATGGGAATGGAAGTAATCAATGAACTTGGAGCAGTTCAACTGTTAAATGTTCCAAGCATTTCAGCTGGGATTGTTGAAAATTGGATCTCCCAAGGAAATCCAGCAGGCGCAATTGCTCTTGCACTAATTGCACTAATAATTGTTTTAGTTTTAGTTGCATATGAAAAGATTCTTCGACGCAAAAGTCGCAGATGGTCAGAGGGTATTGCTGGAGGCGAATCACCTTCCTGGAAGCTAAAAGGGATAAGACAACTCGGAGCTCAATTACTTGCCTTAATCCCTCCACTATTTACACTTGGAGTCCCAATTCTGTGGGCAATTGCAAATATAGACCAAATAAAACAAGGCCTGGACATTGAACTTTTAGAGCTATCTTTAAGAAGTCTTTCCCTTGCTCTTATTGCCTCTAGTTTGGCAATAACGATTGCATTACTTATAGGGATTGCAAAAAGATGGAATTCGAGTAAGTGGATGAAAAGTATTTCGTTTCTCTCTGGCATTGGATACGCAATCCCAGGAGCTGTAATTGCTTTGGCTCTTCTATCATTTGGAGGAGAGCCATTGAATCTTTCACCATTATTACTTCTACTATGGGGGTACTCAAATAGGTTCCTAGCAGTTGGCAAAGGTGGGATAGATTCCGCATTTGAAAGAATTAATCCAAACATTGACGAGGCTGCAACCAGTCTTGGCAGTCAATGGCAAAGAACATTGAAAAGGATACATTTACCTTTACTAAAAGGACCTATAGCTGTAGGTTTTCTTCTGGTTTTTGTCGACACATTAAAAGAGCTTCCCTTAACTTTTGTATTACGCCCATTTGATTTCGATACTTTATCAGTAAGAATTTTTCAATACGCTGGGGACGAAAGAATGGGGGAAAGTATTATTCCTTCATTAATAATACTGGTATTCGGACTTATTGCATCTATTTCACTAATACCTAGTTTAGATTATAAAACCTCAAACACAAAGAGAGATTTACCTTAAAATAGATAAATCTCTAAATGATTTAAATCTTGAAATTAACTTTGTTTTCTTACTATTAGCAAATATTGCTGCAAAAAGGTCAGCCAGACTAACTATCAACCTATAGCAAAGTAACGCTGACAAAAGAGAAGTTTCAGGGACACTATCTCTTATAATTAAAAGTAGGAATGCTTCAAAGACACCAACACCTCCAGGTGCGGAAGGTATAACAAATCCTACAATCCAACATAAAGAAAAAATCGAAAGCCAGTTTCCAGTTCCAAGAGAATCATGAATTGAAAAAGCAAATAAACAGAACCAAAAACCGACAAAGCGTAAGAGTACAAATATAATTTCGATTGTTAAGGCCTGAAAAGGGTAGTTAGATGTTACTTGAGCTGATGAATAAGAAAGCTTTTGAATAGTGATGTCAGAGTCTATATTATTAAAGTCTGTAGCTTTAAGCCTACTCAATAATACAAATATTGGCTTTCTAAAATAACTAGAAAATAAAAGCAATGGCAAAAAGCATACAATAATAATAAGCAGGTTAAATTCCCCAAAAGGAACAAAAAATAGAGCCGCTACTATCATAAAAAATGGCTCTATTACTACTGCATAAAAAGCCTCTCGTTTATTAATATGTTTTCGAAGAAACCGAAACCTTTCAACAAAATGCCAAATTCCTCCAGGGATATACTTCAAGATATTTGTTGTTAGAAACAAAGGGATAAATTCAACGCTATTTGATTGGCAACCCAACCAAAAAACAATTTTCTTCCATGCAAGTGCATTAACTATTAAGCTGAACCAGCTAATAATTAAACCAATACTCAATAAAAGATAAGAAGAGCTCGTTATTGATTGATTGGATAATTTTTCAAAATTGACAGCTATTGTATTAACAACAAAGCATAAACATATGGCAGTTATCCAAAACTTTAGACCTAATGGTATAGATATTGCTTCAAAAGATCTTTTTAGTCTTTTGAAAAAACTAATTATATTTTCCATTCTTCGTCTGAAACGAATTTGTCTAAATTCAATAAGACTTCCTTACGTATTTCTTCCAAAGGTTTCCCAGTCGTATTACTAATACGCTTTAAATCTTCATACTCAGGTTTTATAGTAATTCTTCCATCTGGTCTTTTAACTTGTTTAATAGGTATTTGACCTAAAGAAGTTAGGCAAGTACCCATTCTCCTAGGCAGGACCCAACGTCCTTCACGATTTTCTCTAAGTCCAATAGTTGTTCCATGAATAAACCAAATTGACCGAATATGTTCTAAATCTTTCTCTCTAACCAACGCTCTAACCGAAATCCCCTGACGATCTTTCTTCATTTGAATGGCTTGAGAAACAACGTCTATAGCTCCTGCATCTCTAAGTTTACTCATCAACATTGCAACATCTTCTGATGTTGCATCATCAATCCAAGCCTCTTGCGTGAAAATCTCTTCCCAAACAAATCCCTTTTCAACCGAACTCAAATCCCTCTTTCCTAATGAATTTAACAAACATGTTCTTAATAAATTAGGTCTATCTAAGCTTCGGTGTCCCAAGCCAATTCCAATTGATTTAATCGCAAGCATAGGAGGAGGAGAGAATGAATCCGCCAAGGCTATAATCAAAGCCAAGCCTGTAGGAGTTGTAAGTTCACCAGAAGGTTGATTTTGTTCTGAGGAAAGTTTAATTGAATAGACTTTTGCGAGCTCTAAAACAGCAGGTACTGGAACAGGTAAAATACCATGCTCAGTTTTAATAAAGCCAGACCCTGATGGCGGAGGAGTACAAAAGATTTTGTTTAAATTTAAATAATCTACTGCTGCACAAACTCCTACTACATCTACCAATGTATCTATGGAACCAACTTCGTGGAATTCAACTTTGGCAACATCAATTCCATGGACAGCTGATTCGACATTCGCCAAAGCTTTAAAAACCGAAAGAATCTTTTCCCTAAGACTTTCTTTTAAATCTGCATCTAAAATCATTTTTTCTATGTCTAACCAACGTCTATGACTAGGCTCTTTTGATAAAACATTAACGTCAACCCTTAAACCTCTCATGCTAAAACTTTTTGTCTCTTTTACATCCAAGTGATACTTTTCATGCAGCCCCATGTTCGCAAGAGGTTTGTTTATTTCATCTAGTGGAACACCTAAATCAATAAAAGATGCTAGCAGCATATCCCCAGCAACTCCTGTAGAGCAATCAATAAAAAGTTCTTCCATCATCTAAATAATATCAAGAAAAAAAATGATCTAATAGAATTTGAATTACATAAGATTAGCTTGTAGTAGTAATAAAAAAACTGAAGACTTATCATTTTAAAATGAAGTTATAGATATCTAAGAAAAAACATCTGATTAACTTTGCAAGAAATTACTTCCTATATTTAGAAGATAAATTCTTACTCTTACTTTTACCACCTCTGGTAGGTATAGGGTCTAATACTTCATAGTCTTCTAAAATCAGGAATTGGCCATTTCTCCTTACATCAAGACTTACAAAGTGTCTTAAGTTTTCTAGAGGAATACTTCCTTTAAGACGCAATTTAAAAGGCAATGGCTTAGAAGAGCTAGACCTTAACCTCTGGCGAACTTTAACAACCAAATCGTTACTTTCTGGTTTTGTATAAACCAATTCTCCTCTAATAGAAAAATAATTATCACCTTCCTTAACCTCATCAGAGTCTAATTCTGAAGTTTTATCTTGACCTTTTGATGAGGTATTGCCCTCTTCATCAGACTTGAGAGTACTTGGTTCCCAAATTCCACTAATTTGTAAATGCAAATTATCCGAATCTCTACTTCGAGGGTAAACAACCCAAAGGTGAGGGTTTTCCATAGACAGGTGTCTTTTCATAAGAGTAATGACACGACCTAAAACTACAGCTTCTACTTCCTCTCCTTTTTCATCAACAAGATGTCCTCGGGTAAAGCAATTTAATGATTCAGGCCTATAAGTACCTCTAAAAAGTCCTATCGCACGATATTGCAAGGGCTCTGTAACAGGAGGGATGGGATGATCTCGCATGAAATACTTACAAGGCCAGGGTCAAAATCTAGCCAAGTTTTGGGTAATTGATAAAAGAAAATTTACTTTGGCGGAAGAATTGAATTGTCTTGATCTTTAGTTGAGAAATTCTTCAATGCTTCATCTAAAGCATCAGAAGGACTAGTTGCATCATCCATAGCAGAAGCTCTTTGCAAAGCGTTCATTAGTTCTAATGGTCCTGCAGGTAAAGCAGATTCATTTTTTTCCTGAAAACTTGAATGAATATCTCTTTTTTGATCAAGCCGATCAAAATCCGCCAAAAGGTAGGGCTTATGGTTCGGTATTAAACTTAAATAAATAGTTAATAATGGGGTGGCTATATAAGAAAATCTATAAACATTTTGCAAAAACATCTTCAACAAGGCAGACATTTAAAAAAAAATTTTAGCTAGATTGTAGCAATATATCTGCATTCATTGGATTGTGCTAATTTCCACTTGGAACGTAAATTCAATTCGAACAAGAATAGAGCAAGTTGAGGATTTCCTAGAAGAGGTGCAACCAGACCTACTTTGCCTGCAAGAAACAAAAGTTGAAGATGCTCATTTTCCAAAGAAGAATTTCGAAGAGAAGGGTTACCAACTTAATTTCTACGGCCAAAAATCTTATAATGGCGTTGCTTTAATAAGCAAGTTAAATCAAGAAGATGTTCGGTGTGGTTTTTCAGGAGAACTCTATAACAGCTCTTTAGCATTGAACCTAGACCAGCAAAAAAGAATCATAAGCACTTTAATTAATGGAATAAGGTTTATAAATGTATATGTCCCTAATGGATCATCATTAAATTCTGAGAAATATAATTACAAGCTAGAATGGCTAAAATGTTTAAAAGATTACTTAAATTTTCCTGAAAATAGAGGAGAGCCTTTATGTATTTTGGGTGACTTCAATATTGCGCTAGAAGACAAAGATATACATAATCCAGAAAGATTATCCGGTGGAATTATGGCTAGCAAAGAAGAAAGAAATGCTCTTAGGCATGTACTAGGTGAAAGGCTTGAAGACATTTTTAGAATATTTGAGCAAGATACAAATCATTGGAGTTGGTGGGATTATCGTAGCGGGGCATGGCAGCGTGATAAAGGATGGAGAATCGACCATATATATCTATCTAATGAGATTTTAAACAATGCAAAAAGTTGCATAATTCACAAAAAAGTTCGTGGCAATATTCAACCTAGTGACCATGCTCCAGTTATAGTGGACATTAATTGGCCGCCAGAAGAAAATGAAGAATTAGCCGACTTTTTCTATTAAAAACTCACTCAAAAGAACACATAAATCTCATAGAAGCATATTAATTAAATTCTGCAAAAGCATATTACAAAGTTGTATTTTCAAATCATCACACTATTTATACATCAAGCTTAACGTTTTCTTTAAAAGCTTTACAAAAAGTTCGCCTCCTTGGGAATCTAGTCACACCAGTCTTTCTTGAGAAATTAGGACATGTCTGATAGCAGGCTAAATTAGACAAATTGACTTATGGGGTATAGAACAAACAAACAATTACAATACGAAAAGGTCTGTTTTGAGTCATTATGTCCAACGGTGTTAGCAGACCATTTGATTAGTTGCTGTGACAAACGCTTTTAATACAAATCTTTCCCAGGAAGTTTTCAGCTCTGCTCAAAGGCTTATGCCTGGCGGAGTGAGTTCTCCTGTTAGAGCTTTCAAATCGGTTGACGGAGACCCTATTGTCTTTGATCGGGTTAAAGGTCCTTACGCATGGGATCTAGATGGCAACCGTTTTATTGACTACGTAGGAAGTTGGGGGCCTGCGATATGTGGCCATGCCCATCCAGAAGTAATAGCTGCACTTCAAGAAGCTCTAGAAAAAGGAACAAGCTTTGGAGCTCCTTGCGAGCTTGAGAACAAACTTGCAGAAATGGTCATAGAAGCCGTGCCAAGCGTTGAAATGGTCAGATTTGTAAATAGCGGTACAGAAGCTTGCATGGCCGTATTAAGGCTTATGAGAGCATTCACAGGAAGAGATAAACTAATTAAATTTGAAGGTTGCTATCACGGACATGCGGACATGTTCTTGGTGAAAGCAGGTTCAGGAGTGGCAACACTTGGTTTACCAGATTCACCTGGAGTTCCTAGAAGTACAACCTCCAACACTCTTACAGCTCCATACAATGATTTAGAAGCAGTCAAAGCACTGTTTGCCGAAAACCCTGATGCAATTGCAGGAGTAATTCTGGAACCAATTGTTGGAAATGCAGGGTTCATTCCTCCAGAGCCAGGATTTCTTGAAGGTCTTAGAGAGTTAACTAAAGAAAATGGATCACTACTAGTTTTTGATGAAGTAATGACAGGTTTTCGGATTAGTTATGGAGGAGCTCAAGAAAGATTCGGAGTCACCCCAGATTTAACAACGATGGGCAAAGTCATTGGGGGTGGTCTCCCTGTAGGAGCCTATGGAGGAAGAAGAGAGATTATGTCAATGGTTGCCCCAGCTGGTCCTATGTATCAAGCAGGGACTTTGAGCGGCAATCCACTCGCTATGACTGCAGGAATAAAAACACTAGGACTTCTTAGACAAGAAGGCAGTTATGAGCGTTTAGAAAGCCTTTCTCAAAGGCTAATTAATGGAATTTGCGAATCTGCCAAGCAAGCCGGATTACCAATTACCGGCAGCTGTATTGGGGGAATGTTTGGATTCTATTTGTGCGAAGGCCCAGTAAGAAACTTCCAAGAAGCTAAGCAAACAGATTCAGAACGCTTTGGAAAGCTTCACAGAGCAATGCTTGAAAAAGGTATTTATTTAGCTCCTAGTGCATTTGAAGCAGGTTTTACATCTTTAGCTCATTCTGATGACGATATAGAGACAACATTAAAAGCTTTTCAAGCAAGCTTTTATGAAATTGTATAACTTTAAAGCTATTAGTTAATTAGCAGCCAAGTGTAAACAAAAGCAATACTTAACTACTAATTAATTAAAGAACTAAACCTTCAGTCTCTTCTGCCACCAACAATTACAGAAGGCATAGAACCTTTACTTCCAGGAAGTGAGGGAACCACTTGTGTTTTACCGTCCCATTTATCCAAAAACAACTTAAATAAGACCTGGTCATCCAGGCTCCTTGTAAGAGTTTCATATCTCAGGGCCTCTTGTTCAGCTATTTTCACTTCAGTTTGAGCCTTAAGCAATTGCTGCTCAGCAATCTGTTTTTGCTCAATAGCAGCTTTATATTCATCAGCAATCTTTAAGTTTGTTAAATCAAGAGCTTGAACATCTACATAATCAAACTTACTAAGCTCGGTAGAAATTGTTTTCTCAACTAGTTCTGAGATGTCACTCCATTGACTTGCAATTGTTACCAATTCATATTGTGAGAAAACTGATTTAAGAGCCTTAAGCAACGAGGGCTTAATAATTTTTGAATAGACCTCTCTATCGCTATAAGTGATTGTTCTAAAGACTCGGCCAGCTTCGCTTGGTCTCAAAGCATACTTAACTGTTGCATTTGCATCAATAACCTGAAGATCCTTAGTTAAAGAGCTGAATTTCTCATCTTGAACTTGAGTCCTAACATCAAATGGATAAAACGATTGAACAAAAGGGACTTTAAAGTTAAGGCCTGCTCTTCGAGAGCCACCGCTAACTTTCCCAAGAGTTGTTACCACAGCAACTTTTCCTGCTGGAACAATAAATAAAGACTGAGTGAGCAACAAAAGTCCTGTGAAGGAAAGGATTAGCATCAGTGTTGCTGCTCCACCTGCACCTCCAGGTGTCACATTGCGAATAGGAGTAGTCATAGAATCATTTGAATGCTTAAAGGATATCTTTATCTGACTATTTGTGTGATCTTTTTGAAGGTAAGCAAGCAATTCAAATAAATCAGACTTCTATTTTGTCTTTAACAGTCTTGAGAACAGCAAGGTAGAGCTCTTCATCAATCTCTCTTATGTCATATTCAACAGGTTTGCAACCATTACAATATTCATGAACAACTATCCAGCAAATTTTTTCAAGTTCTTTTGTCTTACCAAGAAGTCTGATCGCTTTAACGGCTAAACTCGAAATTATCTCTTCAGGAATTGATTCCATCCTAGGGTACGAAAATAGTACTTTAAAAGACTAAGCTTTTTATGCTTATAAGAATTTAAACTATCTATAGTTCTCAAACTGAAGAGGGAACTGAATCTCTTCTTCTTTTTTACGTAAGAGCTCTATAGCTAACTGCAAGTCATCTTTACT
Organism: Prochlorococcus sp. AG-402-G22; assembly: GCA_003217035.1. GTDB lineage: Bacteria > Cyanobacteriota > Cyanobacteriia > PCC-6307 > Cyanobiaceae > Prochlorococcus_D. The sequence goes on from QCHV01000015.1 coordinate 30,687, forward strand.
TTTACCAGTGATGCGTAAACTATCGCCCTGGATAGAAACTGATACTTTCTTTAATTCATCTCTAATTATCTTACTAAGCTTTTTAGCTAGATCTTGAGACAAGCCTTTGCGCAAATTAACAACTTGTCTCACCCTATTGCCTGAGGAAGATTCAGAAGTTTGAAAATCAAAGATCTTCAAAGAAAGTTTTCTCTTTATAGCTTTCTGAAGCAAAATATTTTCAACAGCCTGCAAAGTCATATCGCTAGCTGTAGTTATGACTATTTGCCCTTCTTCAACAAGTATCTCAGTATTTGAATCTTTGAGGTCATACCTTTGGGTTAGCTCTCTTCGAACCTGATCAATTGCATTAATCAACTCTTGATGATCAAAATCTGAAACAACATCAAAAGAATAAGTGGAAGCCATGAAAACTTTAATCTTTATTGTAAGACTATAAAAAATAGTTCTTTATTTCCAAACTATAAATATCTTTTAATTTTCAAACATATTTGTAAAGACTCTTTTTAATCAAAAAACAACAAGCTAACAATTTTCCCCATATCTTCTGCACTATGACAACTATTTAGCAGTGTTTCACTATCATGGAAAGCAAAACAAATTAACTGATCACACCTACTGATTATTTCTTGATTACAAAGGCTGCTAGCCATTGGTAATGAAAGATCATCATTATCAGCCTTCTCAATCAAATGAAGAACATGACCAAGTAATTCTCTTATTTCTGGAGTTTGACGGTCAAGACTTTGAGGCAGCAAAACTGTAAGCAATGATGCATCAACCTCAAGAACTGCTCTTATTACAGCTGCATTAACACCTTGAGACCCTGAAGTAACTAAAGTATGCCCTTCTTGAGCTAAAGACCTTGCTATTAATTCGACCAAGTGAATAGCGACTACTGGGACATGCCTACTACCAAGAAAAGCTATTCTCCTTTTACCCTTATCTTGTAATAAGGCTAATTCTTGGGCAAGAGTATCGATTCGCCCAAGAGCTGGTAGATCAATAGAGCTACTCAAGGGGATCCCAATAGCATTATTTTGAAGCTAGCAGGAATCATAAGGTCAAAAAGAAATTCCCAATTTTGTTATTAAACGCTTTAAATCACAATATTGATGAACCAAGCTAAATGCATAATTAGCCTTTACGTCTTCATGCAATCTGACATGGCCGAAGGCTTGTTCAATGACTTCTACAGTTGAAAGGGTATCAGATTCAACCGTCAACAAGGGTACTTCAAGCTCCTCAGCTCTATTTATCAATTGAGGTAATGGCTTGCTTGCTCCAGTAAGTATTAAACATTGAGTAGATGCCTCCAATGCCGCCAACTGAATATCTGTTCTATCAGCTCCAGTTACAACTGCCATGTTTCGCCTTTTACGGAAAACTTCCATAGCAGAGTTAACGTTCATTGCACCAATGGTTAAAGTCTCAACCATCAGCTCAAGCCTGTCATCACAACAAATAACTTGTGCTTCAAGACGTCTTACTAATTCTTCAACAGTGACACTCCTAAGCAATGGAGAACGAGGCATTACCCCAAAGACATCAAGACCTAACGAGCCTAATGCTGGAAGAATTTGTGACTGTATAAATTCCAAGTCATCTGGACTCACAGCATTCAAAACTATTCCAGCAAGATTTTCACCAAGCTGTTCTTTTGCAGCCAATAATGCATCTACACTTGTACTGTTCTCCCAATAATGGGCAAGCAAAACCTTTGCATTCAAAGACTTTGCAACCTGAACAAGGCTTAAACCATACAAAAGACCTTCGTGGAGACTGCCTGCAGCTTCAAGAATGTTTAAGCCATTAAAGTCAGCATTTAATTTTTCTTGAATTTTCTGGAATGCTTGCCCAGAATCAAGAAAAGCTCCTAATAGTCTTTTTTCAGCGGACTGAGGTTCTATTAAATGAACCGAAGGAATTAATTGTTCTTCCTGTAATTCAAGAATAGAACCTACAAAACGAACGTCATCATCAATAAAAGGAGCAGATACAAAAGAAGAATCAACTTCTCTAAGTTCACAACTGGTAGCAAGAGGCTTACCAAAACGAACATCTTTGCCTGAATCCTTCAAATACTTTGCAATACCAAGAACTAAAGCTGATTTACCACTAAACGGTTCGCAAGATCCGATCATCAAGGTCTTACCCATGACCGAGTCCCTACCTACTCAAAATTTATACATAAATTTTAGTGGGCATTGCAACTTTTAAAAAGTCTATATTCAAAATACTTTGGTATCAGAATTATTTTTGTAGGATTATCAAATAAAATCCCACAGAGGCCTAGTCGCATTTCTCATTTTCACAAGATCTAAAAGTCTTCATTCAAGGAAATGAATGGTAAAAAGCACAAGCTTCGTTCGCAAATAAAATGTCTCCTAAAAACTGGACAACTCATCGAATAGGAATTACAGGAGCAAACGGAAGCCTGGGAAGATCGTTTATAAAGAATTTTCGGTCAAAAGGAGCTTATGTAATAGGTATAACTCATCAGCCCATCCCATTTCAAAAAGACTCTGAGAACTCCCCAAACAAATGGGTGCAATGGAAATGCGGCGAAGAGGGTAAACTAAGTGAAGTTTTATCAAATATTGACATACTGATTTTAAATCATGGAATAAATCCCGGGAAAAACATCAACTCAAAAGCTATAAATGATGCTATTGAAATAAACTTCTCAAGTACTTGGCGACTGATTGAGCAATTTGAAAGAACTGCTTATCAAAACAAAGAAGTTTTAATTAAGAAAGAGGTTTGGATCAATACTTCTGAAGCAGAGGTCCAGCCAGCATTTAGTCCTGGATATGAGATCAGCAAAAGACTCATAGGCCAATTAGTCAGCTTAAAATGGTGCTCAAGAGGAAAAAGTAGTTATTCCTATTTGAAAATAAGAAAACTTATACTGGGTCCATTTAAATCTAAGTTAAATCCTATAGGAATAATGAGTTCGGACTTTGTTGCTAGTCAAATAATAAATCAATCCTATCTTAATTTAAACCTAATAATAGTTACACCAAACCCATTAACTTACTTACTTATACCTATAAATGAATTAATAAGATCCACTTATTTTAACCTTACAAGTGGCAGAAAAGATGAAATTTAAAAGGTTTACATTCCTCGATCTGTAAGAATCTCGCAGCCATCACTTGTTACCAAGATTGTATGTTCCCATTGAGCAGACCAGCTCCCATCTTTCGTAATAACAGTCCATCCATCTCTAAGAGTTTTGCATGCTTTATTACCAGCATTAAGTATTGGTTCAACTGCCAAAGTCATTCCAGATCTAAGTTCAATATTAGGCAATTCAGTTGTTCTAAAATTAAATACCGAAGGTTCTTCATGAAGGTTCCTACCAACTCCATGTCCCGTGTAATCCTCTACGACACTAAATCCATTAGATATAACAACATCTTCAATTGCTCCTGCAATATCTAAAAGAGTGTTTTTAGGTTTTATTTGAGCAAGGCCAGCCATTAAGGCTTGTTGTGCAACCATGCTTAACTTTTCAGCTTCTTTTGAAACTTCTCCAACACAAATAGTTATACAACTATCTCCGTGGTAACCATCAAAATAGGCGCCTGTATCTACTTTCAATAAATCTCCAGTCTTAATTACTTTCTTGTGGCTAGGAATTCCATGAACCACTTCATTGTTAATACTTGAGCAAATGCTTGCAGGAAAACCGTGGTACCCCTTAAAACTCGGGACAGCGCCCATCTCTCTTATTCGAGACTCTGCAAATTTATCAAGATCATCTGTAGTTTGGCCAGGTTCAACCATCTCATTGATTTCACGAAGGACTGTTGCGACAATTCGACTAGCTTTTTTCATGATTTCAACTTCTCTGGCAGATTTTATTTCCACACCTCTTCTCTTCTGAATTTTAGGGCCTTGATTGTTCTGCCTACCTAAAGAACCAGATGAAAGCAAGTCTGCAAAAAGTTTGTTCATTAAGATCAAAGTAAAAAAATTCTTTTGAAGCAATCCCCTAAGCAAGGGTGTGATTCATACCACCTAAAGCTATCAACAATTAATATATAGACCTAGTAAACAAAGAGAAATTGGCTTGATTAACAATTGAAGATGGATCCAAATATTCCCTGCATTAAGGGATATCGCATTTTTATTTGATTCGGCATCTATACAAATGTTGAAAAATGGCACGCCAGACTTCAGCTAAGCAGTTAAACATTCAATATTCATAGCCATTAAGAGCATTAGGCAAAAGGCGCCCTGTTTTTTTATTGTAATTGATTCTTAGATCTTGATCTGATCTAACAACAGCTTGAAACCTTGTTTTTTAAATCTAAGAGCGAAGAAAAAGCAAATCAATACAAAGAATGATTTGTGAAGAGTTACAATAGTTTTTTCGGCAAATCAATTGAACCTCGGATGACGGCTGATTTAACGGACACCTCTCCAATTGAGGAAGGGAATAAAGAAGGAACTAAGAATTCCAAAGAGAGTCTTTCAAACCAAGGGAAGGCATCTGAATCTCCTGCAAAGAAAAAATCCAGTACCAATGAGAATGGTTCCAAAGAATTAATAAAAGAATTTGAACTATCTCAACAAAAAAAGAAAGTCCCTGAAGTTTATGTAGGAGATACGGTCAAAGTTGGAGTTCGCATTAGTGAAGGTAATAAAGAACGAGTTCAGCCTTATGAAGGAGTTGTTATTGCAAAAAGGCATGGGGGGATAAATCAAACCATCACAGTCAGGCGAATTTTTCAAGGTGTAGGAGTTGAAAGAATCTTTATGATTCACAGCCCCCAAGTGGCCTCAATTAAAGTCGAACGCCGAGGTAAAGTTAGGAGAGCGAAGCTTTTCTATCTGCGCGAACGCGTTGGTAAAGCCACACGTGTCAAGCAGCGCTTCGATCGCTGAGGTATCGACCTCGTTCGATCCAAATGCCAAAGTCGCAATTTGGCACTAGGGCATCTACAATGCGCCGTTAGTTCAGTTGGTAGAACGCAGGTCTCCAAAACCTGATGTCGGGGGTTCAAGTCCTCCACGGCGCGTTCGATCCCCTTATAGCAGTTTCTTTGTTCTGAGAATGGAGTTAGATCTTCAACCTGGCGATGTTGTTAAAGTTCTTGAGTCAGCAGCCCTTGGCTGGGTTAGGGCACGTGTGATTCGAGTCAAATCAGGCGGCAGAGTCGTTGTCCAAAGTGACCAAGGACGAGAATTTACTGCCAGAGGAAATCAAGTCAGGCTTATAGAGCCTGCTGGATTTAGGCCCTAAATCTAAAAACGTCTTAATTTCAGTTTTTCTTCAATTTATTCATTTCAAGCCTGAAGTAAAACCTTTTTAAAATTGCTTTTTAAATTTGACTTGAGGCAGGTTGTAGGTTGATACTTCTTTGGTCACACTTCACCAATAAGGTGACCAGACTAGCGAATCTCAACTAGCCTAAACAATCTTGGGACCGTAGTTCAACTGGTTAGAGCACCGCCCTGTCACGGCGGAAGTTGCGGGTTCGAATCCCGTCGGTCCCGTATCCAGATAAAAAAACATTGACAGTACGAGTAAGACTAGCCCCTAGTCCAACTGGCAATCTACACATTGGAACTGCAAGAACTGCATTATTCAACTGGTTATTTGCTAGAAAAAATAATGGGAAATTCCTTTTAAGAATTGAGGATACAGATAAAGAAAGATCCAAAGAAGAATTCACAAAAAATATTCTGGAAGGTCTTTCTTGGCTTGGTATGAATTGGGATGAAGAGCCAATAATTCAAAGCAATCGAGTTAATGAACATCGCAAAGCTATTCAAATTTTGTTAAAGAAAGGTCTTGCTTATCGCTGTTATGCAAATGAACTAGAGCTTGAATTAATGCGAGAAGGGCAAAAAGCAAATAATCAAGCGCCGAGATATGACAACCGAAATCGAAATTTAAGCCCTCAGGAAGAAGCAAAATATATATCTGAAGGAAGAACTTCTGTAATTCGCTTTCGCATTGAAGACCAAACTTCTATTAAATGGGATGACATGGTTAGAGGTGCAATGCATTGGGAAGGGAAAGATCTTGGAGGAGATATGGTTATTTCAAGAAGGGCTCCTGGGAATGAGATTGGAGACCCTTTATACAATCTTGTTGTAGTAATAGATGATGGGGACATGGGAATTACCCATGTCATTAGAGGTGAAGATCATATTGCAAATACAGCGAAGCAAATCCTTCTTTACCAGGCCCTAGAATTAAACATCCCAAAATTTGCTCATACCCCTCTAATCCTTAATCAAGATGGGAAAAAACTATCTAAGCGTGATGGCGTAACTTCAATAAGTGAGTTCAAAGAAAAGGGTTATACATCTGAAGCTATGGCAAATTACATGACACTTCTAGGCTGGTCAGTGCCAGATGGTATGGAAGAAAGGTTTTCTATAGAGCAAGCTTCAAAAGTATTTGAGTTTGACCGTGTAAATAAAGCAGGTGCAAAGTTTGACTGGGAAAAACTTAAATGGCTTAATTCTCAAGTCCTACATAATTGGTCCTCTGAACAAATTTTTGAATCCATAAAACCGCTTTTAGAGAATGAAGGTTGGGAATTACCTGATATGCAATGGTGTCTAGCACTTTCAGAATTAATAAAACCTTCTTTGACGTTAATTACTGATTGTATTGAGCAATCAAAATTCTTTTTTGAAGAGCCATTACTTCAAGATGATGCAAAAAGGCAACTAGAACTTGAAGGGGCAAAGGAATCACTCTCCACTCTTCTTGAACAAATCGAACAATTAAAACCTGAAGAGTTAGACCTTGAAAATTCAAAGGATTTAATCAATCAAGCTGCAAAGTTAGGGGGCTTTAAAAAAGGGTTGATAATGAAAAGCCTCAGAGCTGCATTATTAGGATCTCTTAAGGGGCCTGATTTAATGACATCATGGATACTTCTTTCAAAGTTGAACAAGGACGCAATAAGAATAAAAAAGTATTTATAAATTTTTCAAGCCAGCATTTTCTTCCTCTTTTACTAGAAGGCCCAAACCTCTTGCTAATGGTTTAGCCGTTAGGCCCTGAATACCAACTGTCATCAAAATAGTTAAAAAGACCAGTCCTTGAAGCCGACCTGCACCCAAGACTCCAGCTTGCTCTAGGCGAATCGCAAACAAAGAAGCCACTGCAGCCGTAACAATACCTCTTGGAGCCAACCAACCCAAAAACAATCTTTGTCTAAAATCTAAAGGCAACCCAATAGTCGCAAGACTCACAGCTGCAGGCCTAATTATCAACATCAAAACCAAAACACAACTTATCCCTCCCCATCCTAAAGGGCTTAATTCTCGCCAAGACACATCAGCTGCCAGCAGTGGGAATAGCATTGTGATTGCTAATTGAGCAAGCTCTCTTATCAATTCATCTAATTTATCCACTTCAATAGATGGCCGCCTACCAACAACAAATCCTGCCGCAACAGATGCTGGTAAACCGGATTCAGGCAAGATCCATTCACAAAAACCATATAGTAAAAAAACAATGCCAAGAGTTAACTGAAGCCTAATTCCTACAGAAGAATCCACTTTAATTCTCTGCAGCCCCTCAGCAAGGACCCACCCAGCAAAAAGCCCTACAAAAACTCCTCCACCCAATCTTGCAAGCAAAGCAAAAGCTACTTCTCTTAATCCATGAAGATCTCCAACTAATAATTCAAGAAGGAGCAAAGCGAGTACTGCTCCAATAGGTTCTAGAATCAAACCTTCTGCTTCAAGAACATCTCCTAATGGCGAAGCAAGACGAATCTGTTGCACGAGAGGAGTAACTACTGTCGGACCTGTTGCTAAAACTATTGCGCTATAAACACCCGATACTGACCATCCCAATCCTGCTAAAAAATGTGCTGTAACTACAACAGCACCAAAAGATATAAAAATTCTTATAAGAGATATACGAAAGACAGTGGCTTTAATTGTCTCCCCAGGGATTCTCAAATTTAAACCCCCATCAAAAAGGACAAGGCTTACTAATAAACCAACTATTGTTTCAAGTCCTTGACCCAAATCAAGTGGTTCTACCAAACCAAGCCCTGATCTACCAATCAACAAGCCGGATAGAAGCAATAAAACAACACCAGGAAGACCTGTCAAAACAGACAAGAGTCTTGCACTAGCACCAGCAAATACTGTGATGCCCCAAAGCAGACCTAGCCGCTCAGGAGTCATAGATAACAAAAAACCGAGGTTTGCATTTCATATCCAATCGATATTGTTGAGCAAGATAAATACATGTGCTCAAGAAAATTTCATAACCATTACTGGAATATTCGTGCAATGAAAAAAAACTGACATTTCTTATATAACTCCTCTAATCTTTAAATGGTAGCCCTTTTAGAATCCTTTGATTTGTAATAGAAAGTATTTATAATGATAAATCAAGAAAAATTGAGGTTTTTCGATTTAATAAAGTGAGGAATCTAGATTAAAAAATCAAATTCAAAATGATTTTATAAAGTCTTAAAGGGCATTAATATTTTTTTTCTAGATAGATAAAGAGGGTGTAAGGGATGACCTTGCTTAGTCAAGCCTGCAACTAGAGGGCCATTAGAATTCTTGAAGTTATCTAAACGAAGGTCTGAAAATTGTTCTATTAAACAAAGAATTTCTTCATTTCTTTTTTTGAAAATACCCTTTGCTCCCCATCCAAGCCATAAATCCCAATTGGCATTATTTGCCCATATATTGAGTCTGGTTTTAATTTCCAAATTATTTCTAGGTCCAACTGGATCAGCGCAATGATATAGCAACGACGGCGATCTGCTTACTCTTGCAAATAAATTCACTATTAGTAGATTTCCATAATTCCAAGCCTTAGAAAAGCATATAAGTCTTCTAAGAGTTGCATCATCTCTTAGGTTATTCCCCGTGGAAGGATTTAAGCCTATAAACAGTAAGTTTCTTTGATTCAAGCCAAAATTTCTCTCAAGCGACCATCTATAACAACCACATTTACTGAAATTTTGATTAGAGAATTGAATATTTAAAGCAGATGCCTTCAACAAAAGTTTATTTATGAGAGTCTAAAAAAATATTTCCAATAATCAAAGCTCCTGCGCCAAGAATCAATCCAATAGTTGCCATTCTGCCATTCCATATTTCTGCTTGAGGCGTAAATCCTCGCTTCCATGAATTCAACTCTTGCTTGCTTACAGGCTCGCCAGAGTTATTGATGCTTTTCTCATTTTCTATATCCATATCAATATTCTAATGATTTCTAGAGAATTTCAAAATGGTGGACTTGAGCTATAAAGCAAATTTGATTGATCTAATCCTAATCGTGCAGAAACTCCTAACTCTATAGAACTAGGAGCTGCGCCAAGTATTGATCTTCGCAAAGCTGCAGCACCAATCATCGCAGCATTATCAGTGCAAAAAGCTTTAGAAGCCATATAAAGCTTGATGGAATTCTCTTTTGATTTCTTCTGCATCAGTTCTCTAAGACGATTATTAGCTGCTACACCACCAACCATTACTAAAGAGCTAATTCCTTCATCAATTGCACAATTTAAAGTCCTTTCAACAAGCACTTCTGCTACTACCTCTTCAAAACTCGCAGCAATGTCAGCTACTGGAATTTCTTTAGAAGATAATTTAAGTTTTTCAACTTGACGCAATACAGCTGTCTTAAGACCACTAAATGAAAAATCATACGGGTGAAATCCACCTCCTGGCATTGAAATCCTCCCTTTAGGGAATACAAACCTTTTTGAATAGCCACTTTTCGCAATTTTTTCAATCGCCGGGCCACCCGGATATGACAAGCCTAATAATCTGGCAACCTTGTCAAAAGCTTCCCCAGCAGCATCATCATGACTTCTGCCAAGTCTTTTGAATTCAATTTCATTATCAACCCTTATAAGCTCTGTATGTCCTCCACTAACAAGTAAAACCAAATAAGGCAGAGGAGGAATTTCATCTGAAATCAAAATAGAAGCAAGATGCCCTTCCAAGTGATGAACTCCAAAAAAAGGAATTCCATAAAAAGAAGACAAGGTCCTTGCTGTTACTGAAGCAATTAATAATGCCCCCGTAAGGCCTGGGGCAACTGTTGCTGCTATTAAATCAATATCAGAAAAATCAATTCCTGAATCATTCATGGCTTTTTCAATTAGAAAAGGCATTACTTCAAGATGACGCCTTGAAGCAATCTCAGGGACAACACCTCCCCATTGGGAATGCTCTTCTGCCTGAGAAGATATGCAATTGGCTATTACCTTGAACTTTTTCGCTTCATATCTGACTACTGCAACGGCTGTCTCGTCACAACTTGTTTCGAGGGATAGTACTGTTTGCATCATTTGGGCGTATCTCATTTAACTTAGGTAATGTGCAACCCTGCTTCTAATAAGAACAGGTTAAAAAAGGCTTCGAACTAATGCGTCGTCTCTTCTCAATTCTCTTATCAGCCTTCCTTATGTTAGGTCTGGCACCAATTGCTAATGCAGCTGGTGAAGCTCTAAATAAAGACAGGCCTAGTTCCGAATTTACTGCTTCCGCTTTATCTCTTTGCTCAGAGAATGCTCGCTTTCAGGAGCGCGCAAGCAGTGCAACTTCAGCAAAAGATATCGCCAGGTTTGAGCGGTATGGCAAAGCTTCATGTGGTGATGATGGTCTTCCTCACTTGATTGTTGCCCCAACCATTGAACCTTTCGGAGCTCTTGCTAATCGACATCATGAAGGAGATGTTCTAATTCCTGCTCATATCTTTATATATATTGCAGGAATTATTGGATGGTCTGGAAGGGAGTACCTCAGGGCATCAAAGCTCAAGAAGAACCCAGCAGAAAACGAAATAATAATCGATTTTGCTTTAGCCAGACAATGCCTAAGAAAAGGAGCTGCTTGGCCGCTTGAAGCAAACAAGCAAGGAAGAAGTGGAGATCTAAGAGAAAAAGATGAGAACATTACTTTAAATGGTCCTCGCTAATTCTTGGATTTAAAAGAACACCTAATTAAACAACCTATTAAAAAGACTAATGTTTAAACTATTTAGCACAAAGTGGTTCAGATCAGCTCCTGTTGTAGCAACGCTTTGGATTGTTATTACAGCTGGAATTCTAGTTGAGTGGAACCGATTCGTTCCAGACCTCCTTTTCCACCCTGGCCTATAAAAATTGAAGGTCAAAATTCTAAAGTCCCATTAACTTTTCAATATTTTTTAAAGCGACTTCCAGTTCATCATTAATTACAACGGCATCGAATTCTTTCTGTGCTAGGAGTTCTTCTTTGGCTCTATTCAAACGTCTATTAATAGATACTGCTGAATCAGTTCCTCTACCTCTTATCCTTTTCTCAAGCTCTTCAAATGAAGGCGGAGCAAGGAATATATGTAATGAATTGGGAAAGCTCTTTCTGACTTGCCTAGCCCCTTCGAGCTCAATTTCAAGCAAAACTAATCTTCCTTCAGATATTTTTTGATCAATTTGAGCTCTTGGAGTTCCATAAAAATTCCCAGCAAATTCTGCCCATTCTAAAAATCCATTTTTTTGTATTAATTCCTTAAATCGGTCAACCTTTAAAAAATAATAATCTTCTTCATCGACTTCATGATCCCTGGGCTCTCTCGTAGTTGCGGATACAGACAACCAAACCTTCTTGTTCCTTTCAAGCAACATCTTGACTAAAGAACCCTTCCCAACACCACTAGGTCCAGTAATAACTATGAGTGAACGGGTTGAAGTCATAGCATTGTTAAATAATTAAACAGCAAATCTCAAAGAAGTGCTTACGGACTTTGTCCAAACTAAATCAATGGGCAACAAATCTCTCCAAGCAATGGATTTAACGAGCATCAAAGCCGTGCTAGCTGAAATGCGCAAGAAGGTAATACCAAGTCGCTTTGAAAAGGCTCAGCAGCCTTCGTCAAACACTATTCAAATAGGTTTTCGAACAATAAAAACACTAATTTGGATAGAGCTTAGTTGGGATGCCTATTCAGCAAGACTAGTCGAAGTAGAAAAGCCTACGAAAGTATTTGGGGAAAGCACATTAGCCAAACAAATTAATCATTCACTACGCCAAATGGCCTTAATTGAATTGAAGCAAGAAGGATTTGACCGCGTAATAGAGTTTTGCTTTGCATTTAGACCAAATCAATCAATTCAAAGGTCAATAGTTCTTGAGCTAATGGGTAGGCACAGTAATATTTTAATGCTAAATGAAGAGCGCAAAACAATAACCCTTGGAAGACAAGTAAAGAATCACCAATCTAGATTAAGGCCTATAAGTACAGGTGATTTTTACATGCCACCTCCATCTTTAAATGGCATACAGCCCAATAAAAAAGAATCATTAGAAAGCTGGAAAGAAAGACTAAGCTTGATTCCTATAAGTTTTCAAAAAGCATTAGTGCAAAACTATCAAGGTGTAAGTCCATCACTGGCTATTCAATTAGGAGGTGAAGGTAAGAAACTAGCTGGGAATTTTGCGAATATCTGTGTAAAAGAACTATCCTTAGATAATTGGGAATATCTGCATAAAAAATGGCTGGCTTGGTTAAGCATTTTAGAGAAAGAAGAGTTTTTCATTAACTTCGATGGTCCTACAGATTATAGAGTTTGGAAGGAAGATAAAAGTTCCGGCAGATGCACTGGTAAAATTGGTTTATCACTAGGCAATTACTACAATAACTATCTTGAAATTAAGAGAGTGGATGAATTGTATTCCTCTATAGTTAAAAAATTATCAAAGCTAAAAGAAGCTGAAGAAAAAAATTTGAAAAAGCAACAAAAACTATTGGTAGATATAGAAATGAATAAAGCAATTAAAGAAAAAGCAGATCAGATACTATGCTCGAAAAATTTAAGTAAAGAGCAGATAAAAGAAGCTCAATCACTTTATCATAAAGCGAAGAAAATGAGGCGCTCTTATTATATATTAAAAGAGAGAGTTAATCATCATATGGAAAAAATAAATTCCATTAATCAAAGTGAACTTTTCTTAAACGGATTGATAGATAATACTTGTGAAAGCAATGCAGAACTGATCAAATCAATTAATGAATTAAAAGAAGACTTAAATAAATTCTTATTTTTTCCAAAAAGAACTGTTCATGAAAACAAAAAAGCCGAGAATAGCCTTTTATTGGAAATAACAAGTCCGGGAGGTTTGA
>QCHV01000016.1 GCA_003217035.1 Prochlorococcus sp. AG-402-G22
ACAGATTTATCTAATAACTCTATGTTGTGTTCTTATTTATTATTTCGCTTGTTGTACCAGAATTCTAATCTTGCCAGCCAATGTAAAAAAGGGTTTGGTTCATGCCCTCGTCGGGACTTGAACCCGAGACCTCTCCCTTACCAAGGGAGTGCTCTACCGCTGAGCTACAAGGGCTTGTGGAGGTGGGCCGGGTTGGATTTGAACCAACGTAGGCAGAGCCAGCGGATTTACAGTCCGCCCCCATTAACCACTCGGGCACCGACCCTCACCACTAGTGGAGATTATCAGCTAAAGCGTCGAATTTTTCTAATTTGCTAGGCGATTTACTCAAGGATAGATAGCATTTTTATATGATTATGAATTCGGGCTATGAACTTTTTGCTTCTTAACGGCCCAAATCTCAATCTATTAGGCAAGCGAGAGCCTGGCATATATGGGTCTGAGAGCTTGGACTCAATTGAGAAGAACCTTTTAGAATTATCTGAGAAAGAAGGAATTCTTCTTGATTGTTTTCAAAGCAATTCTGAAGGTTTACTCGTTGATCGTATTCACCAGAGCATTGGGAAAACCGATGCTATTTTGATAAATGCAGGGGCTTATACGCATACCTCTATTGCTTTGCGTGATGCTTTGCTAAGCGCAGATACCCCTTACATTGAAATACATCTAAGCAATACTCATTCGAGAGAAGGGTTCCGGCATAAGTCTCTTTTGGCAGATAAGGCTATTGGGGTAATAAGTGGCTTTGGTCCAATGAGTTATTACCTTGCCTTCCAAGGAGCTGTGGATTACTTGCGTAAAAAATAAACTGTTTTATGCATACTTCAAAAATAAAAGTTATCGAGCCAAAAAAAATTAAATGGCTTGTTGAGAAAACTAGTAATGAATGGCTTCAACAAGCCATAGCAAATCCACTAGAAGTATTGATTGATCATGCGCATTGTGAAAGAAAGGCTGCTGGGGCTGCTGTGCAGTTAATGTTTCGATATTTATGTGAGCCAGGCTTGGCTGAAGTTCTGAGCCCTCTTGCAAGAGAAGAATTAGAGCATTTTGAACTTGTCATGAAGCTAATAATTTCTCGAGGAAGGTATTTAGAAGCTTTACCTGCTCCACCTTATGGGGCATTATTAACTAAGAAAATAAGAAAAGAAGAGCCCTTTAGAATGCTTGATAGCTTTTTGGTTTCTGGATTAATTGAAGCAAGAAGCCATGAAAGGATGTCATTACTTGCAAAAGAAAGTCCAGATATTGATTTAAGGAATTTGTTTGGAAGTTTGCTGGCAAGTGAGGCGCGTCATTTTGGAATTTATTGGACATTAGCCCTGGAAAGATTTAATAGAGAAGAAGTTTGTTCACGTTTAAATGTACTGGCAAAGGCTGAGTCTGAAATACTCTCTAAATTGCACCCGCAACCTAGAATGCATAGTTAATAGGATTTGCTAAAAAATAGACTCCTATAATATAAATTAAAGTGGAAATTCAACACCTATTCTTTCCTTTTAAAAAGAGATTTTTAGCATTTGCACAGCATTTGATCTCATTTTCAAGAATCTTTGGCTTTTCCAGACCTAATCCTGGTTTAACGCTTATTGGAGTTGGACCAGGCGATCCTTCTCTTTTAACTATTGCTGCTCTAGATGCAATTAAAGAAGCGACTTTAGTTGCGTACCCAATTTCAAAAATAGATGCAAAGAGCATGGCTGCAGAGATTGCTGCTAAATGGATTAAGAATAAAAACCAATTACCCCTAATTTTCCCTATGGTTGAAGATTTTGAACTTCTTGAGAATGCCTGGAAAGATGCATGTCGCAAGTTAAATAGAGCCGTTAAAGAAGGTGAAAATGTGGTCTTCTTGTCTCAGGGTGATTGCTCTTTATATTCAACAAGTTCTTATGTATTGATTTATATGAAGGCTTTGTATTCTGAATGTCTTTTGAAATTAATTCCAGGGGTTAATTCCTTTTCTGCCTCAGCGGCTATTGGTTTATTCCCTTTATCATTGCAGAAAGAATCACTTTTAGTTACCCCAGCGCCCAAAGACAAAGAAAAACTTGAAAACTTATTAAATGAGTCAAAAACTCTAAGGCGAGTTTTGGTTTTATTAAAGCTAGGTAATAAGTGGACCTGGATTCGACCTGTTTTGAAAGAACTTGGTTTGCTGGAAAATACACTTTATGCAAAAAGAGTTGGATTCTCAGATCAGCAAGTAACTCCAGCTAATCAGATTGCTGATAATGAAGATGCATATTTTTCTTTGTTAATAATTAGGAGTAAAAAGCCTTCCAATACTTGATTTATGATTTTTTACACCAAGAAAGGTCGGCTGGATTTGTACCCTTATTATTTGTTATACATATGATTTCAAGCGAAGACTTTAAGCCAATAGGTATTTGTGAAATGGCAATGACTATTAAGGCTATCGTTGTACAAGAGGCATTCAATCTCAAGTTTGGCTTTTTGTTATAAGGCTTCCTTTTAAAAGGTCCTGGTTGAGTTTCTTGCATTATTCAAATTAGATTGATGTTAAGGAGATCCTCAAGTTGATGATTGTATACATCTAATGAACAACTGTTGGCCCTTAAGCAAAGCTTTGTTAATTGCAGTACTTGATGACCGGATAAGTGATCACTTTGTAGGGACGTTGATTTGGGAAAGGCTTGGTTATCAGAAAAGGAATGATGATTCGAGTGTATGGGATGCTGGAGCAAATACACCAGAGTATTGGTCAGTAAAGTTTCCAAGCTCTCCACCAATCATTAGTGAAAGAACTGCTTCAGTTCATTTAACACGTTCTATCCCTAAGAAATATAAGCAATCTTTAAAGGAAATCTTGAATTTTCAAGGCTATCGAGTTGGTGAGCTATTCCCTAGGAAAACCAGGCGAGCAACTGCTGTGAATTGGCTTTTGTCATGGTCTCTTGCAAACCACATGCAACTTCCAGAGGAAGGACCTCTGCCGAAATTTCTATCGGATCATGAAAAATTTGAGAAACATTAATCAACCAATGACTCTTCTTGAGGTGCTCTTCTTTTTAATGAGTTTTTGAATGAAAAGAATAAAAAAAATTTTCTTATTAAATTAAATCTGGTTAATTCTTATATCTATTAGTAGGGTCAAGAATATAAACCTTGAGAAACATCATGCCGCGTCCTGTGGTTGCCATCATTGGCCGACCCAACGTTGGCAAATCTACTCTTGTCAATCGGCTGTGTCGAAGTAGAGAGGCTATAGTTCATGATCAGCCAGGTGTAACTAGAGATAGGACATATCAAGATGGTTTTTGGGGAGATAGAGAGTTTAAAGTTGTAGATACAGGTGGACTTGTTTTTGATGATGAGAGTGAATTTTTGCCAGAAATACGTGAACAGGCAAAACTAGCTCTTTCGGAAGCATCAGTAGCTTTAGTTATTGTTGATGGTCAACATGGCATTACGGCTGCAGATGAGGAAATAGCTTCTTGGTTAAGAGGTTATAAATGTGAGGTTTTAGTAACTGTTAACAAGTGTGAGTCTCCTGAACAAGGCCTTGCTATGGCAGCAGAATTTTGGAAGCTTGGTTTAGGAGAGCCGTATCCTATCTCTGCGATTCATGGGGCTGGTACAGGCGAGTTGCTTGATCGAGTAATTGCTCTTTTGCCACCTAAGCAATTAGAAGAGGAAGGCAACGAACCTATTCAATTGGCTATTGTTGGGAGACCAAATGTTGGAAAATCAAGCTTATTAAATGCAATTTGTGGAGAGAATAGGGCAATAGTTAGCTCTATTCGCGGGACAACTAGAGATACTATTGACACTTTAATTAAACGAGAAGGTAAGACTTGGAAATTGATTGATACAGCTGGTATTCGGAGGCGAAGAAGTGTAAGTTATGGACCTGAATTCTTTGGGATTAATAGAAGCTTCAAAGCAATTCAAAGAAGTGATGTTTGTCTATTAGTTATAGATGCATTAGATGGCGTTACTGAACAAGATCAAAGGCTCGCTGGCAGAATAGAACAAGAGGGAAAGGCTTGTGTGCTGGTTGTTAATAAATGGGATGCAGTCGAGAAAGACACTTACACAATGTCATCTATGGAAAAAGAACTTAGATCAAAACTTTATTTTCTTGATTGGGCTGAGATGTTATTTGTTTCAGCGAGTACTGGACAGAGGGTTCAATCTGTTTTTAGCCTTGCTTCTTTAGCAGTAGAACAAAACCAAAGGAGAGTAAGTACTTCAGTGGTTAATGAAGTGCTTACAGAGGCATTGAGTTGGAGGAGCCCTCCTACTACAAGAGGGGGACGCCAAGGTCGCCTTTATTATGGGACTCAAGTTTCAATTAAGCCTCCTGCGTTTAGTCTTTTTGTTAATGAGCCAAAACTTTTTGGGGATACATATCGAAGATATATTGAAAGGCAATTAAGAGAAGGGCTTGGATTCGAAGGTACTCCTTTAAAGTTGTTTTGGAGAGGAAAACAACAACGTTCTGCAGAAAGAGATTTAGCTCGGCAGAAAGATAACTTATCTTTTTAGTTAATGGACTTCCTAAAGAAACTACCTATTGGTCAGTATGTAGTTGGAGATTCGGGTTGGCTTAGAAAGATTGACCCCAGATTGAAATTTGCTTGGGTAACTATGTTCTTAGTAACCCCTGTACTCGCAGGCCCTATTTGGAGAACTGGGTTGGCGTTTTTGCTCTTGATAATCACCGTTTGTAGTCGTATACCTCTGAGAATTTGGTGGCGATCTGTTGTCATATTGATGATCTTTTCACTTTTATTGGGTTTGTTATCTACTTTGCTCCCAACTAGTGAGGCTTCATTATCTTTACCATTTCGTTCATACCAAGAATTGCCAGAGGCTAAGTTTTCAGGGCCGTCATGGGATTTATTAAATCTTGGACCTATTTATCTAGGCAAGTTAAAACTTGGACCTTTGCTGATTGATAGACGATCATTTGATTTAGGAATTAAAACTTCCACTTTGATTTTTACGGTTGTACATAGCGTCAACTTGATGCTTTTAACCACTGCCCCTGAAGACTTGATGTGGACTTTAAGTTGGTTCCTAAGACCTCTTGAAAAACTTGGAATCTCAGTTGACAGGTTGTGCTTTCAGTTGCTTTTAGCTCTTAGGTTCCTTCCCTTGGTTCAAGAGGAATTTCAAAATCTTATAAGGGCCTTGGCTACAAGGGCAATCAACTTTAGGAAGCTTGGAATCAAAGGTTGCTTATCGGTGTTTTTGTCTATAGGAGAACGTTTCTTAGCCAATATTTTGCTTAGAGCTGAACAAGGAGCTGAAGCGCTCATGGTTAGGACAGGAGGAGAGATAATTGGATCTGCTCAATTCAGACCGAAAACAATAAGGACCCAGGCTGCTTTCTTGCTTAATGGTGGTACGGGGTTTCTGCTTCTTTTGGCAATTCTTTTAAGGCAAAAGTACGGTGCTCTTTAGCGTATTATCTACTTTACGCAGTACGAAGCCCACTTGGCATTGGAGAGAAGTATTGTGTTCTCGATATCACTTGAACTAATTGGGATCTAATTCAGAACGATATCTAAATCATCCAACTTTTGGGATGCTTTATCTTGTTTCTCCAGTTGGGCAAGGTAGGGATGTTTATGCAACGCTTTATGCTCAAAGGATGTTCTTTTTGGTTACTCTTCAGCCAAGAGGAGCTGAGTTTGAGGCCATACCTTATTTAGATGCTAGACATCATGCTGATATTAATTTAAAACGTTGCAAACGAGATGCTTCCCCAGAATTAGAGAGATGGAGAGAGTTGTTTAAGCAAACCTTTATTTAATTAAATTGTGATCTTGTTTAGTCGCTTGAAAGAATTTGATCATTTAAAGCATAAGGGCGTCAAATTGTTAGCAGTCAGTAAAGGACAGTCAGTAAATTCGATTAGAGCGCTTGCTGAGGAAGGGCAAATTGATTTTGGAGAGAGCAGATTACAAGAAGGATTAATGAAATTGACTGCTTTAAAAGATTTGACTCAAATTAAATGGCATTTTATAGGCCAACTTCAAAGCAATAAAGTTCGTGGAGTTGTTAAGGCTTTTGATTTTATTCACTCTGTTGACTCATTAAAATTGGCTAAAAGAATTTCAAGGATCGCTTTAGAGGAGGGAAAAGAACCAATAGTTATGTTTCAGGTAAAGCTTATGGAAGATGCTAATAAGACCGGTTTTTTTAAAGATCACCTTTTAGAAGTATGGAGTGAGTTGATTGAGCTCCCAAATATAAAGGTCACTGGCTTAATGGCTATCGCACCAATTGAGCTAGAGGTAAATAAAAGGAAAACCCTATTTAAGGATTGCAGGATCTTGGCGGACAAATTAGAGCTAAAGGATTGTTCGATGGGAATGAGTCGAGATTGGGAAGAAGCCGTAGAAGCAGGCTCAACCTGGATCAGATTAGGTTCGATTTTGTTTGGAGAACATCACAAATAAGACAATTGCATAGGGATATCAAAAAAAGCTATTAAAAACCTTGCTCCTGCCTATAAAAAACGCTATTCAGGGATAGGACCTAATTTTCCAGTTCGGGAGTTAGTCTTTTTATCGGTATTACCGATGATCTCAAAATTAGCCTGAGAGGAACTAACTGGTGTCGCTTATTTCACGTCTTAGAGCAGTTGTCGCTGGTGATGACTATTTAGACAGCGATTTTGATGAACTCGACTATGGAAGAGGTGAAGAATACGAAGCTGAATCAAGAGATCCAAGAGATTATGCAACAGGATTGGCCTCTCTTGCAGGATCTAACCCTTTTGATGGAAAAGGAGTTTCATCTAATGTGATTGGCATGCCAGGTATTTCTAATACGACTTCTGAAGTTAATTTGATGGAGCCAAGAAGTTTTGATGAAATGCCAAAAGCTATTCAGGCTTTAAGAGAAAGAAAAACAGTTATCTTGAACTTGACAATGATGGAGCCTGATCAGGCTCAAAGAGCGGTTGATTTTGTTGCGGGGGGGACTTTTGCCATAGATGGCCATCAAGAAAGAGTTGGTGAAAGTATTTTCTTGTTTGCTCCAAGTTGTGTAACTGTAACCAACTCTTTTCAAGAAGAGCCAGCCCCTTCAAGCGTAACCCCACAAGAATCAGAAAACACTTCAGTGGAAACTTCTTTTACTGCTCCTGAGCCTGCATGGGGTAACTCTGTCGCATCAGCTATTTGAGGTTGGCAATAAGTGTCTTTTTCCATTGGGGTGATAGGCCTAGGTCGAATGGCACAGGCTATTCTCTCTCCCCTATTGGAGATTGGTCATTTTAAGGCTAATGAAATCTTTGCTGTAGTTGGTAGCAATGAAAGTGTTCCAAAAGTAATCAATGAGTTTCACAGTGATCTGGAAGTTGTTTCTTCGCAGGACCCTTCTGCTTCTCAAGTATGGGACGCACCTATAAAGCTTCTAGCGGTTAAGCCACAACAGTTTCATCTTATTAAGGAGAAGTCGCACTCAAATTTTCTGTCTTCTTCCAAGAAGTCATTGTTAATATCTATTTTGGCAGGTGTGAGCTTGGAAAAATTGCAATCAGCTTTCCCCTCTCACAATTGTGTGCGTGCTGTTCCTAATACACCTTCCATTGTTCGCGCTGGGCTGACAGGACTCTCTTGGGGGGATGATGTTGATGAAGAAGAGAGATTACTAGTAAAAGCAATATTCAAGCCTATAAGCGACGTCCTTGAATTGGAAGAAGATAAATTAGATGCTTTTCTTGCATTGACCTCTTCGGGCCCAGCTTATGTGGCCTTGATTGCGGAGGCTTTGGCCGATGGTGCAGTTGCGGCAGGATTGCCTCGCAAATTGGCAAATCATTTAGCTAATTGCACTCTTGCAGGTTCTGCAAAATTATTAAAAGAGAAGGACCTTCATCCTGCAGAGCTTAAAGATATGGTTGCTTCTCCAGCAGGAACAACTATTAGAGCTCTGCGCCATCTAGAGATGGCAGGTGTTCGTTCAGCTTTGATTGAAGCGGTGGTTTTAGCTGCTCAGAGAAGTCGAGAACTGGGCTGAATTTGCTTGTACTCGACTCCCCTAAAATATTGCTGTAAAGCCTTTCCAAGCTATCGATATTTCTTGTAAGTGTGTATTGATTTAAGACTCTTTTTCTTGCCCTTTCTCCAAGTTCGATGGTTAATGATGGGTGTTCTTTCAGCAATGGCAAGAGAGTTCTTAATTGAGAAGTCACCCTATCTGTGCTGATTACTATTCCTGCGCCTTCTTCCAGGACTTCTCCATCGGCTCCAGCATCTGTAGCAATACAAGCTGTACCTGTTGCCATGGCTTCTAGAAGTGCTAATGACAACCCTTCTACAAGGCTAGGAAGTATGAATACATCAGTGCATTGAAGAAGTGCCACTTTCTTTTGAATGTCTGATTCATATCCCCACCATAGGATTTTGTTTTTATGATTAGAAGGGAAGTTGTTTTCGAGTGTTGGTCTTAGTGGACCATCTCCAACAATGACGAGTTGACACCCTTTTGTGTTTAATGATCTCCATGCTTTGAGAAGAGCTTCGATATTTTTTTCAGCAGCAACTCTTCCCATATATAAGAAAACTCTTTCTTTGCCGAGCCTGGCTTTTACTTCTGAATGCTTTGAGGAAATTTGCTGGCCATTCCAAGGCTTCCACAAATCTGTATCTACTCCATTAGGTATCACTTCAAGGCGATTTTGTTTTACTCCAAGTTTTTCTAAAACTTCTGCTTGCCTATCTGAGAAGACAATCACTTTTTCATATTTAGCAAGAGAAGGAGCATATAGCTGGTATGTAAGTTGTTGAGTGCTGGCAGTGAGATTCCTGATTTTTGAATCAAAGGGAGGATGAAAAGTTGCCAGTAAAGGGACTCTTATTTGTTGACATAATTCTGGCAACCTGAAGTCAAGAGGGGATAGCGTTAGGCTTGCATGAACAATGTCTGGCTTTAACCTCTCAAGAGACTCTCTTAATTCACGTTGAGCTCTGGGAGAAGGAATTGTATAAACTTGAGATTTGATTAAATATGGCAGGCTGACTTCAGGATCATTGGCTAACAGAGAAGTTTTCGTGTTAACTGCATTCCCAGGGTTGTCGAAATGAATAAAACTAACCTGATGCCCTCTTTCTTTAAGGGCAATAGTTGAGCTTCTGCCATAGCTGACATTCCCGCAAAACGGAGACTTCTTTCCGAGCCAAGCAATATGATGAGGCACCCTGAAATTAATTTGTATTACTGAAAGCTAGCAGCTGCTATAGATATTTCTCGAATACAGCACCAAATAAGGCAATTCCTGCCAAAAGCCATAGAACAGGCAAAAGGCTTAGTTTCGCAATCAATCCTCCTACTATTAGAAGAGGAAGACTAAGAGCAATGTTAATTAAGTTGTTTTGAAGGCCAAAGATTTTCCCTAAAGCATTTTCAGGGGTACTTTCTTGAATTGTGGTTTGAGCGGGAATGGCAACTAATGAAGCTCCTATGCCTAGTAATAGACATATTCCAAGAGTGGCATTCAATATTCCTTGAATCTGCCCTAGAAAAACTAAACATAAGGCTATTAAAATTAACCCTGAATTAATAAGCCTCGACTTTTTAAAAGATCTGCCCTTTTGACTAATTAAGAAAGAACCTAATCCTATTCCTAATCCACAAAAAGATAAAAGTATACCAAATTTAGTAACTCCGAGTTCTGGTATTGATGCTGCAAGGCTTATGGCTAATACATATAGGCTAGTCATTAGACAGTAAAGTATTACAAGTTGAATAATTGATCTTCTAACGACTTTTGTTCGACGGAGGATTGTAAGACCAGATTTCAACTCTAGGAAAATATTTTCTTTAACTTTCAAGACCTCATTTTCTTTTAATTTCATTTTTGTTAATATCAATGTGGCTGCTCCATAGCATATTGTTAGAAGGAAATATTCTCCACCAGGTAAATTTATAGATCCAAAAATTGATCTCATTATTCTTATTAGAGGTTCCCCTAGTGCAAAACCTAAAATAGTTGCTCCCATTGTGGTCGCTTGGTAAATAGAGTTTGCTTCTATTAGGCTTTCTTTGTTGACAATTAATGGAATTGAAGATTGCTCAGCAGGGGTGAACAGCTGAGTTAATGATGATGTTGTGAAAGTAATAATTAATAGGAACCAGTAACCCCAGCTAATGTTATATAAATGAGGACCATCTATTATGCTCAATGGTATGAGAGATGCTAAGCAAGCTCTTAGTAAGTTTGATGTAATCATTATTTTTAATTTTGGCCACCTGTCAGTAAAAACTCCAGCAATCGCACCAAATAATATTGCTGGCAAACTGTTTGCAAGGTATATACCACTTGCCAATATAGTTATTGCATAAGGTTCTCCTGTGGAATCCTTTGACCAATACTCACTAATAAGAAATATACTTAAAACTATAAAGAACTTATCGCCCATTTGAGAAAAGATTTGTGCAATCCAGAGGCGACGAAAATCATTTACTTTTAGTACAGTACTTTTATTTCTTATATTTTGATTATGCTGATTTTTTGATTCCAAAGTTTATAGTTACTTTCCGCTTAGACTTTCTATTTTGCTTATAGATGTTTTCAGCATCTCTAAGGCATTTAGTTTGATCTGAAGATGAATTTCGATCCATGCTTCTAAGATATTCAGTAATTTCATCCAAACTTTTAACGGTCCTAGAATTTCACCATTATGTTTTCTTGGAAGATTTGGTTTGATTAGGCGTTGCAATAAAGCTAATTCTGAAGGGTTTAGTTCAATAGTTGCGTTTGGGACCGAGCCTATTGCAAACCCCTCGTTAGGAAGAACGCTACATCTCCAGTCCCACTCTCCAATGGGGGGGACAATAGCTTGTCCGGTTCGACAACATTGATGAATAGGCAAGTTATACCCTCCTAAAGCCAGAAGATGAATGCAAGCCTGTACAGAGCTTGCCAAAGTAAATATCGGATCTAATGGCTCCTGTTCTAAGCGCTCTAAATGAATCAAAATTGCCTCTAATATTCCAGGATTAGGATCATTCGCTCCTACCAGGGAAATAGATAATTCTGCTAACACTTGAGCTGCTGCAAGTGTTTCAAGTGCTTCCCCAAGCCTGCTAAAACTTTTTATAACTTTTATATGCTTGACTCTCTTTAGGCTGCTTTTTCCACTGACTTGTAATTCGAGCAAGGTCAGTGGAGCTGTTGCCGAAAACCTACTTTTAGGTCTTCGAGCTCCTGGGACCGCAAGTCGAACTAAGCCTTCTTGGTCGCTTAGAACAGTAATTAATCGATCATTCTCACCTAGAGGCCCTACTTTTAAAGAAAGCCCTTTTATTTTCGCTACTTCTTTCATGTTTGATCTTGAAGGAATTCCTTGATTATTTGTGGGCCATGTGAAGTTCCTATCTCAGTTGCCCCTGCCTCTATAAGGCGTAAAACATCATTGCAATTATTTATACCCCCGACGGCCTTGATAGAGCATCTTCCTTTTGTTAGAGGCCTTAGCTGCTGAATAATATTTGTTGAAGCTTTGGGCCCAAAGCCATTTCCAGTTTGTATTCCTCTAACTCCTGCATCAATCGATGCATCTATTGCTAAGGAAAGTTTCTCCAGAGAAAGTTTAGTTACATCAAGAATGACTCTTGAAGGAAGCCCAATTTCACAGATCTCTGAAAGTTCTTCTGCAAAAACTGCAGTTTGCCCATCATTTAGGGCAAAGAAGTTTGGCACTATATCTAATTCATCAGCCCCTTCTTCGGCAGCATATTCGGCTTCGGAAATTTTTAATTTATTTGGGACATTCCCAAAAGGAAAACCAATAACTGTAATAAGTTTTGGTTGATTACTTGTGCCTATTCGTTTTCGAGCTGCTGAAGTTTGACTAAGACTTGTGCAAAAACCTGCAAGATTTAAATACTTAGATGCATCACATAGCTCATTGAAGAAATCTAGACTTAAATGAGGATCAAGTGCAGCCTGATGGATAAAAGATGACAGCTCTACTTTGGTTTGTGGCTCTGAGTTGAATGTCATATGAATTAAAGCAATATTTACTCTTTGGCTTGAATTACTCCATAACCACCATGGTTTCTTTTATAGATGACCTGTAACTCCTTTGTTTCTATCTCTTTAAACATATAAAAATCGTGATCTATAAGATCAAGTTGATGTCTTGCTTCTTCAACACTCATTAGTGGCATAGAGAAATATTTTTTACGAACGCCAGGGTTTGGCAAATGTGCCTCTTTGTTTTTAATTAATGACTCGTCAATATTTTTTTCTTCTAGGACGGCTTCTGTTGTTGGGGTTAAAGAAGCCCTATGCCCTTTACTGTGGTGGTGGTCGCTATGACGTTCTTTGTACCTCCTTAATTGTCTAGAAAGTTTGTTTGCTACTAAATCAATGCTTGCGTAAAGATTGTGGCTCCGTTCTTGAGCTCGAATTATTGTTCCATTTGCGAAAACTGTTACTTCTGCAGTTTGTTGGGGGACACTAGGATTTCTTGCTACTGATAGGTATACATCTGCTTGCTGTACTATCGAATTAAAGTGATGAATCGCTTTTTCTAGTTTTGATTGGGTGTATTCGCGAAGAGCAGGAGTTAGTTCAAGATTCCGACCATGAATAAGCAATTTCATTCTTGTTCTCCAGATCCTGATGATTTTAGGAAGTTAGATATCAATTATTTATCAGAAGAGGGTTCTTTATCGATGTTTTTTGAACCTTCTGAATTAATAGACTTTGAAATAGCATGGGATTGGCAAAAGAATTGGCAGAGAACTCTTTTTGAGAAACCATTGGCACCACAAGCAGTTTGGATGCTTCAGCATCCAAACTGCTACACCCTTGGGAGAGGATCAGATGAAGAGAACTTGTTGTCCAAATGTAGTGACATTCGTTCAAATTTATATCGCATTGATAGAGGAGGCGAGGTTACTTGCCATTTGCCAGGGCAATTAGTTGTTTATTTAGTTTTAGATCTTCGAAGATTTAAAACAGATCTAAATTGGTATTTAAGAGAGTTGGAGAACGTTCTTTTAGATGTTTTAAAGAGGTTGGGTCTCTCTGGCCACAGAGTTGATGGCTTGACAGGAGTTTGGGTAGGTGATTTTAAAGTTGCTTCAATTGGGATTGGCTGCCGAAGATGGATTACTCAGCATGGCCTTGCTTTGAATATTGATTGTGACTTGAGTCGCTTTGGGAATATTATTCCTTGTGGGTTAAAACATCATAAAGTTGGCAAGTTGAGCTCTTTTATTAATGGTTTAAAAGTTGAAGATGTTAAGCCTTTAATGAAAGATGAATTGTTCAAGCATTTTGGGTTGAAATGGTTGTAGTGGAAAATCTTGTGTCTTTACAAGATTTTCCACTGATAATGAACAAAGGTTCTTAAAACAAATGTCGATTTTAGGTTTTTTATCTAAAAAGAAAATAAATGAACTTGGCTTAGCTTATGCGTTCTGGAATCCGACCAATAGAGAAGCTAGAGCCTTTAAGGATCATTCATGCGCCAAAGGGATAGATCATGTAGATCAAATATGGCTTTTTTTGAAAAACCATTATGGAAAAATTAAAGCTATAGAGGCTCCACATGTGCGATGTCCTGAAACTTATAGCTACGAGCAACTGGCAGATAAAATCTCGCAAGCTGCAGCTGCATTTAGATCTTTAGGTATTCAGAGGGGAGATGTTGTAGCTCTTTTTTCAGAAAATAGCCCTAGATGGTTAATTGTTGATCAGGGTTTGATGAGAGTAGGAGCAGTTGATGCAGTAAGAGGTGTATCAGCACCTGAAAATGAACTTCGCTATATCTTGGAGAATTCGAGCGCAATTGCATTAATAGTTCAGACGGTTCAGTTGTGGGAAAAGCTTGATTTGAAAGAAGAACAAAAGAAGAAACTAAAATTTATCTTGGTTTTAGAAGATGATCCAACAGCATCACTTTTAGGATGGGATGATTTTTGTAGAAAAGCTCAAAACGAAGAGCCAATTGAAGCTACTTATAATTTGGATTCTGCAGCTTCATCTGATTCAGAAATTGCGACCATACTGTATACATCTGGGACTACAGGTACACCTAAAGGAGTACCGCTTACGCATGCAAACCTCTTGCATCAGATAAGAAGCTTGGCATGTATTGCCAATCCTTTCCCTGGGACACCTCTGTTAAGCGTATTACCCATATGGCATTCTTATGAGAGAAGTGCAGAATATTATTTTTTCTCTTGTGCTTGTACACAGCATTACACCTCTATTAAATATTTGAAGCAAGACCTTGAAAGAGTTAGACCTGTTGTTATGGCAACAGTTCCTCGACTTTGGGAGTCGGTTAAGACAGGTTTTGATGAAGTAGTAAAAAAAATGCCCCAATCGAGGCAAAAACTTTTAAAGATCGCAATCAAAAATAGTGGTGCTTACAAATTGGCCCTACGGAAATTTCGAAATTTATTAATAGTAAAAGTAAAACTGAAGGATAGGGTTTTTGCTTGTGGAGAGATGGTGTTTAGATGGCCCATTCACTCTCTTTCTTCTTTGCTGTTATGGCCAAAGATTCTTGAACGGCTTTGTGGAGGGAGATTGCTTTTCCCCATAAATGGTGGTGGAGCCATAGCTCCACATGTAGATCAGTTCTTTGAAGCTTTAGGAATAGAGCTATTGGTTGGTTATGGATTGACGGAAACGAGCCCTGTCCTTAGCTGTCGAAGGCCTTGGAAAAATATTCGTGGGACTTCAGGCCCCCCTTTGCCAGAAACAGAATTTCAAATAATTGATCCTGAAGATGGCAAACCATTGGACTTTTATCAGAAGGGAGTTGTTTTAGCAAAAGGTCCTCAAGTTATGAAAGGTTATTTAAATAATCCTGGTGCAACTAAAAAGGTGCTTGATGAGAATGGATGGTTTAATACTGGTGACTTGGGAATGTTGCTCCCTGATGGATCAATAGTTCTTACCGGAAGAGCTAAAGATACAATTGTCCTAAGTAATGGTGAAAATGTTGAGCCTGGCCCTTTAGAGGAAGCCTTGTTGGCCACGTCATTTATTGAGCAAATTATGATGGTTGGTCAAGATCAAAAACAGCTTGGAGCTTTACTGGTTCCTAATTTTGAGCAAATGCTTGTTTGGGCACGTAAGCAGCAAATAGTCTTATCAAAAGATCTTGGTGGGTACCCAGGAAACGAAAATTTGCGAAAGGCATTAAGAAGAGAAATTAATTATTTGCTGGCTGCTCGCCCTGGATCCAGGTCAGACGAACGCGTTGCTGGAGTTGCGTTGGTCCAAGCTTTTACTATTGAGAATGGCCTGCTAACTCAAACTTTGAAGCAAAGACGAGAAAAAATATCTGAAAGAGATAAGAGTGCAATAGCTTCAATTTATGCTTAAGGATGTTCTTAAATACTTAATTTAGTTGACCTATTTCACATTCATTGAGATTCTTGGCCTTTAGGAAAAATTTTAATGTCTGAAGAAAAGACTATCTCTGTAAAACGCTCTATCACTATTAGAGCAGTTGTGACACCTGCTTGGAAAGAAGAAGCAGAAAGGGAATTGAGCACTGCGATAGCAAATGCTGATCAGCAACTTGCTCAGTTAGAGAAAGAGGGGCAGCAAGTTGTAGAAAGCTTGAGGAGTCAGAGTGCAAACCCTTTAGATCCAAGAGTTCAAGAACAAGTGGCTGGAGTTCAGCAACAAGTGGCTGGTAAGCGATCAGAACTAGAAGAACAAAAAAGAAATTTATTACAGAACCAATCGCAAGTTAGAGAACTAAAAATGGAGGAAATAGTTGAACAAGGCCAGATTGAAAGTTTTTGCGATCTTAAGGTAGGAGATAATTTAGTTAGTAAAATGCAACTTTCAGTCTTGGTTAGAGATGGTGTGGTAGAAGCGATTGACCAGCCATAGCTAATAGTATGCTTAAACTTTGCAGAGAGAAAAATCGTGAGTAGTAAGTGGATAAATCCTTTATTTAAAAGGCTATTTGGACCAATACAATCTATTAATACTAAAGTTCTTCTTCTGTGAGATCATGGATTTTTTTAGCATCATTATATGCAACATATTTAGTTGAATATAGCCAAAGAGTCATAAACCCTATAAACATTTCATTTATATATAAGACGAGAAATTGTTGACTTTCAAGAGCTCCTATTGAGCTTGTAAAAGATAAATAAAATATGCTAATCAAGATTGCTATCAGGCTAATAATTATGCAAGCAAATATATTCCTCCACTTGTTTATTTTTGAAAGCTCTGTACTTCTCCTCAAGGTTTGCTGATTATTAATCTGCTCGATTACCTTTACCTCTGACGTGTAAATATATCTAAGTGAAAGTATTATTCCTGGAATTATAAATAATATTGTACCTAGTAAGATTCTAATCCCTGAAATTATTTTGATACTACATAGAGATAATGCTTTTCTTAGAAAGGATCTAAACCCTTTTTTAATAAGGCTAGAATTGCCACTTTTGTTATCCTCTAAGATAATGTATAAAGCAGTACAGAAGAAGTATGTTGCAATTGTGTTTAATATTAATTCACCTCGAAAACCAAAGATGGAATCAGGGAATCGTATGGTATGTTGAACAGATAAAAAATCAATCAAACCGTAACATAAGAGGTATGAGAATATAAGTTCTTTGTTTGAAATTATATCTGCAATTTTTCTTAGGCCAGACTTTGCTAGCCCCACTGAATTCTTGAGTCTCAAATTACCTCCTTAAGTGACTTTTTAATTGATAAACTTTATCTAAGACCATCTTAGTTAGTAATTGCCTTGTGTTTTGAAGTCATTTCCTTCAAGGATTTATAAAATCGCCTTTCATTTGGCGTGCCCTAATTTGATAGGGATCTAAAATAAGAATTAC
Source organism: Prochlorococcus sp. AG-402-G22 (assembly GCA_003217035.1). Taxonomy (GTDB): domain Bacteria; phylum Cyanobacteriota; class Cyanobacteriia; order PCC-6307; family Cyanobiaceae; genus Prochlorococcus_D. Next base: position 16,822 of record QCHV01000016.1, read on the forward strand.
CAGCAACATTGTTTTTGGTAATGCTAGAACTATGTTGAATAGGGCGCTAAGTACCACCTCGAACCTTTTACAGGAGAAAAGTTTTGGCAACGCATGACATTTTTATGCCTGCACTTAGTTCAACAATGACTGAGGGCAAGATAGTTGAATGGCTTAAGCAGCCTGGTGAAAAGGTTGGACGAGGTGAAGCCGTTCTTGTTGTTGAATCTGACAAGGCTGATATGGACGTTGAGTCGTTTCAAGAAGGTTTTCTGGCATCAGTTTTGATGCCAGCGGGAAGTACAGCTCCAGTTGGTGAAACAATTGGTTTGATTGTTGAAACAGAAGAGGAGATTGCCTCTGTACAAGCAAATAATCCAATACAAGACAGAGAGTTAGTTCAAGCAGATTCAGTCAACTCGCAATCACAGCAAGATGTCGTTAAAACGGAAGAGCCTTCTCCGACGGTTGCTGCATCAGTACCAATATCAACATCAGAGCAGTCCCTACCTGCCCCACCTGTAATCAATGATGGGAGAATCATTGCCACGCCAAAAGCCAAGAAATTCGCTTCTCAGATAGGAGTAGATCTTGCAACTGTTAGAGGGTCTGGTCCTCATGGACGGATTCAGTTGGAAGACGTCCAAAAAGCAAAAGGTCAACCTATTTCTGTCCCATGGATTGCAGAAAGTAATGCCCCAGCCATTAGAGAAACAGCTCAGCAAGCAGCTGTCTCTTCAACTGGCTCATCAATTAATTCAAAACCAACTGAAATTCCCAAAGGAAATAGTTTTGGTTCCCCTGGAGAAACAGTTCCATTCAATACTCTTCAGCAAGCAGTTAATCGAAACATGGAGGCAAGTTTGGCTATCCCTTGTTTCAGAGTCGGCTATTCAATTAACACAGATAATCTCGATGCCTTTTATAGGACAGTAAAACCTAATGGCGTTACTATGACAGCTTTGCTTGTCAAGGCAGTAGGTAAGACACTTGCTCGCCATCCTCAATTAAACGCTGCTTGCAGTAATGAAGGAATGTCTTACCCGAGTAATATCAACATAGCAGTAGCCGTTGCAATGGAAGAAGGTGGGCTTATAACTCCTGTATTGCAAAATGCAGACAAAACTGATTTGTTTGAGCTTTCAAGTCAATGGGCTGATTTGGTTAAGCGTTCAAGGTCCAAACAGCTTCAACCAAATGAATACAACAGTGGTACGTTTACACTTTCAAATCTAGGAATGTTTGGTGTAGATCGGTTTGATGCAATATTGCCACCAGGTACAGGTGCGATTTTAGCTGTGGCTGCTTCAATTCCTAAGGTTGTTGCAACGAAAGATGGTTCGATCACTGTAAAACGTCAAATGCAAGTCAATTTAACTGCAGACCATAGAGTTATTTATGGAGCAGATGGCGCCGCTTTTTTAAAAGATCTTTCAAACTTGATTGAAAATCAACCAGAAAGTCTTGCTTCTTAATAGGTCTTCTTTAGACCTTTATTGGTCTCAATTTAAATCGTGAGTGGCTTCCTTTGTCAGATTCCTCAAGAGATTTAACGCTGAGTTCCTACAGTTATGAGTTGGATGACCAGCTCATAGCTCAAACACCATTGGAACCTCGCCATCAAGCGCGTTTAATGGTTGTATCCAAAGATAATAAAGATCTTGCTTTAGCGAATCACTTAAAAGTATGGAATTTGCAAACTGAGTTACGCCCTGGCGATTTACTTGTAATGAATGATACTCGTGTTTTAAAAGCACGAGTAAGAGTTCGATTAACTAGTGGCCGTTTGGCCGAGCTTTTATTGTTAGAGCCACAAGGAAATGGACGATGGCTTTGTCTTGCTAAACCAGCAAAATTAATGCGACCAGGGGACTTCTTATGGATGGAATCTTTGGAACAGGAACCTATGAGACTTCAGGTGGTTAGTAATGATGTTGAAACTGGAGGGAGAGTAGTTCAATTTTCAAAATGTTTCTCTGATAGAGAAACAATTGAAGATCTTTTAGAGCGTTATGGCGAGGTCCCATTGCCCCCATATATTCAAAGACATGATCCATCTGATGCAGAGCGTTATCAGACGAGGTTTGCATCAAGACCAGGTGCTGTCGCTGCTCCTACAGCAGGTCTGCATTTAAGTGATGCATTATTAGATGCCTTGAATCAAAAAGGTGTACAACGTACAACTGTAACTTTGCATGTAGGTTTAGGAACTTTTCGACCTTTAGAAAATGAGGACTTACGTAACTTGCAACTCCATAGGGAGTGGGTTGAAGTTAAGGAAGAAGTTGTTGAGGCCGTTAAGGATTGTCGAGCTAGAGGAGGACGTGTTATCGCAATTGGAACAACCACTGTTAGGTCACTTGAAGCATCTTTTTTGGCTGGGAATGGTTCTATGCATGCTTTCAAAGGACCAGTTGACCTTGTTATAAAGCCAGGCCATAAATTTGGCGTCATAGATGGTCTGTTGACTAATTTCCATCTTCCAAAGAGCTCATTACTGCTACTTGTCAGTGCTCTTATAGGCAGAGAACGTCTACTTGCTCTTTACCATGAAGCCATAAAACGCAATTATCGCTTTTTCTCCTATGGAGATGCAATGTTAATTACACCCGAAGCAATTTTGCCCTCTGCCCGACATTAAATTCCTGCTGGTTGTTCAATGATTCCAGTGGGCACGTCTGCAAACATTACGGAGGATAGGTATCTTTCTGCAAGGTCAGGCAAGATAACAACGATTGTTTTGCCTGAGAACTCTTCCTGCTCTGCTAAACGAATGGCAGCAGCAGCAGCAGCGCCACAAGAGATACCTACTAGTAAGCCTTCTTCTTGTGCCAAGCGTAGAGCCATTGAGATTGACTCTTCGTTAGTTACTTGTTCAACACGATCGACTACTGAAAGATCTAAATTTTTTGGAATAAATCCCGCCCCAATACCTTGTATTTTATGAGGGCCAGACTTTACTTCTTCTCCATTTAAAGTTTGAGTAATAACTGGGCTGTGTGATGGCTCTACAGCAACAGAAATAATTGATTTCCCTCTTTCTTGTTTTAAATATTTAGATACGCCTGTAATTGTTCCGCCAGTCCCAACACCTGCAACTAAAACATCAATGTTTCCATCACAGTCATCCCAAATCTCTGGACCAGTTGTTTTGAAGTGAATTTCTGGATTGGCAGGGTTATCAAATTGCCCTGGCATAAAATACTTTTGAGGGTCACTTTCTGCAATTTCTTTGGCTTTAGCAATTGCGCCAGGCATTCCTTTTGCTGCCTCAGTAAGAATTAGCTCTGCTCCTAATACTGCCATCACTCTCCTCCTCTCAATCGACATTGATTCAGGCATCGTCAGAACTAGTTTGTAACCTCGTGCGGCGGCTGTATATGCTAGTGCTATGCCAGTGTTGCCAGAAGTTGGTTCAATAATGGTTTTAGTCTTTGATAGCAGGCCTTTCTTTTCGGCATCCCAAATCATGTTGGCCCCAATTCTGCATTTCACACTGTATGCAGGATTGCGTCCTTCTATCTTTGCTAAAACGGTTGCTTTGGCGTTTTTGGTCACAGATTGAAGTTTCACCAAAGGTGTGTTTCCAATTGCGAAGCTGTTATCTTCGTAAATGCGAGCCATTGTTTAAATGCAATCAATTTATAATTAGCCAAAATTTAGTCTCTTTTCATGATCTTGACTTGATCTAATAACTTATAGAAGCTTTTCCAATTAAGTATTCAGTGCTTTTTTAAATCGTCCCCATAGTTCTTCAGTATTTTCAAGTCCTACTGAAACTCTTAGAAGATTGCGAGGAACTCCACATTTTTCCGCCCATTCCAACTCTTCATAATGGGCAAGGAGGACATATGGGCATGCCAAAGTGAAGTTGGTTCCTAAACTTGGGCCTTTGCAAACCTGTAATGAGTCATAGAACCTCTTGGCTTTTTCTAAGCCACCCTTTAATTCAAAAGATAGCAAGCATCCAAAACCTGCTTTGGGTCTCATTAGAGATTGGAAGTTTTTACAATTTGCAGGGTGAAGCACTTGAGCAATGCCAGGATGATCTTCAAGATGATTCTTTAAAGCAAGACAAGATTTATTCAATTGAACAACACGAAAATTGACATCTCTACTTACCTCTTCAAGTGCAATTGCATCCGAGTCGGATAATGATGCATTTGAGCAATTAGGAATTAATTCTTTGAATGTTTTTTCCCATTGAGATTCGGGACTGATAACAAGAGACCCAGCAAGAATATCTCCTCGGCCTGCGAAACTTTTGGTTAATGAACTAAAGATTAAATCTGCATAAGGAAGAGCATCGATATTGACTGGTGATCCAATGGTGTCGTCAGCGATGACGGGGATACCTCTATCATGTGCAATTTTCGAGATGTGAGCCAAATCGACACATTGCAGCATTGGGTTGCTAGGAAGTTCAACAATTAATGCAGAAGGATTTTCTTTGTCAATTTTTTCTATGAGCTTATGGTTGTCTTTTGTTATGACTAGCGCAGATCCACCAAATATGACTTCAGGTAGTTTTAGTACATCAACATATGGAAAGCCTAATTGCAAAGAACTTTGTTTAGGTCGTAGTGTAGTTAAAGCTTCAAGAGCTGCTGTTAGAGCAGCCATGCCAGAAGGGTATAGATGAACTGAATTTGACTCACACCCATATATTTGTGCTAAACGAGTTCTTAGAGACTCTCTTGCATTTTCGCCATGGGTTTCTAATGGTGCTTTTTGTTTGTTGAGTGCAATTGCTGCCTGCCTAGAGGAGGCTCCAAGGCCAGTATGTTGCCAAAATGCTTTTGCAAAAGAGTTTGATTCTCTGTCAACTATTAAGCAATGAAGTCCTGATACTTCTTTAATATATATGCTTGAGCTATTGCTTTGATTGACGCAGAATTCTTTGGCTTTTTTTGCTGTTTTACGGTTTGGATATGGCCAGCAGGTGCTAGTTTTCTCCCCATAAAGATTTAATGCTTTTAATGCTATTTCAGCTACAAGTGGATTGAGTCCAAACCGTGGATAAATTGACTCTAAACATTGCATACATTCAGGATCTTTTTCTTCATAGGCGATTACATCTCTCCACCGTGGCAGGGCTACAGAAACTGCATGTGGACTATTAGGTATTGCCTTGCCAATATCTTTGGCTTCCCAGTAAGGGTCTAGTAGTAAATTCCTTTCTTTCACATTAATTTTTCTAGTCCTTTGACGATGTCATTTCTTAGATCTATAAAGTCTTCACATCCAACTGAAAATCTAATTAAGGACTCGCTAATCCCCAGCATTTCTTTTGTTTTTGTTGGGACAGAGGCATGTGTCATCGTGGCTGGGTGACATACCAAGCTTTCAACTCCACCAAGGCTTTCAGCCATAGTGAAATACTTTAGACCTTTGCAAAATGAGTAGCTTTGTTTTTGATTTGCTTTCAGGTTGACAGTCAAAATGGCACCACCGAGCTGCATTTGTTTTCTTGCAAGATGATATTGCGGGTGGCTTTGATGAAAAGGGTATTTAAGCGATTCCACTGATGGGTGCTTAATCAAATAATTAGCAAGATTGGATGCGTTTTCGACTTGTTTTTCTAGACGGAGAGAAAGTGTTTTTATCCCTCTAGTTATTAGCCAACAATCGAATGGTGAAGATTGCAACCCAAGTGATTTTTGAGCGAATTTCATATTGTCATCCCAGTTTTCGTCATTAGTGCAAACTGAGCCTCCAAGTGCATCTGAATGACCATTGATATATTTAGTTGTGCTTGTTAGAGACATTGTTGCACCTAAATCTAATGGCTTTTGAATAATTGCTGTACAGAATGTATTGTCTACCACTACTGGGATTTGCTGCTCTTTGGCAACATCGCAAATCTTTTTTAAGTCGATTACTTTCAATAAAGGGTTTGTTGGACTCTCAATCCAGATCATTGCAGGATTGACTTCTTTGATTAACTCAGTTGCTGATTCTTTTGTGAAGTCTACCCACTGAGTTTTTATGCCAAATTTGTTGAATACCTGATTGAATAATCGTACAGTGCAGCCATATAAATTTTCTTCACAAAGGACAACATCATTTGTTTTTAATGAGGAAGCGATTGCAGTGATTGCACTCACTCCAGAAGCGAAAACTGTGGAATACTTACAATCCTCTAGTGAAATTAGAACGGATTCTAAAATCTTAAAATTAGGATTTCCAGAACGGGTGTAATCGAACCCTTTAGGATTCCCATGAGTAAATGTTGAGCTTTGGAAAATGGGAGGCATTACAGCCCCAGTTTCTTCATTAAAGCTTTCTTTAGGGTGAATTAGCCGTGTATTGACTCCTGGGAGTTGGCTCTGCATGGTTTTCGTTGATGCAATTTTCTGAAATGGGTTTTTTGATAAATTTTCAAAGCCATCTAGAACTATTGTATTAAAAAGCCCCCTAGTAAATTAGGGGGCTTACATTTTTTCTGGAGAATTGATTCGTTAAACCTTACGAGAATAGTACTCTACAACTAGCAATTCATTGATTTCTATCGCAACCCACTCTCGTTCACATTTACCTGAAATCTTTGCAGTCATTTTTGATTTTTCTAGCTCTAGATGAGGAGGAACATTTGCTAGACCAGGGAATTCAAGGTTTCCTTCGGCAAGCTTTTTGCTTTCTTTTCTCTCTCTAATAGAAATAACATCACCAGGTTTGCATTGGTAGCTAGCTATATCTAGAACTCGACCATTAACAGTCACATGACCGTGGTTAACCAGTTGTCGCGCCCCAGGTATGGTCGGACCAAACCCAAGTCGAAAACATATATTGTCTAGTCTGTTTTCTAAAAGCTTTAGAAGGTTTGTTCCAGTTGAACCATCGAGAGAACGAGCTTTTTTTACGTAACGAACAAGCTGCCTTTCGGAAATTCCATAGTTAAACCGGAGTTTTTGCTTTTCTTCTAGGCGGATCGCGTATTCAGAGCGCTTGCGACGGGCTTGGCCGTGCTGACCTGGTGGAGTTGACCTTTTAGCGGCCTTCCGGGTGAGACCTGGTAGGTCCCCCAAGCGACGCGTGATCCTCAGGCGAGGTCCACGGTATCGAGACATAATGAATTAAATAAGGGATAATCGTGAGTACACATCCATCATGCTGAATTCAATCAACTTGAGAATATGCACGAACAAGATACTTTATCGTCCCACCGGCCCAATATTCTAAATAATGCTCTTAGAGGGGTTCTTTTAGCATTAATTCGGCTGTATCAGACTTGGTTGTCGCCAATATTTGGACCAAATTGCCGCTTTATTCCTAGCTGTAGCCAGTATGGTGTTGAAGCCATCTCCCGTCATGGGCCCTGGAAAGGAGGTTGGCTTACTGTTAAAAGATTGTCTCGTTGCCACCCTTTTACTCCTTGTGGTTGTGATCCAGTCCCTGATTGATGAGGAATTTAAAATTAATCCTTTTTTCCAAAGTAGGTTGTTGCCTATGTGAAGGGCTAGAAGAAAAATTAAGATCCATTTGCTTGGAAGATATTTACCCAAAGTTGCAATTTTGTGTAAAAGATATTGATACTAACCAAGTTACAGAGCTCGAGAGGGCTCGTTATTTATTGGAAGTCCCAGTTCTAGTCATTGAGTCGCAAAACAAAGAACTCACCTTGGAATTGCCTAGGGTTTCGGCAAGGCTTAAGAAAGAAGCTCTTATGGGCTGGCTTCAAAGGCATTTTCAAGAGAAAATAAATTTGATTTAAGAGCCCCTCTTGCTTTTTGGAAATGGCTCAGAAGTTACACTCTCTTTTAAATGCAGTTGGGGTTGATGTACCTGAAGGACTTGCTAACCCTTTAATAACTAATATTTCTTGTGATTCCCGCCGTGTAAAAAAAGGGGACTTGTTTTTTGGTTTGCCTGGGGAAAAACTTGATGGGGGAAGCTTTTTTGAGCAGGCCCTCTCTGCTGGAGCAGTGGCTGCAATTATTGGACCTTCGTCAGAAAGATCCATACTTTCTTCACATAGGCATTTGGTTTTAGTGACATCTACCTCAATTACTGAATTGATGGGAAAGCTGTCATCCGTTTTTTGGGGAGAACCTTCTTCGCAAATGGATTTAATTGGAGTAACTGGAACTAATGGGAAAACGACTACAACTCATTTGATTGAGTTTCTTGGAGAATCCGTTGGTCGGCAAACTGCTTTGTTTGGAACCTTGGTAAACCGTTGGCCACTGCATAGCGAGACTGCAACTCATACGACATCTTTTGGGAATATTTTAAATTTGCAACTGGCTAAGGCTTTGCAATCAGGAGCATCCCTGGGCGTGATGGAAGTAAGTTCGCATTCACTATCTCAGAGACGAGTTGCCGGTTTGCATTTTTCGGGAGCTGTCTTCACAAACCTTACTCAAGACCATTTGGATTATCACGAGACAATGGAGTCGTATTTTGAAGCTAAGTCTCTTTTATTTCAACCACCTTTAATTCAGCCTGGAGAGGCAAGAGTGGTAGTAAACATCGATGATGAATGGGGGGTTCTTCTCGCAGAGCGATTGAAAGGTGTTTGTTGGAAGTCTTCAATAGATCCGATTGTCATCACATCTGTGAACCCCGAGCTATATATAACTGATATAGAAATGAATCTTCAAGGGATAGGAGGCGTTTTGCATACCCCTTGCGGGAGTGGCCGCTTTTCTACTCAGTTGTTAGGTCGATTTAATTTAATGAATTTACTACAAGCAATTGGGATACTTGTTCAGCAAGGATTTGAGCTGGAAGAACTTTTGGCATCTATAGCAAACTTCCCAGGTGTCCCAGGACGTATGGAGTCAGTAACTGTTGAGAACAAAGACGATAAGTACCAATTGCCGTTAGTAATAGTTGATTATGCTCATACCCCTGACGGATTAAGAAATGCCTTGAATGCTGTAAAGGTTTTTACTTCAGGTAAGCTTATATGCTTGTTTGGATGTGGTGGAGATAGAGATAAAGGCAAGAGATCTAAAATGGGTGAGATAGCTGCTGGAATAGCTGACTGTGTAGTTATAACTTCTGACAATCCTAGAACTGAAGAGCCGAGAGATATTATTAATCAAATTCTTGAAGGTATACCTTCTAATCTTGACGTTATTATTGAATTGGATAGAGCCTCTGCTATTGAAATAGCCATTTCAATAGCACAGGCTGGTGATGTGGTGATTATTGCTGGAAAAGGTCATGAAGACTATCAGATTATTGGCAATCAAAGAGTTCATTTTAATGATAAAGAAATTGCACAAACTGCTTTACTTGGAAAGATTAAAGGTCAGTGATTATCTGCTTGAGAGTTCCGATAAGATTATTTACTTCGCTTTTTGTGCTTGTTATGTGCACACAAGCACGTAACCATTTGGGATCTTCGAGAAGTCTTATCCAGATATTCTGTTGACCTAAAACTTTTACAATCTTAGATAACGAAGATTGAGAAGTTGTTGAGAAACTAATTAAGCCTGCATCTGGAGGCCCTTTCAAAATAGGTTGAACACCATCAATTTGACTTAGCTCATGCCAAAGATGAGCACTTAGTACTTGAATTTTTTGTAGCCTTTGGCTAACACTCCCTTCTTTTTCTAAAAGATTAAGAGAGCACCTTAAGCCTGCTAATAAGGGGATACAAGTTGTTGCCACTTCAAAACGCCGAGCATCTGAATGAAATGGACTTGAAGGATTGTCGTAAATACTCCCTTCGTTTTTTAAGCTTTTCCATCCAATTAGAGTTGGGCTTGATTCATCTAAAACTCTTTTTGATAGTACAACTCCTCCTAGGCCTTCAGGGCCACAAGCCCATTTGTGACCAGTAAATGCATAGATATCAGCCTTTGAGGCGGCCTCTTCGATAGGTAATTGACCAAAACTTTGAGCTGCATCCACTAAGAGAAATGGTTTGTTTTTATGCCTTTTCAACATTTCTGCTATAGCAGAAATGGGCATTATTTTACCAGTGTTCCATAGTAAATGAGACAGAACAACTAGTCTGGTCTTTGGCTTAAGAGCTGAATCTAAATCTTCAAGAAGATTCTTGTTGTTAATCAAAGTATTCTCAACTCCTTTATGTAGATGTTGAACTGGGAGAACGTCTATAAGTAGATTCTTCCTTCTGGCAAACTCTTTGCATGCAGACACAACTCCAGGGTGTTCGCAATCACTTATTAAAATTCTATCTCCATCTGAAACCGGTAATCCCCATAGTGGTAAAACACATCCGCTAGTTACGTTTTCAGTAAAAGCGATTCTATCTTTCTTAACTCCGCAAATTGCTCCAAGTTGATTTCTTGTGCAATCGATTTCCTTGGCTGCAAACGGCCAAACATTATTTGTAAATGGACCAAGTTCTTGTATTCTTTCCCAACTGGTTGTAATTGCCTTTAGTGAAGGTTGGGGTAATGGACCTTGACCGCCATAGTTGAAATAACTTTTGTTTGCCAGAGCTGGCATTAGAGATCTTAATCGACTCACGTTCTTTCTTTAAACCATGACTGACACACTTTATAAATGCCGATAAGATTAGTTTTGGTTAATAACGTGTTGAATGCTTGGTTATAGAAAGCATTAACCTCATCCTCTAATTTGAAAAAATTAACCAAGAACGACTATAAATGTTGAGGACACTTTAACATTGCCACAGCAACGGCTGAAAAGTTTAAGCTATCAGAATCTTTTATTACTTCCTTAACTTTCTTTACTCCGTACTCTTCACTAGCATCACTATAAGAAAGTAATAATGATTTGTAGGTATCATTCCCCGCAGACCGATAGTCACAAAAATTCTCTCCTACTGAATTAAGTAATGCCAGCAATGTAAGTTCAACCATTGACCTTTTCCTTTAATACTTAAAAGGAGGACATACCTTTTCTAACGTAGATTTCTATTTTCGACACCTAAATTATTTAGCCTTTATTGTAATTAAGCTTTAGGATTTGAAATTAGATATGAAAATGACTTAAGAATCTCTTTTGAGAGGCTCTTAAGTCATTTGTTCAAGAATTACTTTTGATATTCAACACCTCTGTAAGTCAGAGATTGATGCTGATTGGCAGCTTCTTTGACTCGAGTGGTGTAGACGTTCCGTCTGTAGGTCAGCTCAAGTAATTGCTTTGGAGTAGCTTCTTTTGTTTGAACATACTCCTTACCTCGATAGGTCAGAGTTGTCATTGATCAGAGTCCGATGAAATGATCAGGTCCCCGTTCCATGGCCTGGTTCGAACTGCGCCCTGAAATTCAGGGTGAACGTTTAGTAGCTGTTGCTACATAAATATTGTTGCCAATTATTCTTGTTGCAGGTAGTTCATTTTGATACAAAACATTGTTTTCTCAGCTTTCGTTAATATTCTCGTCTGAGGGGTTAAAGTGATATTTCGCAAAATGCCAGCTAGTTTTTAATACTTGTAATGGCCCAAGCGAAATGCAACTACCCTCTATGAAGATTAATCGAAAGATGAATTCAGTATTGTTTTTCTTGGGAACTGCAATTAGATCAATGGCTCTGAAGCCTAAGATCTTCGTTCTCTTTCATGGTTACATATCTTTCATTTACATTCTTAATTTTAAGACTCAGGCTGCTTCAGTTGAAGGTTACGGCTTGCTTTTTACTTTGTTAGTATTATTACCTTTGCTTCTTGCTATTTATAAAGGACTGCCCGTCGATTGCTTGAATTATGAAGTGGCTATCCGCAAAGAAATTGAATCTTTAAGAGTATACAATACATAAAGAAAATTGATTTTTTCTTGGTTAAAAAACCTGCTAGTATTTCAAGAAAATTATTTAGATGAAACTTAAGGTTAAGGCCACATCTCCTCTATGGTTTGTTCCCGTTTCTTTGATTGCAATACTAGGTATTATAGAGGTAATTCATATCTCTATGCACAGCACATATTGTAAAACAGAATCTCAATGGATGAATGAACAAGGACTTGAATACGATAGAGAGTCTAATGTGAACTAAATTTGGCCAAACGAAAACTTCAGAATTAAAGCACTTGTACCACTTCGCTAACTTCGGGGATCATTTCACGAAGTTTCCTTTCTATTCCCATCTTTAAAGTCATGGTGCTACTTGGACAGCTCCCACAAGCCCCTTGAAGACGGACTTTGACTATAGGGCCATCAATTTCGACGATCTCAACGTTACCTCCATCAGCCATGAGAAATGGTCTTAACTCGTCAAGTACTTTTTCAACATTTTCATGGGTTAGCGCCATTGTTTCGTTGTTCATAATGTTGTTGAACGATTGATTGCTTTGAGCTTAGTTAACTAACTCATATTCTAGATAATAGACAACTTTGTAAAGGTGATTACTTCTGAACCTATTCAAGCTGAGAGCAGCTTCGATGCAGTGCTAGTAGGCGCTGGGATAATGAGCTCAACATTGGCTGTATTGCTAAATGAGCTGGATCCCGGTTTGCGGATTTTAATAGTAGAAAGATTGGATGCACCTGCCCTGGAAAGT
>QCHV01000017.1 GCA_003217035.1 Prochlorococcus sp. AG-402-G22
CCCCATATTTAATACATGGGACAGTGTTGAGTAAAACATTGGGTGGAAATTCTCCACTTTCCATTCCCGCCATTCCAGTAACTATTTTCCAAGTACTGCCTGGGTCATAAGCATTTAAAGCCCTACTTAACAGAGGTAAATTGGATGATAAAAATATATCCTGATACTCCTTATCTGTTCTTACTGTTTTTGTGAAAAAGTTAGGGTCAAAATTTGGTCTACTAGCCATTGCTTTAATAGCTCCAGTCCTAGGATCAAGAGCTACAATTGCACCTCCTCTTTTACCTTCTAAAGCTTGTTCGGCAGCATTTTGCAATCTAAGATCTATTGTTAAATACAAATCTTTACCAGCCTTAGGAGATTGATAACCCAAACTTCTCTGAATTGACCCTGAAGCATCAACTTCTAACATTTCACCACCCCATTTACCTCTCAAATGTTCTTCAAAAACAGCTTCTAAACCAGTTCTTCCAATACGATCTTTTATTTTATAGCCCTTCTTATATAATCGCTTATACTCTTTAGAGTTTATCAATTGAGTATAGCCTAAGACGTGAGAAGCAAGAGTTTTAAATGGGTAGAATCTGACTAATTCAACATGAACTTGTGCGCCACTGAGATTTACTTCATTTTCCCTAAATCGCAAAACCTGCTGGTTTGACATCTCTAGTATTAAAGTAATACTAAATTGATTATTTTTGAGTCCTTGATTATATTTTCTGTCCATATCTGTCTTATCAATAGATAACAAAGCAGATAAAGAATCTGCAAGAGAAGTCCAGCGATCTTTATTAATTAAATGGGGTAATACAATTAAGGAGTAAGTTAATCTATTATCCGCTAATATTTCTCCATTTGAATCTAATAGCCGGCCACGTATAGGTGGACTTGCAACTAACCGAATTCGATTATCTTCTGACAATCTTTTATACGAAGACCCTTGCAATACTTGCAAAAAGAAAAGTCTCCCAGCTATTAAACTAAATATAGATATTGTTAGAGCTATTAAAAACTTAGGTTGACTGCTTAAAGCAATCCTTTTATAGCTGGTTTTTATGTTCTGATCATTCCCTTTCATATTTAAATCTCTTTAAGATCTATAGTTTTAAACTGTATTCTGTTTTAAATAGACTTCTAAACAATCAAGGCGGTCTCTTATTCTGCTTAAAATTGGCATTAAGGACTGCTCGTCTAAAGTAACGTCTTGCTGGAAATCAATATTTTCCACTACATCAATTTCTACTTCCATTACGGGATTACCAAGACCTGGACTTAACTGGTCCAATTGTTCTCGCAATGAACTAGCAGCTTCGTCACCTTCGTTTTTTAAATCTGAAAGCGGGTCTTCCGAAGTTGAAAATACTTCAACTACTTTTTTAACGCCTCCTTGGCGAATCCTTTCTAAAAATGCTATCCCCATAGGTAAAGCATCCTGCATTAATGCCAAACGAAATTGATTAAAAGGCAAGTCAGGCATGAAACTAAGCAGACTATTACATATTAGTTTGTTCTGTTGAGGAAAAATATGGAGAACAACTATTACTAGAAATACCCATTGACCAACCACCAAAAATTGCAAAAACACATATTGCCATCAAAGGCACTACAGCTTTATGCGTAGTCTGCAAGCTCAACCATTCTTTCCATTCCCGCCAAAAACGCTCTCTTGCAATACGTTGTTTTTCTTGGGATTCCTTCTTAAGCCTACGTCTAAAAGATTTCTCAACCCACCTTTCAAAAGCAATTTTTTTAGTAACGGCCATTTTACGTTCTACTTCTAATAATTGACCTGAGCTAAGTTCTGGGTGAAATGTACTAATTAATTCTAGGCTTTTAAGAAACATCTCAACTGCTCCGTCTTTAACATTACGCTCTTCTTCGTCCAAATAATTCCAATCAAGTTCAGGGTAAAAGCGTAACCGGTTTATTCTTATTTGTTCTTCTCCTAGTTGACCTGGCTCCCGCAACCAACGATCTGTATTGTGATCAAATCTCCTCCAATATAGAAAAGGGTTTAAAAAAACAGTTTTACCAGACAACTGAATGCTGTCATATTGGAGTCTACGGTCAACAACGACTTCTGTTTGATTAGCTACAGTCAATGAATTTCAGTCACTAGCCCAAAATAACTATTTCCTACCTTTTTAACCAGTCCAATAAGCAGATACTAATGCAAATTAATTAATTTCACTCCCACTCAATAGTCCCAGGAGGTTTACTAGTTATATCTAAAACAACTCGATTTACTCCTTGAACTTCATTAACAATTCTATTAGACATGATTTCTAAAAGTGAATCAGGCAAGCGAGACCAATCTGCTGTCATCCCATCTTCACTTGAGACACATCTAACAACAATAGGCCAATCATAGGTTCGTTGATCACCCATAACACCCACAGAACACACGGGCAACAAAACCGCAAATGCCTGCCAAATTTCATGATATAAACCTGCCTGCTTAATTTCTTCTCGAACAATTAAATCTGCATCGCGTAAGCAATTTAATTTTTCATCAGTGACTTCTCCTAGGATTCTTATTGCAAGTCCTGGGCCCGGAAATGGATGCCTACCTACAATTTCCTCTGGCAAACCAAGAGCTCTCCCAACTTTCCTAACTTCATCTTTAAACAACATTCTTAATGGCTCAACTAATTTAAATTGAAGATCTTTAGGTAGTCCTCCAACATTATGATGACTCTTAATTTTGACTGCTATTCTATCTCCAGTTTTTGGGTCTATATTTGTTCCAGAACTTTCTATGACATCAGGATAAAGAGTACCTTGGGCAAGGTAATCAAAAGGCCCTAACTTTATACTTTCTTCTTCAAAAACACGTATGAATTCTGTTCCAATAATTCTCCGTTTTTCTTCTGGATCTGTAATACCCTGAAGCTTTGATATGAATCTTTTACGTGCATTTATATATTGGACATTAATATTAAACTTTTCATCAAAGAATTCCATTAAAAACTCTGGTTCTCCTTTGCGCATAAAACCTTGGTCAATAAACATACAAGTAAGCTGGTTGCCAATAGCTTTCTTTAACAAAAAAGCCAATGTCGATGAATCCACTCCTCCTGATAAGGCAAGTAAGACTTTCTTATCTCCTACTTGGCTCCTAACATTAGCGATTGCTTCATCAATAAAAGCACTCGTAGTCCAATTAGGTTGACAACAACAAATGTTATAGACAAAGTTTCTAATCATTATCATTCCATCGATGGAATGAACAACTTCTGGGTGAAATTGGACTCCATAAAAATTCCGACTATGTAAAGCAATAGCTGCTTCTAAAGTATTTGAAGTACGTGCCAATCGAACAAAGCCATCAGGAAGCTCCTCTACTGCATCACAATGACTCATCCACATTGTCGATCCGCTTTCGACATTCGTTAACAATGCAGTGGGGTCATCGACATGGAGTGGTGCCTTACCGTACTCTGCCTTTCCAATAGCAGAAGTAACACGACCTCCCAATTGTTGGACCATAACTTGCATGCCATAACAGACACCAAGAATAGGTATGCCCAAATTCCATATTTCTGGGTCAGAAAGAGGAGCCCCCTCTTCATAAACTGAATTTGGTCCACCACTTAAAATTATCCCTTTAGGAGCTAATTCGCGTAATTGTTCTGCAGAAGTGCTGTAGCCCATCACAATTGAATAGACCTCTGTTTCTCTAATTCTGCGAGCTATTAATTCAGAATACTGTGATCCAAAATCAAGAATAACAATCGATGGAACTCTCTCTTTCTCAAGCTGTGAATTGGAAGACATATAAACGAAAAATAATCTATATAAAGATCAGAGTAGATTAAAGCTTCATACTAGGCTTCAAGATGAAGGCCAAGAGACTTAATTTGTGTAAGGCCTGATGGGCCTGCCCAACGTAAGCTCCTTTGACGGTCAAACAAGGCAGAACCTATTTCGATAGAAGAAGAAACATATCTCTTTACATAAACTTTACTTCTATTTTCTACTTCCAAAGCAAGCCTAAACCAAAGTTTTTTTGCCAGTAACAAGTCTTCTCCTTCTAAGGTCAATAAAGCAGACTGAATGGAATTGGATGTTTCCAAAAGTTTAATCAACCGAAAAGGTATATCTTCCTTAACTGCTAACGAAATTAAAACTTCTAAGCGGCTATCTGCTAAATGATGGTGAGTGTGGAAAATTCCTCCAGCAAGTTTAATAAGTTTTCCGTGATAGCCAAAAAGCAAAAGCGTATTTACCCTTTCTTCTGCAGCTGCAACTATTAAAGGGCCTAACCAATTACCTGTTTTGATAATTGATTCAGAATCCAAACCAAGATTTAAGGCCAAATCGAATCCATTTTCGCCAATAACAAAGGTTAAATGACCTGAAAAAGTCGACCTTGAGCATTTATATCTTATTTGATTAATTGCAGCCGATACTTGATTAGGGGAAGCACTGTCCTGACTTTCTGCTTGAGTGCCAATTACCGAAAGTCCCTCAACAATCCCAAAAGAAGAGTTACTTGTTCTCTCAGCTAACTCTTGACCTTTAGGAAAAGTAATTTCTAGTTGTAAAACCTTATTTTGCTTCTTAAAAGGTAAAAGATTGCTGTATAAAAGTTCTCTTGCAAATTCTGAAATACAAATTTGCCCTTGTTCATCATCTTTTCCAACACCAAAGCCTCCAATTATTAGCAACCATTCATTTGAAATAAATTCACTTGAAATTTCAAGGTCAAGTTCCACATACTCAAGAAAAGTCCAAATTTCCAATCCTCTAGTTAAATCCAAAGGTAATCCTGAGTCACAATGGCTTATTCCAAGAGCTCTTTTCCCCCCGGAAAACAAGGATGCAGAAATAACAGGAACATTTATTGATTCTTTATTATTAACTAAATTAATTTTCTGTAGCGCAGAATATGAGTTTCCATGCAAGAGTTGAGCGGCAGCTCGAGCAGCAGCAGTTACCCAAACTGGCAGGGTTAAGCCTTTTGAATCAGGAGAAGAAGAAGAAATAAAGTAATTCGCTTGATAGTTTTTTAAAATAACTCTTTATCTATCCAGAAGCGATGAAAGAAAAGCTTGCTCTAATGATTCCTGGACCTACTCCAGTACCAGAAAGAGTTCTACAAGCGCTTGGACAGCATCCAATTGGTCATCGCACCCCTGAATTCCAAGACATAGTTAACAAAACCACTGAACTTCTTAAATGGTTGCACCAGACCAAGCAAGACGTCTTAACTATTACTGGAAGTGGCACTGCTGCAATGGAAGCTGGAATAATTAACACCCTTAGCAAAGGAGACAAAGTTATATGTGGTGAGAATGGCAAATTTGGAGAAAGGTGGGTAAAAGTTGCAAAAGCCTATGGACTAAACGTACAGGTTGTAAAAGCAGATTGGGGGCAACCTTTAAATCCGGAGGAATTTAAAGTTCTTTTAGATCAAGACGAAGATATCCGAGCAGTAATTCTTACTCATTCTGAAACATCAACAGGAGTAATTAATGATCTAAAAGAAATAAGTAAACATGTGAGTCAACACAAGAATGCCATAACAATTGCAGATTGTGTGACGAGCCTAGGTGCTACCAATGTGCCCATGGACGAATGGCATTTAGACGTTGTAGCTTCAGGCTCTCAAAAAGGATATATGATCCCACCAGGGCTTAGTTTTGTAGCACTTAGCAAAAAAGCTTGGAAAGCCAACGAAAGATCTGATTTACCAAAATTTTATTTAGATTTAAGATCATACAAAAAGAGTGGGGATAAAAATAGCAACCCTTTCACTCCAAGTGTAAATATTTATTTTGCACTTCAAGAAGCTTTGGAAATGATGAAAGAAGAAGGTCTAGAAAATATTTTTAGACGCCACAATAAGCACAAAGAAGCAACTCAAGCTGCAATGGAGGCAATAGGGCTGAAATTATTTGCTGCAAAAGGTTTTGGCAGCCCTTCAGTTACAGCTATTGAACCAAAGGGTATAGATGCAGATGTTATTAGGAATTATATTAAAGAGAACTTTGATATATTACTTGCAGGAGGTCAGGACCATTTAAAAGGAAAAGTTTTTAGGATTGGTCACCTTGGATTTGTCAATGACCGTGACATCCTTACTGTTATATCATCTATTGAAGTTACATTGATACAATTAAATATTTTGGAAAAGCCAATTGGAAGTGGTGTCGCTGCCGCTGCCGCTATATTGACAGATTAAAATTTTTAGAAATAACAATTTAGACCCTTTTTATTTTTAATTGGCTTTAAATTATTGCAGCAAGTGAGCAATGAAATTCCTAGGCAGCCATACCCTGCTGATCTCCACCATCTTCTACCCATAATTCATCATTTGTCTGATCATTAGAAGAAGTATTTAGAAGGCCTTTACATTCTTGAAGCATCTGATCTACTCCATCAAGCATGACTTTTTCTTCATCAGTCTGATTCACTTCTGGATTGGTGGATTGCAACTCTAAAGCCTCTAAACGCTGTTCCAATTTCACTAATCGCTGAGAAATAGCAGTCAGAGTTTGAGCAAGGTCTTCAGCAGTTCTAGTAATTCTGAATGAACAAGAAGCAGACATTTAATGAAGTAAGTACCTACATAAATGACAACACATAAATCAAAAAGCTCAAGTCTTAGTCTCCACAAACAATTAATAAAAAGCGGTCAACTCAGAACCAGGCTATAAAACACAAAATTCTATTTTGATCACAATGGCTTCAATTGAAAATTTATTGATATACCTGCTAGCAGGCTCACTCGTTGGACTCATTACAATCCCAACTGGGATTCCAGCCGCTCCCTTGGCAGGAGCTCTTTTGGGTGCAGGCTTAATTAGCATGACTGGGAAAATTGAAATGGCTGCTTGGCCTACTGGAACAAGAACAATTTTAGAAATAGGAATAGGAACCGTTATTGGGACTGGGCTAACTAAAGATTCACTCGAGCAACTTCAACATTTATGGCAACCGGCACTATTAATTACGTTTACGCTGGTATTAACAGGGATCACTATTGGTTTATGGAGCAGTCGTTTGCTTGGAATAGACCCAATAATCTCACTATTAGGAGCAGCACCAGGAGGTATAAGTGGGATGAGCTTGGTAGGAGAAGAGTTTGGAGTTGGTGCTGCAGTGGCAACTTTGCATGCTGTGAGATTGATCACAGTTCTACTGATCTTGCCATTATTAGTTAAGTTCCTAGGATCACTGGGATTGCTAAATTCCTAAAAATACTAGACATAAGAAAATAGATAGATAACTTGAACAACAAGAGCTCGACATAGTCAAATGTTCAAAAAAAACCAATTTATTTCGCTGCCCCTTTCAATTGGATTTCTTACAGCCTTAAATTTAATCAGCACTCCTGCTGCATTAGCTGAAGCCGGGATAGGTGTAGATATCTATTGTGTTATGAGGCAAGGTGGCAACAGTCATGAATCAAGTTGGCGTGCAGCATATGAATCAATAAAAAATCAAAAACCTGGGCTATTCAAAACATCACCAAAACAAGCAGCAGCAATGATAATTGAAGCAGTGGTAAGAGATCCTGAAGAATTCAATAATTGCATCAGTTATCTAGGTGACTTATATCCAAAGCCTACTGAATCAGAGAACAAGAAGAGCAATTTAAAAAAAGACAATAGAATTGAAGATAGTTATGCAGAAGAAAGGTATAGCTACTAGGTAATTCTTAACTAACGACATAAGTCTAGAAATAAAGTGAAGGTAATTAAATAGGTCAAAATCAAAAAAGCTATCCAAAAGACATTGACGAAAATAATTATCGCGTCAAAATTTTATTAACCGAGAATATCGGATGCAAAATAGGGATGCGGTTTTCTTAGAAGATCTCTGCCCCAAGTTACGTGTCCGAAGATGGAGGCAGTCCCTTCATACTTTTACTGGTGAAAGTTGTATTTACTGCGGGCATCCATCAGAGTCAATTGATCATGTGGTGCCTCGTAGCCATGGTGGCCTAAGTATTACGGAAAACTGCGTTCCGGCTTGTCTTTATTGTAATGGCAGAAAATCAGATGAAGAAGCATTTATGTGGTACAGACGTCAACGATTCTATGATCCTAGAAGAGCTATGGCCTTAAGAGCTTGGATGGATGGTGATCTTCGCTTAGCAATTAGATTGCTGGAATGGGCTCAACCTATTGAGAAAAAAAATACAACAAAGAGTTCACCAAATGATTGGGATTATCAAGCCGCATAAACAATTCACCAAACTTGGCAAGCACTTGGAGAATTATGTTTTTCACAAATAGAGGCATAATATTGAGGCTTCTCTGGAATTACAAAAGCTATAAAGCTAAACGAAATCAACATGAGTACTAGGATTGACATCCAACTGCTACTAAGTTGATTGTCAGAAAAATCGTCAACTACTAGAAAATGAGAAGCTTTGTCTGGCAAACTATGCAAATAAGAACTAGCCATTGAAAATCCGCAAGTAATACATTTGTACTCATGATAGAAAAGATTGTCAAGCAATCAGATCATTTTTTACCAAATTCGAAAATGATTATCTTTGGTGGAGGCTTTAGCGGCCAACATATAGCCGCAGTATCAAGAAGATTGGGAGCCCAAGTTTTTTGTAGTAGAAGACGTATCGAAAAACCTGGTGCAGATTTTGTCTTTGATAGTGAAAGAGAAGATGTTCCTCCTCAAAAAATCTTAGATGGAGTAACTCACCTAGTTAGTTGCATCCCTCCTTTGGAAAATGGAATAGATCCGGTATTACAAATTCTTGGGGACAAACTTAAAGAAATGCCTCTTAAATGGGCAGGGTATTTATCCACAACTGGTGTATATGGCAATCGGAATGGAGGATGGGTAAGAGAAAAGGATATACCTAAACCTAAACAAGCTAGAAGCATTCGACGACTAGCCTGCGAGGAGGCATGGCTGGCATCAGGAATGCCTGTCCAAATTCTTCGTTTGCCTGGTATATATGGTCCAGGAAGATCAACCTTGGAAGCAATTAAAAAGAAAAACAGCAAAATCGTCGATAAGCCTGGACAAGTTTTCTCAAGAATTCATATAGATGATATAGCTGGTGCAATAATGCATTTGATTTCTCTAATTTCAAAGGATATTCATCCAAAAATTATTAATTTGGCAGATGATCTCCCTGCTTCCAATCTAGAGGTAATGGAATACGCCGCAAAGCTTCTTGGCCAAAACTTACCTCCAGTTGAGAAATTTGATCTGGCTGCAAAGAAAATGAGTCCAATGGCTCTATCATTCTGGCAAGAAAATAGAAAAGTAAGCAATCAAGTATTATGTAATGATCTAGGCTATTCGCTAATTCATCCAGACTACAAATCTGGTTTAAAGGACTGTTTTCTTTCTCAATGAATAGAAATTATTTGATTAAATTTATGAATCATTTTCAAACCTGTTCCTAATAAATTGAAATCAACTTATTGGTTTATTTCTATCAACATCTTTAAAGCCAACATCATGCAGAAAAGGGCTCCAATGAATAACGAACCATCCTTTATTAAGCCCTATAGCCATGCAATAGATCAGGCAAACTAAAAACATTAATCGCAACATGACAATTTCAAACGGTTATGGGATTAATAAAAACAGAATAATTATTTCATTAGGAGACCCTGCTGGAATAGGTCCAGAAGTCATCCTAAAAGCACTTGGTGCAATTGATTCATCTATCGAGGCAGAGCCTTTAATTGTTGGCTGTAAAGAAACCATGGAAATCATTTATTCAAAATTGAAAAGCCAAGGAATAAAAGCAATAGCAAATCCTAAAAACCTAACTATTAAAGATATTCCCTACCAAGAAAAAATATGTCCGGGCAAGAGTAGTAAAGCTGCAGGTAAAGCAAGTTTTGATTGGCTCACCGTTGCTACAAAGTTAATGTTAAAAGGACATGGAAGAGCACTCATTACAGGACCAGTAGCAAAACACTCATGGAAAGAAGCAGGGCACAGCTACCCTGGGCAAACAGAGCGATTAGCCGAACTTGCAGAAGCAAAAACTACATCAATGCTTTTTTCTGCACAATCCCCATACAATGGCTGGCGCTTAAACACTCTTCTAGCTACTACTCACATTCCTTTAATTCAAATTCACAAAGAATTAACTCCTAATTTATTAACCGAAAAATTAAATTTTCTATTAGAGTTTTGCCAGAAATTTACTAAAGAGCCAAAGCTATTGATTGCTGGTTTAAATCCACATGCAGGTGAAAAAGGTCAACTGGGTAAAGAAGAAATTGAATGGATTATTCCTACTCTTAAAGAATGGAAAAATAAAAATCCACGTATCTCACTAAAAGGACCAATTTCGCCTGATACTTGCTGGATTTCTGCCGCAAAATCCTGGAAAAAAAATGTCCCAGCCAAAAACTTACCTGATGGGATTTTGGCTTTATATCACGATCAAGGACTTATTCCTATCAAACTTATTGCGTTTGAATCTGCAGTAAACACAACCTTAGGACTCCCATTTATTCGAACTTCTCCAGATCATGGAACAGGCTTTGACATTGCTGGAGAAGGGATTGCATGTTTTGAAAGCATGCTATCCGCTATAAAATTAGCTTTGGAACTAACTGAGAAAAACAACTAAACAGGCTTAACTCTCATTAAGACTTGACCAAATTCAACGGGAGTACCATTCTCAACAAGAATTTCAATTACTTCCCCATTGATCTCTGATTCCAATTCATTCATTAATTTCATTGCCTCAAGAATACAAATTGTTTGACCAACATTAATTCTGGTACCAACTTCTACAAAAACAGGCTCTCCTGGTGCTGGAGCTCTATAAAAGGTCCCAACCATTGGAGCTGTAATTTCTTGATATTCAGATCTTGAAGCAGCTACTGCAGGAGGAGGGTTGCTAGGAGTTGAAGGTACAGCAGATTCAATAATTACTGGTGAAGAAGGCTCTGAAGTGTCTCTTGTAAGCGTTGCTTGATCTACTGCACTTAAAGGCAACTGAGAGCCCGTAAGACTTCGTTTGACTTCCAAACGGAAATCTTCGCCTTCTAAACGAAATTCATGTATATCACTGTCAGCTAAGGCGGCTAACAGATTATGTAGTTCTTCGTGATCAAGTTTCATTGTCATTAGTTCTCCCGACCTAGATAACTATCATTACGAGTATCAACTTTTATCTTCTCACCTACTGAAATAAATAACGGAACCATGACTTGTGCGCCAGTTTCTAAAATTGCTGGCTTTGTCCCACCAGTAGCAGTATCTCCTTTAACACCAGGATCAGTTTCTTTAACTTCTAACACAACTGAATTAGGAAGCTCCACTTCTAGAGGTTTATCATTCCAAGACACAACATTAACCTCCATACCTTCTTTAAGATACTTTCTACTTTGTCCAATTTGATCTGCGGTCAAACTAGTTTCCTCATAACTACTCATATCCATAAAAACATAATCACCTGATTCCATATAAGTATGCTGAAGTGTTGTTTTTTCCAGCAAAGCCTGTGGGACCATCTCTCCTGCTCTAAATGTTTTTTCAACAACACTACCTGATTGAACAGATTTTAATTTCGTTCTGACAAAAGCCGAACCCTTTCCTGGCTTTACATGCAAAAACTCAACTACACGCCAAACAGCACCATCCAATTCGATAGTGGTACCTGTGCGGAAGTCGTTACTTGAAATCATTTCCGCTATTAATCAAAACAATCATAGAACTGTGCGAAAGTCATGCATGACTTAATCATCTCATGACAAAAAAAATTCTCTTATTTGCAATTCTGACATTATTTATCCCTTTCGCACTCATTTGGGATCAGCCCGCCATGGCGGCTCTACCAAAAGGCAATAGGATAAAAGACCCTTATGCAATATTAAGAAATGCTCTACCTATAGAACAAAAGGATTTAAGGGAAATTCAAAACAGTCTTGAAGATACTAGTGACCTTGTACGAGGCAATCGCTGGCCTGCTGTAAGCAAAGTAGCTTCAAGAAGTCAATTTTTACTAAATAATAGAAAAAAACAAATCCTCGATTCAATACCAAATGAAAAGAAAGGAAAAGCAGAAAAAATAATCTTATCTTTAAGGGATGATCTTGAAAATCTTAATGAAGAAGCAAGCAATAAAAAAAAGTCAGAGTTTATAGATTTACGGCGTAAGTCACTAAGTGAAATAGGAGAACTAGAAGCACTCCTTTTACCGGGAAAGTTCCCTTATACAATCCCCACAGAATTTGATAATTTACCTAGACTTCTTGGCAGAGCAAGTGTAAACATCAAAACTACACAAGGAGATATGAATGCCATCATTGATGGGTACAATGCACCTTTAACTGCTGGTGCATTTATAGACTTAGCCAATAGAGGTTTCTACGATGGATTGCCAATTAACAGGGCAGAAGAATTTTTTATTCTGCAAACAGGTGATCCAAAAGGTAATGAGATTGGCTTCATAGACCCTGAAACAAAAGCAGAGCGTCATGTTCCACTAGAGATTAAAGTAGAAGGTGGTTCCGAAACAATTTACAACCAAACATTTGAAGAACTTGGTTTATACACAGCAAACCCGACTCTACCGTTTGCAACTCTTGGAACATTAGGGTGGGCGCATTCTGAAGAAGCTTTAGATGATGGTTCTTCTCAATTTTTCTTTTTTCTATATGAAGCAGAACTAAATCCCGCTGGCAGAAATTTAATTGATGGACGTAATGCTGCTTTTGGTTATGTTGTAGAAGGCAATGAAATACTCAACAACCTAGGAGTAGATGACAAAATAATATCTATAAAAATTATAAATGGCCTTGATAAACTAGAATCACATGCGTGAAAAATCAAATTCTCAAGAAACACTAAAAGATATAGGAGAAGAAGAAATACTTAATCGGCTAAAAAAGTATATGGAGAAAGGTCAAATTGATAATGACACAGCATTAATTAAACCTCCTGAAAAAAGCTTGATTATCAATACAGACTTGTTAGTGGAAAAAGTACATTTTAATTCTGATTATATCGAACCTGAAGATATAGGTTGGAAAGCTGTAACGACTAATTTATCTGATCTTGCATGTAGTGGAGTAGAAGATATTTTAGGAATAACAATAGGTCTAATAATTCCACCAGATACTCCCTGGAAGTGGCTTGATAATGTATATCTAGGAATAAATAAGGCTTTAAATAATTTTGGCGGAAAATTACTTGGAGGAGATATCTCAATGGGTACTGAAAAAGTTCTTTCAATAACAGCTATTGGTACGCAAGGGCCATTAAGTCTTCACAGGTCTAATGCACTACCTGGAGACTATATAGTTGCCAGCGGACCACATGGACTAAGCAGACTTGGCCTAGCCATTCTTCTTGCAGAACCTGTCTTAAGACAAACGGAAATCAATAATGAACTAAAGTTAGAAGCTGTAAAAAAACATATAAGACCTATACCTCCTATTAATGCACTCAAACAACTTATAAATTGCAAGCCCAAAAATTTACCTTGGAGAGCAGCTGGAACTGATAGTAGTGATGGGCTATTAGCTGCGATTCAAAGTATTTGTGCAAGCAGTAATTGTAAGGCAATAATTAATAATGAAAATATCCCTAAACATAATCAATGGCCTTCTGGGAATCTTTGGGAAAAGTGGTGTCTCAATGGTGGAGAAGACTATGAGCTTATAATTAGCTTGCCACCTGAATGGGCTAAAAAATTCACTAGAGTGATGCCTTCATGCTCGATAATTGGGAAAATAGAGCAAGGAGTGCCATCAATAGTTTGGAATAATGGTAAAGAAATTAATAAAAAAGAACACCTAGAATTTAAGCACTTTTAAAAGCTAAGTATTAACTAATACAAAAAAGGTTACTGCCAATTCTTAGCAACTATTTCTGCTAAATCGACGACTCTTTGACTATAGCCCCATTCATTATCGTACCAAGCAACAACTTTAGCCATATTGTTCCCTATAGACATTGTCAAGCCTGTATCAACAATAGATGATTCATTAGTTCCAGCATAATCACTAGAAACCAAAGGAAGATCTCCATACTTAATAATTCCCTTCATAGATCCCTCTGATGCAGTTTTCATTGCTGAGTTAATTTCTTCAACTGTAATTGAACGGCCTGCCTCAAAGACTATATCTACTGCAGAAACGTTTGGAGTAGGTACTCTCATGGCTATACCAGTAAGCTTGCCCTTCATTTGCGGATACACTAAAGCCACGGCCTTTGCAGCCCCAGTAGAAGTCGGAACTATATTCATTGCGGCAGCTCTAGCCCTTCTAAGATCACGGTGACTATTATCTAAAATTCTTTGATCACCTGTATAACTGTGAATCGTAGTCATTAATCCTTTATTAATACCAAAAGTTTGATCTAAAACTTTCACAACTGGAGCAAGACAATTAGTTGTACAACTTGCATTACTAAGGACATCAAAATCTCCATGGTTGTAGGTATCTGCATTTACACCAACAACAAAAGTACCTACACCATCTCCTTTGCCAGGAGCAGTCAAAATTACTTTTTTAGCTCCAACTGTTAAATGCTTGCTGGCACCTTCATATGTATTAAAGACGCCTGTAGATTCAATAACCAGATCTATACCCCATTCTTTCCAAGGTAAATTCATAGGGTTTCTATCTGAAAAGCATTTTATTTCTTTGCCATTAATGATGAATTTGTCATCTGAGTAATCAATATCCGCATCTTTGAGCTCACCTAGAATGGAGTCATATCTCAACAAATGCGCATTTGTCTTTGGGTCAGAGGTCACGTTGACTCCAACAACCTCTAAGCCTGTGTTTGAGCCTCGACTCAACCAACAACGCATGAAATTACGACCAATTCGGCCAAATCCATTAATCGCTACACGTAAGGTCATTTTTAAAGCCGCTATAAATCGGAGGGGAAATGGCCTGTGATCATACAGAAATACGGTGCATTTCTCTTGTTTTTTAAATGCTTTCTACAAAAATCAGCTCGAAAAGCCAGTAAAACCGAAAAATAGAGCTTGAAAAATTAAAATATGAGCCTTTATTACAAGGTAACGTTATTCTTCAATCATCAAGATCTATACCAATCGAGCATTAACAAAGGAATACGCCACATACACTTCATAGGCATTGGGGGCATTGGGATGTCAGCCATTGCGCTTGTTCTTGCCAAAAATGGATTTCAAGTTTCAGGTTCAGACAAAAAAACAAATCAATCAATCATTGAGTTGAAAAAAAATGGCGTAAAAATATTTGAGGATCAGAATGCCAAAAATATTCAAACAATAATTAATGGTGAGGCAAAAAAGCCAATAATAGTTATTAGTACAGCTATTACGCCAGAGAACGAAGAACTAAAGGAAGCTCAAAATTTAAAGCTAGAGATATATCATCGATCAGATATTCTTGCTTGGCTAATTAAAAAGCAGAGTTCAATTGTTGTAGCAGGAAGTCATGGAAAAACAACTACAAGCAGCCTAATTACAACACTACTAGCACTAAATAAAAAAGACCCTACTGCAATTATTGGAGGCATAGTTCCTTTTTATAATAGCAATAGCCATGCTGGAAAAGGCAAGTTTATTGTTGCTGAAGGAGATGAGTCAGATGGAACAATTGTAAAGCTTGAAGGAGAAATAGGAGTAATTACAAATCTAGAATTAGATCACACTAATTATTATAAAGATTTAGAATCATTGAAAAATACTATTAGGAAGTTCAGCAGTAATTGTAAACATATAATTGCTAATTATGACTGCAATAATCTTAACAATAATTTAGATGAAAAGACACTCTTTTGGTCAATAAAAGAAGTTGAAGGAATAAATTTTGCTGCTATACCAATAGAAATTAATGGAAGGGAAACACTTGCTGATTTTTACGAAGATGGAAAGTATCTTGGCCCAATCAAAATACCGTTAACAGGCTTGCATAATCTCAGTAATGCAGTCGCCGCAATATCTGCATGCCGGGTTGCAGGTTTATCCTTTAAAGAGTTACAAAATAAGTTGCCAGATTTGCAAGCTCCTTCAAGAAGATTTGATTTCAAAGGAATATGGAAAGGAAGACAAATTGTTGATGATTATGCTCATCATCCAAGTGAAATTAAAGCCACCATATCAATGGCAAGGCTATTACTTAACACTAAAAATAAAGTTCTGCCTGAAAAAGCAAAAAGAATTATAATAATATTTCAGCCTCACAGATACTCCAGAACAAAAGATTTAATCAATGATTTTGCAATTTCACTAACAAAAGCTGATGTTGTTTTTCTGGCCCCTATATATAGTGCTGGAGAAGAAGTAATCGAAGGAGTAAACATCCAAACTATTTCTTCATTAATAAAAAATAAAAATAAAAATCTACCAGTTTATACATCAAATAATTTTAAAGGCTTAATAGAAAGCCTAGAAGAAAATACATTAAAAAGTGATCTCCTTGTTTTCATGGGAGCAGGGGACATCAATAAATTATCTGAAGAGTTAATTGATTCTAGTAATAAGAATAAGGCAGGCTAAAAAATTTGAAGCAGCCTAAGATACAAAGACAAATATCTCTAGCAAACTTTACGACTTGGAAAGTTGGCGGACCTGCAGAATGGTTTGCTGAGCCAAATGATGTTAATGATATAAAAGAATTAATTAGTTGGTCAAAAGAGCATAATCTTTCTTGTCAAATTATTGGAGCAGGGTCCAATCTTTTAATAAATGATACCCTCCTCAAAGGATTAACTATATGTACGAAAAAATTACAAGGCGCAAAAATAGATGTTGAAACTGGCTTAATCGATGCTCAAGGAGGAGAGCCAATCCCTGTACTAGCTAGACGTGCTGCAAAAGCTGGTCTTCATGGACTTGAGTGGGCAGTAGGCATCCCAGGAACAATCGGAGGAGCTGCAGTCATGAATGCAGGGGCTCAAGGGAATTGCACTGCTAATAGGCTTGTATCTTTAACAGCAATATCTTTATCTGGAGGTGAGCCATTTGAATTAACAAATAAAGAGCTGAAATTTGATTATCGCCAAAGCCTCCTCCAACAAGAAGAGTTAATGGTTTTATCTGTTCGCTTTAAACTTGATCCTGGACACGATCGACAAGAATTGTCTCGTATCACTACAGAAAATCTAAACCATCGATTAAAAACACAACCATACAACCTTCCTAGTTGTGGCAGTGTTTTCCGCAATCCCGAACCTCAAAAAGCTGGAAAGATCATTGAAAAGCTAGGATTGAAAGGAATTCGCATTGGAGGTGCAGAAGTATCTAAGACTCATGCAAACTTTATAGTCAATTCTGGCAGTGCAAGTGCTATAGATATATCTAGGCTAATCACATTAATTCAAGAAAAAGTCGAAGATAGCCATGGTCTTTTGCTACAGACTGAAGTCAAACGACTTGGCTTTGAATCTATTCACTAATCTGCAATTTGTTTAATCAAAAAAATGGCTGCATTCGGACTCCCAAATTTTGGGCAACTAACAGAAGCATTTAAAAAAGCTCAACAAATTCAACAAGATGCTCAAAAACTGCAAGAAGAGCTAAATGTAATGGAGTTAGAAGGAAAAGATACAAAAGAAAAAGTCTCAATATGGCTTTCTGGCAATCAACTCCCACTTCGTGTGCAACTAGATCCTTCAATACTAAATGAAGATAAAGAGACAATTGAAAATGCCATCTTAGAGGCTCTTAAAAGTGCCCATGAATTATCAAGTACAACCATGAAAGATAAAATGCAAGAACTTACAGGTGGACTCAATCTCAATCTTCCAGGTATTAGCGATGAAAACTAATCATCGATTCTAAGAACTGCTTGTAATAAATATACCTTTCCCAACTCTTATCAATCGCACAACCTGGTTCTTCCAAGTGAAGGCAGTTTCTAAACTTACAACGTTTATTCACCAACTGCTTTCTAAGCTCAGGGAATAAAACAGGAATATCTGTAGGTTCAACAACTATTTCAGGACGGTTAAATCCAGGAGTATCAGCCAACAAAGAATTTTGAGCTACTGAGAAAAGTTCTACATGCCGTGTTTTATGTTTACCTCTTTGCAATTTCTTAGATAAATCTCCTACTGGAATTGATTCTCTAGGTAGTAAATAATTAAGTAAACTACTTTTACCTGTTCCAGAAGGGCCACAAAAAACACCAATTGTTGATTTCTCTAATCGATTTCTTAATTCACTAATTCCATAACCATCTTTTATCGAAACTGCAAAAGATTTATATCCCCACGTATTTAATTGATTAATATGTTCATCCAGTTGATTTTTGTCGACTAAATCTTGTTTGGTCAAAATTATAGTTACAGAACAACTTGTATTTTCGGCTGCCAATAAAAAACGACTTACTTGATCAGCATCAAAATTAGGCTGAGATAGTGATATTACAGCAAAAATATCTGAAATGTTCGCAACTGGAGGACGGGGTAGAAAACTAGATCTAGGAAATACATCACATACTACACCTGTATTCTGATCATAATTTAATTCTTCTAAAAATACAAAGTCCCCAACGGCGATATATCTTTCAGAATATCTTAAGCGATTCCTACTAGTACATAAAAACCTTTTTTTATCAAGGTAATTATTACTTCTAGAGTTAATTTGCAGATCAACATCAACCAAAAAATAATTAGCCTTTAAAGCTACTACTATACCTTTTATTTTATCCAATTGATGTTTCACCAGAACTTACTAATAACGTAATCGAATCAAACTCATCATTTATAACTTTAATTTTATAACCTGCTTTAAGTAGACCAGATATGACCATTCTTTCTGGTTCACCTTTATCAAGATCAATCTTTAATTGATCACCAAGTTCAAGAGTTTCTGCCGCCAAAGATGATCTAATGAAGTTAACAGGGCAAGAGATGCCTTTTAGATTAAGATATTTAAGTTTCGAAGAACCCTGTTTACTCATTAACTCCAAAAAATCTAGCAAATAAGCCACTTTTATGGTGATGGTATTGTAAACCTTTAGCGGAATGTAAGGCTGCTAATTTTTCTAATGAAGCTTTTTCTTCTTCTGAACATCTAGTAGGCAAACTTATTTTTATCAATATGCAATGATCGCCTCTTGCTACAGGATTTCCTAACTTAGGTATACCTTTATCATCTAAAGTAAGAACTGAATTTGGTTGAGTTCCTATTGGAATCTTCAAACTTGTAGGTCCATCAACAGTATCAACCTCTATAGTGTCTCCTAATATTGCTTGTAAATAACTAACATTTACTTCTGAATGAATGTTTAATCCCTCTCTTCTTAACTTCGGATGATTTTTAACTTTTAAGAAAACATATAAGTCTCCAGAAGGACCGCCCCGCACGCCAGCATTACCTTCTCCAGATACACGCAATCTTGTTCCAGTATCAACGCCTGCTGGAATATTAATGCGAAGTTTTTTGCGAATTTGTTTTACACCTTTACCACCACAAGCAGTACAAGGGTTAGCTATTACTTGACCAGTTCCATTGCAGGTAGGGCATTCTGCTACTTGAGTAAAACTGCCGAAAGGTGTTCTTGTTGCTCTACGGACCTGACCTGCTCCGCCACAAGTATTGCAAGTAGTAGGACCAGTGCCAGGCTTACTTCCACTTCCTGAGCATGTATCACAAGTTTCTAAATGAGGAATTCTTATTTCTCTTTCTTGCCCAAATACTGCTTGATCAAAATCGATAGTTAAATCATAACGAAGATCATCTCCTTGTTGAGGACCTCTTCGCTGAGACCTTGCTCCTGTAGGAGACGCTCCACCAAATCCACTAAAAAAGGTTTCAAATAAATCAGCAAAGCCACCCATATCTCCCATATCAGGCATGCCAGAACTTCCTCCTATTCCTGCCTCCCCAAATTGGTCATATCTTGCTCGTTTTTGGGGATCTCCAAGAACCTCATAAGCACGACCTATTTCTTTAAAGCGATCTTCTGCTCCAGGTTCTTTATTAATGTCAGGATGATATTTACGCGCCAAGCGTCTGTAAGCCGTTTTCAAAGTATCAGCGTCAGCATCTCTACTAACCCCTAAAAGATCATAAAAATCAGCCATTAGCTCCTTTCAGAAAAAATGAAAATCATTGAATTAGTCAGCATTGTTTGATGAATCTGAATTATTTGCATTCTCTATTTCTTTAGAATCTTCCATTATTTTCTCTTGAGCGCTCTCTGAAGGGCCAGGACCCATAGAAACTTTTACTAAAGCATGTCTTAAAACTCGCCCATTCAAATGATAACCACGCTGCAACTCTTCTAAAACAATATCTTCCAAAAATTCTTGACTGGGTTCTCTCAATACTGCTTCATGAAGACTAGGGTCAAAAGCTTGACCTACAACTCTCATAGGAGCAACTCCAAGCTGTTTTAAAACCTCAACCAGTTGTTTATAAAGGCCCTGATAATTTTTATGAAGAGCTTGAGCTTCCTCTCCTTCTGGATTTAATTGCTGTCTTGCTCTTTCAAAATTATCTACAACAGGCAAAATATTGCTTAGAGTATTGCACTGCAATTGCAAACGAAGATCATCCTGGTCTCGACTTTGCCTTTTACGAAAATTATCAAAATCTGCAGCTATTCTCATGTATTGACTCCGCAAGGTTTCATGCTCTCTTTCTAATTGTTCAAGTCGAGCTTCATTATCAAGACTTGAAGCAGATGAATCAGAAGCTGGTACATCTGTTGAATCTCCAGGAGATTCTTCCTTTAAAACATCTTCTAATTGAGAATCTTGTGAAGTTTCCCCTTGATCTCCAAGAGTTTCCACCCCATGGTCTAAATCAGGAGCATTTGAAACATCATTTTGATCTTCTTGGATTGATGTAGAGGCTTCCTCATTCATACGAACTAATGGAGAATTCTTTTTTACTAATGTTTAAGGTTAATGCGTTCATAAAACAAGCGTGGAAGCCCGCACCAATTACAAAAATTCTTTAATTGCAAAAATCCAAATTAATTAACAGGCCTAAAAACCAGGGCAATTCCATTATTGCAATATCTTTTACCTGTTGGCCTAGGGCCATCACTAAATACATGACCTTGATGGCCGCCACATTGTCTACAATGATATTCAGTACGAGGAACAATCAATTTAAAATCGGTTTTAGTTGAAACTGCATTCGGCAAAGGTTCCCAAAAACTTGGCCAGCCCGTCCCACTATCAAACTTCTTAGAAGAATCAAATAAGGCTTGATTACATCCTGCACAATGAAAGATTCCTTTTCTTTTCTCTTCATTTAGAGGACTAGTGAAAGGCCTTTCTGTTCCTTCTTTCCTCAAAACGCTATAAGCCTCCAAAGAAAGTCGTTTTTTCCAGTCTTCTTCCGGTAAATCCCATTCTTCATCTGCAGCTTTAGATGCTGCAAAAACTATTTTGGGAGCTGAGATCAACCCCCAAATACCCAAGAGCAAACTAAAAAGGATGGCTCTTCGGCTTGATAAAAATACTTTTTTATCCATAGAAAACAACTAAATAGATTAAAGGCTATCTACAAAAACAGTAGATCCAGGCTATTTATTGGCAACATAGGAAAATGATTGCCAAACCAAGGAAAGACATAACTGAAGCATATCAATTCAGCATTGCCCCAATGCTTGATTGCACAGATAGACACTTTCGAGTCATCTTTAGACAGATAAGTAAAAGAGCGTTGCTATATACAGAAATGATTGTCGCTAAAGCATTGCTGCATGCAAAAGGAAGAAGGCTATTAGATTTTGATTCAATTGAACACCCTATTTCCTTACAAATTGGAGGTGATGATCCAAAAGAACTTTCTGAAGCAGCAAAAATTGCAGAAGAGTGGGGCTATGACGAAATTAATCTCAATATTGGTTGTCCTAGTCCAAGAGTTCAATCAGGAAATTTTGGCGCATGTCTTATGTCAAATCCAAAACAAGTAGCCAATTGTATAGAAGCTATGAAAAATGCAACTAGCCTTCCAGTAACCATTAAACATAGAACAGGAATTGATCACTATGACAGTGATGAATTCCTACTAAAATTTGTAGATGCAATAGCACTAGCAGGAGCAGATAGATTTGCCATACATGCCAGAAAAGCTTGGCTTAAAGGTTTAAATCCAAAGCAAAATAGAACAATACCTCCTCTTGAATATGAAAAGGTTGAAAAACTCAAAAAAAAGAGACCTAAACTAAAAATAGAATTAAATGGAGGCATACACACTCCTGAAGAATGCTTAAAAGCCCTTAAAATATTTGACGGGGCAATGGTAGGTAGAGCAGCTTATTCAAATCCACTTCTCTGGCAAGAAATCGATTATTTAATTTACGGAGCAACTAAATCAAACGTAAAAGCTTCTTCAATTATTAGAAATC
The DNA here is from genome assembly GCA_003217035.1 of Prochlorococcus sp. AG-402-G22. Taxonomy (GTDB): domain Bacteria; phylum Cyanobacteriota; class Cyanobacteriia; order PCC-6307; family Cyanobiaceae; genus Prochlorococcus_D. Next base: position 22,269 of record QCHV01000017.1, read on the forward strand.
TGATTCCATATACAGAAAAACATCTACAAAAAAATGGACGTCTTTGGGACGTCAGCAAACATTTTTTGCAATTAGTTCAGGGAGTTCCTGGAGCTAGAGCATGGAGACATGAAATGAGCAAAAAAGCCCAGCAAGCAAAAGCAGATTTAAAAATTTTAGAAAATGCAGCTAGATGTTTAGAAGAAAATGAGCTTTAAGAGTTAACCTTCTGCTCCACCATATTCAGCATCAGATGATACTGAGTCTGAAGAACCACCTCTTCTGCGTCTACTTCGGTTTTCATCTCTATCAGGAGACTCTGAAGACCCATAACTCCGATCTTCCCATCCCTTAGCGCCTGAAGCGCGTTGGGCAGAGTCTTGATCTCCGCCGCCATAACCGCCGCCGCCTCTTCTAGGACCACCTCCCCCACGAGGCTCTGCCTTGTTAATTCTTAATGGACGCCCCATTAATTCAGCATTTTGCAAACCTTCTATAGCTGCAGCTTCTGCTGCCTCATCAGCCATTTCAATAAATGCAAAACCCCTTTTACGACCTGTGTCGCGTTCTAGCGGTAAAGAACAGTTTGCCACCTCTCCAAAAGGAGCAAACAATTGAATAACATCTTCCTGCTCAGCGCGGAAGGGCAAGTTGCCAACAAAAATACTCACTTGAAAATTGGACCGAAAAAATAAATGTGCCAAAAAGACTTAAAAAGCCATTTTCAGTAAATAATTCTACTAAAAATTACCTACCATTTGAATACTAATCAGTCAAAGCAAAACAAAGGTGATTAATTTGCTGAAGAAAACCGCCCACGCCAATTAGCTAATTGTTCAGAGACTCTATTGAAACCCGTTCCACCTAAACTAACCCTTGCTGCTACGACCTTTTCAGGAATTAAGTTTTCATATATATCTTTTTCAAAATTAGGATTGAGAGCCTGCCATTGATCAAAAGGGAGATCCTTAAGCAAAACCCCGTCCTTAATACAAAGTTTTACTGCCTTACCAACAATTTGATATGCCTCTCTAAAAGGAACACCTTTAGAAACCAAGTAATCTGCGACATCAGTTGCATTAGAGAAATCGGAAGTAACTACAGATCCAAGACGGTCTAAACAAAACTCAATACCCTCTTCTAAAAGAATCGTCATTGCTTTAAGACAGTTACTAACGGTCGACACTGAATCAAATAAAGCTTCTTTGTCTTCCTGAAAATCTTTGTTATATGCAAGAGGAAGACCTTTAATCATAACTAACAAAGCTTGAAGATGACCAAAAACCCTCCCAGCCTTTCCTCGAACTAATTCTGGTACATCTGGGTTCTTTTTTTGAGGCATTATGCTACTCCCTGTAGCACAACGATCAGTTAAATTTACAAAACCAAATTCTTCACTAGACCACAATATTATCTCCTCAGATAATCTACTTAAATGAACCATTATTAAAGAAGCTACTGAAGTGAATTCAACTGCAAAATCCCTATCACTAACAGCATCTAAGCTATTAAGATAAATGCCATTAAAGCCCAATTGATTTGCAGTATAATTCCTATCAATTGGCAGAGAAGTACCAGCTAAAGCAGCAGCTCCTAGTGGGCAAATATTTATACGTTTTCTTGCATCAGAAAGACGGTCTCTATCTCTTTGGAACATTTCAATGTACGCAATTAAATGATGTGCTAAAGATATTGGTTGTGCTCTTTGCAAATGAGTATATCCAGGAATTAATGTGTAAATATTATTTTCTGCCTTCTTAAGCAAAGCCTTTTGAATATTCTCAAGGTCAGAGTCAATATTATCTATTCGTCGACGCAACCATAACCTAATGTCTGTAGCAACTTGATCATTTCTACTGCGAGCACTATGTAATTTCTTACCTAAAGGTCCTAAAAGAGTTATTAAACGATGCTCAACAGCAAAGTGAATGTCTTCATCATCCTTGCTTGGTAGAAAAACGCCTTGTGCTGCTTCTAAGCGAATTTTTTCAAGTCCATTTTCCAACTGAGATGCTTCTTCCTTAGTAATAACACCTGTTCTACCAAGCATTCTTGCATGAGCAATAGAACCATCCAGGTCTTCTTCTAAAAGAAAAAAATCAAAATCAATAGAAGCATTAAAACGCTCTATAAAAGGATTAAGACCTTCTTCAAATCGATCGCTCCAAGTCTTTACCAAAACTTTTCTAGTGCAATACTTTTATCTAATAAAGCAGTTTGTAATCTAATTGTCAGGTAAGTGAAGTATTTAAATCTGGCAAAACTAATTCTTCATTGACTTTTAAAACGACCATAGAAGCATCATCTTCAAGATGAAGATCGTTGCCCACAAAGCCATCTAATCTCTTGAAAAGCATATCCAAAATGTCTTTAGCTTCTAAGGATTGTTTTGCAGCTTCCTCTAGGAGAGTCATTAATCTCTTTTCATCAAAACGCTCTCCATTCATACCAAGTGCTTCTGTAACACCATCTGTGTAATAAAGAAGAACATCTCCAGGATCCAAAACTATATCTCCACAAACATAATCAGCATCAGGCTGTAAACCTATTAATAGGCCTGGCGCATCTAATCTGGAAATAGTACCAAGGTTGGCTTTCCACAAAAGAGGAGGGTTATGAGCAGCATTTGCAAAACGAAGTTTATGAGTTCGTGGATCGTAATCAGAATAAAAAAGCGTTACAAACCTATGAGACTGATCTAAATCATCTAATGCCAGTTGATTTAGATCATGCAGAATACGATCTGGAGGTAAACCACTTAAAACTTCTGCTCTTAACATTCCGCGAAGCATTGTCATAAGCAAGCCTGCAGGAATTCCTTTGCCCATAACATCTCCTATCACCAATGCCCAACGCCCTCGCTCACGCCTTTTACCAATAAGTTCAGGCCTTGTAGGCATAAAATCATAATAATCTCCCCCTACTTGAAAAGCCGTCCTGCATCTTGCTGCCAATTGAATACCTTCAATAATTGGACAATAGTCAGGAAGCAATTGAGATTGGATTTCAGCACCAATACTTAATTGTCTATCTACAGTTTCATGACGACGTGTTTCTTGAATAAACAAATCATTTTCAATTGCTACAGCAGTTAAGTCGGCAATAATTTGAATATATTTCCTATGAAAATCACTCCAAACTTTTGGTCCACTAGGGTCAAAAACATACAGCCTGCCAAAATGTCTTCCTCTAGAGGTCAGAGAAGTTGCAAAAATACCTGAAGATGATAGATGACCTTGAACTAAAGCATCCATAGCTAATAATTTTCTCTCCGTAAAAGCTAAACCAGGTGTTTGTTCTTGAGAAAACTCTCTTAATTTTCTCAATAGAGCCTCAGAATGATCAAAAGGAACAATATTTATCTGTTGTTTCCACAGGCTTCCATCTAGATGAAAAGGAATTAATAAAGATCCCTTAACACTGACTAAGCGAGAGGCAATAATCGGAACCAATTCTAAAAATCTATTTAAATTCGTAAAATTTCTAAGAGCAAAGCTAATAGAAGCTATTAATTCTTGATTTCGACTTTGTTCATTAGCCAAACTTTCCAACAGATCTCGCAAAGACGAATAAGCATTCGAATATTGCAAACTATTCTGGATAGATCTCTTGGAATCTTGAGTGATTGGTTTATTAGACACTGCAGTTTTAATGCAGAGTTAAAAGGTAGCAAGAAATATAAAAAGAGGCATTTAAATCAACGATTTGCCAAAAGCGCTTCAACAAATTCAAAACTATTAAAAGGTTTTAAATCTTGAATTCCCTCTCCTGCACCAATAAAACGAATGGGAAGATTCGCTTCAGAAGCAATAGCAAAAGCAACCCCACCTCTAGAAGAACCATCAAGTTTCGTAATTACTACTCCCGACAAATTTGCTGATTTAGCAAAAGACATAGCCTGACTAAGGCCATTTTGACCTTGAGTTGCATCAAGTACTAAAAGAGATTCAACCAAAGCATCTGGAGCAAGACGAGTAATTATTTTGGCTATTTTGGCCAACTCTTCCATTAAATTATTTTTTGTTTGCAAGCGACCAGCAGTATCTACTAATAACAATTCAGTTTTTTTGGATTTAGCTGCTCCAATAGCATCAAAAACAACTGCTGCAGGATCAGCATTAGGCGTTTCATTTGCAATGACTGAAACTCCACTTCGAGAACCCCAAATTTTTACTTGTTCCACTGCTGCCACTCGAAAAGTATCTGCTGCTGCTATTAAGGATGAGTATTGACTTCTTAAAGCTAAATTTGCCAACTTACCCAATGTCGTTGTTTTACCAACTCCATTAACTCCTACCAACAACCAAATATTTAAGCAATTACGCTTTGGAAAAAGTAAATCTTGACCACTATCTTTAATTGGTTTTTCAACTATTTTGCAAAGTTGCTCTTTAAGAAATCGAAAGGCTTCTTTAGAGTCTAAAACCTCTTCATTTAACCTTTTTCTTAAAGCATCTATTATCTGATCAGTTGCTTTTACGCCTACATCAGCTCTTAAAAGTAAAACTTCCAAGTCATCCAAGTCTTCTGGAGTAAGAGGGTCATCCCCAAATTTCTCAAGTAAATCTGTTACAAAACCCTGTCTAGTTTTCTCAAGACCATCTCGCAACTTACCTAACCAATCTATTTCTTCAAAAGAAATATCCCCAGGCTTCTTACCCTGTGCAGCCAATACATTCGCTGACCATGTAAAATTCTCATCAAATTCACCAAGAATTGGAGATTCATCTATTGGATTTACTTCTTCTTCATTACTCGGAACTTGTTCTATTAAATTATTATTTAAACCCGTTTCTTCATATAGAGGTAGAACTTGATTAGTCGAAGAGATTTTATCTTTTACACCTGAAATATTGTCATCATTACTAACTAATTCTTTTTTTTCATTTTCAGAAATTAAAGCCTTTTCTTTATCTTGTTTTGCTTTTAATTTTGCATAGGCTTCTTTAGCCCAATCCAAAGAATCATTTTCGTCTATAGCAGAGTTAGCATTAGCTTGAGAGTCTGAACCTTGATTAGAGTGAGAATTAATCTCACTTCTTTTAAATTCGTCGTAAGGCATTAGGCAATCTTGGTTGAAAGAGAGGTATGCAATCTTCTCAAAATGCCATTAATCATTTTTCGACCTTGCTCATCACTATAGCGATGAGCAAGATTTACAGCCTCATTAGAAGCAACTGCAATAGGAGTATTTAAATTGCAAATATCAATATAAGCGAGTCTCAAAATATCTTGATCAATACGCGGCAATCTTTTTAGTCGCCAACCTTCCATAACCTGATCTAAAGCACAATCAATTCTATTCAAGTCTTTTAAGACTAATGCCACTCTTTTGATGGCCTCCTTACGAATCTCTTGTTGGGGTGACAAAGAAATTAATCTAGATAATTCAAGGCAGTCAGAAAGACTATTAATTACGTTTTCAGATTCAATCAAAGAGTTTTCTAAATCAGTTCTTATCTTTGAAATTTGAATTTTGGCTGTATCCTCTAATTCAATGTCAAGTAATTTTTCTTTGGCAAATTCAATATTTCTTGCAGAGGCATCAAGTTGATCTCTCCAATGGTTTATAAGAGTATCTAAGCCCAAGCTCATTAAATCTTCTAAAGAGATTTCTTCTAAATTGTCTATTTGGTTAAAAGAAACTTGCCCTAATATTAAAAGTGCAATTTCTCTAGTTGTAGATCTAGATTGCATTTCAAGAATTATAAAAGATCTTAGCTTTGATTAGAAACTGAGGATTGTGATGGATTAGATCTTAATTGTGCAAATAAACTTGAGAAGCTTGTGTTAATGGGATTATTCCTCTCATCAGGGTTGACAATACCAGCAGAAATAATTGTTCGGAAAGCATCTTCAACACTAATATTTAAGTCTTTAACTGATGATTCTGGAACAAGAGTATACCAACCAGTAGTTGGATTTGGAGCAGTCGGAATAAATACACTAAGCAAGGTCTGATCTAAGTCAGGTTGAAGTGATGGCCCAACCAAACCAGTAACAAAGCCAACACTGAACAAACCTTCCCTTGGATATTCAACCAAAACAACTCTTCTAAATCTTTTTGAATTATCCCTTAAAAAAGTCTCTAATAATTGCTTCAAAGTTTTATAAACTGATCCAGCAAAAGGGATCTTTGAAAGAGTTCCTTCTCCAAACTCAAGCAACCAACGACCTACAAAATTCCTAGCCATCAAACCTATCAAAAGAATTCCTAGCAAAGGCACGGTAAGGCCTAATGCCAGATTGATCAGATCCTGCAATAAAGGATTAAGGGTTATAAAAGGATTTAATTGCTTGGGAACAGAAGTAAGAAAAGCCAGCACAAACCGACTAACTATTGTTGACAGCCAAATTGTTGTCGCTAGTGGAATTACAACAAGCAACCCTGCTATAAGATCATT
>QCHV01000018.1 GCA_003217035.1 Prochlorococcus sp. AG-402-G22
TGGTTCTATACAAGATGGCAACATCACCCCATTTTAAGTTTTTGTTTCCTGCTTCAAGAAGACGAAGTTTATGAACTACAGACTCGGCTTCTGCAATCTCATCGTCACAACGAGTCAATTTGATTAAGTCTCCTTTGCCTCTTGTTGCTCTTAGAACTTTATCCAGCCTTTCTTTATTGTTTGATATTAAGGAATTTGCGGCCTCTAATATTGTTGCTGTTGATCTATAGTTATCCTCGAGTTTTATGATGTTCGATTTCTCTTGATTTAACGATTTGCTCTTAAAGTCTTTTTGAAAACCCATTAAAATCCTAAAATCTGCTGCTCTAAAGCTATATATACTTTGATCTGCATCACCTACAACAAATACTGATCTACCTGACCAATTTGAAAATAAAGATGGCTTTACACCATTTGTAACTAAAAGCTTTATTAATTCATACTGAGTCCAATTTGTATCTTGATATTCATCTACAAGCAAATGTTTAAATCTATTGTGCCAATAATTACGAACATCCTCATTCTGATTTAGAAGCTGTACAGGTAGTAAAAGAAGATCGTCAAAATCAAGCGCATTATTTGCTGCTAATGCTTTTCTGTAAAGTGTATATACTTCAGCTGTAATCTTACCTCTTTGCCCTTCTGACTTTTCAGCAAACTTATCAGGTAATATCCCTAGGTTTTTAGCATTGCTTATCGCCCATTTAATTTTTTTTGGTTCAAAACGTTTTGGGTCAAGTTGCATGTCCTGAATTACTATTTCTTTTATAAGACTTAGCGCATCTGTTTCATCGTAAATGGAAAAATATTTTGTCCATCTTAAACCTTCTTTGTCAATAAATCTTTCAATATCCAGCCTAAGCAACCTAGAGAAAACTGAATGGAATGTACCTATCCATAGATCTTTAGTTATTTCTCTATATATACGAGTTCTAAATAGGTTTTTCTCTGCCAGCTTCAGAGATATCCATGGTTGAGATAACTCATTTTCTGCAAGTTTCTTTGCTAAAATTAATTCCAATCTTTCTTTCATTTCTCTGGCTGCCTTATTTGTAAAAGTAACTGCCAGAATTTCTGATGGATCGACTTTGTATTCTGTAAGTAAGTAGGCGATTCTATGAGTCAATGCTCTTGTTTTCCCGCTACCTGCACCAGCCACAACAAGTAAAGGGCCTTCGTAATGGTTTACAGCACTTGACTGCTCTTTATTCAGTCCGGAAAGTAAATTATTATTTGGTTTATCCATTTGATTTATTTATTATAAAAGAAATCATTAGTTACATTGGTAAGAGAAAGTATTGTCTAAGTGTTAATAATAAGATTGGAGGTTTTTGCTATTTGGTATCTTCTTTTTGCTTAATTAATTTTGCCAGAGTATTTTCTATTTCTTTTAACTCAGAGTTGCTTTCTAGAGTTTGATCGATCTTTCTTTGGGGCATTTGGAGCTTTTGAGATATAGAAGTTATTGCCTTCGTCAATCTATTCCTGTAGCTAGTTAGCATTTTGATTGATTCGTGTAATTCTTCGTTTGTCGGTTCTGACATGATGTCGTTGAGTTAATAAGAGAGTAACCCAAAAAGGAGATAAGGCCTGCATTTTAGTGTTTTGTTTTGTTTTGGTTGCCCTTTTGATAGTTACTATGTTTGATTTTTCGGTTACGAAGCGTTGCGGAGTGATATTTTCATTGATTTACAAGCCTGCAGAACAGTTAGGTTGTCTTATGGTGCTTTTCCTTACGGCTAGAAAGCACTTTAATCACATAAAGTTCAGGCCTTAAGTCATTCAGATGCTAGATGCATTCTCTCGTGCGGTAGTAAGTGCAGATTCCAAAGGATCTCCAATTGGAAGTGCTGAACTAGCTTCTCTAAAGAAATATGTGGCTGATGCCAACAAGCGCATCGATGCAACTCTTGCAATTACACAAAACGTTTCATGTATAGCAGCTGATGCTGTCTCAGGCATGGTCTGTGAAAATACTGGATTAACTCAGCCTGGAGGGAATTGCTATCCAACACGGCGTATGGCAGCGTGTTTAAGAGATGGGGAAATCATCTTGAGATATGTTAGTTATGCCTTGCTATCGGGAGATCCCTCCATTTTAGATGATAGATGCATCAATGGTTTAAAGGAGACATATATAGCTTTGGGCGTTCCTATGGCAAATGCAATTCGAGCTATTGAAATCATGAAAATAGCAACTGTTGCCATTATGACTGAGACAAATACTGGGAGGAAAATGTTTGATGGAATTAACTCTGGCTCAGGAGCTGAATGCAAGGATATTGCTTCGGAAGCAGCTTCTTATTTCGATCGAGTTATAACTGCACTTAGTTAAATTTTTATTGTGATAAATTCAAATTTCTTCGAAGGGAAGAAAAAATGAAATCAGCAGTTACAACTGTAGTTACCTCGGCTGATGCTGCGGGCAGATTCCCGACTATAAGTGACCTCGAATCTGTAAAGGGTTCATTTGATAGGGCCCCTGCTCGATTGGAAGCAGCAGAAAAACTTGCAGTTTATTTAGACAAATATACAACTAATGCTTTAGACGAGGTCTATGGGAATGGTTCATACGAACAAGCAAATAAAGACAAATGTGCCAGAGATATACATCATTACTTGCGGTTGATAAATTATTGCCTGGTAACAGGTGGAACAGGACCTTTGGATGAGTGGGGTATAGCAGGAATGCGAGAAGTTATAAGAGCTCAGTTGCTTCCTACGGCTGCTTATATAGAAGCATTCACATATATAAGAGATAATGTGCAAATACCATCAGAGATGGGACAGCAAGCTGCGACTGAGTTTAAAGCGTTATTAGATTATTTAATTAATGCTCTTGCTTGAATCGATAAGGAATTTATAAATATTATCTCTAGGTTTTCTATGTAAGGAAATTCTTTCTTATGAACAGATCACTTGAGGAGAAGCCAAGTTTCAACTCTTTGTTAGAGGATTTGTGGCACCCTAATCCAAATATTAATATTGAAGCTTTTCAAAGAATGCAACAGTTTTGGCCTGAGAAATCGATGAATTATCTAATAGACAACCTTGATAATAAAGATATTGAACTGAGAAGAAAATGTATAAAGGCACTAGCTTATTTTAGAACTGATTCTATTAGACCTGTCGTGAACTTATATTTAAACTCAGAATCAACAATAATGCGAGTTAGTTGCCTAAAGGTTTTGGTAAAAATTGCGGCTAATGACAACCTTGATGGTTTTTATGGAGAAATCATGCGTCTTAGCAGTTTTGCTCTCAAAGACGAGTCAGTAGAGATAGCACTTTCTTTTATTAGTTTGCTTAGGCAGCTTGGTGAAATTGCAAAACCTGTTCTAATAGAGTTGTCAGAGAAAAGTATAAATACTCTTCATGTAAAAGCTGCTTCAACTGCTTTGTATGAAATTAGAGAATCTGACCTTTATTAAATTACTTATAATTCAGGATTTCATCTTATCAAATAATTTAAAAAAATAGTCTATTAAAAAAATAAATTTATTCGACTTCCCTGCCGGGAAAAACTTGCAACATGAGATGTATTTGCATTAAGAAGATAACCTTTTGATCGTAAGCTCTATTATGTCTATTACTTCAGTATCAACTTCTACTGCTAATGTGGATTTTAAACTATTAATTTGGTCTTTTGCATTGATACTCATTAATGATAATGCTGCTTGTTTTCTTATATTTGGGTTTGGATTACTTAGTTTGGATTTTAATAAATTCGAATCACTGCTTTCCTCTTTGAGAAACCCCATCAGTCTAATCGCTTCAATTTGCACTTCATCAGAAGAGTCGTTGAATGCCTTTTTTAAAAGATTTCTTGCTTCATTGTCATTCAGAGAGTTGATTTGCTCCCCAAGAGCCGCAATAGCTGAAGCTCTAACTACGGGGCTTTTAGACTTGGCTGCTTTTCTTAGGCCTTTTGCACCTTCTGCACCAATAAAAGCTAATGCCCACTGTGCAAGACCAGATTGTGTAGAAGAACTTTTGGGGTCTTCAAGAACTTTTATAAGGTAATCAACAGCTGCTTCTCCAAAAATTGCTATTGCGCCTGCAGAAGACCCTTGAACTACAGGATCTTTATCCGTTATCAATGCGTTTACAAGGTCTGGTAAGGCTTCTGGCTCTCCTACTAATTTCAATGTTTTAGCTGCAGCTCTTCTTACGATTACATCCTGACTGTTAAGCAATACATGACGCAGCTCAGGTAAAGCTCTTTTCCCAATTGACCCAAGTTTTTCGGCAAACGTTCTTCTTAATAGCCCTCTTTTATCAGCAAGACCAGCAATGAGCTTTTTGATTTCTATTTCACTGCCAAGAGGCTTCTCTCCGGGCTGAATTTTTCCTTGTAATTCTTTGGCAAGAGTAGACGCTTCCTCAGGCGTAAGAATGAATTCTTCAGAGTTCATCGTTAATTCCTTGAAGAAAACCTCTCCATGGTTTTCCTATATTTGAACTGTATTATGAGTGATTGCCAATTAATAAACTGCTTTTGTTAGAAAGATAAAAGTATGAATTAATTCATTTGGATATTTTAACTAATTCTTTTTACATGTTAATTACTATTGAATTAGTTTATTTTTAAAACTATTATTTATATATGAAACTAGGTGCATTTGATACGCTTCCTCCCTTAACGAAGGAAGAGGCATTTAGTATTCTGGAGACCCCTATTGATGGTTTGCAACGTTCAAGTGATTATTACAAGGCGGTTTTTCATTTAGCTAAATATCCATGCTTAGAGACTGAGGAAGTCCTTTTATCATTCATTGAGAAAGAATGTGAGGATCAATCTATTCAAATAGCAAAAAGAAAAGCAATTGAAGTTTTAGCCGTAATAGGATGTACAAGAGCAATACCATTTATTGGGACCAACTTAAATAGCAATGATCCATATCTCATTGACAGTTGTGCATGGGCTTTAAAAGAACTTTGTTGTAAAGATAAGCAAATGCATCGATTAATAGGCGATTTGTTGTTAGATGAAAAACAGAATCAAAGAGGATTAGTTCAATCTCTTTCTAAGATGGGAGCTATTGAACAAACTCCAAGGATTATCAAGCTGTTGAATGATCCTAATAGTTCTCCTGCTGTTATAGGAGCTTCTATAGCAGCAGTTAATGAATTAATAGGTGACTCTTCTAAAGTAGAACAATTGAAAGACTTTTTGAGATTGCCTAATCAGAATGATAGGCAGTGTGCAGTTCAGGATATCATTGACACTAAAGCGATTGATCTTTTGCCAGAAGTTATAGAATCTCCTATATCACCATATTTTAAACTTAGAGCTATTGATTCTCTTTGGAGTAGAACTTGTGCCAATGTAATAGATAATGAATTAAATCTTTTTGAATTGATTGAAGAAATATTACTTGACAATCCAAGTAATATTAAAGTCTTAAAGAATTGCAAGGAATCAAATAGTTTAAAAGATTTGACGAATCAGTTGTTTAGCACAGATTTTAATTTAGCTTATATAGCACTTCTTAATCTGTTAAATGAGGGATTAGCTAATGTATTCCCAATATTAGAAGATTTGTGGGATAAGTTTATGAAAGATTATGGTGCGATATATTTTTTGACTTTATTATTTCGAGATGTAGAACAATTAAATGATTTGCAAAAGAAAAAAGTTGTAGAGTTTTTATTTTCTTGCATTCAGGGAGATTGGCCTTTGAATATGAAGTTTAGGTCATCGGCAATTATATCTCTAATGCGAATAGATCATTATACTTGCAAGGATCATCTCTCTCAGTGGCTAAGTCCCAAGTTTAATCCCTATTGGCCTTGTAGATACGCTACTTTAATGTCTATAGCCAGCCTTGATTTCAAAAATCAAGATGTTAATCTACTCGATCAGGTCTCCTCTTGTATCAATGACCCACATAGATTTATTAGAATTAAGGCTAAAAAGTTATACTCTAACATGAGAAATTAATTTAAAGACTCTAGGTATCAAATACTCTCTTGAAATTACTATTACCATTAATTGAGCCCCAAATTTTTTTATTTGTTTTAACATCAAACCCTTCATCTAAACTTCTCCAGCCTTTTTCATCTATTTCTACATTGCTTACTAAATATGTAAGATTGCAATCCCTATTAATAATGCATTTCTTAGATTTCAGGAGCTTACCCTTGTAACAATTTTCTTTTTTCTTTGCAAACTTCATTTCACAACCTGGCCTAACAGTTAGATATTCTTTTTTTATCAGATCAAGAAGCTCTGGCTTAAATCCACCTCCAGCGACTCTAATGCTATTTTCTAATTTGTAGCTTTTGAGAATGATTTTATTCTTTTCTATATATAACTCCTGAACTGCTTGCCTGTATGGAGACCAAGGTGCATGGTTGAAGCTTTGCTCTGAGTAGAACCCAAGAGAATTAAATATAGAATAAGGTAGTTGTCTAACATATATATCAATATGAGCAAACTCTCTTGGATTTTTTAAGGCTTGAGTTTTATTACTGAAGTGCCCAGTAAATAATCTACAAAAATCATTCGCATGATTATCCATTTAACTAATCACTCTGATTTCAGAGCAGAAAGAGGCCTGGATAATTGCAGAACCATTACTTGTGCTTACTATTGATGATCGGCATCTGACATTTTTAGAAGCAAACCATATACGTTCTTCAGCCAATGATTCATTGTATTTTGTTGATAGTATTAGAGTTCCATCACTGAGAAATTTATACTTAGAGAGGGTTTTTATTTTTTCTGTATAACCCATACTTCTTATGAATAACCCTTCTTTTTCTTTTCTTTCTATAGGTATTAATATTGTAGATCCTTTGTTATAGCGATCTTCATTTTGGGCACCCCAATTACTATCTGCTTCCCACTTAATAGTGAAAGGAGAGACAGCTTGTTCCTCAGAAAAGTTAAAGGATTCAAGCAACTCTCTAACATCTGCTCTTAAAACATCGACTGATTGTATTTCAATATTGCTTACGACTTCTTCAAATTGTTTGAAGGCAAGAGAGTGGCTACTCCGCATTGACCTCCATTTTCCTAGACTTTGAGCAACAAAATGCTCAATCTTCATTGTCGACCTTGGGAGATTGTTCGAGATTGGTGTTCTGTTGCGTGTGACTTCCTTTTTGGATCATTCTTACCATTGAGTCGACCATCATTGACATTGCCATTGGTACTTCTTTGCCTGATGGAGTTTGTGAAGATTGATCTCCTGGCTTTTTATTGGAGGGTGGTCTTTTTATTGTCATTCTAGCTAAGAGAACTTCCATAAATTACGTTATCACTTGTAGCCGATCCTTTTTGAGATAATGCTGTATTTATAAAACTTGATGTCCTTGAGCCTGTAGGTGAGTCCCAAAAGCGTGTATAAGGGACAATGTTTTCTCCAAAAATCTCTTGGTACTCAGGCGAATCTATTAGAGAGTCAGCCAGTTCCTCAAAACCTACAGCGCAAATTAATTCGACATTAACTCTTAACTCTTCTTCGTCATTGAGTGGCCGTCCTAATATATGTTTAAACAGAAGTTCTATACATCTTTTTTGGTTGACTTTTTCAAAATATTCTTTTAGATAAAATTTAGATTTAATTAGTCCTCTAATAAACTCTTTAATAGTTATATCACCGTTTCTAAGCCTCCTTTCTAGATCTATTGGCCGCTCACTTTCCATTGAATGAAAGTTTCCATATATTTGACTGTAAGAAGCATTTATGGCTAATCTTAGAGCATTGTCATCATAAGGGTAATACTCTTTATATGTATATATTTGATTAGAATTATAATAGTATTTTTTACCTATTGGTTGTTTCAAAAGTAAGTTTTGCTCTAGTTTATATGCTCTTGTTAAACTGTTTTCAAGCCTGTATAAACCTTTGCCTAAGCTTGATAGTGAGCTATTAGTAAATATCTCAGGCTGGCCAGGCATATAAGCACTCCTTGAATGCATATAGTATGTAATTCTTTTACTCTTTGAAACCCTGCTTTTGCCGTAAGAGAATGGCTTTCTACCATTGATACTTGATAGAATATATTCAAACTTATTTTTATTAATTTTTTGCATTTTTATATGTTTGAAAATTAGTTGTCTAGCTCAGCCATAAGTATCTTTTCCATTTTTGCTGAAGTATCTAACTTGAACTTATTAACACTAACATTGTCTAATATTAATATCGCTACAATAGTTATAATTATTTCTAATATAAATACAAAAGAGAAAGCTATTAATGGACTTTCTTGACCTCCTAGAAATCTTCCTAGATCAAGTAAGCCTCCTCCTAGCAACTTCCCCATAGCCCTTGATAAAGCTTGAGCCAGGCCCCATACGCCAACGAATGTTCCGGCAACTTCAGGTAAAGTTAGATCTAGCATTAAGGAAAGAGCACTATTAGTAGCAATTCCTGCTGCTAAACCAAAAATCAACAAAATTCCAAATAGTAAATTACTGTTTTTTGTAAGTCCACATAACACTAATAATATTAGAGATGATGTAATCATCCAGCATCCAATCTTTGCTGTTAAGAACTTGCCAACTTTTGGAGTTATCCATAAGCCAGCTATTAGGAGGCCAATTAGAGTCCCTACTCCCCAATATGCATTTAGCAATGTTGTTTGAGATATAGGTAAGTTAAAAACCTCAGCGCCATAACTTTCAAGGATTGGGTCTTGAAGAAATAGACCGAGAGTGTAGAAGATTAAAAAACTAAAGAATATAAATATTTGTTTGCTAGATATAATTAAAGACCATGCATCTTTAAGGCCAATCTCCTGACTCTTCTTTGAATTACTTGAGGAAATCTTCTTACCATTTGGTTCTAGACCTAAGCAGGAGAATATTGATATAAGAAAGACTATCCCACTAACTCTCACCATAAACTTTTGCAGTGTTGGTTCAAGTAATGCCGGATCACTAACTCCATCTAGTCCTTTTGTGGCTATAGAGATTGCAACTGCTCCAACAACTATCCCAATAGTGAGCATGCACCAAATTATTCCAACGGCCTTAGGTCTTTCTTCCTCATTAGTTAGATCAATAACTAATGCTAAATAAGGAGTAGTTGCCATTGAAATAGCTAATCCATATAGAGCAAAAAGAGTACACAAACCAATTGCACTTGAGGTAACAGCTATAAATGACCCTTGGCTCAATGCCCTATCAGTGATAAATATTATTGGGATAGACAGTATCGCTAAAAGGCAAAACCCTGCTGAACCAAGGTATATATAAGGGGTGCGCTTTCTCCCTTTTATAGGCCAATTATCTGAAATATTGCCAAATAATACTCTTGAAGGGGCAACTAATTGTTCGAAGGCCAAGCCACCTCCCACAAGTATTGCAGGGAAAGCGAGCTCTGAAATCATAATCCGATTGAGCATACCTGCAAATATCACTGCTAGACACCCCAGACATCCTTGGAATAAGCTCAATCTTGCAAGTTTTAGTGGAGTTAGTTGATTTGAGTTTTTCAAAGTAAGGTCACTATCATTAAGTGTGATTTCATCTCAACAGATTAGTATTTATATAATTAATTCTTTCAAATTCCCTTTTTACATAATGTCCAGCTTTATCGAGCCGATCAAATGAGAGAGCCTGAAGCGAACTCAGTGATTAGAAATATTTGTTGTATTGGAGCAGGCTATGTAGGTGGTCCTACCATGGCTGTAGTTGCTGATCGATGTCCATTAATCCAAGTCAAGGTAGTTGATATAAATCAAAAAAGGATTGATGCATGGAATCAAAATGATTTAAGTAAATTGCCTGTTTATGAACCAGGTTTGGATTTGGTTGTCAGTCGTGCAAGAAATAGGAATTTATATTTTTCTGTTGATGTCCAAGGAGCTATAGCCGAAGCTGATATGGTTTTTATTTCTGTAAACACTCCTACTAAAACTAAAGGTCTTGGAGCCGGTAAGGCTAGTGATTTGCGTTGGGTTGAGGCATGTGCCCGGCAGGTCGCAAATTTCGCTCAAGGTCACACTATTGTTGTTGAAAAAAGCACCTTGCCAGTAAGGACTGCAGAAGTAATAAAGACTATTTTGGAGGCAGCTCAGACTTCGCATCAAAACGATTCCAATTCTTCAACTTTCGAAGTTTTGTCAAATCCAGAATTTCTTGCAGAAGGAAGTGCAATTAAAGATCTTGAAGAACCTGACAGGGTTTTAATAGGTGGCGAGAGTTCAGAAGCAATTGAAGCACTTGCTTCAATTTATAAAAATTGGGTACCTGAGCAAAAAATTTTAAGGACAAATATTTGGAGTAGTGAATTGGCAAAACTTACTGCAAATGCCTTCCTGGCTCAACGAATTAGCTCGATAAATTCGATTGGAGCATTATGCGAAGCAACTGGAGCTGACGTTAGAGAGGTGGCTAGAGCGATTGGGACTGATAGCAGAATTGGTTCTAAGTTTCTTGATGCTGGACCAGGTTTTGGAGGAAGTTGTTTTAAGAAAGATATTCTTAACTTGGTTTACTTATCGCGTCATTTTGGCTTGCCTGAAGTGGCTGATTTCTGGGAAGGAGTTGTTGAATTAAATACTTGGCATCAACATCGAATTTCAAGGTTAGTTGTTAAAAAACTTTTTGGAACTTTATCAGGGAAAAGAGTCGCAATACTTGGATTCGCTTTTAAAGCAAATACTAATGATACCCGCGAAACATCAGCCATAAATATTGCCAAAGATTTGCTTGATGAAGGAGCTTTGCTTTCAATCCATGATCCAAAAGTTGCACCTGCTCAAATAGCTTTAGATTTAGGTCTTGAAGAAATGAAGCCTTCAAAATCATTTGGGAGTAAATCTTCTGGAACTAGTAATGAAGGGACTTGGTGGTTTTCTGAAGAAATTTCTGAAGTCTGCAGTGGAGCTGATGCAATATTAATTCTCACAGAATGGTATCAATACTCTCAAATTAATTGGATTGAAATTTCTAAAAATATGAGAAACCCTGCATGGGTTTTTGATGCAAGATCAATTGTAAATTCTGAGAAAGTACTTTCAGCTGGATTACAGTTTTGGCGAGTTGGAGATGGATCGGCAGAAGTTAGATAGATCTTAACTTATTTAAGATCAAGCAAACGCATCCTAAATGCTGCAACCTTTTTTGCTTGGGAAGGAGAATTTAAAAAAAAGGGATGATCACTTAATTTTTCCAGCACTTTTGCTAGTCTTTCGCCTGCTTTTAAATTACTTTCTTGGTCTAGACTGTTATCTTCCCATGCCTCGTCAAAAGCCATCGCGAAACTATCAGCATTATTATAGACATTATTGTTCTGCATTGTAAGAGTCTGGATTATTCAGTTAGTGAATCTAAATTGAAGTTAGCGATAAATCAAGTTTACTCTTAATTACATTGTATTTGATACTCTTTATTAAATTTTGATTGTCTAGTAGTAATTATTTATAATTACCTTCACAGAGCTTTAGAAAAGGACTGAAGGGGTTTTGGGCCTTTAAATAAAGCCAGACCTATATTCATAAATTGCATTGAAAATCATTATTTTGTTTAGATTCTTAGGCAAAGTAATCAAAGGGAATGATAAAATATAAAGATAATTTTTTTCGAAAATGCTAGAAATCCTCAAAGAAGCTCTAGGTAAGGATGAAAGTGAATTTATTTATAATGTATTAGAGATTCAAAATAGCAGTCAATATGGCCAGTCAATGTATAGATTTTGGTATGATGATTTTCGGGAAAATTTCAACTCTAGAGAAGGAGATGTTTATGAATTTGGTGTATATAGAGGTGCTTCTTTACTAGGATTTGCTTTGTTGGCGAAAATACTAGGTTCAAAAAAACATTTCTGGGGATTTGATTCTTTTAGTGGCTTCCCAGGTTACTCAGCACAAGACGAGTTTAAAAACTTTAATAAAGAAAATGGTTTTTCCAGTAAAGTCATTGAAGACCACCAATTATTATTAAAGTTGAGATCACCTAGTACTAAAGTTCGTGGTAGAAAAAATTTAAAGACAGAATTAACATCTTTGGGTGAGGAACTAACTCATTTGGGAGGGCAAGGATTATTTGAGGATACATCTTTAGATGGAGTGCTTAAAAAAATTGAATTACTCGAATTGGATAATATTACTTTAGTGCCAGGTGATTTTGCCCAAACAGTAAAAGATCACTTTTCCAACCAAGAAAGAAAGATATTTAGTGCAAATATTGATTGTGATCTTTATGCAGGCTATAAGATATGTCTTCCACCCATTTTTAAATATTTAGAAATGGGTGGCTATGTTCATTTGGATGAATACTATTCCTTGAAATACCCTGGACCTAAAATTGCTACTGATGAATTCTTGGCAACAACAAAGCATGCAAAACTGATAAAGAATAACACAAGAAATGGTGAGTTTGAAAGATATTGCATCATCAAAGAGTAAGTTTGATAGACATTACTTAGAACGTAATTAAGTCAATCTTCTATTAATATTGGCCTAAATTTCCCATTGATTTTTATGGTGTTAAGTAATCAGCTAAGAATTTTTCACCCATTACTTGTAATTATTTTTTTAGGCAACAAAAAAACCCTTGCTGTACAAGGGTTTTGTTAAGCTAACTCCTTTTTTGGAGTGCCAGGACGCAGATTTGAACTGCGGACACGGCGATTTTCAGTCGCCTGCTCTACCAACTGAGCTATCCCGGCAGATTGTTTAATTGCATCTATAGATCTTATATCAACAATAGGACCTTATAAGTTGATAAAGGTAATTTCGCCATCTCAAATACATTTTTCAGTGGAGTTTTTTATTGACCGCATTGCCAGACGAGCAACGCCTTCGGCAGGTTGTTTGCTTGAGGTTTTTATGGGGATGCCAATGATTCTCTCCCGTATTCGACGCCATTGTGGGTTTGAAGCTCCACCTCCAATAGTAATTATTTTTTTAGGCTTGTTCCCTATGAGCTTTGAAAGCCTTGACCAACCTTTGGCTTCTATCTGTGCAAGTCCTTCTAGTATTCCATGGAGATATAACGAATCACTGATAGGTCTAGGATGGAGAATAGGTTGTAATTCAGGATCGTATATCGGGAATCTTTCGCCCTTGGTTGCTAGAGGTAAAAACTTTAAACCACTATTTAATTCAGGATTGATCTGTCTACTTAGTTCAATTAAATCTTTTGGGCTAAAGAATTTACTCAACACCGCCCCCCCAGCATTGGAGGCACCGCCGCACAACCATTGGCCTCCTACTAAGTGATTAGTAATGCCTAAACCTTTAATAGGTTTAGACACAAAACGTTTGACTACTATTGTGCTCCCTAATACTGATATACCTTCATCTAATGATGGACTTGCTGCTAAAACGGCAGCATTTGAATCTGTTGTGCCAGCAATAATTTTTAAGTTTTTAGGAAGGTTTAATTTTCCTGCTATCGAAGATGCAATTATCCCAATTTGATTGCCGCTTGAGATGATTTTTGGAAGAGCATTGAACCATTTCATTGTCTTTATCCCATTAGCCCAACTTTTATTTTCCAGATCCCAACCCAGACGAATATTATTCCCTTCCTCTCCATAATCCCAGTTATTTAAAAGCCATCCAGTTGTCCAATCAGCCTGATGTCTTAAAAGAATGTTATCCCCATATTGTTTTGTTAAATGCAGAGCTCTACTAAGACTAGAGTAATCATTTAAAGAGTTGTTCTCATTATTAATTATCCTAGAAGCTTCTTCTTTTAGTTTATTGCAGGAATCATAGTAAGGAATTGCTTTCCCGAGGCAATTACCTTTTTTATCAGTAGCAACTAATGTCCCCGATGTTCCGTCAACTGAACAAGCGATTAGCTTTTTCTTGTATTCAACTGGAATATTAACTATTAGATTCTCCAAGCAATTTTTCCAGTCTTTATGTTCTTCCAAACCTAGTTCGTAGGTTCCTTTTGCAGAATAGAGTAAGCTTTCTTCTTCATTAAGAATCACCAGCCTAACACCACTGGTGCCAAGGTCTATCCCTAAAAATAATCCACCATTTATGATCAATTTTTATTTTGAATTTCAAGATTAATTAATTCTTTTGCTTTTTCTTTGACTTCCTCCCAAGGTAAATCCAGATCTGGGCGCCCAAAGTGGCCATAAGCTGCAATATCCCTATAAAACCTCCCACCTCTTTCTTGTGGTAACTTCCTTAGACCAAATTGGTCAATAATTGCACCTGGGCGAAGGTCAAAATTGCTTTTGACTAAAGAGGTGAGCTCTTTATTTGACATTTTCCCGCTTCCAAATGTCTCAACTAGTATTGAAACTGGGTTTGCGACACCTATCGCATAACTAAGCTGAACTTCAGCTCTTTTAGCTAAGCCTGCTGCAACTATTGACTTCGCTACAAATCTTGCAGCATATGCAGCTGATCTATCTACTTTAGTGGGATCTTTCCCAGAGAAAGCCCCTCCTCCATGTCTTGCATAGCCACCATAAGTATCAACAATTATTTTTCTTCCAGTTAGGCCTGCATCTCCTTGAGGACCTCCAACTACAAATTTTCCAGTTGGATTAACTAAAAAACGAGTTTTACCTTGGATCGGTTTGATATAAAGGTCTTCGGTCGCAGGCTTTACTACATATTCCCATAGGTCTTTATTTATGCGTTCTCTGATGTCTTGCTCGCTCGAAATATCGTCAATTTGAGATGTATGTTGAGTGGAAATTAGAATCGTATCAATTTCAATTGGCTCATCATTTTCATAAAGAACACTTACTTGAGTTTTTCCATCTGGCAATAAATAATTCAGATTTTTGTCATGACGAACCTTTGCTAATTGCCTAGAAAGCCTATGTGCAAGGCTTATAGGAAGAGGCATTAATTCCGGGGTTTCATTGCAGGCATAACCAAACATAATCCCTTGATCCCCAGCCCCAACTTTGTCAAAAGGGTCATCACTTTTATCTTCTGCTTCATTAACCCCTTGGGCTATGTCAGGTGATTGTTGGTCTAGAGCAACTAGAACTGCGCAGCTGTTTGAGTCAAACCCTCCAGCGCGAGCATTTTCATATCCAATCTCTTTGATTACATTCCTGACAAGGTTTATGAAATCAACATTTGCACTAGAAGTGACTTCTCCGGTTATGAGGCACAAACCTGTATTTACAACAGTTTCGCAGGCCACTCTACTGCTTGGATCTTGAGCTAAAAGTGCATCTAGAATGGCATCACTTATTTGATCGCAAATTTTATCTGGATGCCCCTCAGTAACTGATTCAGATGTAAAAACGAAACTGCTCATTAAACTTTTGCTTTGATTGGCCAAGTTTAGATCTTAAGATTTTATCGAATCCTTAATTCATCCCAATGTTCAATTAGATGGTCATATTCATATAACACAGGGGGATCTGTCCAGCCTCCTGTATATCCAAGAACTATTTTCATTTTGCTCCTTTGAGCCATTAACAAGTCTGTATCAGAATCACCTATAAGGGCACATTCTGAAGGTTTCATTTTGAGACATTCGCAAAATTTTAGGATTGCATTTGGATTTGGTTTAGGAGGGTAATCTTCTGCACTCCAATAATTTTGGAATATTGCTTCAAGTTTATTAAGCCTGATAAACGTCAGTATTCCTTTTTTTGTATCGTTGCTAATCAAGCTCAAAGAAATTCCTGCGTTTTGAAAATTCATGAGCATTTTCTTCGCTCCTGGCAGCAATACATTCGATATCTCTGGAACTTTCCCTATGCTTATAAGTCTATCTACTGAATTAAATATTTGATTTGAGAGATCAAGAGATCTTGACCAGCTTTCTCCAATTACGCAGAAAATTGTAGCAGTTGATGTTAAATTACTATCTCTTGAAGCTATTGCTGACAAGCCACCTGCGCTAATACCATTGGATCTAATCCCATATGCTAGGCATAAAAGTCTATTAAGCTTTAGAAGATCTTTTTCATTATCATTGATCTTCCTATAAATACGGATTGACTCATTAACTCTTAACTTAGCAAGATTAATTAGACGTTTTTCACTATTGGCGAGTGTCCCATCTTTATCAAATAAAACACCTTGAACATCACCTAATAAAGTGCCCCTAAGGAATAATTGAGGCATAGAATCTTACTAGAACTATACCTCCATAGTTGCTATAGGATTTTCTCCTTCTTCAGCTTGCTCTAGAAGCATTTCCTTATATTTTGCAGCCATTTCTTCTGCTTTATCAAAGACTTTCTGAGGGTCAGTAAGCATATCTCCTGGCTCAGGCTCAAGAGCTTTTGTTGACAAAGAAATCCTTCCCCTCTCTGCATCTAAATCAATAATCATCACCTTCATTTGGTCATTAACATTAAGTACAGAATGGGGGGTTTCAATATGCTCATGACTGATCTCTGAGATATGAAGCAGTCCGCTAACTCCTCCTATATCAATAAAAGCACCATATGGCTTTATACCTCGAACTGCACCTACAACAATTTCACCAACCTCCAATCTATTCATTTTTCTTTCGACTAATGCTCTTCTGTGACTGAGAACTAGTCTGTTTCTTTCTTCATCTACTTCAAGAAACTTTAGGGGCAGAAATTCAGCTACTAACTCTTCTTTAGGTTTGCGAGTGCTTATGTGAGACCCAGGAATAAATCCTCTAAGCCCTTCTACCCGAACTAGTGCTCCACCTCTATTAGTGGCAAATACTTCTGAATAAATAGTTGCATCTTCTTTTTGGAGTTGCCTTACCCTTTCCCAGGCACGTTGATATTCAATTCTTCGTATAGAAAGTGAAAGTTGACCATCTTCATTTTCTTCGCTCATTATGAAAAATTGCCTTATTTCAGAAGGTTGAAGAACATCACTTAAGCCTTCAACACGATTAATTGATACCTCTTGCATAGGCATAAAGGCAGCTGTTTTCGCTCCTATATCTATCATTGCTCCTTTTGTCTCTAGAGCAAAAACTGTGCCATTAACAATGTCACCAGGCTTGAAGTTGTAATCGTATTTTCCTAAGAGAGAATCAAACTCTTCAAGAGTAAATCCTGCTCCATCAAAGTCGTATTTTTTTACTCTACTAGCAGGATCATCTGCTAATGGGACTTCTTCTGGAATATAAGATTCTTCTAGCTCAAGATCTTCTGTGCTGTTGGCCATGCCTTCAACCTCAACTGCTGAGACATCATTGCTATCAGTTATTTTCTGTTCTTCTACATTTAATTCTTGAGCATTTTCTTGTGAGGTTTCAGACATGTTTGTATGGCAGTATGCCTTTTGGCAATGCGAAAGATTTTCCTTTAGGCCCGCCAACCTATATAGGAACTAATAAAACACTCTACAGATTAGTGTGACCCTTCTTAGCTAACAGTTGCGAATTTTTGGGCTGGTTTAAAAGTTTCAAGAGTATCTACAAAGTCATTAATTCCATTAAATTGCCTATATACAGAGGCAAAACGAATATAAGCAACTTCACTAATACCTTTAAGCTGGCCTAAAATTATCTCGCCTAAATCTGAACTTTTAACTTCTTTCATATTTCTTTGCTGAAGTTGTATCTCAATCTCGTCGACAATCGACTCTACTTTTTGATTGTCGATAGAAGTTTTTTCACAAGCTCTTACCAGGCCATTTAAAAGTTTACTCCTGCTAAATGTTTCTTTTGAGCCACTTCGCTTAATTACAGTGATAGGAACAGTTTCAACCCTTTCATATGTAGTGAAACGGAAGTCACAATTAAGACACTCTCTTCTTCTTCGAACACTTTTGCCTGTATCGGCAGCTCGTGATTCGAGGACACGACTATCTGTGTTTTGGCATGAGGGGCATTGCATATTGCCCAGTAAATCGAAAGACCTTTCCTATAACTTTATACATTTATTTGTATTCTGAGAAGGGCTTTAATGAATTAAGTTATATATTTGGAATTAACTTTTTAAATCTTGCTGTCAAAAAATAAGTTCTAGCTATTCGGAATCACATAATAAATTAAACCTCAAATAAAAAAGCCCTACATAAAGTAGGGCTTTTTGGCTTTTATTTATCGAACTTCGGAGGATCGCGGAAAGCGATTGCGAAGAACAATGTGACTAATGCCAGAGTCAGAATTAAGACGTAAGAGAAGGCTTCCATAGATTTTTTAGATAGAGGCTAAGGATTCCTTAAAATTAAGCGCGAACGCGACGTGTGGTTTCGTCTCCAAGTTTCTTGAAGAGACCAAATTCAACTTGATCGCCAAGATCTGGATCAATACCAGCAAAGGTGTCTCTGTAAAGAGTCCTTGCAGCATGCCACCAGTGACCAAACAAGTAGAGCAATCCAAAGCAAGCATGAGCATATGTAAACCAAGCTCGTGGTGAGCTTCTGAAAACACCGTCTGACTTGTAGCGATCTCTATCGAACTTAAAGGATTCTCCTAGCTGAGCTTTACGAGCAAGACGTTTTACGACTACTGGGTCAGTAAATGTCTGACCATTAAGCTCCCCGCCATAGACGGTTGCGGTAACACCTGTTTGTTCAAATGAGTACTTAGCTTCAGCTCGACGGAAGGGGATGTCTGCTCTGACATTTCCTTCTTTGTCTTCAAGGATTACAGGGAAGTTCTCAAAGAAATTAGGGATCCTTCTGACCTCAAGGTCGTTTCCTTCTTTATCTGAGAAAGAAACATGGCCTTGCCAGCCAGTTGGAACACCATCTCCATTAACTAAGGCACCTACTCTGAATAAACCACCTTTTGCAGGACTATTCCCTACATAGTCATAGAAGGCAAGTTGTTCAGGTATTGATGAGAATGCTTCTGCTTTGGAAGCACCATCATTAACTGCAGTTTGTACTCTTCTATTTATTTCAGTTTTGAAGTAACCAGAATCCCATTGATATCTAGTTGGACCAAATAGTTCAATTGGTGTGGTGGCTGAGCCATACCACATAGTTCCAGAAACAACAAAGGATACAAACAGGACTGCAGCTAGTGCACTAGCTAGAACGCCTTCCAAGCTTCCCATTCTTAAATTTCGATAAAGCCTTTCTCCAGGGCGGTTGGTGATATGGAAAATGCCACCAATTATTCCTAGAAGTCCGGCCCCAATATGGTTGGCGACAATTCCACCAGCACTAAAAGGATTGAAGCCTTCTGCGCCCCAGACAGGAGCAACAGGCTCAATGTGACCTGATAGTCCATATGAGTCAGAAACCCACATGCCAACAGTGGAAAGGTGGAAAGCACCAAAACCGAAACAAGTTAGACCTGCAAGAAGTAGGTGGATGCCAAAGATTCTTGGTAGATCAAGAGCTGGCTCACCAGTTCTTGAGTCTTCCCAAAGTTCAAGGTCCCAATATGTCCAGTGCCAAACGGCAGCAAGCATTAGAAGACCACTGAAGACAATATGAGCTGCAGCAACACCTTCGAAGCTCCAGAATCCTGGATCTACTCCAGTTGCTCCAGTGATGTCCCATCCTTGCCAGCTACCTGTAATCCCTAGGCGGGCCATAAAAGGCATGACGTACATGCCTTGACGCCACATAGGGTTAAGGACCGGATCGGAAGGGTCAAATATGGCCAATTCATATAGGGCCATGGAGCCGGCCCAGCCGGCTAGCAAAGCTGTATGCATGAGGTGCACGGCCAGAAGTCGGCCGGGGTCGTTAATTACGACTGTGTGCACCCGATACCAGGGCAATCCCATGGGTAAGGTTCAAAAAAACGAAGCTGCTTAATGCAGCTAGACTCGATGATCGTAAATCGTCTGAGCTCAATCCCGGGTAAGGTTGTAGCCAGCTGCAACGACTGTTGATATTCCAGTAATCTTTTATCAACCTATTTTGGAAGCTGAAATTCCTCTAAATGTTCAGTCTCCCTAGCTTTTCAGGGACTTTTCAGCCCTTTGCAACTCTAAATCGATCTTTATATTTGTTTTTTATTAACGTTGGCAATAATTCGTTTTGTTCTCGAAGCAAGAGATTTTGAATGCGAAAAGACAGCAATTCTTCCGCAAGTTGCCTTAAAACATGGACTTTGGCTTGATGGTTTAAAAGGAATCCTTTGCAACTATTGAGGATCTTTCCACTGCAGCACTTTTGCCATCCCGTAGGAAGCAGGGAATTCATGTTTTCAAGAGATTTAATGGAGGTATAAAAAATAAAATTGTCTAATAGCCCTAAGAATTGGGAATTTGTTTTTCAATGTGTACTCAGTTCATCCTTGGTAACCAACAAAGGATCAAGAACCCTCTGTCAGATTCCAAACCCCTTGTAAAAGCTATGTTTTCAAAGGCTCTGTCTAAATAATTTTTCAATCAGTTCTTAGATTCGTTTTATGAATTTTCATTTTTTCTCGTTACAACATCTGATAGTGCCATTCATCTGGCTTGGACTTGGAGGATCTACCTTATATAGTCTCTGTAATTGATTCGTTATCCTCGTACTTTCGAGTTTCATGGAAACCACCAACTTCGGTTTTATTGCCAGCTTGCTTTTCGTTGGGGTTCCAACGATTTTTCTAATAGGTCTCTTTATATCAACAAGTGATGGAGAGAAGTCAAGCTTTTTCTCTGATTCAGGTAAGGGAAAACTTGGACCTAAGTAACTATTGCTAGAGCTGAAAACCTTAAACTCAGTTTTTGATCTTTTTAAAGCTAGGCCTGAGATGGTTATCTTCTTGGTCTAGATGGATTTTTATATTGTCAAATTTCATAAAATATCAAGATTACTTTGGAAAGCTTTTTGAACCTTCCTCTAAATGCGCTTATTAGGCATAAACAAAAAACCTTGGAGATTAAAAAAAAAGGTTTTACCTCAAAACACTGATCATGCAGGTGTTATGTGGCATGGCGCATATGTCAATTGGCTTGAAGAATTAAGGATCAAAGCCTTATTGGAAGTAGGAGTCCCATATGAAAAACTTTCTATGCAAGGTTTTGAGATGCCAGTTGTCGAATTGAGAATCAAATATATTTCTGCACTCCAACATGGAGATGAAGTTGTCCTTGAAAGCTTGATTTTAGAAAGAAAAGGACTTCGTTTGCCCTGGAAAACAAGATTTTTGAAAAATGGCCATAAACTCTCGGCTGAGGCTGAAGTTGAATTGGTATTAGTAAGAAAGGAGCAGAAAGGGATAACTTTGATGCGAGAAACACCAGTACATATTTCTGAGGCCATACAAAAGCTCCAAGAAGGCCCAGAATAAATAGGACTACTTATATGAGAGTAAAAAAGCTTTTTTCAGCAAAGGATATTTTGAGCTGGAGATCATCTCAATTGTCTTTAGGTGGTAGATCAATAGATCTTGATTGGTTATTAGATATAGGAGGAGGTTTGGGTTGGGAGTCTCTTCAGAAGTTGAAGATTTTCCAAAATAGTCAGTATGAGCTGCATAAATCTCTAGAAGATCTTGCAATTATTTGGGCTAAGCATCTAAAAGACCAAATCCCTTTGCAGCAACTTGTAGGTAAATGTCCTTGGAGAGACTTTGAAATAGAAATAAACTCATCAGTTTTGATACCCCGTCAGGAGACTGAGATTCTTATTGAATTGGTATTGGAAAAATTTCGAACAAAGGATTCAGGGTGTTGGGTTGATCTAGGAACAGGATCAGGAGTATTAGCAATAGGGCTGGCTAGATCTTTGCCAAGTTGGACAGGCTATGCAGTTGATTGCAGTGAAGATGCCTTGAAAGTTGCTGCAAGGAACTTGGAGCTTTTAAATAAAAATAAAAAAGTAAACTTGTATTTAGGCAACTGGTGGGAGCCCCTTATTTCATTATGGGGATCATTTGATTTGGTATTAGCAAATCCTCCATATATTCCAACCTCAATCATGAAAGAACTCCACCCTATTATTAAAAACCATGAGCCACATATAGCTCTTTGTGGTGGAGAGGATGGTATGGATTCAATTCGAGAAATTATTAGAGGAGCCTGTAAAGGTCTGCGTAAAGGGGGCTGGTTGATTTTTGAACATCATCATGACCAAAGTGAAAGAGCATTAAAGTATTTAATTGAAAATGGTTTTGATCAAGTTGATTTTCAAAAGGATTTAGAAGGTGTTAGAAGATTTGCAATGGGTCGTCTTACTTGAAGAGAATGAAAACACCTTTTTTTACTTCTTCTGAATTAGTAACTGAGTTGAGGGATGGCAAACCAGTTCTATTTCCCACTGATACGTTACCTGCATTGGGAGCATTGCCGTCGTTCGCAGATCAATTATGGAAAATTAAAAACCGTCCCAGGAACAAACCTTTGATATTGATGGGATCATCTCAAGAACAATTGTTTGAGTTTGTTAAAGATGTTGCTCTCAAAGATGCTTTAACTATGGCCAATCTTTATTGGCCAGGTCCTTTGACAATGGTTTTACCCTCGTCAAGTTTTCTTGTAAATGCTCTTAACCCTGAGGGTGATTCAATTGGGATGAGAGTCCCTGCCTCTAATACTGCAAAAGATTTACTTCTTAAAAGTGGACCCTTGGCAACGACAAGCGCAAACTTTTCTGGAGAGAAACCTGTAATTTCTCCAAAAGAGGCGGCTAAATGTTTTCCAGATATCCCTTTGTTGGGACCGCTTCCTTGGCCAGAGTTCTCATGCGTTGCAAGTACGGTGATTAGCTGGCAAGCCGTTGGGAATTGGCATTTACTGCGCAAAGGTGTTGTTATACCAGAAAGTCTTGCGAATTAATGATTTGGCTATTTGGAATTGTTGTATTGATTCAGGCGTCTTTCTATTGGCTACTTAAGCCAGCCATAATTGCAAGCACCCCTTTGTTTGAAGTGCGAAGTATTGGAATTTTTCTGGTGGGAATTTTTCTTTGGCTTTTCTCGGCAGCTAATCAAAGGAAAGAGCTTTGATCAGTTTTATGCCGGCTAACAGATTTGAACTGATGGCCTTCGCTTTACAAAAGCGCTGCTCTACCACTGAGCTAAGCCGGCTTACTAATAGTTTAACTATTTACCTAGACAAAATTGCTGGGTAAAACAGCAAATAAATTAAATCATTCAAATAGCTAGTGATTTAAAAATACAGTTTTCAGAAGAACCGATTAGTTAGGGTCTTGATTTGAAGAGACTTCTGGTGAGGGTTCTTTTAATTTAATTTCTCCAGAGAGTGTTCTTTTAATAGGAAGGTTTGCCACTAGAGCAGTCATTCTGTCTTCAGTCTCAAGGCTCACTGCCCCTTCTTCCACGTCAATCTCAACATATTTGGCTACTACATTTAAGATCTCTTCCCTCATTTGGTCCAAAAGGTCAGGGCTTAAATCAGTCCTGTCATGAGCAAGTACTAATTGTAGGCGCTCTCTTGCAGTAGCTGCACTGGCCTGTTGACGCCCTAGCAATTTGTTGATTAGGTCTCGTAAGGTCATTGATTTAAAAAATCTTTGTTTGCATTAATCTGCGAAACTTATCCTTAAGGCTTGATCCTTCTTTCGCAGGGTCTATGAGTGGGACTTCTTCCCCTTGTAGTCGACTTGCAATATTGGAATAGCATCTTGCTGCTGGAGAGTTGCTACCAACCAAGGTAAGTGGCTCTCCTCTATTAGTGCTGACAATTACCTGCTCGTCTTCTAGTACTAGTCCTAGTAATGGGAGCGCAAGAATGTCAGTCACATCGTCTATAGATAGCATCTCCTGGCTTTGCATCATTTTTGGTCGAACTCTATTGAGCACTAGTTGAACGGGCTTTACCCCATGAGTATTTAGAAGACCAATTACCCTGTCTGCATCTCTAACTGCGGATACTTCCGGATTGGTTACAATAATTGCTTCTTTTGAAGCTGAAACAGCGTTCTTAAAGCCATCTTCCACGCCAGCAGGGCAGTCAATTAGAACATACTGAAATTGATCGTTCAGCATCTCTACGATTTTTTGCATATCCTCAGGTTTAAGCCATTCAAGCATTCGAGGATTACCTGCGGGCAGTAGAGAAAGGTTTGGCTGCTGTTTGTGTTTAACAAGTGCTTGGTCAAGTCTGCAATTTTCTTCAAGAACTTCTTGGGCTGTATAAACGATCCTATTTTCAAGACCAAGTAATAGGTCTAGATTTCTTAGACCAAAATCAGCATCTAAAACAGCAGTAGGACAACCTTTGCTAGCAAGGGATATGCCAAGGTTTGCTGTTAGAGTCGTTTTCCCAACCCCTCCTTTCCCAGAGCAGATAAGGATTACTCTTGTATCAGACGTCACGGACCTTTTTAAATTTGAATAATTTTAATAGGATTTGCTTGGATAACAATCTAAATAGCTCAAAATTTTCATTGGCTTGATAAAAAAGTGATTTTTTTCTTCTTATTAGAGGAAAGTTATAAGCGCTCGCTGAAAAAAATGAATCTAGGAATTTTTTGCTGGTTTAATCACAATTACCCCTTCTTCTATCAGGGCTTCTTCCGCAAGACCTTGTTCTGGCTTTTCTTTAGGACCTCTAGCAATTTTATTGGAAATTCTAAGTTGGACTGGTCTTAATTGAAGTGCAGTTATTTTTGCGTGATCATTTCCATGCTTGCCTGCATGGGCAATTCCAAGCAGCCTCCCCCAGATCATGACATTTCCTCCTGCTGAGACAATTGCGCCTGGATTGACGTCTCCAAGAATCAATAAGTCTTCATTTACATCAAGACTTTCTCCTGACCTAAGGGTACCCTGATGGAAAAATGTGCTTGGAGATTGCAAGCTGTTTATAATTTCATTGTCAAAAGTTCTTTTTGATTTTTCTGCAAACTCTAATTCGAGAGAGCTTTCAAAACCTAGTGAATTTGCGCTAATAATTGTTTCTGGTATATATGAATTTATTGATACTATTGTTAAATTATACCTTTCGCATAGGTTTTTTAAATATATTATATCCCTGCACTTAAGCTGCCAGTTGCCAGAATTAATTTCAATTAATCCTCTTTTAAGCTCTTTGACTTTTAACTCAATGAAAGATTGCCAACTTTCTTTTTTTTCTGTTGGGAAGTATAAAACTTTTTTCATGATTTGTGCATATTAGGGATCTAATTTTAAGCCTTTATAACTAAATTATCTTTTAGATTAGTTAGTTCAATCTTAAGATCATTTTCGATTTCCTTTGGGTGGATTAACCACGAAGACTCAGAAGGGCTGATTAATTTCTCTATTAATGATGATTCACTTTCTATGGCTTTAAGGTTTTCACCGTCCCATAATCTTAAACCACTTCTATAGGGATGATAACCGTAAATTTTGTTGTGCCTTAGACCACAAGAAAGTGATGAGTCAAGACCTAGTTTCTCTGATAATCTCATTGCTATAGCTAATGCTTTAAGCTGTGACTCTTTATTTAAATACTCTATATTTATCGCTTTTAAAAGTTTTCTATTTATGAAATCTTTTGATAGTGATTTCAATGGGTCTTCAGCCTCTTCGCTCCATCTTTTTAAATGGTAACCTGTACAAATATCGTCGTTTCCTAGAAAATCTGAGATATTTAAAGCCGATGTTTCCCAAAGCCATTTACTCATAACACTATCTGCCCAAACTCTTGAAGGTCCTAATTCCCTTGCAGTTCTTATTATTTGTTCTAGCAGCCAATTACAAACTTCATTTAACCTGTGATTATATACGCTTCTGTACATTAGATTTCTAACAATTAGATAATGCTCTACAGCTAATAAGCCTTTTGGATTAATAGCAAGATCGCCATCAGGAGAAAGAGTTAATGCTGATAATATTCTTTCTAGATCAAGTTGGCCATACCTAGCCCCAGTGCTATAACTATCTCTCATTAAGTAATCCAATCGGTCGCAGTCTAATTGACTACTAACTAATGTTTTTATAACTTTAGAAGGTGTTTTAACCCCACAAATTAAGTCTGCAATTTGTTCGGCAAGTTGGCTGTTAAACTTATCAAGTATGTTGCGTATTTCTTCGTCTTCTCTTATTAACTTGGCCGTCCACTTTTCATGATTAATACCAAACATCTCTTCACTTGTGTGGCTTAAAGGCCCATGACCAATGTCATGAAGGAGAGTCCCTCCATAAAGTAAAGCTTTGAACTCTTTAAGACTTGGTTGTAAGTCAATAAGCTTTTCTATAGCTCTACGAGCTATGTGAAATACCCCCAATGAGTGAGTGAATCGGCTTGAC
>QCHV01000019.1 GCA_003217035.1 Prochlorococcus sp. AG-402-G22
CCAGTTGGTTGAATAAGGTATTGGATTCAAACTTCTCACGATTTAAATCTCTTCTTTGTCCAGTATTACCAAAACTTGTTAAATCATTTTTAGAAGCCATTAAAGCTTGCAAGTAAAAGGCAGGAACACCCTTTAATGCCATAACAAAAAGCTGGCTAAGTAAAAATCTTTCTAATTGAAGTACGGAAGGATCTCTACCTCCATCTTCCATTGCACTCCACCAACTAATATTTAATTCATAGGGTTGGTCTTTACCATTAGCAAGACGTCTATGACTAATAAGGCCTCCTCTTTTTTCGCAAGCAATCAAAAGATTTCTCATCCTACTTGGCTGCATTAACCCTTCCAAAGCTCTTAATCCAATGCCATCGTGAGAGGCTGTAAAGTTCAAGAATCCTGTTCTTTCTGGCAAATTTGGCCAGGCATCTAACCATTTATTTAAGAGGTCAGATTTATTTGAAATTAAAGCTTCAAGTAGTAATGGAGGTAAAGGAAAGTTATATGCCAGATGAGCCTCATCTCCAGAAGATAAGTATGAAATATTTTCTTTCTCTGGAACATTAGTTTCAGTTATTAAAACACCCTTATTAATAATTTTATTCATCTGTATTCTCAAAGCTCTTACTAAGTTATGAACTTCATTTCTATGCAAACAAGTGGTACCAGATTCCTTCCAAATAAATCCAACAGCATCTAGTCTAATCCATCTTATCCCAGAATTTATATATTTAATAATTAAGTTTAAAAATTCAATTATTATATAAGGTTCCTTCCAATTAATATCAACTTGATCCGGTCCGAAAGTTGTCCAAACATTTTCCTGCCCTTTATTTGTTCTAAGACTAGTAAAAAGAGAAGAGCTCCTTGGTCTTATCACTTTGCTCCAATCATCTGAAATCGATGGGGAAAGTATATATTTACTTCCAGGTTCTTTAGATTGAATAAATTGATGAACCCAAGGGTGAGATGAAGAAACATGGTTTAAAACTAAATCCGCCATCAATATGTAATTTTTAGAAAGAAGCTTAAGATCCTCCCACGAACCAAAATTAGGTTCTAATTTCTTATAATCTGATACTGCGAAGCCACCATCACTTGTAGAACAAAGAAAAGGTAAAATATGTATAACTGATACAAAGCCAAAAAAATATTTATCAACTAATTCTTTAAGTGTCCTTAGTGTAGGTTCGTCAGACTTGTAAACCCCATCAGCATAAGTAATTAAAACCGCACTAGAAGCATCCCATAATTCAAAGAAACCATTACTCTCATCAGCTTTATCTGAATTCGCTTCCAAGATCTGAAACATTTGTGACCACATATAATCAAGTTCTTCTGGAGAATGCTCGCTGTAAACTTCACTGAGCAATTCCTTCAGTTTCTCTAGTTGCGGTTCCAAACCTGTCACTGTGTATTTGCCAATACTTTGCACAGGATCATCGCAGTACTACTTACATTCTGTTGCTCTTAACACCGAATGGACTTTCAACAGGGTTTGATCACAACAATTCATGAGTATGGAGTTGCTGGAGATTCTCTAGCCAACTTAAAAAAGGGCCTATCACAAAGACCTACCGCCTTATTAATTCCTTGCCTTTTTGATGAGTTCAAAAGACCAGCTTTGAAGCTAATAAGAGATGTACTGAAAAACTTAGAGGGTCTAAATCAACTTGTTATTGCTCTCTCAGCAAAATCCAAAGAAGAAGTTCTAGAAGCAAAGTCATTTTTTGCTTCAATGCCTTTTCCTGTTCACGTTCAATGGACTAATAGTCCAAAAGTAATTGAGCTGCTTAAAAGCCAAGAGGAAAATGGCCTTGATCTTTTAGGGACTCCTGGAAAGGGTTGGGCTGTCTGGCAAGGAATTGGAATAGCAACACGAACTTCTGATGTCGTTGCATTATTCGATGCTGATATTCGAACCTTTAAAGACTCTTATCCAATAAGGATGCTCCAGCCATTACTTGAACAATCTCATGGGATCTCATATGTAAAAGCTTTTTATAGTCGTCTTTCTTTGGAAACCAACGCTCTCCAAGGAAGAGCAACAAGACTTTTTGTAGGTCCCTTATTAACATCATTAGAACAATTAGTAGGTCATGGAGCTTTCATTCAATACTTACAAGCCTTTAGGTATCCCCTAGCAGGAGAATTTGCTTTCACAAGAGATCTGGGAATGAATCTAAGGATTCCATGCGATTGGGGATTAGAGATTGGCCTTTTATCAGAGGTATTTAGAAATGTAAGAACATCCAAAATCGCGCAAGTAGACCTGGGGATATTTGACCACAAGCACAAAACCATTGGTGAAAGCCCCCAAGAAGGCCTGCAAAAGATGAGCACTGAAATATTGTCTAGTGTTTTAAGAGGTTTAATGGAGCATCAAGCTGAGTCTCTTTCAGCATCTCAACTTTCAAATCTAGAAGTTCTTTTTAGGCGTGTTGGCCAAGACAGGGTAAAGCAATTCAGCTTAGATTCAGATGTAAATCAAATTCCCTATGACAGGCATGAGGAAGAACTTGCCGTACAGAAATTTTCAAAAATAATTCGTCCCGCTACATTGAAATTTCTTGAATCACCCGTCACCCAACAATTGCCTTGCTGGTCAAGAGTTCTTGCCTGTGAAAGCAAGTTGCAATTTGAGTTAGAAAAAGCCGGTGGCACTTTTTAGTAAAGGTAAAAACTTCTTTTAATTCAAGTGCAAATAAATTAAAGAACGAATCTAGACATAGCTCTTCCCAAAAAATAAACACATGTTTAACTTGGTAAAAACCAATGGAAGACTGTTTCTTAAATCTGATTGATTTCTTTGAAAAATTTGATTCAGACAATCCTTATATGAGAGCAGCAATATCAGAGCTTCAAAGCTCCATGCCCAAAGAACTATTAGGAACAGAGTCGGATTGGTTTATAACATGGACACAAGCTGGGAAAAGATAAAGCAAATTCTTTGTTTTTAAATCACAAGGATTTTTGGGAGGCTATTTATTTTTAAGGAATTTGGCATCTGAAGGGGCCTGAATTGAGAACACACGAAGAGACTTGATTGAAAAATGCTTTATTAGAACTTATTGCTTAAGGTGAAACTGCTTTAGAGATTTAGATTCGTTCAAGCAAGCAGGGGAATCACCTTGTTATCAGATGCATACAGAATTAAAATCAAGCAAAACCTTATTACACATTGCTACTAAGTCTAATTTGATCAAAAAGGCCAAGAGCCTAATAAAATCAAGCTTTTACTAAGAAGTTGATTATTGCGTGATCTAACCAAATGTAAATAAGAGGACACTACAAAAGAAGTTTTTGATGTATTAATAGCACTGTTTACTATCAGTCATGATTACCTTCGCTTCTCTCCTTGGAACACCCGCTCCTTCAGCTGCTTACATTGGCATAGCTTCAATTGCTCTTTTTGCAATCATGGCAGTACTAGTTGGACCTGACTATGATCAGCAGAATTTCCCTGCAAAAAAAGACTAAATAACTAGTGTTTAAGAACTCATCAACAGACAATTAGGGCATCCTTAATAGGGAGGCCCTAATTGCTCTCATTGAAAGTTTAAACAACAAGTCACACCTATTGTGGTCACTACATATCTATAAAAAAGGAGCAAAACCATCACAGGCTTTGCTCCTTTTTAATTTTCAATAGAAAGATTAAGCCCCATAAAAGAACCTCAAGAAATAATTGCAATTATTTAGGAGTCTATTTTTCTATAGGAAGATGACCTTAATCACCTAAATTCAAGCCGCGTGGTGATTCTGCTTGAGGTTCCTCTGTCGCTCCTCCAAGGCCTCCAGAAGGGCTTTAGTTAAACGCTCTTGCCCTTTGGACCTAGAATCCTCTAGTGCCTTTTCAATAGAAGAAAAAGATTCGTTTTCCATAAAATCAACCTTCCAGCTGATGTTTTTTATTGATAACAACTGAATGTATAAATTCAAAAAACACTAACTACAAGTTCGGGTCACCCAACCAACCAAGCAAGTTTGAAGGGAGTAGCACAAAATCATTTTAAAGCCTATTAATTAGCTACCTCCTCCATTACAACTCCAAACCTTGTCTGGAAGGCCCTCAAAGGCGATTGTTCTATCTATGCAATCTGTTTGAATTCGAGACCATTCTGATATGGGAAGCAATGAAGTTGCAATAGAGATAAGGCTTGCCGTACTGGCTACAGCTAAAACTGGAAAAGCATATGTCTTGACAAAGTCTTTAACGTCATTGAGATGCATTAATCAAAAAAGCGAACTTTGAAAATAATACATATTTTTAAAAGATAAGAAAGTAAAAAACTCCACAAAACTGCCTCAAGAAGAAAACTTAAGATTTTTTTTCGTTTGTACAATTAACAGTCCTAACTGGAAAGTTAGACCAAAAAGCCAAACAGCTCTATATCAAAAACAGCTCTTGCCTCTTAATCTAAAACTAATCAGTTTAAAAATAGAAAGCCATTTTCTATAGTTCATTAAAATCTTATTCTTGGCCAAGTTTTTGGAAATTAAAATAATATTGCATATATCAAAAAACCTAGCTATCAATTGATATATACATGTTTTTTCCCATGTCTGCTATAAATTGGAATAAAGTGAGACCATCACTATTCAGTCTTATAAATAGCAGCTTTAAGAATAAATTTGGTTCGCTGGGCAATCGAGAACTGAAAAATGCTGAGAGAAAGGAATCAATCGAAGAGACTAGAGAAAAATATTTACAAGTACTTTCTAAAGGTGGCTTCTGGCTTTCTTAAGTCGTGTGGTATTTTTCATTCTACTAACAATAACTTTATTGACAGTAGAAATTGGCAACAATATAAATACTTCTATTAATTAAAATGCAATTCTACGTTGTTACATGTGTAGTCCCTTCAGAAACTCAAGATGAAGGCTATACAGCTTTCATCAACTACATGGAAGAAGGTGCAAAACTAGATAAATTTGATGGTTTTGAACTGGTTGCAAGGCTGCATATGCCAGAGTCAGGAGAACTTTGCATAATTTGCAAGGCTGAAAGCACTAAACATCTCTTTAAACACTTTATGTTTTGGCGCTCAGCATTTGGTTGTGAGTTTCTATATAGACCAGCTCTTACATGTGCAGAAATGGTGGAAATGCAAAAACAGCACAATACTGATCTAGAAGAAAAAGGTTTCTAATTTTAAGGAATCAGCTCTCTGCTTATTACTCATAATGTAAGAGCCTACATCCCTAGGTTCTTACAGACTCTTGTCTTCTGTGAAATCAATCCTAAATTCAAATTTAACAAGTATCCCAATTGAAATAAGTAAAAGGCCTATACAGAAACTTAAAGGAGGTAAGGCCAAGTTTTATTGAGCTGTTTCAATAACCATACATTAATAAGAGATAATGAACAAATCTATTAAAAACAAAAAATTCTTCGCGAAAGCATCTCTTCAACTTTATTACTTACTTCTAAGCCATTATTATTAGAGTCTTAATATTAGAAAAAATTAGTTATGTACCAAGGAAACTTCTATATTGTTATCATTTCTAAGACCAAATGAAAGACTTTAGTCAAATCGACCTGGGCGCAACAATTCTGTCAGTTGCCATAGCAGCAGGTTTTCTGGCTTTTGCTTTTCTTGTTTTTAGGGTTCTAGTAATTGGAATATCGGCTGCTATAAACCGTATGAAGGAAGGAAGTCCCTCATCAGGTGATACTGAACCAACTGAGACTAAAGGTTTTGAAAGCGGTGATGATAAATAAATTTAGAGCTAAAGCTTCAATAGATACTTGCAAGTATATTAGGAATGGCAAAGCCCTTAGAAAAAACAATTATCTTTCCAACTAACCCATAGAAGTTAATTAGTAGTTAAGGTATCAATCAATAATACAGTTTTACGGTTTTGGCTGGCTTAGATAAATTCCATGAATTCTATGAGATTGGCATAGAGATTGAAATCGATGCCAATCATTTAAGGGATCGGGTATCAGAAGATCTCAACAAAAAACTTCTCATGGAGACCACAGGGACAATTGTGGACTACAAAATTACTGACGGTACGGAAATTGGCTTTTTCGTAAAATTAAAGGACGAAACCACTCACTGGTTTTTCAAAGAAGAAATATACCCACTAGGTGGACAGCGTCAAAAACTTCGAGCATTTAACAAGAGCTCAAAAGGATATCAAGCCAATAATTACAAGATTGATTTTGCTTTGTCAAAACAAATCTCATATGTTCTAAACCCTATAAACTTTGCGAAATGGTTTTTAAGTTCTTCTAAAGATATCTTCTAAATAATTTTAATTTTATTCAGATAAAGAATGGATCTTTTCCGAACCTCCAGAACTATAGCCTTTAGAAAGTCGATACATTTTTTGGTGAAGGCTCTCATTAGAGTTTGGTGATGGCAAATAGAACCAAGAATCATCAGAATAATTGGTTGTTTCTGTTCTTTCCCCTAATTTCAAAAGGAAAGTACACAGCATATCCCAATCATAATTGGGCTTCCTATAACCAATTTCTAATAAAACAAGTCCTGTCTTAACAGGCGACTTAAAAAGGCAATTGTTAATCTTTCTACTAACGGTTACTTCCTTCATTATGCATGTAGAACTTTCTTTAGAATTTCCAAGCGTGATGTCAAAAATTCTTATTCCCAAAGAAGATACACCTTTTTGAAAAACCTTTAACTTGTCCACCCTACTTATGACCCACTTACATTCTACTAATTCATTACTTAAATAT
The DNA here is from genome assembly GCA_003217035.1 of Prochlorococcus sp. AG-402-G22. Taxonomy (GTDB): domain Bacteria; phylum Cyanobacteriota; class Cyanobacteriia; order PCC-6307; family Cyanobiaceae; genus Prochlorococcus_D. The sequence continues at coordinate 6,707 of QCHV01000019.1, forward strand.
CTTGCCGAAAAACTAGTCTCCCCACTAAAAAGCTTAGATAGAATCAAATTAATTTTATCTTTCAAATATTGTTTAAAAAGATCAATTAATCTCATTGGATAGCACTAACGCTCACCATTAATAATCGCTAAAGAGTCTATTTGCATGAAAATCAAAGCAAAGAGCAAGTTTCGAAACATTAAAATTGTCATTTGCTAACACTAAGTTTTGATTTCAAATCTCTATAGGGTATTTATAGGCTCAACATAAAAAGTATTACCAAAGGTGTTCAAAAAACTTTGCAGGCAATCTTTTTCCCAATTTAAGTAATGACTATCATTTTTCAATCTATAATTATAGGAGTTAAGATTAATTTGGTTAAAGATTAAGTCACATGAAAATGAATGAATGAATATTGAATCAAGTTTCTTGCATATAGGCTTATTTTTTGTCGCTGTTTTAGCAAATATGCTATCTGCTTTCTCTGGAGGTGGTGCTGGCTTAATCCAATTACCAGCTTTGGTCTTATTAGGAATGCCGTTCCCAGAAGCCTTGGCAACACATAAGTTAGCAAGTGTTGCTCTTGGTGTTGGGGCAAGCACAAGATATATTTCAGAGAAAAATCTAAAGATACCTTTGGCGATTTTTATTCTTTCATGTGGATTGCCTGGTGTATTACTTGGAGCAAAATCAGCCATATTAATCCCAGAAAAGGTTGCAACATTCTTTTTGGGTTTACTAACCCTTTTTATTGCAATATTCTCATCCAGAAAAAACAAGTTTAGGCGCAGCAACAGAAAGTTGAGCTTAGATTTATTACAAAAAATAATAGGTGGTTTTGTCCTATTCTTTATAGGATTTCTAAATGGCTCCCTAACATCAGGTACTGGACTATTGGTAACAATGTGGCTTGTCTATTGGTTTAATTTGACCTATGCAAATGCAATCGCTTATACGCTAATTCTTGTAGGTGTTGCGTGGAATGGTACAGGTGCTTTAACTTTAGGTTTAAATGCTCAAATTCAATGGGAATGGATACCCGTCCTTATTAGTGGATCGCTTATTGGGGGCTATCTAGGCGCACATTTATCAATATTAAAAGGAGAAAGCCTAGTCAAGAAAGCCTTTGAATTACTTACACTAATTATGGGATTATCTCTAGTTGCAAGAAGCTTCTAAAATGCTGATGCTCGAAAAAAAAACATGCTCAAACCTCTACTATTATCCAACTAAGAAAAAAAAACAATGGGCATAATGGCTGATTGCCTTTTTACTCAGGAAGCTTAATGATGTGAATAACCAATCTCGGAGGCGCCTAAAAAAATGGTTGAAACTCCACCTGAGTACTAAAAGAAGCAATCTGACTATAGCCCCTGCTCCAACAGTCTCGATTTATAAATGGGCTTTTCGTCTGATGCGACAAGGATCAATGATTTAGGTGCGTCAAATCAGTCGATACTCCTCTGCATCGTTTAGGTGCCCTTAAAGGATGTCATGCTCAATTCCTGGAAACTTGGCCCCAGGCGCTAACAAAGAAAGCTTCAACTAAATCGAAATACCAAAAAGGAGGTCGAAATTGACCTCCTTTGTTTTTGGAATCACCTATTAATGCAAGTCCATCTAATCTTAAAATGGTTTGTATAATCTCACTTAATATCCAAAAAACAATTTTTTTCTAATACTCTTGCTAAAAATAAAAATAATCACATATAGATTACTCAAACTTTTAAAGTGATTTTTTTTAATCGTAAAAAGAATTACTCGATCCAAGTGATTGATAATTCAAGTAATCCTACTTCTATCAACTTTTTAATTGGCAGAATAAAAAGTATTGACTCACAAATAAATCAGATTAGTAGAGATATGATCCAAACTCAAACTGTAAGGTTTCGCTCCTTTATTAACAAGAGAAATGACGTCTGGGGAGGGCTACAGCAAAGGTTTATTGAGTCGAGTGCAAAGACTTCCATGGATTGGCAGAAACGCAGATTAATTGAGCTTTCAAATGAGAGGAGATTATTACAAGATGAACTTGATAAATTAACTGGTAGATTCTGGCCAAAAAAAATTCGAGTTTGGCTTTTAAGGATTGTTTTTATAAGCCTATTAATTATAACTCTATTTATTTTGCTAATGGGTCTTTTTGCGACTCTCTATTTCTTGCCTGCTATTACTTTGATAATTATTGTATATTTTATTATAAAAAACTTAAAGGCTAGTTTTTAGGTATGAATTTAATTTTCACTTAACCTATGGCTGATATTTGAAGCTTGGTGTCAGGATGAAAATCTAATGTTTGTGCTTTGAGTGGATCATTGAGTTTTGGCCCTCAGTAGAAACGGTATGGGAATCTGCCAATTTCTTAAGAGACTGCGATCCACACAATGCAGTCAAGGCAATAACTGCCAATGAAACTGTACTGATTAGCTGAAGGACTATTGGAAGATGAGAGTTAACTCTGTCGCGAAAGGTTGTCATGTCAAAAAGTAATCTTTACAATTTTTACCCAAAAACAAAAAAAAATCAAAGAGGCTTACCTGAAATAATCGTATGAACAGCAGGTACTGTCTTATAAAGGACATAAAGGATAACTACCAATAGGTTCCCTCCTACTACCATTGCCCCTGTAATTAAGTTCTGCCTGCTAGAGGTGTAATCCCATTTGGGTTGATCAGTTTCTTGCTCTGTAGGTTGAATACTTTCTGGTTCTGGATTGGTCATGTTTTTGTTATTAAGCTAACAATAGATGCAAATAATAAGACCTAAATGGTCATAAATATTGGCCTTGTGACTAGGTTAGTGAGTAAGCAAAGTTCTTGCATTCATAATTATGCAATCAAAAAGAAGCAAGAAAACCAATAAAAGAACTCCCAACAACTCACCTAAAAGCTCTAAAAGAATGGTTATTGGAGGCGTATTGTTGTCATTGGTTTCGATAGGCCTTCTAATATTTGTGATTTCAAATAAAATTTTCCCTAGTCCATGATCCAAACCAACTATTTCTAAGATCAATTTTTTTATTTAAATAGGTCAAGGAAATCTCTATTCCTTTCGTCAAGCAGAGCGAACAAATTGGATCTTTTTAAAATGATATGTAGAACTACTTGATTAAAAAAAAATAAGCGGGATGTTTAGAAATATACGATCTATTCAAAATGCTTGGTTTTGTTCTCTTTATCCTTATAGTGGTAAGTATCTTAAGCCTATTGCTTTTCACAAACAAAAGTCAGAAGGCTGAGGGTATAAAAATTGTCCTCAAAGAAATACTTGGTAATTTAAAAGATTTATTTGGCAATCTTAAAGATCTCTGGAGTGCATTAAAGGTACTTATATCAGATGAAGAAGATGCAAAGGAAGATGTTGATTTAACCGCTCAGACAATTAAAGACTCTGTTAGTGAAATTAAGGAATTAAATCAAACAGAATCACCTTCCCCTGAAATACAGTCTGTAGAAAACAATCCTATTGACGAATTAAATCAAACAGAATCACCTTCCCCTGAAATACAGTCTGTAGAAAACAATCCTATTGACGAATTAAATCAAACAGAATCACCTTCCCCTGAAATACAGTCTGTAGAAAACAATCCTATTGACGAGTTAAATCAAACAGAGTCGCCTTCCCCTGAAATACAGTCTGTAGAAAACAATCCTATTGAGGAATTACAAGATAAGAGTTCAGACAATAATGAACCTAAAGAAGAGAATGAAATTGCATCTTAATAACGACGTGGCAAATTATTTTTAGAAAATCATCTTAAGGTGATTTTTAAAAGCGAAGGCACTTGGACAAGCAACTAAAACTCACGCTCCTATCATCATCTTCTGGCTGGCTTGCAGCTTTGTTGAATTTTATCCCTGGCTTAGGCACGGGTTATATTTACCAGCGCCGATGGAAGGCTTACTGGATAACTACAGCTACATCTGCGCTATGGATCATTTTTGGTTCTTTTAAAGATCTAGAGATAGATCCAGCAGATCCATTGCAGACGAATGACGATTCGATAATTTTAATAGGCTTAATAATCATTGCCGCAATTACAGCTTTTGAAGCTTGGTATGCTTCTAAAATTGCAAAAGAAAAAAATGCCCAGTCCTAAAACAAAAGCATAAATACCTGAGTTATTTATCCCATAGACAAATAATGGTGGTTACTGTAGAAATAAGTTATAGCCTTAGGGCAGTTTTAATAATTGATGCCTAGAGGCTTAGAGGGCAAAGTGATTTATCACTATTAGTTCTCTATTGAACTTTTATTAGGAGGCTAAAATGTCTCAGTTGACCCAAATCATTCCTTTGGCAGTCGGTGGAATCCTTTGCTGGTTTGTGGCTCTTGGAATAAAGGAGTTATTCAATGAAGCATCTATTGCTTTAAACAAGCAAATCCACGCCTAATTTTGCTCTTTAAGTTTTAACACCGTTCTAATTGTTCTAAGGAACGAGTATTAGCTACATTCTTATGAAAGGGCTTTGAATTTAAAAATCGGAATTAGAGATGAAAATCTCTTGACCAGATCTCTCTTGCATTAACCCCTCTAATGCAAGTTCTAGATCTGCTTCTGATTCAAACCCAAGAACCTCTGTTGGCTCTAGTCCAATCGATTCAGTATGCATGACAGTTAAGTGAAATTGTTGTTCTGAAGTTAAATAGATTTGAAAAAATGAAAATATATAATGTTGAAATTAAAACACCTATAAAGATTTCATTCATTTCTTTCAAGCATCATTTCAAGACTCGTAGTTTAAGCAAGCTATTCTAGTTGGGTTTAATGTACATTCTTTCACCCAAAAATTTTCTTTTAGCCTTTTATTATTTTTTAAAGTTTGCCTGCCGAGTGCTATTGGAGCTAAACCAATTGCATCTCCATAATAATTGTTGGAAGCTCCAAGCATGCCCCAAAACAAAGCTTTCATCATCTAATTAGCCTCAAGTGTTTTATATAAAAAAGCTTAGTATTCAGTAAATGGCAATAAGAGTGATTACTCATTCACAAAATTAAACTAAGCCATCTTGCTCATTCATCTCTCTTATTTATGAACCGCCTCTGAAGGCATACAAATCTATCCCATTTAACTTTAAGTAAATAAAGCCAGTCAATCCAAGTAGATTCAGCCCAAGTACAAAAAGCCATAAATTCAAAGGCTGATTTGCGTCAGGCTTTGCAAAAATTTGTTTGGGACTTTGTTTATTTTTTTTTATATCCAACTCCTTTTTTTTCATAGCTAGTATTTACCTGATATTTAGGTTAGTCAGTAACTAGCCTATCAAAAAAGTTTCAAGAACTTTTCGAGTAACAAATCATAATTAATCCATCCTTTGTTAAGTGAAACAAATAGGACTGGTGTTGTTATTACTGAGGCAATTATTCCACTAATAAAGCCAGCAAAGATTCCACCACCAATAATTCCAAAAGTGGATTTATTTGGTGAGGTTTTCTTTGGAGAATCAACTACTTTTAAGCGACTAGAGGGAACTCGCTGTTGGTTTTGCTGGTGTCTAATGAGTGCTTCGAAATCAGGCATTGAATTTGTTTGGCTATGGAGCAATAGGCCGACCATCCCGACATTCGCCGAGGATCGGAGCGACCTTTATCATCAACAGCTTGGCTAACAGCTGATCCCTGATTTTCTGCTTTATCAAAAGCAGAAAGGAGAGGTATTTCACCATCTAATACTTTTAAATCAAATTTATTTAGAGCTTGTCGAGCTTCTTCAGCAACTCTTTTCTGTCTTATATCAACTTTAACCAATAGCACAGCATGAAGAATATTTAAATCTTTCAGTAAAGAAGCCAACTCAACAGTTAATTCAACAGATCGAGCCTTAGGGACTGTTGGCAAAAGAACTAAATCTGAACCTGCTGCTAAATGCTTGAGTTCTTCCTCCTCGGTACTGGCCTGCCCATCTGTAATTACAACATCTGCAAATCTCGTTGCTTTAGCAGCAGCTTCTACAGGAACAATATTAAAAGGAAGATTTCCTCTAGTGCCATATGCTATTGCCGAACGATTTCTATCAGCATCAACTACACATACATCTCTACCTTTAGAAGACCAAACACTAGCCAAATGGATAGAGGTACAAGTTTTTGCAACACCTCCTTTTTGGCCACAGACAGTAATAAACAAAAAAACAGATGAAGCTATTGGCAATTTGCAATCTTATATACCTATGTCAAGAGAAATAAGATGAATTAAAGATATTCCTACTTATAAAGGCTTAATTTTCCTAAGTCTAATAATTCAAAGTAAGGATTGATATATTTGCAAAAACAAAATCCATCTAAAGAATTTTAAGGCTACTTTCTAGTCTTGGGCATTTTCAAATTCTTTTAGAAGGAAAAATATCTTTCTAAAGAATGGGACCATCCAAATAAATAAGCCCAAAATAGTAACGACTGCCAAAATGAAGCCAATAATTGCCAAGAAACCTCCAGTAAAATCTCCCTCATAGAACCTATCAAGGCCTAATGGAGCTCCTACACCTAAAAGGAAAAGGCGAGTAAGGGCTTTTTTTTCCTCTTTTCTCATCATTTATACTATTAAGCTAATTCTTTTCTAGCAATCTTCACCTGAATAAGCATATAAGATGCTAATTCAGTTTTACAAATTATTTTTTTTGATTAATACCTTTTGAACTTTTACGCTTCTGCTTACATGAAGAAAGCTCTTCAATATTTGCCGAACGACTAATGCAATTTCGAATCGAATCCAATTTCTTTAACCTTGCTCTTTTAATCTCTTTGAAATCTCTATTTGGGCTGACACCAGGCTCGTGAGACAAAACTGGAGAAATCAGAAGAAAAGGTAAAAGGAATAAAAAGCAAAGCTTGATTGAAAGAGGTTTCATAAGAATAAGAAGACTTTAGTGTGTTTAAAGTTAAGTATATAATTTTGATAAAACGATAGCAGCATCTAATAGAAAGCAGTCATGATTTTTTTTTAGCTTTTATAGTTTGTGCACTTTGCCTGCTATGGCTAAGAAGAAAGAAACTTAAATCAATACATATTAAGAATTCTATAGAAGAAAATAATCAACATCGAACCAACGATGGGTTAAGTGAATTCCAAATTTGGATACTTGAATATGAAAAAGTTAAAAGCTCTCAAGATATTAACAAGCGTCTAAAAAGAGCTTTTGAAGCTGATAATTGGAATCTACTAAGCCCATCTGATTATTCCAAATGGTCTAGGCATCACTGGGGCATATAGTTAAAATGTTAAAGAAATGCCAGCTATCATAAAGAGAAAATTAAAAAATCATTGGGTAATTTCTTGTAGGCTAGATTGTAAGGAAATTTAAAAGATCCATGTTTTCACTTCCTTATGCAACCGCAACTCCCTTTGGGATAACTCCAAGCACAGATCAGTTGATTGTTGTGAATCTTGCTGCAATATTAGTAGCAACAACTTTTAATGCTCCTCAAAAGGCAATAAAGTGGGGTGGAGTTATTATTGCTGTGGTCACAACAACTTGTGCCATATGGTGTGGTCACTAGAAAGATATATTAAAGTTTTTGGTATAGCAAAATAATTTTTGACTCTTTTATTGTGATCTGTCAAATGGTTCCTAATAATGGTAAGAATATGCATGCTGTGATCCTGCAGACAATTTGTTTATGGCTAGAATCTAGATATATACAAAAACAGCTTTAACTAAAGCGATGGAGTATCTAGGTTTTACAATCTCTGAGATGGGTTTAAATTACACCTTAATATCCTTAACAGTTTTTTTTAGTATTTTTTTTCTGATTACATTTGTTATTACCAGTAGAAATATGGACTCAAAAGGTTTATTAAGAGTGCTTTACTCTAAGCCTGTGCGCAACAAAGATGGTATAATTGAATATCCAAAAGAGCAATAAGTAAGCTGCAATTATATTAAGTTGAATTCTATTTCTAATTATTACTTTTAAAGTTACTTCAAATATTTGTTTTATATAAATGATTAGGGACTCATCCAAATTAAAACAAGGTCAATTGCTCAAAGTGGAGATCGAAGCAATAAAAGATAGGCTGCCTAAAGAACTAATAAATCAGCTCAGTCTTGATCCTAAAGGGAAGCTTATTGGCTACAAAATGGTAGATGGGAATCAATTTGGACTTGTAGTCAAATTAAATATAGGTACTACTCAATGGTTCTTTGAGGAAGAGCTCTCTGAAATTGATGGCCAGGATTTCTTATAAGGGAGGTGCTTTGATTTATTTTTGGGACCCCTAAAGTCAGTGTGAGTTAACTTCGCTAACTATCCAAGAGGGTCTATCTTTCTTTTGTTTTTTCCAAAGAATACTTAGCAAAGCCTGGATTGCTTTACTCTTTCTTGGCAATTTGCAACTTAAGTTTTCTTTGACTGATGAATAATTCATATCAAGTACTCTTTTCTATAGTTCTACATCAAAGATTAGAAATAAGGAATTAGTATAAACCCCTGAGTTTTTTCACTTAAGTTTTAATACCTTAATATAAATAATCTTCCTGAGCATTCTTAATTATTTAAATAAGATCACACATCTTGCGATAAGTAATATTCAGCTACGTTATTCAACATTTCAACAACGACTTCATTTGAGCATGAAGTCCTTTCCTGAAGTCTCATGCAAGCTTCTTTGACTTTAATAAAAGCGTCTTCACAAATTTCAGTCAGCTGCTCGTCTGTGTATTTATCCATAAGAAAGTTAGTAAATTTCTTTGAGCATAAACTTAATAGCTCCCATTCCATTTGTAAAAGCATATTCTCAGAGTCCCTAATAAGACTCATTCCTTACAAAAAGAAAAATTCCAGCCCCAAGGAGAGCTTTTTACAAGTCACTAACCTTAAAAGCCTTTACTCAAGAAGGATTGCTTATGTTTTGCCCTATGAGTATCAGCCCGCAAATATGTTTCAAGCAAAAGGTTTTGGCCTAAAAAAAGTCCGGTTATTTTTGCGACTGCTTTATTAGGACTGATTGGCTGTTAAGTTTAACAATCATAAACATAAAATTTGCTTTGACCACTGATAAAGCTCTACTCAAGGAAGTTACAAGAGAACTTTGGCACACAGTTAAGAAACTGCGCCCAGAGTTGGATAAAGACCCCCGCTTACAGCTTGTACTCAAAGCTCTTATAACAATTGGAGATCTACCCAATCAAGTTGAAGCAGCAATGATCGTTGGCATATGTTCAGAGATGGAAGATGAGGGGGGGGAGCAAAGCAATTCGAATAATTCCCAAAAAGACTCTGCTCAAAATCAATCGAAAGAGACTTCGGATGGCAGAAGAGTAGTTCGTAGAAGCTCAGCGGCAAGATAAGAGCAGCCTCTTATAAAAGCAATCAAAGGGTAATTGAGTAACTGAAACTCTTAGTCCAACTAAATAAGAAGATTTCAACTCAAACGTTTACCAAACATCTGTAAGTTTGTATGCTCGCTGGAATAAATGTCCAGCCTTGCTGCTACTTATGAACTTTTTATCTACAATCACCCTAGGCGGTTTCAATGCCTCAGCCACAGCATTTGGGATAGCTTCCATACTCCTTTTTGCCATAGTTGGTGCTATTGCAGGACCTAATCTCGAGAAATTCGATGTAGACGGTAAAAATTAGGTCCTATATTTTTATTAGTGCTTTATTCATTTGATGTAAATGGGCCCGCCCGGACACCGGACTAAGCTCGTTTATATCTATGAATAATTAACTCAGTCTTTAAAAAGAGCTCTGCAGCATAAAAAAAGGAAAGAGTCTATTTAAACTTAGAGCAGACCTAATGAGCCGGCAGTAAAACCCACTGCACAGAAAAATCCAAACTCTGCCAAATCTCTAAAAGGAGACGTCAACGCAATGAAAAAATGTGGAGCCATTTAACCTTGTACTCACAGGCATTGTGTGGGAGAAGCTAAGAACTCTTTTAAATAAGCGCGTACAAAACCAATTCATCTATATTTTTTCTTAAGCATTGATATTTACTTTCCTTAAGCAATCTCTTCGTAAAATAAGCAACCTGTTTTTTAAATGAATTGATTTGTTTGACCGTTAGTTATTTAATTTCTTAACGGAAGCAAGCATCTCCGACTATACGTATTTTGCTAATTGGGTCTTTGTTTTTATTCTTCAATAAATAATTTGGTGATACCGCTAGCAAGGCTCTTACATCAGTTCTTTCTTCTCTAGATTTAAGAAGAATTTCAGTAGCGCAATCCCAGTTCTCCGATCGAGTAATTCCAGGCCAAACAAGCCAAAGACCTCCAAAAAGGCCAACCAAGAGATAAAACAGATTTCTTAGCATTAATGCAAGTCTTAATTTTAATTGGATTTAAGCGTCAATAAAAAGTCAAATCAATACTTAATTCAAAAAATAAGTTTGATGATTTTAATTTAATTTTCTACAAAGACTACATTTTCTTAAAATCTACTTCCATTTAATCTTTACACCAACAAGTTTTCTTAAAGGCCTTATAGGGATTATCTTTTTCATTTGCAAAGCGATCTGCTCATTAATCATTCTTTTAAGTAAAGTGAGCAGAAATATAAGTATTGCAAGAAGAATAAAAATAGAGAACGTAGCAGCCAAAAGCTTTGTTTCTCCAATAATTATTGCTAAATTCGTGAGTTGCATTATTTCAATCTAAATATTTGGATGCTCCCTCCCAAGAGGTCAGAGAGGAAGCTTATAGCTATAAGGGTGGCACCGACAAATAAAGATATGACTGACAAATCAACTAGTAAATCCTTCCAACCATAATTTTTCATGCTTGTTGAAGACTAGTCCCTTCCGTAAACTGTTCTCAGGTCTGCCTTAAAGGAATATTGCTCAGAATTAGTTCCTAGATTCTGAACAAGTTTTGATGTCGCAAAGTTACCTAGCCTTATGATTTTTTTTGGTTTAGAGACAGTTGCTGCAGGCATGGTTAATAAAGGAGTTCTACAGAAATCTTAAGCCTCTCAAATTAAAAGGCATTAATTTTTCAAAATTCATTATGCAAATGCTGAAATTTGGAGACAAACTCTATATGTACTGAAAATTCAGAAAAAAATGCACTTTTCAAGTCTTTTCGCAATGTATGGGCAAACAGGTGTCCCAATGGACTTTCTCCTCCTAACCTTTTTTCATGCCTTAGTAGCTATCCCAGTACACATTATTATTCTCCGTGCAAGGGCTACAGATGGATATACAAGCTTCTATTCTAAAGATGGATACGTAGTGAAGGATTGATCAATAGCAAAGCTTGTGTAATCGAACTCCATTCTCATGAGAGTTTCTGGCTTTAACAAATTTCTTGCTCAGGAGTGCTGGAAAGGTAAAAATAGCTTGTCGATCTATTAAAGAATTAGGAATCCAATAGGAATGACTGACATCAAGTGCCCTGGCTGCGGAGAAGTATTCAAAATTGATCAAAGCAGTTATTTCAACATTCTCAAGGAAATAAGAGATCAAGAATTTGAGATCGAGTTGAATGAAAGGCTCGAATTGGCCGAAAAGGACAAGCTGAAATCAATTGAGCTTGCCGAAAAAAATCTCAAGATGGAGATGCAGGACTATTCTTCTTCTAAAGATTCAGAGATACAAAGCTTAAAAGCAAAGCTAGAAAGTTCAAAAGTGGAAAAGGCACTTGCAGTAGCAGAAGCCAAAAGCTCAGCAGAAAAGGAACGAGATTTTCTTGCTCAAAAACTTGAGCAGGTTAAAGAAAATACTGAACTATCTGAAAAACTAGCCATAAACAAAGCAATAAATGACTTTCAAAAAGAGCGCAATGAACTGAAAAGCTCTCTTGAGAAGTCTTCTCTTGAAAAAAAACTTTCAGAACAATCCCTAAAGGAAAGATATGAAATCCAAATTAAAGATCGAGACGAAGCAATTGAAAGGCTTAAAGATATGAAATTAAAGTTATCAACAAAAATGTTAGGTGAGTCTCTAGAAAAACATTGTGAAATCGAATTCAATCGGATCAGGGCAACTGCCTTCCCCAAGGCATACTTTGAGAAGGACAACGAAATAAAGAACCATAGTAAAGGAGATTACATTTTTCGTGATGTAGATGAATTTGAGAATGAGATCGTTTCCATAATGTTTGAGATGAAGAATGAAAGTGATGCAACAACAACAAAGAAAAAAAACGAAGATTTTCTCAAAGAACTTAACAAAGACCGAATAAGCAAAGGTTGCGAATATGCAGTATTAGTTTCTTTACTGGAGCCTGATAATGAGTTTTACAATTCTGGAATAGTAGATGTTTCACATCGTTATCCAAAAATGTTTGTAATAAGGCCTCAATGCTTTTTGACAATTATTACATTGCTTCGGAATGCAGCACTTAAATCGTTAGAGTACAAGTCCGAGTTGGCTCTTATTAAATCACAGAATATAGATATTACAAATTTCGAGGAAAATCTAGACTTATTCAAGACTACTTTTGCTAAGAACTATGATCTTGCTTCCAGAAGATTTGACAGTGCTATACTAGAGATTGACAAGTCAATTGATCATCTGCAAAAGACAAAAGATGCTCTGCTGGGTGCAGATAGAAATTTAAGACTGGCCAACGATAAAGCTCAGGATGTGAATATCAAAAAACTAACAAAAAATAATCCAACTATGACTGCAAAATTTAGAGAAATAAAAGATGCAAAGGCAGCATAAGATGCCAAATCATGAATAATTTAATTACATTTTTATTAGTATTTATTTGAAATGATATTTTTTTTATAACTTTAATTTTACTATGTATTTGTTTAGCCTTTAAGCCAAAGAGCCAGTCCACCGCCTCGACCTCGTGCTGCAAGCCATTGACCATTTTCTCCAATGCCAATAAAAGCAAAAAAAGGGCCTTCTTTAATATCATCTTGATTGATTGATCGGCTCAACAAAACTCTTTCGCTAAGACTTAAATCGATTGTTTTAAAATAAAATGGCAACAATGGTTGTGATCCTTTTAAATAACCAGACCCTGAGAATTTAATAGATAACGGTCCGAATTGAATCGAATTAGTCAAATAAAAATTATAGGATTGCTTCTCACTTTGATCTTTAATTAACTCTAATTTTGCCGAAAAAAGTCTAAGCAATGAACTAAATATATAATTTTGTTTATCCTTACCTTCCTGCCAAACCGAGAAAAACCTCCAACTACCAATCAAAGATTCATAGTCAATGCCACTACCATTTTTCCTGGCAAAGGACTCAAGCTCTATTAGCTTAGTCAAAGATGGAATGCCTTTGGGAACGACATCTGGCATTTGCTTATCATGAAAAAGTTGCTCAAGCGAAAACCGTCCTCCAAAGCCTTTAAGAAATAAAGAAAGGCAGAAGAATGCCAACAACAAAGTCCCATCTATTAGCAAGAAAACCTTAAGGCTCATTTTTACTTCCCTTTTTAGCTCTTAAAAATTTGGCTGATTTATGTATCATGTTGAACTCCCATAGAAAAAGAATTTGTTTATAGTAAATCTGTAGCAAAAACTACAAAAACGTTCAACTCTCAATAGAGAGCCGCAGTTCGACTCAAGCCATGGAACGGGGACTTGGGCTTATTTCGGAGAAAAAATGTCTTTAACCTACAGAGGCAAAAAGTACATCCAGCAAAAAGAGGTGTGCCAGAAGGATCATGTGATCCTTACCTATAGAGGCAAGCAGTATCAAAGCTAATTGCTTCATTTTCTTTACTAGCCCTGATCTTCAGGGCTTTTTTATTGAGCACTCAAAACCAAGCAATTTGGTTTGCTTTCTTTAGACAAGATCAGCAGCCATCTCAAAACCTTTAAACTCAAAGCTTTTCTTGAGTGAATATTTTCTCCAACCTTCTTTTAATTTCAGCCAACTGATTATCATCTGAGATTAAGCTTTGGTTTTTAGAACTTTTAAGAGTGCTGCTTATCCACCAAATCTGGAGCAGAAAAAAAAACACTCCTAATAAGACCAAGTCGATAGTTCCTTGCTTCATAGAAAATCAAAATGCTTGAATAATTAATTTTTACTTACACCCCCAAAAGAAAGCTATGACTAAATTCACTGATGAGCAAATGATGGCTGCAATTGCTCGTGAGGGTATAGTTCGAGATTCTTATACCAAAATTCAAGAAGTTTGCCAAGAACTACAAGCTGAAACTGGTTGCCCTGACGAAGACATTGACAACTTACTTTATTTCTTAGTGGGAAGATGGCAATAATCTTTGAGAATGCTTGGTAAGGAATAACATTCTCAATACCCATAAGGGACTTAAGCAGGTCTATTCCAGACCTTTTGATGTTTTGGTTTCTTGCCCCCTCTCAAAATAAAAAGAACAAATAGAGGAGTTATTCCTATTAATGGGACTACAAGATTCATCGCATAGTTATGTTCCATCAAAAAGAGGGTTGAGCTTATTTATTTCTAGCAACAAAATACTGAATAGCTATCAGTATTTCGTACTAGCAAAAAAAAAAGTCCTATTTTAGAAAAACAAAACGGAGAAGGTAAAAGCCAGATCAAAAGTTTTGTGACGTTTTTACTAGAAGCCTTTAGGTTTCTTTTGAACATTTATTGAAGATGTCTTTACCTGAGAAGATTTAAATTGCTTTGCAAAGAAAAAAAGCACCCCCAAGGTTAGGCTCACAAGAAAAATAACCATTGACCATAAAACTGCTGTAGTAGTGAAATTTGCATCATTTAATCCTAGATTCTCTAGTATCGTTTCCATAAGCCCCTAATTTTCCACTTAAGCTTATAGTGGCTCAATGTTATAAGTAAAAAAGCACATTTCTCTGTATTATGGTGCAATGATTGATACAAAAACTATTGCTTGGATTGGTGGTTCTCTTGTTGCTTTCTTCTCATTTGTTTTTGTTTATGTAATTCAAGTAAAACTTAGCAAATGGTCTAAAGAAAAGATATCACCACTTCCACTAGAGGGATTGCTGACAATTTCAAGCTATATCTCAACACTGATAGGTTTAACTATTATGTTTACTGGTATTTTAGAAACATTTACATTTTCATTTTACAACTCATTAATAGCATCATTAATTCTTGCCTTTACAACTGGGGTGCCTATGTGGGGCGTTGTAAAGACCATGTTAAAGGAATTTGAAAGAGGTGAGCTTAAAGAAATTGTTCCAGAAAGTTATTCCAAATAGAGTTCAATCTATATATGAAAACTAAATATGAATAAGTCCAAGAAATCTAAACTTTAATAACTCTTTAAAATAATTTCTACGCTTTAAGAAAGAGAAGGAGCATTGATCAAAAATCAGGTCGTTTTTTCAAGCGTAGCTTGTATAATTATTGAAAATAAAATACTGCTTTGGCTTTTAAGCTATGAATAGCTTGTCGAAATTAACCAATTTTGGTATGCCAGCTGTGATTGGATTGGGGATAGCTTGGCTTGGTATTCGGATTATAAAGAACGAACAAAGACTAGAGACCAGGTTGATGGAGCTTGAACTCCAATTAAGCGCAAAATCTCTCCATGGCCTTTAAAGAAAAGTAAAACTAAGAGGTTTCACCATGGTTAAATTCAATTCCATAGCTGCCCGCTACGGAGATAAGCTCCACTAGAGATAGATGAGCAAAATAAGCTTGGATAAGTTGATAAGCATTAAACTTTTTTTTAAGCAATTTACCTGTGTAAATTTTCCGAGAAATTCTCAATGCAATCTGGTGTCTAGTCATTAAAAAAAACCTCAAAATAAATAAATGGTTCGAAACCAGTTTCATTAACGAAATTGATGAATAAGTTGATGATCATTTCCGATAAGGGATGAAACTGATAGAGGTGACAACTGAAAATAATGGCAAATTAACGAGTTAAATCGCCAAGCATTGAGAGTCATGCAAATGCAAGTTGAACATGATTGCTTGAAGAAATTTTCTTCGATATACGCCCCGTTTTGTTTTTATGAAGAAGCTTTCTTGTGCTGTACTTTTTGACGCTTAATCGCAAGCACTGCCCAATACCGATCGGCTGTGCCTCTACAGAACTCAAATCATTTGCTCGAAAAACAGCATATGGTGAAGAAGGTACAATCATATCTTTGTTGTAGTACATTTATACTAGTAGCCGATAACCTAGTTTGTCAACACGTTTGATTGAATTTTCCTGAATAATGCTCTAAATCTCAAAAGTCCTTTTTAGCCATGCAAAGATATTTTCACTCTTTACTAAACTAAGCAGGCAACTGAATAAAAAGTTCAATAGCTCTTTGGGTCAATCTTTAAAATTGCTTAGAGCTAAAGATAAATCAATCAATTTGTTGAAAATCACCCTCGTCTCATAAAAGCCATCTACATTTAAGTCAAAGAAGGAGTTTAAAAAATGAATAAGCTAGTTAGGATGGAAACTTTTATGGTCTCTCAAGTTCTGAAAGCCATATTGAAATCAGCATCTTTCTTAATAGCATCTTTGGCTCTAATTTCAATTCTCCTTACAGCTGCTATTCCTGTTAATGCATTAGAGGATTCATTGTCTCCTGAATCCAACGGTGACAATCCACTCGGCATAGTTATTGAAAGATCGGATGACAGCAATATCTCAGGCATAGAAAAAACTACTGGCGAGATAAAAGCAAGCAAATACCCAGACTTAGGTGATGATCAGGTTTTCCCTTTCATTGCAGGACTGGACTCGTTTGAATAAATTACTAAAACAATTACATTCGAATAAAATATTCTATTTTGCGAATGAAGCCCTCCTTACCCAGCAAGAAGATAAATCGGCTAAAGAAGCTGATTTTAAAGCCGACGTAAAAATCAATCTTTCGCAAACTCTCCAAAGATGAAACATCTTCTTCAGCAATATCGCACCTGGGAGATGACACTGGAATTTAATTCTATTAATTGGATTTCTAGGCTCACTATTACCTAAGAGGAATAAACAATGATACTTAATCTCTCATTTTGGACATTGGTTGGGACTGAGCCTGCAATTCAAACATTGGATGCACTAAAAGCATTGTTTTCAATGGGTTTATCGGCAATAGCTGGGCCTTTAGTTCTTGGTGGATTGTTTTTTATACTAAGAAAAAATAATAAGTAAATACTCCATTTTTAAATCGCAAAAGTCAAAAACAAGCAAAGCATTTTCCCTTTAAAAGCTAAGCAAGGAATCGTGTGCACTTATTTCTCATGGCACAAAACAAAAACTCCGATATAACAGGCACAGCTTTGTAAGGTTATCCATGTCATCCTTTGCTCGCTTGTCAAGGTCCGAGATTATTCATGGGAGAGCTGCCATGTTCCTAATAGCTGCATTAGTTATTACCAAATCCTTCAACTAGACGTTGCCTCGCGCAAGCAGCAAATGGCTTGGCATTAGCAATGCAATGAAAAATAAAGGAACTTAAATAGAAAGCATTCTTATTTACCTTCTAGGCATACATAGCCTCTTGAATTGGTGCTCGAATAACTTCTTCTGTTAGACCTCCAACGCCTACCTTGCTCTTGGCATTGAGGCAAGTCCTCCATTAGTATTTTCTCACTAAAAGAATTTCCGCCTGACTGAGAGTAAATAACAAGCCAAACACTATTACTGTTCTCGTTGCTTAAGCGCGCCTGTTTAATAACTGGATAGATATACCAACCAAAAAGGATTAGGAATCCACCAAAAACAACAACTCTCCTATGGTTTCTCCACCATTCATAAGAATTAAGGTTTAAAAGATCTTTCAAGTTCATAAATCAAATTAATACTCTCTCAGCCTAGAAGGTCGCACCTCAATTAACCCAAAAAAGCAAGATCCGATTTAGGAGCACAACTGACTTGACAGGTGATGGTATACATGTACTATTGGCAAGCCCTCCTGCGTGAGCATTCCACGTCTAGCTAAAGGCGTAAACTTCTCTTTTAAATAAATCATCAAGCGATTCCTCACTCGTCCTAGACTTGTTAAAAGACGCCTAGATAGCTAAACGTGGCTTTTCTTATAAAAAGGCTTTCCACTTTTAAAAGGCAAAACGTCTCAAGACTCATTAATTAAACAAGCCCATAAGGATAGGCCCTAATATTCCACAAATTCACAATGCTACTGATGTACCTACAAAGGGTTGTTATTAACAAGCGTGTAAATCGGCTCTTTAGACGCTAAACAGCAATAACAATCGCAAAAGCAAGCTTCAATCTGCAATTAGAGCATGACATAAATTGATTCTAAATGATTGGAG
>QCHV01000020.1 GCA_003217035.1 Prochlorococcus sp. AG-402-G22
TTTCTTAATCCAACGCTTTTTTTCCATACATTTCGACGTAAACTAGATTTAATTATAGGAAATTCTTCTAAAGAATATAAATTTGTATAGACTAGTCCTGGTTCCTGGTCTTGAATATTATTAATAGATAAACGCCATCTACTAGTTCCTGGTAATTTAGGGTTTGATCTAGATACTAAATAATATAAAATTTGACCAGATTTAATATTAAATACAAAATCAGCTATAACAGCTATTTTTTCCCCTTTTTTGTTAATCAAATCAGCCTCCATTAAAGTAGGAAATCTATTAAGAGTTGCTTGATCTGATTCAGCAGGATCGCCTTTTACAAAAATTTCTTGATCATTTATGCCTTTCAATTGATCTAAACGCCATACATTTCTAAGTAAACGCAATGTAGAAGGACGACTAGCCCATCCAAGCAGTCGATGAATAGGTGGATGCATCCAAGCCACAATACCTGGCCCATGATCAACCCCCCTATCACACCTCACATTGTGATTTAAAAGATCACTTAAAAGTAGTTCTCTACTAGAAAACAAATTAACTACGAATTTGAACTGGCATAACAAGGTAAGTAAAACTATCTACATCTTCGTTTGGTGAAAATATTGCTGGCGTTGTTGGTGAATTACATCGAAGTAAAATATTGTCGCCTTCAAAAACTTTTAAACCTTCAAGTAAGTATCTAACATTGAACGCAATTTGAATACTATCTCCATTAAATTTTACAGGAATAGATTCTAAACCACTTCCTACATCTTGTGCATCTGCAGTTATTCTAACAAGATCAGATGTACTGTCCTTAGAAATTTTAATAACGTTATTATGTTGATCAGCTAAAACTGCTATTCTTTCTAAAGCAGATATAAATGTTTTTCGATTGAATTCTAAAACATTAGAAAATGATGGTGGAATTAATTGATTATAATTTGGATAAACTCCTTCTAAAGTTCTTGTAGTTACGATTTGATCGAGAGATATAAAAACAACTTGACCTCTATCATAAAAAAGACTGATCTCTTTTTGATCTTTTGTAGAAATTATGAATCTTTCAATTTCTCTTAAAGATTTAGATGGAAGTGTAACTTGTATTTTTTCAGGATTATCAGAATTATTATTGTGAATAGCCTCTTTTAAATTTAATACAGCTAATCTATGTCCATCTGTAGCCGCAGCTTGAAGAGAAGTGCCATCAAATGTTAAATGAACTCCTGTAAGTATTTGCTTTGATTCATCAGAACTGCTTGCAAACAAAGTACTTTTCAAAGCATTTGCAAAAATAAATGGATTAATTTTTAAAGGTGCTCCGCTTTGAACTAAAGGTAAATCTGGAAAATCATCTGCATTTAAACCTCGCATTTGATAAGAACCATTTTTACTCTTTAATTCAACTTTTTCACCAGTCTCATCACTTGAAAGATCGACAGGTGAATCATTTGAAAGCTTGGAAATAATTTCTCCAAATAATTTTGCTGGCAATGTAGTTGCACCACTAATTTCTACTGAAGCTGAGAGAGAGGTTTGAATTCCTAAATTCAGATCGAAACCAGTAAGGCTTAAACGTCCAGTTCCAGCATCCGCAGTAAGCAAAACATTTGCTAACACAGGATGAGTTGGCCTAGTAGCAACAGCTCTGCTCACAAGTTGAAGAGCAGCGTTGAGTTCAGATTGGGAGCAAACAAGTTTCATCAAATCAAATTTAACGACGAACCAATAAAAAGGAATCCCAAATTTTCAAATCATTTCAAAAAAGCCAAAAAGCTTACTCATTTTTCTTTTTCTTCTTCTATATAAAAAGAATAAAAATAAACCATTAGTAGTAGAGGCTGGGGAATTTGTGGAATTCTTTCTAAAGGCTTCTGGCACCTCTTTTTTATATTCTTTTTGCTTGTGGGAATAAAATTTTAATAAGTGGAAAAATTTTCAAGAAACCACAGATATCCGCAGGCTGTTGAAAAGTGTCTTTTTTATTTGGTTTTTTACACTTCTTTTTCCTCAGTCTTCTGACTAGTTACTCTTGATTTTCCCCAGCCAGAAATTCAAGTGTCTCTTTATTAAAAACCCATAGCTTTTGAAATTTCATTGATGTTTGGTTCTAAATTTGATTTCAAGCAAGATTCGTTTTTTTCAATTGCAGTATCTGGATCTTTTAAGCCATTTCCAGTTAATACACAAACAATTTTTGAATTTGTTGGTATTTCATTTTTTAACTTTAACAAACCCGCAATTGATGCAGCACTAGCGGGCTCACAAAAAATACCTTCTTCCCTTGCAAGAAGGTTATATGCATCAATAATTTCTTTATCATCAACACTAGTAAACTTACCTTTACTTTCTTCCTTTACTTTAATAGCATTGTTTTTATTAACAGGGTTTCCAATCCTTATTGCTGTTGCTATTGTTTCCGGATTTTTAATTATTTTATTTAAAACCAATGGAGCTGACCCACTAGCTTGAAAACCCATCATTCTCGGCAGTTTTTTACTTATTCCTTTTTTGAAATATTCTTTAAACCCTAGCCAATATGCTGTTATGTTTCCAGCATTTCCCATAGGGATGCATAACCAATCAGGTGCTTCTCCTAGTGAATCAATTAATTCAAACGCAGCCGTTTTTTGTCCTTGAATTCGATATGGGTTAACAGAATTTACGAGGGTTATAGGATATTTATTAGATAATTCTTGAACAATTTTTAACGCATCATCAAAATTTCCTTTTATAGCCAAAACTTCAGCTCCATAAACTAAGGCTTGAGCAAGTTTTCCTTGTGCGACATATCCATCAGGTATCAGAACAAAACTTTTCATTCCTCCACGCTTTGCATAAGCTGCTGCAGAAGCTGATGTATTACCTGTGCTTGCGCATATAACAGCCTCACATTTGTTTTCCTTTGCCTTACTTATAGCCATCGTCATACCCCTATCTTTGAAGGATCCTGTTGGATTTAATCCGTCATACTTCACATATACTTTTACACCTTTTCCAATTAACTCACTGACTGAATTTACTGGTATTAGCGGAGTAGCCCCTTCTTGTAAGGAGATAATAGGAGTTTTGTCTGTTACAGGAAGCCACTTTTTATATGCTTTTATTAATCCTGGCCAATGCGTATGAGTTTTTTTTACTCCAAAATTAGTTTGAATTTTTTTTAAAATAGACACAAGGAGAAATTTGCTCTTTTATTAATTTAGTACTTTTAGCTCATTTTTTTAGTTTTTCTAATGGAGAATCTGAATAAAATTTCATTAATTCAGACATTGACTCAACTTTGTTTAATACTTTATAAAGTTCTGTCACATCTATAGAAATAACATTGCCTGGATATGCTTTTAGGAAACTTATAATGCTTATTTTATCTTTTCCTATATTAATTGCTTTTATTGTGCCAGACCTGATAGCTAATATACTCATTGATTTATCTGGAAGTTTAGATGAATAGAGTACCTTTGATATTCTTTTAAGAAGAGCATTCCCTATTTCGCTATAGAGTAACCTGCTAGTTAAAACTATTGGAGCGTTATATTCTTTAGTTAGAACAGCTCTTATTTTTTCTTCATCTTTTTTTCTTATTATTTTTCCTAGAAAACCTTTTTTAATACCTCTTTCAGCAAACTCTTCAATTTCTTTTATTGTTATACTACGAGTAAATATACCTTTGACAAAGGTTATTTTTTGAGCTGCATTTGCAGTTGGTATATATATGAGCTGAAGCAGGAGAAGAAAAATCATAATTCTTCTCTTTGGCATTATCTTTTTCATTTACTGTTTTACACCTGCTGCTATTTTTATCATTCTTACGACTCCTTTTTCAGTGATTCCTTTTGCGATATCAATACCCATACTTCTACTGTCTTTTTCTTTTAATATACGTGGAATATTTTTTATAATTAATTCCCTGTTAAACCCTGGGAGGCTGTCTGTAATTGATATTAATTTTTTAATAGGTTCTATTTCAATCATTAAATCGTTTTCATTATCACTAATATTAATAGACCTGAAGGGTTTGGGTAGTCTTTTATTGATCCTTTGTATGGTGTTCCAAGTAATTGCATCAAATTTATTTACGACAGCATCTACAAGTTCTTTTCTTAGCAGCCCCCCTTTAGGAGAAAATAGAAAGTCCAATACCTTATCTATGAGGTTTTCTAGATCTATATCTGATTGCTTTGCGGCACTTGATAAAAGGTCATCTAATCTTTTCCATCTAAAGGTTTCTCCATCAAAAAGCATTTCTTTTAAGCTTTTTCTTAATTGTGGATCAGGGTCTTCCATTAGTCTTCTGGCAAAATATGGATATGCAGCTCCAAGTATTTTGAAATTCGGATCAACACTTAGTGCAATCCCTTCTAAAGTTATTAAAGATCTTATGATTAATGCATAATAAGGTGGCAATTTAAATGGAAACTTATACATAATTCCTGATAAATCATCAGTTACACTTTTGAAGTCCATTTTGCTTACGCCCATATCAATAGCTTTACTAAAAACAGTTTCAAAAGCAGGTACAATGGGCTCTAAATTTACTTCTTTAGATAAAAATCCAAGTTCAACAAAATCGCTTGATAGCTTATCAAAATTTCGGTTCACTAGATGTACAACAGCTTGTATTAAACCAGTTCTTGATTCTTTAGTTACTTCACTCATCATTCCGAAGTCTAAATAGCATAACCTTCCATCTTTTAAAGCAAGTAAATTTCCAGGATGAGGGTCAGCGTGGAAGAAACCGTGCTCTAGTAATTGCTTAAGACTACAATTAACTCCTATTTCTATCATTTCATCTGGATCAATACCTAATTTTTTTACTTCTTTTATACTAGTTAATTTAACACCATCAATCCATTCCATAGTTAGAATTCTCTTAGATGTAAACTTCTTATATATACTTGGCACAGCTATTTTAGGATTATTAGTATGTAACTTTTTAAACCTTTCAGCATTATCAGCTTCATTTATGTAATCCATTTCTTCAAAAACTCTTTTACCTAATTCATCAATAAGAGCAACTAGGTCGCTTCTTATAAGCTTGATGTTTCCTTTCAGCCAATATGCAATATTTCTAACAATATATAAATCAAGAGTGATTTGTTCTCTTAAACCTGGCCTTTGAATTTTAACTGCTACTTTTTCGCCATTCTTTAACGTTCCTTTATGAACTTGTCCTAGTGAAGCTGCTGAAACAGGGTTTATGTTTATTTCTTTGAATATTTCTTCTTTTTTTAGTCCTAGGTCTTCTTCTAAGCATTCCATTGCTAGATCAGGAGCAAATCCAGGTAGTTGGTCTTGAAGTTGAGCGAGTTCTTCAAGAACTATTCTTGGAACAACATCTGGTCGGGTAGATAAAGCTTGGCCAGCCTTGATAAATGCTGGTCCTAGTTCTACAAGAAGATCACTGAACTCTTTTGCTCTTTTCCGGGCTCTAGACTCCCTTTTTAGCAAACCAATTAATTTGTCCCAGCCCACTCCTAATAGAAACAATCCAATTGGTATGAGGGTTTCCCATAACCTTTTTAAAAGTCTATAAGGATGTTTTTTGTATATCTCAGCTATAGCAGTTGGGTCGTATGCATCTAGCCCTTCTGCTTCTATGAAATCTTGAAGTTCTTTTTTCATTGCATCAATGAACTCCTCAGACCCTTCTAATTCATAGAAGGTTTAGCTACTGTTTACTTGGTTACTTTAATTGTTGTGCTATCCCATTTGCGACTTAACAATATAGGTTTTATAGATAGCCTTGAATTGTCTTTTGAAAAGGGTTTTACAGTTTTTACTGGTGAAACTGGTGCTGGAAAATCAATTTTTTTAGATGCTATAGATTTGTTGTTGGGTGGTCTTCATTCATCTAGTTCATCACGCCTCATGCAGGATGGTAATCAGAGTTGTCTTATTGAAGGTTCTTTTAAAATTAATTCATTAGTAAAAAATTGGTTGGATCAAAATAATTTTGATTGCCTTGAAAATCATTTATCTATATTAAGAGAGTGGAAATATAGTGATAATCAGAAATGGAAAAGTAGAATCAAACTTAATAATCAAGCTGTAAGTAGACAGCAAATCTTAAAGTTAAGGCCTTATCTTATTGATTTTACATTACAAGGAAATGGTAATCAGTTGAGTTTTTTAAACTCTCAGACGAAGTTGTTAGATAGACTTGGTTCATTGAAGGTAGAGAAAGCACTAGTTGATGTAAAAAATAGTTGGAATGATTGGAAGTTGGCTTTTGACAATTTAGAGAAGGCTAAAGTTGAATATAATGATTTTAAAATTCATTATGAAGAAAATAAGAAAATCTTAGAAGAACTTGAACTTGCACAAATTGAAGACCCCCTAGAAGAAAATTCTTTAAAAGAGGAAGAAGACAGACTGGTTCATGGTGTTAGGTTACAACAAAGCATTCATTTGATTTTTAATCAAATAAAGGAATCTGCACAAGATATACCATCGGCTTTAGATAATATATCAATATGTATAAAGGAATTGAAAGTTATTAGTGAATTGGATAATTCATTAAAACCCCAGTTAGAAATAGGTTTAGATTTATATGCTAATTTACAAGATTTAATTTCACAATTAGAAGAGTATTATTTGTTACTAGAAAGTGAGCCAGGTAAGCTGAATATAGTTCAGGAAAGAAGGTCTTTTTTAAAAAATCTTCAAACTAAATATGGTCTTGATCTAGAACAACTAATTCTACGTAGAGATTCTTTACGAGGTGCTTTGATTTCTCAGGATTTAGAATCAAGTTTAGAAGAACTGAAGGTTAATGAAGAATGTATGAAAAGGAAAAGAGACAAATCTAATCAAATTTTGTCAAAGTTACGTTATCAAGCTGCTCGAGATTTTGAAACATCCTTAGTGCAATATATGAAATTATTGGGGTTGTCGAATGCTGCTTTTAGAGTTCAAATAACTTCTTGTTTGCCTACTAATGAAGGAGCTGATGAAGTGGTTTTTCTTTTTTCTGCTAACCCCGGTCAAATTTTGGCTCCATTGACTGAAATTGCTTCTGGCGGAGAAATTTCTAGGTTCCTTTTGGCTTTAAAGGCGATTTTTTCCGAAATAGATGGATCAAGCACTTTGGTTTTTGATGAAATTGATTCAGGTGTGAGTGGTCGTATTAGTTCTTCTATTGCAAATGTTTTAAGACAATTATCGGTCGATAGGCAAGTTTTTTGTGTTACTCATCAACCCTTAGTTGCTGCTGTGGCTGATCATCATTTTTCTATCTCTAAGGTCTCTAAAAAAGATTCCACTTCATCTAAAGTCAAGCAATTAAAAGGCTTTGAAGAACGTCAGCGAGAATTGGCAGAGCTTGCAGGGGGTGATTTTGAAGAAGCAAGTATTTACGCAAAAAGTTTATTGCAAAAGAAAGCTGCCTGATACGCACTTATCTTCCTAAACTAATATGATCTATTTTTTGTGGAATGAGTTCTGAGCTAAATAAGACCTCAGATGATTCTCTACCTATTCAGGCAGGGGAAGATGTTATAAGAGTTCGTGGTGCTAGGCAGCACAATCTAAAGAATATTGATTTAGAGATTCCCCGTAATAAATTCATTGTTTTTACTGGGGTTAGTGGCAGCGGTAAAAGCTCTTTAGCCTTTGATACTATTTTTGCTGAAGGCCAAAGACGTTATGTTGAAAGTCTTTCTGCATATGCACGTCAGTTTTTAGGACAAGTTGATAAGCCTGATGTTGATGCGATTGAAGGGCTTTCTCCAGCTATTTCAATAGATCAAAAATCTACAAGTCATAATCCGCGTTCAACAGTTGGAACGGTTACTGAGATCCAAGATTATTTGCGTTTGTTGTTTGGCAGAGCAGGAGAACCTCATTGTCCTGAGTGCGATCGACATATTCGACCCCAAACAATAGATGAAATGGTGGATCAGATTCTTGCTTTGCCGGAAGGTACTAGATATCAATTACTTTCACCAGTAGTGAGAGGGAAGAAAGGCACACATGCAAAACTTTTATCTGGACTTGCTTCAGAAGGTTTTGCGAGGGTAAGAATTAATAACGAAGTAAGAGAATTATCTGACAATATTGAACTTGATAAAAACCAATCTCATTCAATAGAAGTAGTTGTAGATCGTTTGATTTCTCGAGAAGGAATCCAAGAACGTTTAACTGATTCCTTGCGCACAGCATTACAACGAGGAGATGGCCTTGCTTTATTAGAAATAGTTCCTAAAAAAAATGAGGATTTACCTAAAAACTTAGAAAGAGAGAGGTTATTTTCAGAGAATTTTGCTTGTCCAATTCATGGCTCTGTTATTGAAGAATTATCTCCAAGATTGTTTTCTTTTAATAGTCCTTACGGAGCTTGTCCTGATTGCCATGGCATTGGGCATTTAAAAAAATTCACTGTAGAAAGAGTTATACCTGATCCTTCTCTACCTGTTTATGCAGCTGTTGCACCTTGGAGTGAAAAAGAAAATTCATATTATTTTTCTTTGTTGTTTTCTGTAGGGGAAGCCTATGGCTTTGAAATTAAAACCCCATGGAAGTTGTTAACCGAAGAACAAAGAAAAATCTTGCTTTATGGAAGTGAAAAACCAATATTAATACAAGCTGATAGTAGATATAAGCAGTCAGGAGGATTTGAACGTCCTTTTGAAGGAATCTTGCCAATATTGGAAAGACAATTGCGTGATGCTGGAGGGGAATCAGTTCGTCAAAAATTAGAGAAATTTTTAGATTTAGTTCCTTGTTCTACTTGTTCAGGAAAAAGACTTAGACCAGAAGCCTTAGCTGTAAAAATTGGTCCATATTCAATTACAGACCTTACTGAGATTAGCGTTTCTGAGACACTTGAAAAAATTGAAGGTTTAATGGGTGTTGATACATCTAAGGCTTTTGCAGATCCTTTACTTACACCTCGCCAAATTCAAATTGGTGAGTTAGTTCTTAGGGAGATACGTTTAAGGCTTAAGTTTCTTCTTGATGTTGGACTTGATTATCTTTCTTTAGATAGACCTGCAATGACTTTGTCTGGCGGAGAGGCTCAAAGGATTCGCCTCGCAACTCAAATTGGGGCTGGCTTGACCGGAGTTCTCTATGTTTTAGATGAACCTAGCATTGGATTACATCAAAGAGATAATGATCGCTTATTGACTACTTTAGAAAGACTGCGAGATTTGGGAAATACTTTAATTGTTGTTGAACATGATGAAGATACGATTCGCGCAGCAGATTATGTTGTTGATATAGGCCCTGGAGCTGGAGTTCATGGAGGTGAAATCATCGCAGAAGGAACAGTTCAAAATCTATTATCTTCCAAGAAATCTATAACCGGTTCATATTTAAGTGGTCGTTCTGCAATACCTACTCCTAAGAATCGACGTCAAGAAGGCAAAAAGAACCTTCGGTTAATTAATTGTGATCGTAATAATTTAAAGAATGTATCAGTAGATTTTCCTCTAGGTCGCCTTGTTGCCGTTACAGGTGTAAGTGGTAGTGGTAAAAGTACTTTAATTAATGAATTATTGCATCCGGCTATTAATCATGAATTGGGTTTGAAAACTCCTTTTCCAAAAGGTATTGAAGAGATTAGAGGAATAAAAGCCATCGATAAAGTTATTGTGATTGATCAATCTCCAATTGGTAGGACCCCTCGCTCTAACCCAGCAACATATACTGGTGCTTTTGATCCAATCAGACAAATATTTGCTGCATCTGTTGAAGCCAAAGCAAGGGGATATCAAGTGGGACAATTTAGCTTTAATGTTAAAGGTGGTCGTTGTGAAGCTTGTCGAGGTCAAGGAGTCAATGTTATAGAAATGAATTTTTTACCTGATGTTTATGTTCAATGTGATGTATGTAAGGGCGCTAGATTTAATAGGGAAACTTTACAAGTGAAATATAAAGGGTACACAATTGCAGATGTATTAGAAATGACAGTAGAACAATCTGTAGATGTATTTTCCGCAATCCCTCAAGCTGCAGATAGGCTTAGAACTTTGGTAGATGTTGGCCTTGGATATATGAAACTAGGTCAACCTGCGCCTACACTTTCAGGTGGAGAAGCTCAGCGAGTTAAATTAGCCACAGAATTATCAAGAAGGGCTACTGGCAAAACTCTTTATTTAATTGATGAGCCCACAACAGGTCTGAGTTTTTTCGACGTACATAAATTGATGGATGTTATTCAGCGTTTAGTTGACAAAGGAAATTCAGTGATTGTTATAGAACATAATTTAGATGTAATAAGATGTTCTGACTGGATTATTGATTTGGGTCCCGAGGGTGGTGATCGCGGAGGAGAAATTATTGCTACTGGGACACCGGAAGATGTTGCTTCTCAACAGAAAAGCTATACAGGCAACTATTTGAAAAATGTACTACAAAGACATCAATCTATTTCTTGATTTTCTAAACCAACTGTTTCTTTATATACAAATGAAAAACAGTTTTGCATTTGTATATAATCTTGATTTTTAATTCCCTCAAGAACCAACTCTGCTAAAGGGATTTTTCATAATTAAGGAAATCTAAAAAATAAAGCATAATCTCTTTAGATTTCTTTCTTTTGATTCATGGTATTTATTTCATGAATTAAAGGAGAAAGTGGGCTTACAGCTCCTTCATTTGCATCTTCACGGTTTATTTCGTGCTACTGATCTTGAATTAGGGCGAGATTCAGATACTGGTGGTCAGACTTTGTATGTTTTAGAACTTGTTAAAGCACTTTCCTTATGTGAGGAAGTTGAGAAAGTAGAACTTTGTACTCGGTTAATACAAGATAGAAAAGTTTCATCAGATTATTCGCAAAAAAGAGAAATTATTTCCCCTAAAGCTGAAATTCTAAGGATACCTTTTGGTCCTAAAAGATATATTCGTAAGGAGCTTCTATGGCCTTATTTGAATGAATTGGCTGATAAGTTAATAGCGCAACTAAAGCTAAGGTCTAAATTACCTGATTGGATACATGCTCATTATGCTGATGCTGGGTATGTTGGTTCATTGGTAAGTGAGGCGTTAGGTATTCCACTTGTTTTCACTGGCCACTCATTAGGTAGAGAAAAGAAAAGGCAATTACTTGGATCGGGAATGGACCATTCACAGATAGAAAATAATTATTCTATTAGTCGCAGAATTGAAGCAGAGGAACTTGCACTTGCATATTCTCAATTAGTTATTACTAGTACTTCTCAGGAATCAGATGGTCAATACGCTCGATATAGAAATTTTGAATCTTCTCGTGCAAAAGTTATTTCACCAGGTGTTGATTTATCTCGTTTTAATACAATCAATCAATCAATAGATAACCCTACTTTAGATCAGTTATTCAAACCCTTTTTAAGGGATATATCTTTACCGCCTTTACTTGCCATCTCTAGAGCAGTTAGAAGGAAAAATATACCAGCTTTAATAGAGGTATTTGGTAGATCAGAAACTTTACGTAAGCGTCATAACCTTATTCTTATTCTTGGTAACAGAGATGATTCACGCCAACTCGATAAACAACAAAGAGAGGTTTTCCAGCAAATTTTTGAACTTGTTGATAAGTATGAATTATATGGACATATTGCATATCCTAAGAAACACACAAGAGATCAAATAGCTGGGATTTACAGATGGGCAGCCCATAGGAATGGTTTGTTTGTTAACCCTGCTTTGACAGAGCCTTTTGGATTGACTTTGCTTGAAGCAGGGGCTTGCGGTTTGCCTATGGTTGCAACTAATGATGGAGGTCCCAGTGAAATTTTGGCTAAATGTGGCAACGGTATGCTTGTAGATGTTTCTGATTTAGATTCTTTCCAGCGTGTTCTTGAAAAAGCAGGCTCAAATCAATATCTCTGGAACCATTGGCAATCAAATGGTCTTGAAGGAGTTAAGACTCATTTTAGTTGGGATGCGCATGTTGCTAGATATCTAAATTTAATGAAGACTCAATTAAATTTCTTAGCTATCAACAAGTCTTCTAAAACACTTCATTTTTCTTCTATTAAAGCAAGTTGACGGTAGGGCGGTTCTTCGCTTATAAAACCCCATGATTGAAAAATTGTCTTGTCGTCATGAGTTATTAGTTGACCGTTATTTTTAACTTTTAATTGAAAACCTTCTTTTGCCATTCTTCGCATTAACCGTGCGGACTCTTCAAATCTTGATGCCATAGCTTCTAAGGTTGCACAATCTTTAGTCAAACCTTTTTCTTTCCAGGTGAAATAGCTCATTATCGTTTTAATTAATAATTTGAGTTGAAGAAGAGTGCTAGAACTACAAAGCCAATAGTTGCTAGCCAAAAGTTTCTAACTATTATTACTTCTTTTGCTCCATTAAGTTCAAAGTGGTGATGAAGTGGTGCCATTCGAAAGATTCTATAGCCTTTCCCATGAATTCTCTTTGTAATTTTGTAAGTTATAACTTGAAGTATGACAGATATTGATTCTGCAAAAAAGACTATTCCCATAATAAATAATGACCATAATCTGTTTGAAAGTAGACCTACTCCTAGTAAAGCAGCACCCATAGCTAAAGATCCCGTATCACCCATGAAAATTCTTGCAGGATTTCGATTAAATATGAGGAATCCAAGCCAGCTCCCTGCCATAGCAATACAAAAATTAGCAAGTTCAATCCCCTGTTCACCACCATTAAAGATTAATTCAATTGAAAGTCCTGTAAATATTATTGCTCCACAGCCACTTGCTAGACCATCAAGTCCATCAGTTAAATTTGTCGCATTGCTTTCTGCAATTAATAGGAGTATTGCTATAGGCCAAATTAACATTCCAACATTTATTGAATGATCATTAAATAAAGAAATATTTGATTGAAGTAAGCCTTCTGAATTTGCCCATACAAGAAATAAAAACCCAATAATTGCTTGAAGCGTTATTTTCTCTTTAGGTCTTAAACCAGTATTCTTTTGACAGGAAAAACTCTTCCAATCATCAAGTAAACCTATTATCATATATGAAATGCTTAGCAAGCCAATTCCTAATAATTGATTTGATGCTGAGTTCTTATAGGAAAATGCACATGCAATAAGTATTCCAATAGGTATTACAATTAGCCCTCCCATAGTTGGAGTTCCTTTTTTTATTTGATGATTTTCGGGCCCTTCTTGCCTGATAATCTGATTAATCTTTAAAGATTTTAGTTTTTTTATACCTAATCCAGTAAATGTTGAGGAGAGAATTATTGAGGTTATTAATATTGGGCTTAAAAAAGATCTTTTAGTTGAAAGATCTATCCAAATACTAGTTAAACCAATTAAAAATATTAGTGTAGTAGTTAATACAGTACTGTTTCCTAGAACAGTCTTTTTATTAAACCAATTAGACATCATTTGAAAATGATGATTTTGAAAGTATTTTATTTATTTAGTCTTCCCAATCATCTTCGGTTACCTCTTCCTCACTCTTATAATCCTCTTTTTCTCCCATTAGTGCGGACAACTCTTCTTCTTCAACAGTGCTTACTTCTTCTATTGCGGACACTTCATCAGCTATTAGCCTTCCAGTTGATTCAAGCCAACTGAGAAGATCAGGCTCCTCACGAAGTGGGAGCACTGGCGCTGGATCATTTCTCCCAAATCTTGTTAGAGCAGGATTTACGTTATCGGATGAGCTCATTAAAGTTCTACTGTCCCATTTAATAAGATAATGCATTATGTGAGTTATTAGGGATTTTGACTTTCAAGTTGCCATTAATCGCTTTTGTTTGGGCTTTTGCTTTATTTTTAAGTTTGGGTTTAAGGTTTTGGGGCTTTCATCATCCAGAACCTTTTATTATTAGGCCATTTATTATTTGGGGACTATTATTTGGGCCTTCGATTTTTTTAGGTCTTTATTTGGTCTTCACTGGGTTCTCGAAATTTGAGGTTTAAACTTATGGAGTTGATTGATGCGGAATTTTAAAAAAGTTGTTCTAGCTTATTCTGGTGGTGTTGACACTAGTGCTTGTATTCCTTATTTGATGAATGAATATGGTGTAGAAGAAGTAGTAGCTTTTGCTGCAGATTTAGGTCAAGGAGAAGAGTTAGAGCCAATTAGAAAAAAAGCTCTTGACGCTGGTGCATCTGATTCTTTTTTGGATAATTTAATTGCCCCTTTTATAGAAGAATTTGCTTTTCCTGCAATTAGAGCAAATGCACTTTATGAAGGCAAATACCCTCTTTCTACAGCTTTAGCAAGGCCTTTAATTTCCCGAAGGCTAGTAGAAATAGCTCAAGAATTAGGAGCAGATGCTGTCGCCCATGGATGTACTGGCAAAGGTAATGATCAAGTCCGTTTTGATATAGCTATAGCTACGCTTGCGCCTGAATTAAAAGTTTTAACTCCCGCAAGAGAATGGGATATGAGTCGAGAAGAATTGATTTCTTATGGCGAACGCTATGGTATACCTGCTCCAGTGACTAAAAAATCTCCATATTCAATTGATTTAAATCTTTTAGGAAGAAGTATTGAAGCAGGTCCTTTAGAAGATATCTCTAAGGCTCCTCCCGAAGAAGTTTTCCAATTGACTTCCTCTCTTGAAGAAGCTCCTGATATTCCTCAAGAAATAGAAATTAGCTTTGAATCAGGCAATCCAGTTGCAATAGATGGTATTACTATGGATCCAATTTCGATTATTTCGAAAGCAAATACTTTGGCAGGTAAACATGGTTTTGGACGAATAGATATGATTGAGAACAGGGTTGTTGGCATAAAAAGCAGAGAAATTTATGAAACACCAGGATTACTTTTGTTAATCAAAGCGCATCAAGAAATTGAGAGTTTGACATTATCTTCAGACGTTTTGCGTACTAAATTAACTCTTGAAAGACAATGGGCTGATTTGGTATATCAAGGCTTTTGGTTTAGTCCTTTAAAGAATGCATTAGATGGTTTTATAAATTGCACGCAAAAAGATGTTAATGGAACAGTAAGAATTAAACTTTACAAAGGTAGTGCAAATGTTATAGGTCGTCAGTCTCTTACTAATAGTCTGTATTTCTCTGATTACTCAACTTATACAAGTCGAGATAAGTTTGAACATAAATCTGCAGAAGGTTTTATTTACATATGGGGGTTACCTTGTAGGCTTTGGGCTCATTCAAAAAGAAAATAATTTGTACTTTTTTAAATGATTACTCTTCTTTCTTTTCTTTAGTTACTTCTTCTTTCTTTTCTTTAGTTACTTCTTCTTTCTTTTCTTTAGTTACCTCTTCTTTCTTTTCTTTAGTTACCTCTTCTTTCTTTTCTTTAGTTACCTCTTCTTTCTTTTCTTTAGTTACCTCTTCTTTCTTTTCTTTAGTTACCTCTTCTTTCTTACCTTTTACCACATCTTCTTTTTTACTTTCGGATTCCTCTTTGTTATCTTTTTCATTTGGTTTAGGAGAACTACGTTTTGTTGGGAGAGGACCATCTTGCTTCACTGTTAAATATCTGATCACATCTTCTGTTAAACGCATAGCTTTTTCTAAGACAGCTATGTGTTGTCCATCCCCTTTATGACTTAATTGAACGTATATCCCTTCTTTATGCTTTCCAATAGGATAAGCCAGTCTTCTTTTTCCTCTCATTTGGTTGTCTAGTACTTCTCCACCAGCCTTTTCAAGTATGTCAGTGTATTTTGTCAAATGACTATCAACTTCGTCCTCCGGGATTGTGGGCCGAAGGATATACATCGTTTCGTAGTAAGGCTGATTTGACATAGTAGTTTCCGACTAGGACTATTGGCTCAGTAATGAGCGACGGAAATACCACAATATACTTAGATGGTCATTTCTTCAAATTTGCATTCTTACTGCTTCAGAGATTCCAGGAAGATCAGGTTCTTTCCCTTGTAGGCATTTGACAATTCCAAATATAGTTGTGGCTAAAACGATTATAAATATTGTATTGAATGTTCCTTTTATAAATAATGAGCTTCCTAAGGGTTTGATAATTATTTCAATACCATATGTAGCTAATATTAAAATAATATTGATTAGTATTGCTTGAAGAGCATTAAATCGTATGAAGTAGCTAATTTCTTGATTTCTAATAATACCAAAAAATAATATTAGAAAGATTAAAAGACTCCCAAATAGCACTTTGGTTTTTATAAAAAGAAATGGAATTGTAGGAATCAGGAGAAAGTTTAATATTGGCAATTCTTCTAATAAATACCTTCCTAGAGGTATTGCATCACTGAGAGGCAATAAATACATGAAAACCCCTACTAATCTTTGCCAAACTGGAATCATTGGTTTAGTTTAATTTAAAAAATGCGACATAGCGGCTTTTTTCATTGTTTTTGTTGGAATTTCCTCAATGCCACTCCATAGCCTTAGTGATGCGGCGCCTTGCTCTATTAACATTTCTAAACCATTGATCTGATTGCATTTATATTTCTCCCCAAGCTTAAGCCATTCAGTTTGCAGTGGATTATAAATAATGTCGTATAGAGTAGTTTGTGGAGTTAAATTGCTCCAAATCTCCTCTCCAAAAGGAATTGCGGCGTCTGAGTTATTTTTGACACTTTTATTTAACATACCTATTGGAGTTGTATTGATAATCAAATCCGTGGCTTTTATATGCTCTTTTATGTCTTTGCAGTTTGGCAGCATAATATTGATTTTATCTGAAGATAGGTTTTTTAGCTTATCTCCTAAAGAATGTGTGAGTTTATTTAATGAATCTACATTCCTTCCAAGGATATGTATTTCTGATAGATTTAGCAAATCAAGAGCAAAGATAACTGCTCTAGAACTACCTCCAGAGCCTAATAAAATCGCTTTTTTACCTTCCCAATTTCCGATTTTTTGAAGTGGTTTTAGAAAACCTTCAATATCTGTATTTGTTCCTTTCCATCCATCTTTTTCATCTGGAATCAGAGTGTTAATAGCACCTACTACTTTACCTATTTCGCTGACTTTACTGCAAATATTTAAAGCCTGAGTTTTATGAGGAATAGTAATATTTAGGCCTTTACAATTAATTTTTCTTAGTGCTTTGGTTATTAACTCAAGATTTGCTTTGTTACATGGGATAGCTAGGTAGCACCAATTTAACCCCATTTCTAAGAGAGCTGCATTGTGAATTACTGGTGAAAGTGAGTGAGAGATTGGATCTCCAAGAACTCC
The DNA here is from genome assembly GCA_003217035.1 of Prochlorococcus sp. AG-402-G22. Lineage (GTDB taxonomy): Bacteria > Cyanobacteriota > Cyanobacteriia > PCC-6307 > Cyanobiaceae > Prochlorococcus_D. The sequence goes on from QCHV01000020.1 coordinate 17,060, forward strand.
TACAAGGCTTGTTTCACCTGAAATGGTATGCGATTTTGTTTCTTTCATAGCCAAAGTGATTAGTTACCTGTTCGGGAACCACGCCTCGCCTCTATGTGGGCTCTCTACCGAGGATGACTCTATTAAATAAAGACATTTCTTAGGAGCTGGCTACCAATGGGGAAGGTTGTTGGAATTGACCTTGGTACTACTAATAGCTGTGTTGCTGTTATGGAGGGAGGGAAGCCTACTGTAATTGCAAATGCAGAAGGTTTTCGTACAACTCCTTCGGTGGTTGCATATACAAAAAATCAAGATCAGTTAGTTGGACAAATTGCCAAGAGACAGGCTGTAATGAATCCTGAGAATACTTTTTATTCATCAAAACGTTTTGTTGGACGTCGTGTTGATGAGGTTAATGAAGAATCTAAGGAAGTTAGTTATACCGTAGAAAAAACAGGCTCGAAACTCAAACTAAAGTGCCCTATTCTGGATAAGCAATTTTCCCCTGAAGAAGTTAGTGCTCAAGTCTTAAGAAAGCTTTCTGAAGATGCTGGGAAGTATTTAGGAGAAAATGTTACTCAGGCAGTTATTACTGTTCCAGCTTACTTCAATGATTCACAGCGGCAAGCGACCAAGGATGCTGGAAAAATAGCAGGTTTAGAAGTTCTTAGAATTATTAATGAGCCAACAGCGGCAGCTTTAGCTTATGGTCTAGATAAAAAAAGTAATGAACGAATTTTAGTTTTTGATCTTGGTGGTGGAACATTTGATGTTTCAGTTTTAGAGGTTGGTGATGGGGTTTTTGAGGTTCTATCCACTTCTGGCGACACTCATCTTGGCGGAGATGATTTTGACAAGGTGATTGTTGATCACTTGGCAGGAACTTTTAAAGGAAATGAGGGGATTGATTTACGTCAAGATAAACAAGCTTTGCAGCGTTTAACAGAAGCAGCAGAAAAAGCCAAGATAGAACTTTCTAATGCAACTCAAAGTGAAATTAATCTTCCTTTTATTACAGCCACTCCAGAAGGACCAAAGCATTTAGATTTAACTCTTACTCGAGCAAAGTTTGAAGAATTAGCTTCTAACCTAATTGATCGTTGTCGTGTTCCAGTTGAACAGGCTTTGAAAGATGCGAAGTTATCAACCGGAGAAATAGATGAAATTGTTATGGTTGGAGGCTCGACACGTATGCCTGCAGTCAAAGAATTAGTAAAAAGAGTTACTGGTAAAGATCCTAATCAAACTGTAAATCCCGACGAAGTAGTTGCTGTTGGAGCTGCTATTCAAGGGGGAGTGCTAGCAGGCGAAGTTAAAGATATTTTGCTGCTTGATGTAACACCTCTTTCTTTAGGTGTTGAGACTCTTGGAGGAGTAATGACAAAGATGATCACAAGAAATACAACTGTCCCAACCAAAAAAGCTGAGACGTATTCAACAGCTGTTGATGGTCAGACAAATGTAGAGATACATGTCCTTCAAGGCGAGCGAGAGATGGCTTCTGATAATAAAAGCTTAGGTACTTTTAGATTGGATGGTATACCTCCTGCACCACGTGGGGTTCCACAAATTGAAGTTACTTTTGACATTGATGCAAATGGAATACTGAGTGTTACTGCAAAAGACAAAGGTAGTGGTAAAGAACAAAGTATTTCTATTACTGGTGCTTCAACTCTTTCTGATAATGAAGTTGAAAAAATGGTAAAAGATGCTGAAGTTAATGCAACTTCTGACAAAGACAAAAGAGATAGAATTGATCTGAAGAATCAGGCTGAAACACTTGTTTATCAGACTGAAAAACAACTTGGAGAATTAGGCGATAAGGTAGATGAAGCAGCCAAAGCTAAAGTTGAGGAAAAACGAACAAGACTAAAGGAAGCTACAGAGAAAGATGATTTTGAAACAATGAAAACTTTGGTTGAAGAGTTACAACAAGAACTTTATACATTAGGTGCTTCGGTATATCAGCAAGCCAATGCTGCTGCTCAAGCTGCTGATCCTACAGGTAATGATCCTAATAATTCTTCTAATGGAGAGAATGATGATGTTATTGATGCTGAATTTACCGAATCTAAATAGGTTATATAAGATTTCAACTATTCATTAATTCATTTGCAACCCATTCAGCACATGCTGGGGCAAGGAGTATCCCATTTCTGTAGTGTGCTGTATTTAGAATTAGACCATGCTCTATATTTTTGAGTAATGGTGCAGGCTCATTGCTTGGTTTGAATCTAATTCCTTGCCAATGAGTTTCGATTGTGGCGTTTTTCATCCATTCAGCTGTCTGCCCATGCATTTCTTTCATGTTTTGAAGATACTTTTTACTTGGGCTGAAACCGGGTTCTATAGTAGCGCCTATTAAAAGTTTGTTTTTAGACTGTGGTATGAGATTGATTCCATTACTTATAAGTACTGCTGGCCAGTGTGACCACTCTTCGTTGTGACTTTCTAGTGATAAGCGAATAACTTGTCCTAAGACTGGTTCAATAGGGAATGAATAACCTAGTTGTTGCAGTAATGCAGTACTACCTCCAGCAGCACAAATGATAATACAATCTTTTTCAATGATTACATTATCATCTAGGAAAAGTAGCCATTTACTTGATAAACGTTTTAGAGACCTAACCTTTTTGTTTGTTGTTCGAATTTTATCTCTCTCTAATGCATTGATTAGAGAAAATAATAATTTTATTGGATCAATACGCCCATCATTTTCTGAGATTAATCCTCCAAATTCATTTATTGGGCAAGGTGGGTTTAACTTTTTAAGATCATTCTTTTGTATTAATTCTAATTCGAGATCTTTTCTTTCTCTAACCATATTCTCCATCATCTTCACTTCATTTTCTGACCTTGCTAATTGTATTAGTGGTGTTTCTAGCCTTATAGGATTATCTGTAGTATTGAGATAGGAAAGCAACTCTGGCCAGAGTTCCATGCTCCTTTCTTTTAATCTCCAGCTGCGCCCTGTTTTTCTCTTGGAGACATATCCCATTAGAACGCCTAATGATGCTTTTGTTCCAGAAAGATTTTTTGAGTAGTCGATATCTTTTACGATATCTGGGTCAAATACTTCAACTTCATACCCTAGTCTTCCTAGTTGTAATGCAGTTATGCTTCCAGCAATACCGGCTCCAATAACTGCAATGTTTTTTAGTTGATAGTTGATGATTAGTTTCTTGTTGGTTGTGCTATGTAAGCTTTATCTTATTATTCTTTGTGATTGGCATTTATTTTGTTTCGCGAGACAATAACGTATTGCTTTAACTTTCTTGCTTTCTACAACGGTTATATTACAGCTTGTATGTCCTGACCGTCCTGGTTTGGTCAGTGAAATTGCGGGCTGGATTGCTCATAATCATGGAAATATTCGTCATGCAGATCATCATACAGATGATAGTGAAAGACTTTTTTTAAGTAGACTTGAATGGGATCTTGAAGGTTTCCGACTAAATAGAGAATCGATTACTGAAGCAGTTAATGAATTAGCTAGGAACTTGAATGGCCAAGCTCAATTGAATTTCTCTGATGAGCTCCCAAGAGTTGCAATTTTCGTTAGCAAGCAAAGTCATTGTCTTGTAGATCTTCTTTGGCGTGTACGTAGTGGAGAAATCCAAATGAGTGTCCCATTAATTATTTCTAATCATTTTGAGCTTGAGACCCTTTGTAGAGATTTTGGTGTTGATTTTCGATATATCCCTATAGACCCCGTTAATAGATTGAAATCAGAATCAATTATGTTGCAAACACTTAGTGATTATCGTATTGAGTTGATTGTTTTGGCGAAATATATGCAAATTTTGAGCGCTCAATTCTTAGAGCAGTTCCCATTAATTATTAATATCCATCATTCTTTTTTACCAGCTTTTAAAGGTGCCCAACCTTATCATCAGGCTTGGAAAAGAGGAGTGAAGCTTATAGGGGCAACTGCTCATTATGTCACAGAAGATCTTGATGATGGGCCTATTATTGAACAAACGACACTTCAAGTTAGTCATAGAGATGAAGTACATGATTTGATTAGAAAAGGACGTGACACAGAGAGAATCGCACTTGCTAGAGCATTGAGGTTACATTTACGTAGGCAAGTTATGGTTTATTCAGGACGAACGGCTATTTTCGCATGAAAATTTTTAGTTGGCTTCTAAATAAACGACCAAGTATTGCTTCGAGTTCGGGGTGGATCTCTTTTCAGGTTGGCCTTTTGTTTCTTGCATCTAGCCCTTTGATTGCGGGACTTTTTTTAGCTTTTGCTTTGATTAAGGCTACCATTCACCGCCCTATTAATTTTTTCAGAGATAAGTGGAATTACCCACTACTTATGGTTGGTGTCTTGATGATTATAGGTTGTTTTGAAGCATATTCAGGATGGTTAGCATGGGTTGGACTTGCTAATTGGCTACCATTTTTTTGGTGTTTTTGGGGTTACCAACCTTATGTTCTGACTTCAGTTGCTCGACAACGTTGTGGCTTGTTGTTGCTTGCTGGTACTATACCGGTTTTAATAACTGGGTTTGGTCAGTTATGGTTCGGATGGGAAGGACCATGGCAGCTATTCAATGGTTTAATTATTTGGTTTATTGATTCTAATGGCGAGCCTGATGGGCGATTATCTGGTTTATTTAGCTATGCGAATATTGCTGGTTCTTGGTTGGCGTTGATTTGGCCATTTTGCCTAGCATTTTTAATACATTCTTTTGCAACTTCTCGAAACCGTTTTCATTGCCTCATATTGACTCTGGCTGTTGTCACTGCATTGTTTATGACGGAATCTCGGAATGCGTGGGGTGGCATGATTTTGGCGATTCCTTTTCTTTTAGGACCTTCTAATTGGTTTTGGCTATTACCTGTATTAAGCTTGTTCATTGTAGTAGTGGCATTTTCTATATTCCCTTTTGTTCCAATAGAACTTCAGTTTTGGTCTAGAAAAATTATTCCTGAAGGTATTTGGAGCCGTTTATCTGATTTGGAATATATGCCAGGAAGACCTTTGGAAGCTACTCGAATTCATCAATGGAAAGAAGCAATTAATCTAATTTTTAAAAAGCCATGGTTTGGTTATGGAGCAGCAGCTTTTTCTGTTATTTATCCATTGCGCCAGGGACTTTGGCATGGACATGCGCATAACTTACCTCTTGAATTAATGGTTGCTCATGGCATCCCAGTTGCGGGATTAATGGTGGGTTTAACATTGGCCTTACTTATTTGTTCATTTAAAGCAGCTAATTTTAAGGCAGGCATTAATGCTAATCTCTTTGATCGAGCTTGGTGGACTGCAAGTTTTATATTGGTCTTTCTTCATGGTGCGGATATGCCACTCTTTGATAGTCGAATTAATATGGCTGGTTGGATTCTTTTGTCCGGTTTGCGTTGTTTACTTATGAATCCTAATCCCTCTAAAAAGACTAATTCAGACTTTTCTTATGATGCTCGATCAAGAGTTCAGGTTTGAGAGGTCCTTCTAAATGTTTCCATGGTAAGACTTTAGATAAATCCCAATTTTCATGAATAACCTCTTCCCATGGGGGAGGTATAGGTATTTGAAATTTCTGGTCTTTAAGATGTGAATTGTTGTTATTTCTGATAGTGTTATATGCTTGCTTCCAGTTGCCTACACTGCTCTTTGTTCCTTTCATTAAGGCGATCACTGGTGCTAATCGACGGTCGCTTCTGGAGATTAATGCTTGAATGAGACTCCATCTATAGCTTTCTGGACGAACACATATTCCTTTTGACTTTAATCGCTTAGATAATATTTTTAGTCTTTGGCTTGCTTCTGGCCTTACTCCATACCATTGAAATGGAGTATGAGCTTTTGGGACAAATGTGCTTACTCCAAGAGTTAGTCGAAGACCTGTAGTTTGTTTTTTGATCCGAAGTAATAAATCTGCTGTTGCTTCAACATCTTCATCATTTTCCAAAGGTAGTCCCACCATTCCATATAACTTGAGGCTTTTCAAACCCCCATCTATTGCATATCTTGCGGCTAAAAAGATTTCCTCTTCAGTTAGTTTTTTATTAACGAAATTGCGGATTCTTTCACTTCCACTCTCAATAGCTATAGTTAAAGACCTACAGTCATGTTGAGAAAGAATTTTTGTCATTTCATAATTAACTGTGGAGGCTCTTACTGAACTTATGCTTAAACGAACATCTGAGAACCTATCTTGATTAATCCATTTTAAGAAGTCTGAGAATTGTGGGTGTTGAGTTACTGATGCACCTAGTAGTCCTATTCGTTTGGTTACATTTATTCCTTTCTCAACTGCTGGAATAAGAGCATCTTCAAGAGAAGGGCTTCTGAATGGAAGTGTTAGATAACTAGCTAAACAGAAACGACAAAGCTCCGGGCAGCTTCGTACTGTTTCCACCATATGTATGTTTGGCCAGGCAGCATCAGGTGTAATTACTGTTGAGTAACTTAGTGAATTTCCTTGCCATGTTTGCTTTGCAATTGAATTAGGTATGCTTGCTTCTATAGGAGTTATTGACTCAAGTGTTCCGCTGTGGCTGTATTGAGGGATATATAATTCAGGTACATATAAGCCAGGTACTTGAGCTAATTTCTTTAATCTATCTATTCGTTGTAGATGCTTGGTTAGTTGAATTGTATCGATGAAAGTTGGCAATAAATGTTCGCCATCCCCAAGAAGAATAACGTCTAAGAATGGGGCCAGTGGTTCTGGATTGGCTGTTAGTACTGGTCCACCACCGAAAACGATTGGATCACTCTCACCACGATTATGGCTCCAGAGAGGAATAGCTTCCTGTTCCAAAAGCTCAAGTAATACTGGTCCATCTAATTCCCAGCTAAGAGAAATTCCAAAAAGATCACATTTTTTATATGAACGCTCTCTTTGATCTGTAAATAATCTTTGTACGTCAACGTCTGACCGTTGTGCAAGCGTTGCCCAGATAACTTGATAACCAAGACTTGTAATGCCTATTGAATAGGTACTTGGGAATGCAAGGATTGTTTTGAGTGCGGCACTCGATGGTACTGCAGGTTTAAAAAGTAGAGTTTCGTTTTTCAGTGTTTAAATTAGTAAGTTTGATACAAGAACTCTTCTTTCAATAATAAAGCATGGTTTCATTGTGATTTTATGTATTCGAATTCTTGTTGAGATCCATATTTATTTGACGGTCATATATTGAACCTTCGCTAAATAAGCGAGCAATTAAGAAGCTTGTTATACAAGTTACAAGGACTGGTTTAAGAATTAATAAATCTTTGGTTAGTGCAAATGCAAGAAACATTGCTGTTATCGGTGTTCGAGAACAAGCGGCTACAAATGCACCCATGCCAGAAAATATATAAGTATTTGGCATGTATCCAGTTATAGCTTCTAACCAATTACCACAAGCCAAGCCCATTGAGCCACCTAATATCAACATTGGATAAAAAAGCCCTCCAGGAGCACCTGATGCAGCCGCTAAACCTGTAGTGATAAAGAGAACAATAAATATTGTCAAAGCCATTGATATATTGATGCTTCCATCAGCAACAATTTTTTTAAGTTGAGTGATTTGATGAAATTCATTTGGCAAATAAGCATATAGCGCACCAAGGATTCCTCCACATAAGGTCATTTTTATAATTAATCGATTGCCAAACCATTCTTTTCCTTTTTGTTGCATTATTAAAATATATCGACAATATAATTCAG
>QCHV01000021.1 GCA_003217035.1 Prochlorococcus sp. AG-402-G22
CATAGCTGCACACCTTCCTTGTAAATACCCAGCCACAACTTGATTTAGGTCTTGATACTTTATAGGGGTATATGGGAGTGATCTTGCCTCAAACGCATCATTTATATTTTGCTCAGTAGTCGTTCCAGAGCCCACGCATATTGATTGATTGGCAAGATCATCAATACTATTGATGGCGCTATTTCTTTTAACCATGAGCCCTTGTCCATCATGAAAAACAACTGGTGCAAAAGTTAGTCCATTACCTCCAGAAGAATCTCTACTTAGAGTTCGAGTTGTATTTCTAGACAATAAATCAATTTCCCCTGTTCGAATTGCAGTAAATCTCTCTGCAGCAGTTAATGGTCTGTATTGAACTTTGCTTGAATCACCTATAAAAGCAGCAGCAAATGCCTTACAAATATCAACATCTATGCCTTGATAAGTGCCGTTACTTTCAAGGAAGCTGAAACCTGGGATTTTTCCACTAATGCCACATATAAGCTCGTTGCGCTGTTTTATTAATCTAATTCGAGATTGATCGTTTTCGCTTGTTGTTGCACAGCCCACTAAAAACATTGACAGGCTTACGATTCCGGCAAAAAAACGTCTCATTTTAGGTCTAATTTTCAATTAACTTTCTAATAGATCTAGCAAATATTTTTGATCGTCAAAGCAAGAATCCACAAATAGATGCAATCTCTTCTCTCAAGGTTGAATCAGATAAGTATTTTGATGACCCAAACCTAAAAGATTCAGGAAAGCGACCATTCAACACTTAAGAAGATTTGACTCTTGATCATTTCTTTTGACTGAGGGGTTTTGATAACACCTTTTTTCAATGATCAGTAAGAGACCTTCTTCAAGTTCTTGGATTAATTCATCCTTGAAAGCTTTTCGGTTTTCAAGGGTGGGGAGTTCATACCCTGCCTCTTGGGCATCTAAAAGAAGAGCTAAAATTGTTCTATGAAAAAGAGGATGACGTAAGGACATTTTTAGGCATAAAGAAGGGGGGTGTATTTCAATGTCACCCTTTAAGTCCAGCTCTTATTTTGGCATCTGCGAGCTCGAACTCCTATTTCACTTTTAGCCAACTAAGAGCAACATCCAAAGAGTAAAAACACTTCTTTTTTATTTACTTTTACTGGCTAAGTAACTAATCAGAAGTCCAAACTGACTGATCAAAGCTGGTCATGTCAACATCATGACTAGAGATCCAATCACCATTAGCTGCAAGGAACTTATCTAAATCTCCTCCATGATGCTGATGGATCACAATTACCTTCTTAGGGTCAGCTTTGTTTACTCCTCTATATAGAGGCTTTATTCCATACTTTGCATGCCTTTTATTGGCTTCATCACTGTCAAAAATGGCTGACCACTCAGCAAAAGTTCCATTAAGCTTGAAAGTGACAACTGTGGTTTCGAGTGCCATCAAAAAAAAGTGCATCTCAAATTAGGATTACATATTTCTCTTAAAGTTTCTGTGTCAGCAGGCATCTTATTTACCCTCCATTGACAAAAGGAAGATGGGAAAAAACAGGAACGAAGAGTACACGAAATTTCATTTGAACCAAGCAATACAACTGAGAAGTTATGGCATAACAAGGGCTAGACTACTGGTAAATTAAAAGTTTTCTTTCATTGGCATCAATGGATATTAAAGAGTTGAGCCTGAATGAATAAAAAATGTAAGGAATCAACTTCGAAGATATAAGCCTCCTAACAAAAAAATCATTTTCACCAGGCTGCAGAATAAATTGGTTAGGAGGTTCTAATGGAGATCAGCCATTGGAGGCAACGGGGGAAAGTGGTGAGAATCCACTGCTGTCCCGCAGCTGTGAAGTATCGAAATTCATCGATATCAGTCAGAATGCCCGCCTTATTTCACAATTCGACGAGGATCGAACCATGAGGTCTCTAATATTCAGGCCTAAACATTTTCTGAAAACTTTAATTCCATTATTTTGTTTACTCACTTTTTTAGCCAATCAAGCCTTGGCTCATCATCCCTTTGGGATGGGTGATAACTCTGGCCTGTCAGCTTGGCAAGCTCTGCTTAGCGGCATCGGACATCCTTTGCTTGGTCCTGATCATCTACTTTTTATAGTAGGTATTGCCTTTGTGGGACTAAAAAAAACCAAGAAATGGGTTAGCCCTCTTTTAGCTGTCGGCTTGGTAGGAAGTGCATTAGTTCAGTTGTTTCCATTGCCTGATTTAATAGCTCCCTGGGCAGAATCACTTGTCTCTTTATCTTTAGCAATAGAAGGCTTAATTATTCTGAATTTAGTGAACTCAAAATGGCTCTTGCCAATGTTTGCTTTACACGGCTACTTACTTGGGAGCACAATTGTTGGGGCTGAATCATCGCCTCTAATAGGTTATTTTTTGGGCCTTTTTCTTTCCCAAGTAGCTTTACTATTACTAGTGACCGTAGGATCTCAAAGAATCATTAATTGGCTAGGGGCTAATGGGCTAGTGTTAACTGCTGGAGTCTGGATTGGGATAGGCTCTGCGTTCTCTTGGGTTGCGCTAGTAAACTAAAGCTATTAATGGAACTGGGTAGTGGTTAATTAATTCCTTGAGAAGTTCCATGAGTTGCACATGGCATCCACAGACTCCCCATTTTGTGAACACCTAAGCATCCGAATTTCTTAGCTTCTTTTTCTGCCTGAAGTCTTGTGGGATAAGCGTAGATATTCTTTAACGAGGTATCTGAATTCTCAAGAGTTTGTTGAATAGCTGCTCCCTCTGGGCTCCAGACTTTGAGTCCCATTGTTGTTATTCCCGCAGAAAAAATGCCCATTCCAACAATGGAGGCATTTACAACTCCCATAGCAACAACACCGAGGGATACAACTCCCATTGGGACGATTCCTATGGTTACAATTCCCATTGGGACAATCCCAATGGAAATAAGGCCAAGAGGTGCTATCCCAATAGCAATTTTTTTAGGTTTACTCCCACAATGAGCAGGAGCATCGGATTGAGGCTGAGAAGGATTAGTCAAAATTCCAATTTTTCAAAGTTTAGTGATTATGGTGATTCCCATGTCCACCATGCTTTCTATTATCTTCATGAGCTTTATGGCTCTTGCAAGGCATCCACTTATTACCCATTTTATGAGCACCAGTGCAGTTGAAATTTTTAGCTGCTTTTTCGGCCTCTCTTCTGGTATTAAAAAGAGCAGGAGTTCCACTTTTTGTAGATTCAACTGAACAACCCATTAATGAAAATGAGACTGTGGCTAAAATAATGAGACGAGAAAGCCTGGAATCTTTCAAAGTTTTTAGTTTGATTTTATTTTTAAACTAATCAAAATTCTCAAATTGTCAGCCTAATTTAAATGAATTTCCCAAAAAGCCTCCTTCCGAGAGGAAGATTGGTAACCACAAATTATTGCCCCTTGCTATCAAAAGCTCTATGAATAAATAAGAAAGAGCAAGCGCCTTATTAAGCGGGTTCCACTCACACACTGCAATTCTCTAGGAATCATTCATATGACTGAAGAAAAGAGACCAAGCCCTATGAAAGAATTTCTAGACAAGTTCTTTGATTTATGTAGGGACTATCAGCAAGAAATACCGCCACACAAAATGGCAGAGGTTTTAAGAGACTATGCAGAAAGGTTGGATAGCTGATGCAAGAAGTACAGCTTCTAATTTCTTATATTGAATAAAGCATGATGCCCAATAAGTCTTCGCAATGGATCACCTCACTGCGTGAAGAAATTCGACAAGGATGTGGCGATGGATGGATGGTCCGCGGCATCGGGAAAGGTCATGTTCAAAAGGTTCAACTGACGGTGCGTTTTGAGGATGGGAAACGAGCCAGCATTGTTCTTGGACCAAAGGCCAAGACCGATCCAGATTTTGTTCCATGGGTAGGCACAAGTGCAGGGTGGATATTAAAAATCTCCACAGATATCTCGCTAATAATGAAATCTCAAGAGAAAAGTTTAGCTGAAGCATATGAGCTAGTAAAACAAAAAAACCTCTCTGGACTAAATAGTGAATTCGACTGGGATCAACTAGCTAGAAAATTCAAATTACATAAAACAAGTAATGGGAAGAGAGGGGTACGAGTTTGGAACCGAAACTACCGAACCCCTATTGACCGCACGTTACTTATTCTGACTGGCGAACCTTCTGTATCAAGTGGTTATGCGGTTTTAAAAACCCTCATTGAACGACATGGAGGAGAGCCTGGATCAGCAAGCCGACGACTCCGGGTGAAATATGCAGCCGAATTCCTGCGTTTTGCCTTCAACAATGGGGCTAATAGAAGTTGGCTGCCTCCAGAGGATCTAAATACATTTATTGGAGAGAAGACAACTATTAATAAAGTCGAGAAGAATGGGAATAAAAGTGAACCCTTATAAGCAACTTCTGTTCACACCAAGTAATTCACCCAAGTCCCTTGCACATAGATATCACTTAACCAAAGAAGAATTCAATCTCCTTTGGCTTTAAACCTTCCCAACCAGCATCTATAAGTCGCTTATTCAAAATGTCTTGATCGAAGTGCTTTGCTCCAGAGCGCACAATTCGATTCCTCATTGATTTTTTTACTCCACTCCTTTTTCTTGCCCCTTCTTTATCCATAACTTCTTGGTACAAATTAAGCATCTCCAAAGGAATTAGACTGCCATCAAGATCTTGTCCTGCCTCAATAGCTTTATCAATTGCATCAGGTCCAGAAAAATCCATTATCAAAAGAGATTGGTTCTTAATAATATTGCTAAACAGATCACATCACTTCTCTAAGCTCTTATGAAGGTTACTACTCTTGGCATCACAGGAACCTAATTACTAGATCATGGAAAGCGAGCATAGAATTACACGAAGAGTTAAGAAGGGATAGGCAAATCCTCTTCAAACTCTGTTTAAACCTTTCAACTAAATAAAAGAAATGCGCACAAAAATGTCCCCTCGAAGAGCTTTGATTACTTCGGCAATACTCGCCATTGCTCCAACGCTTCTCTTTCTCACTTACTCTGAAAAGCTTTCGGCTTTCGTCATCCTAATTGCATCAACCATTATTAATTGGCCAGTTATTAGATGGCTCGATGATCGTCAGTGGTATAGAGAATGGATAAGAGAAGAGTCTAAATAGAAAATTAGATCTCATGCTTCGTTGAGATGCTGTGACAAAAAAGGTAATTAGATACTGGCTAATAAAAAATTAACCTAAATTCAGGAACCTTCCATTCAAATCGATCAAATCTAGCTAATGACTTGACTTCTTAAATTTAATTGACTCAGCTAGTTCACTTAATTCAATCCATCTATCCTCAGACTCTTTAATAGCTTCAATAATTAATGCTAGCTGAAGGCTATGCTTAGCGATATCACCCTCTCCTTCAGATATTTTTCTTTCGAGAGATATTTTCTTTTTTTCGAGCTGAGGTAATTTGATATTCAACTCTTTTAATTCAACTGATTCTTTAAAGCCAAGTTTTTTCAATGTATTTTCACGCCTTATTTTTTTATTTAAGTCATTCTTTACAGCTGATGTATTGACATTGTGATTTGGATCTTTTCCCTTTTTCTTAAGATCATACGATGTTTTTAATTCTAAAAATCTAGTGTAATTACCTTCGTATCTTTTCAATCTACCATTCTCAAAATTGAAGATCCTATCTACAGTTCGATCAAGAAAGTATCGGTCATGCGAAACAACTACAACACATCCTTTGAAATCTTCAAGGAAGTCCTCAAGTACACTTAGTGTTTGTATATCTAAATCATTTGTAGGCTCATCTAATAGCAATATATTAGGAGCTTTTATAAGCATTTTACATAAAGCAAGTCGCCTTTTTTCTCCTCCTGAAAGCTTTCTCAAAAGACTATGCTGCTGACTTGGTGGGAAAAGAAATTTTTCTAAGAGTTGAGAAGCTGTAATTTGTCTTCCTCCATGGTCGATTCTGACAGCAGCTTCCTCTACAAATTCAATAACTTTGCGATTTAGCCCATTCCCTTCATTTAAATCATTTGTATGCTGATCAAGATACCCGATTTGAACTGTTTCGCCGAGCTTGATATTTCCAGTACTAGGAGACCTTTTCCCAGCAATTAGATCTAGAAGAGTTGATTTACCACTGCCATTGGGCCCGATGATTCCTACACGATCCTCTGGGCTGAAGCTATAAGTGAAATCATCTATAAGAAGAGAATTGTTTTTTTCATCAGAACTCACAACACCTACACCTTCTGCTTCAATGGCTATTTTGCCTATTCTTCTACTAAGTCTATCCATTTCTAAGTGGGATTTGACTAAAACTTTTGGTCTTGATTGCATTTCAGCAATTCTTTGGATACGTGCTTTCTGTTTAGTACTTCTTGCTTTCGGCCCTTTTTTTAACCAAGCTAATTCTTTTCTTAAAACTCCCTGAAATTTTTTCTTTGTAGATAATTCTGATTGTTCTTGCTCAACTTTTTGTCGAAGAAATTCTCGATAATTACCTGAATACTTATGAGCTTCTCCATTATTAATTTCAATCATCCGTGTTGTTACCCGATCGAGTACGTACCTGTCATGGGTAATTAGGACAAGGGCACCCTGGTAATTATTTAGCCAGTTTTGGAACCATTCAACTGCTGCTGCATCCAAATGATTGGTTGGCTCGTCCAGAAGCAAGATATCAGGTTGAGTTACCAACGAAGATGCCAGTCCCACTCTTTTGCGATAACCACCAGAAAGCTCTTTGACTGGTTTATCTAAATCTTTAATTCCAAGTCTTCTAAGTATTTCCTGGCATTGCTGCTCTAAGTTCCAGGCTCCAGCAGCATCCATGAGCTCACTAACTTGACCTAATTTTTTCAAGAGATTCTCATCTTGGGGTTTTAGGGCTATTTCTCTGCTCAGACAAGTGAAGTCAAGTAATAATTTTCTTTTTTCTCCACATCCATCAAGTACTTCTTCCAAAATGGTTTTTTCACTTTCATAAGTTCTTTCTTGACCTACGAAAGATATTCGTAGAGAAGACAAGGCTTCCCTTTTACCTTCTAATAAGGGTTCAAGGCCTGCAAGAACTTTCAAGAGGGTTGATTTTCCTGATCCGTTTGGTCCAATCAACCCAAGTCTTTCTCCTTTATTGATATGAAGATTGAGGTTTTTGAAGAGACTTTTTATACCAAAGTCTTTCGACGCATTAACTAAGCTGATTAAGCTCACAAACAATGCCTCCTTTCATCATTTGTCAAAGATTGCAAATGAATTCGAATGATTAAAGCTTCACTTATTAAGAACTTCATGAGTAATAACGATTGGCCATTTCTTGAAGCATCTTTCTGATGTGCTCATCTTGAGCATTGGTTTCTTCTTTTAGTTTCTCGCATGCACCTTTAACTTGCATCCAAACAGCTTCCATTACTTCTCGTTCTTCTTGAGTAGGTTTCCACTGAGGCATTTCGATATAAGAGATAATAAAAGGTGTTAAAGGCTTGCAAGGGATCTTGCAATCGTTCTAGTGACTAGAAAGCTATTATCGCCAAGAATCAAAACCAATGCTCAACCTAACTACTGCTAATGAACAACATGCCTTGAGTGTTGGAAACCGATTAGAAGAAATCAATAAATTCTGTTCAAAATATCAATTGACTTATAGAAGCTTATACAAGCCTTCTTTCTTTACAGAGTTCAATCAATAAAGCAAAAAATACATTTCATTGCAAGAAAACTTTTCCACAGCTCTGCTCTCATTTTTAAGCTCGATTTTTTCATTTCAACGATTTTTCTGAGGGCATAGTCAATAAATCATCACTGCTTTCCAAGGAGATTTTGCTTTGCAAAAGAAATACTATCTCCTGAATTTTTAATAATGCAATTGAAAGCAATATCCTGGAAATCAAGCCAAGGGTATTTAGCATAGAAGTCTAGTCAATACAGTTAAACTGAATCAATAAGAGCAAATTCATGGGCTCCATTCACAACCATAAAAGGGAGAGAATAAGAGCGCTTAGATGAGTTTTTTTACCTAGGCAAAAGCTGGTTTCTTATAAACTTCGGAACGCAACAAAAGTAAAAATATTCAAGTCTCACTTCTATTGATAAGAAAGACTGATCAATTAGGGTGTCTTTATATTTCCTCAATAATTAGCCATTTTTCCACCGGTTTTCCACAGGCTTACTTCGAGGATCCTAGTAGGCAGCTTGTACCTGTGGAGGGATCTACAAAGAGTAGATTTTCTCTTGACAAAATTAGCTAAAAGTAATTCTTATTTTGACGTTCCTTCAAATCCATTCGTACAGCATGCAAAGAAAATTTCTCAGGATGAAACTCAATGAGATATGCATGTAAAAGCTTGTTGACTGATTGCATGGCATAGGCGGAAGGTAAAGGGAGTACGGGAGAAGGTCAAAGAATATGGAAATTCAAACTTCAGAAGCCACATCACTAGAGATTGAAAGCTCTCAATCGTCTTTGGTGAGTTTCCTTGCAGAAGTACCAGCGCCGCTTAAAGCTGCTATCACAACTTTTATCGAAGATCATCCAAACTGGAATCATTACAGACTTGTTGAGGCTGCTTTAGCGGGTTTTCTTGTTCAAAATGGGGTCGAATCTAGGGAAATCACTCGTCTATATGTAGACAATATGTTTTCCAAAAATTCCTCTAAGCAAAAACTATAAGTTTTGGTTTAAGACCAATCTCAGCACAGGTATCTAACAGGGGACCATAGAAAATTCCCTTTGAGTAATATCAATCAGTTTCAGAGATTCAGAAATTTCTATCCAAACTTTATCCAAACTTGAGAAATGGTGAAAATGGAAGAAGAAAAGCCCCTAAAAAACAAAGAAGACCAAAAAGAAAAAGATGAGGACTCTCTACTGAATTATGAATACGACGAAGATGATGATGGTGCTGACTGGGAGACCTAAGGAATATCATATGGGTTTGACTATAAATGCTTATTTAGTTATTCCATCTAAAGAACTGAAATGGCGCTTTTCTAGATCTTCAGGACCTGGGGGACAAGGAGTAAATACAACTGACAGCCGGGTTGAACTTACCTTCGATATAAAGAGTTCCTCAGTAATTGGTGCTTTTCACAAGCAGAGGTTGCTTGAGCAATTAAAGAGTCGAAGTATCAATGGTCGCCTAATTATTGTTGCAGCGGAACAACGTTCCCAGCATCAAAACCGTCAATTAGCATTAGCCCGTTTAGCGAACCTTTTGCAAGAGGGTTTAAAACCGCCTCCAAAGTCAAGGAAAACAACCAAGCCAACTTGTGCATCTCAAAGACGTAGAATTGACGCAAAAAAGCGTCGAAGTGCCCTTAAGCAAAAGCGTCAAAGTAAACCGTCAACAGATGACTAAAATTAACTACTGTGCAATGGAGAATGAACCTTAAGTGGTGAAAACGTATTTCATACAACTCCTAACTTCATTGCACCTTTAACTCTTTTAACGATTGCATCATCAATATCGTTATCTGTTTGAAGTGCTAACCATTCCAAAGCTGAAATAATCCATGCTTTCATTTGTTTCTTGAAAAACTTTTTAAGAGTTAAAAACAAGAGTGGTTTGAATAATAAAAAAAGGATCCCAGACATTAAATATCGGTGAGTCGAATCTCTATATAAACAGTAAAGCATTTTTAAGATCTAAGAACTCTTTAGTAAAAGTTAGTTTTTAAGCCAAGGTTTCCAAGCTGTAGCTTGTTAGGACCAAGTAGAAAGATCTGTAGTACCTGATGACCTTTGCATCCAAGAAATCTTCCAAGTCCCATCTACCTTCTTAAAAATCATTGAATAACTTGATAAATCATTATTTTGCTCACCTTTATAACTAAATGCTTCTTTCAAGGTAAAAGCAGCAAAGCCCCAATCTGAATTTGCTTCTAATCGATGAGTCTTTACTAATTCAGACAGCTCAACAACCAAATCTGCGTTGTTATACATTCCAACAAGAGCACCTGCAGTAATAGGATTACCACTTGGTCTAATAGCTAAAAAATCCTCTGTTACATTAGAGATCAAAAAAGACTTATTTTCAGCTCTATTTGCAAACCCTCGGATAAGAGCTTCTATCTGCTGAGAATCTAAAGACAATGTACTTAAAGCGTAGTATTTAAAGGGTCTCATACAGCGGTAAATCATCCTGTATTTTTTGGTTTCTTTGAGCAAATGCCAATAAAAATCTTCTAACAATAAACTTCATTAATGGATGTCATTAATTATTGAGCATGAAGAATCACCATCTTGGTAACTAACGATTGCTTGAAAGCATCAATAGATGAAATGAATCAATATCAATTACCTGATAAGAATTTCATCAAGGTATGCCTGAGAATGGAACATCCCTTGAAGCGTGGGAAGAAGGTGTAATAGATATAACCACCCTGAAGAGCGACTAATTTAATTGGGTTGTTAATTGGCAACCAACTAATCCAACTAACAATCGGCTCTTAACTCACCGAGTCGTCTAGTTTCCTTTTGCAATCAAGACATAAAATCATTCCCTTTCTAGACCAGAAGGAACTCGTTGTGTCTTTCCCGCAAAGTTGGCAGTAGATCTTTTGAACCTCTACCATTTTTCAAAGCCAGTTCTTTTTTGCCTCTTCAGCATATTTTTTGCTGATTTTCTTGGCTTCAGCATTGTCATATCTGAGTTCAACAGAATCGTATTTCTTCAGTGTTTTTTGTTTTATAGCGTTTGCCACTTGCCTGTACCTGTAAAGAATATAAAAGGGACAATTATCTTTTCATACCAAGTCCCCCTAAAGGACATTTAAAGAGTTAAGTAATCATTAAAAAAGTCCATCTGCGATACAAGCTTGGGCTCTTATAGAAAGGGATTAGAAGGAATCAATGAATTCTGTTCACACACTGTTCACACATTTTTCATTTCTTCTTATTCCTAAAAAGCATATGTGTTGTTACCACTGATGAAAAAAAAGCCAAGTAAAGCAAAGTTCACAAAAGCCTTTAGCGACTTGTCTGTATATCTTTGACTTTCTCTTCTTTGCTCTAAAGTCATCTCCCCAACTTCTGTTTTATTTAGAAGAGCTGGAGGTTTTGGAGCTAGCACAACATTGATTGCACAAGCCCAAGGCCAGATAAGAATCAAAAAAGTGGAATATTTAAGGCATAGTGTCTACAGCCTTGTAAAAACTTACTCCCTAAAGTTTTCTTTGTTAAATTCATATCTCTTTCATGCAGACCTTCATCTATCAAAGATAATAGAAGGCATTAAAGGTTGTAAGCATCTTGGAATTATCCTTGTGACTAGTAAAAAGTTTTCCTCCATCTAAGAGATAGTCAACAACTTAAGCAATTTTTTCATACGGAGTCATCCAACTCATCGAAGTCTTCTTAGGTCCGAAAATGATGAGCCCTTTGATCATCAACATCTGCCATCAAATCAACATCATCATATTTATTTTTATTTTCAACCCCGTCAGAAATAGATCTGAGCATGTCAGCAATTTGCGATCGTAAACGTTTTATATACGAATCATTCAGCTTTAGAAATAAAGTTTCTTTTTGCATAATTCATTTACCCATTATCGTTTTGAATTGCCTCTGTCGGAATCGCCCAAATTTCATCATTAATATCTTTTCCTAACCACTCCTTATATTCAAGGAATATGCAACGCCGGTCAGAAGGGTCTTTTAATGTTTCCATTCTTGAAACAGCATTATTTACAGCCACGTGCAAGGTTCCTTTTAGACGTAAATCCGGATTCATTACTCAAGAAAGATATCTTCTACTAAACCGATAGCTAAAAATTTCAATCTTGAAATTGTATAAAATACTCTTTATGTATAGATGCTGACTTAGTGATCGCGACTTCGTGACAACACTCACCTGTTAAGGTGACTAACTAAAAGCTGTACTGGCTCATGCTAAAGATAATTTTTCTGGCTATTGCTATATATCTACTCTTTATGATCCTCAAGAAAAGAAAGACTAAGAAGCCTGTACGGGAACTTGACTTAAGTAAGGAAATTTCAAACTGGAGATATGATGGGAAGAAAGGCATAAAACAAGAACCTTTATATTCTTCTCGTCATGAATCAACACCAAATCGTGAGAAGGCTGCAGAAGAAATAGTCACTAAGCATGAAAAAATCATTAGAGAAGCAATGAAAAATGAAGAATTAGAATAAAGAAATAGGGGTGAGAATGTTAATCCATCCACACACCATCCACACATCGCAATATCACTGAGATCCCATAGCACAACAGGAACCTAGCTACTGACCAATGAAGTGTGAGCTTAATGTTTTCAGAACCCTTTAGGGGAAGATTTAGTACGCATTTTGAAATTCCAAACGTTAATGCCTCCTTTTGAATTTACTGCTGCCAAAGCACAGTCATCAGGTCGCCAGGCAATTGCGGAGACAAGCTCTCCTGCGAATGCTCCACCAAGTGGGTCACCATCACCATTACTCTTGAGAAACCAAACAAGAACTGAACCATCTCTAGCTCCTGAAGCAAGAAGCATTCCCTGATTTGAAAAAGCAAGACTAGAAATCGATTCAGCATGAAGAGATAATTGTCCAGGGACAGTGCCTTCAGGGCCCTTTCCTTCAAAGCTCCAAACTGTCACGACATCACTTCCCCCAGTAGCGAGGACTGTACCGGTTTGATCAAAAGATAACTGGCTTGGCTTTCCTGGGTAACCAGTCATCTCAGAGTCTTCGTTAGTTGAGCGACGCCAGAAATGAACAGAATTATCTTGACTGCCGCAGGCTACAACATCACCGTCAGGGCTAAGAGCCATAGAAACAAGTGAGCCTTGCCATTCAAACTTCTGATTAACCTCATGACGAACTACATCAAAAAAAGTTACTCGTCCGTAGCATGCAGACGCTAATTCATTCGACTTTGACCAAGCAATCGAGCTAACAGTGCTTGGGTGTTCTCCTGATTCCCAATGCTCGTGGCCATCAATCCCATATACATGCACTTTGCGAGAAAAGGCTACAGCCAAGAAACGTCCATCTGGTGACCATCTCAGGTGTTCGACCCAACCGTCTCCAAGCTCTATTACGTTAGTTGACTCACCTTCTTCGCTATTCCAAATAAGAACACGTCCATCCTGTCCTGAAGTTGCAAAAATATCTCCATCTGGGTGTATAGACAATGCGAGCAGGCCTCCTTTATGGACCTCTTTTTTCTGCCAAAGGGGGTTTCCAGATTTACCCTCAAATAAATAAAGTCCACCTGCAACATCACCTACTAAGAGTGCATTACCACCTAAGATCCACCCACAAACTATGGCATAGTCTTCAACTTCAGCACTCCAGCCTTCGTGAAGCATCCCCTTGGGACTAAAACCTTCTACACCAGGCACTTATCGAACTCTCTACACATTTCATTTTCATCCAGATTTCGACCGATAAACACTAATTGATTATGGCGAGGTTCATGCCCCCATTCTTTATCTGGCTGAGCAGTGAAGAGCATATGAACCCCTTGAAAAACCATTCGCCTGGATTCCCCCACATAACTTATAAACCCTTTTGTCCTAAATATATCTACACCTTTTTCTGACAGGAGTCGACTCAACCACTTATTGAGTTTTTCTGGATCGACATCACCTATTCGCTCAATAGCAATTGAGCCCACTTCATCATCATGTTCATGCTCTGCTACCCAAGTCCGCTCAGTTTCAGGTTGGAGCAAAGCATCATTTTTGCCATCACTGTCAGTTGTAGTAATTAAAGTATCAACTCGGGATACTTTGATATCAAATTCCTCTGCTGTGTGCTGGGTGAACAGCCCAATATGAGTAGGGTTATCAAGTTCTAAAAAGAAAGATTTACGCCCATTAGACTGAAGCTGAAGACTGACATGTTTTTCAATTGGGACTGTGCTTCCCGGATGAAGAAGTTCCGCAGAGTCAGCGTAAAGTCTTACGCAAGATTCCGCACCAGCATTAAGAGCTGCTTCGTCAATCCCCTGATCTTCCAAAACTACGAGTGACATAGTCGGATCAGGACCTTCTTCGAGGCTAAGTCCATAACGACCTTTCTCAAGAGAAAAGACACCTGTCCACTCGAATGGATATTCTGGCTCAAGGAAAGTGGGGCGACGCTTTAACACCTGATCTAGATCAAAAGCACTCAGGTTTAGCACAGTATCAATAGGTACCTCCGCTTGTTTGCTACGTACAACACGAGCCATACGGTTCATATCTCGTAGTCGTGATTCAAGAATGTCGAGAGATTCATCAGAGACTAAGTCAGTTTTATTAAGGACCAGGACATCTGCGAATGCAACCTGCTCAGAACTTTCATCACTGCGACCTAGTTGCTGATCAATATGAGCCGCATCAACGAGAGTAACAATGCCATCAAGAGAAAATTCATTACGGATTTCATCATCCATAAAAAATGTCTGAGCAACAGGGCCAGGGTCAGCAAGTCCTGTTGTCTCAACCAACACATAGTCGAATTTATCTCGTCGCTTCATGAGGTTGCCCAATACGCGAATCAGGTCTCCACGAACGGTGCAACAAATGCAACCATTGGACATCTCAAAGACTTCTTCGTCAGCATTAATGACCAGTCCCTGATCAATACCAACTTCACCATATTCATTTTCGATTACCGCGATTCTTTTACCGTGTTCTTCACTCAGAATCCGATTAAGGAGAGTGGTTTTCCCAGAGCCTAGAAAGCCCGTAAGGATGGTAACAGGTACTTTTTGTTCGATAGTCATTTTATTTTTGTTAAGTCTTAGTACAATGAGAATTGGTCAAGCTCATATCGATTAAGTAATTTTTATCGATGCCCAAGAGTTCGATAGCCTTTCCCTCAAAATCATCAAGCTCAGAGTAGTTGTAGGGAACTTTTAAGCGTAAAGTTAATTGCCCACCTTCTCTGACAAGAGAGTGATTGGAAAATTTAAGTTCTTCAATATTTTTCTCAAAATCATTTGTCAGAGTTAACGTTAAGATTTTTTGCTGGTTCCATGGTGATTGATCCATGAAACTTGCTTGATCTTCCCAGTATTTTTTGTAAGTTTTTAAACCTTTAGCTTTAGACATTTTAATTAAAAGTAAACCTCGTACAAAGTATTAACGTTTAGATAACGAGTTCCACCTGTATTCTAGTTGATTACCTGCTTTCTTATTGCAGGAGCCACCCAAAGAATTAACGATAGTGCATGTGTTATGAACAGCGACAGAAATAGTATTTCCTGTAGGCATTAAACCATCAACAAAAATCTGTTGTTTTGCTATAGGGGTAGAAGTTTGTCTACTTAAGTTTTGCAATAGCTTTGAAGAAGGTTTTTGCTCAGGAAAGATAACTTGTACATTCTCTTCTCTAAGCTCTGTTATTACTTTTGAAATGGTCTGAGGCCTAAGACTCGATGAATGACCAAGAAAATCTAATAAGCCAATAGTTTTAAAACCAAAAGCATCTCCGTAGTATTCCATAGCTTTATGCTTAGAAACTATCGTCCTTTGATTAGAAGGGATTGTCGCTACTTGTCTTTGAGTCCATTGATCTAAATCTTCTAAGAGAGAATTAACAGATTGGGTTCTTTCTTTTAAAACTTTTTTAGTTTCTCTATCAAAGAATGAAATTTCCTTGTTGAGATTTTTAGAAATGACATTCCCCATCTTGATGATGTTATGAGGATCATGCCAAACATGGGGATCTAGTCCACCATGATCATGGTGATGATGATCACCGCCTTCATCTGGAACTTGGGCTATCGGTTCAATATCATCGCCTGAAACATCTTTCAAGAAATGTTCATCGGCTTCAAACTCAAAAGGCATATGCTCAGTAAAGAATGCATATTTACCAGCTTTTTTAATTTCTACATCGAATGTTGTGCTGTCTTTTCTCTCATTAAATGTAAGAAGATAGGCTTTTTCCTGTGCAACAAGTTTGTCATTATTGCGTTTAAATTCTGAATTTTTGGACTCTAATAATTCTTCAGCAAGCTCTTCTGATGCTTCAATATCGCCAGATTTAAGAATGACCATTTTCATTGCAGGATCCGCATAGTCTCCATCGACTTTTGCAAAAGACCATTTGTATGTTCCTCGTGAAAGTTCAAAGACACCAGCCCATTCAAAGGCTTCATCTCCATGATCATCATGTTTAGCAGATGAATGATCGTCGTGGTCGTCGTGGTCATCATGTTTAGCAGATGAGTGCTCGTCATGATCATCATGATCGTCGTGGTCATCATGGTCGTCAATTTCTATTGCACTTACACCGACAACAACCGTTATTGGATTACTCAGCCATTTTTTCATTGCGGGAGTCATCTCTTGCCCAAGAGTAAAGACTTGACTTGCATTATTTAAAGCTTGGGCCTGCCTCGGAGAAATTTTCACATCATGTACATCTTGTTTTCTATCAATCAAACAAGTGACGGGGGATGAAGGTAACGCAATTGCTGAAACTAAATCACAAACCAATGGTTCAACAGCAACTATTGACTTTGTTTCAGCTTGAACAACCTGATTGATTCCTGTGAAAAATACAGCTCCTGCTAAAAGAGAGTTCTTTAAAAATTTTGGGTTAATCAATGTTTTTACTTCACCAGACTTCCTAAAAAAACACAACATGATCCAGGGATTCAATATAGTAATGAAAACGATAATGGTTTTCATTCTTTATGACAAGTATATTAGTATTTTATGAGGGAATCCTCTAATTGATGACCTGTTTAATTGCTAAAAATTTGACATATTCATATTCAAGGGAAAGCAATCCTGTTTTAGAAGAGGTCTCAGTTTCTTTGCGACCAGGGACTTTGACGGCTCTTGTTGGTCCCAATGGTGCAGGAAAGTCCACGTTATTAAATTTACTTCAAGGATATAACAAGCCTGATAAAGGAAAAATAACTATTGATGGTAATGAATTAGTTAACAATCGAGCCCAAGTTGCCCTAATGCCCCAAAGGGGAAAATTGAACTGGAATTTCCCCATTACTATTGAAGGATTGGTATCTTTAGGCCGTGTAAACCATTCAAAATTATCTTGTTGTGAGCTAGAGGCGGCACTTCAACGAGTTGGAATATCTCATTTAGCCAAAAGAAGGCTTGATTCATTATCTGGCGGTCAGCAACAAAGAGCATTGCTGGCCAAAACATTGATGTCACCAGCCAAAATATTGCTTCTGGATGAGCCCTGTTCTGCATTAGATCCTCCTGCAAGAGAGGACTTTTTATTAATCATTCGTCAGCTGGCTGATGCGGGATTATCACTTTTTGTTAGCAGCCACGATTGGGGTTCATCTTTAAATGCTTATGACAAGGTTGTTGCTCTTGATAAAACCGTCTTAGCTAATGGCTCACCCCTAGAAGTACAGCAAAAACTTGATTCAATTAATTGCATGAGAGGAAACTACTGCTGTGGCTGATCTCCTTAAAATTTCATCAAGCATTCATCGATTTAGAGCAAATCTGGCAAAGTCCAAAATATTCAAGCGTATGAAACAAGAGCTCAAACTCGTTAGATGTTTTCTTGGGCAGATTCATTGTTTTAACTGGACAACCTTCAAGGCGTGTCGTCTCTCCACAACTAACACAAGTTAAATGATGAATGTCTCGTTCAACGGGAGCATAAAGGACTTCACCTGTTGGCAGATGTCTAGAACGAACTAAGCCCTGTTTTACAAGTGCTTGCAAATTCCTATAAACCGTTGTCAGCCCCATAGAGAAATCACCTTCATGCAAAGATCTATACAATTCTTGACCACTCAATTCATCCGCACATTTGTTGAGCTCATGAAGCAATTGCTTTTGACGTTTGGTAATTTCAGGCTTGCTCCTATTCATCAGCAAGATCTTGATGTCATTGATCTCTACTGACCATAACGAATCATTTGATTCATGTCTTTAATCAATACAATTTGGTGGATCATTCCTCTCTGTATAACAATCTTTACAGGATTACTGTGCCCTGCAATGGGTACCGTATTAATTACCCACAAAAGACTTTTACAAGTTAATTTAATTTCTCATTGTGTATTACCAGGATTAGCTTTGGCGATGGCTCTTGGTGTAGATCCTTCTATTGGTGGAGTTATCAGTGGTTTAGTGGGGGCTTTAGCTGCAGACAATTTGGCCAATAATAAAAAGGAAAACTATGCAGCAGTGATGAATACAATTCTTGCTGGTTCAATTGGTCTTGGTGTTCTCCTTATCCCTCTACTTGGTATCAGAATTGATTTAGAAGCTGTGTTGTTTGGAGATTTGCTAACAGCAAATGTTGGAGACCTTCTAAGAACTTTCATTGCTTTTTCTACGTTTATTTGTCTAATAATTTTTAGTTATAACCAGATTGTTCATATTGGATTAGACCCTGAGGGTGCTGTTGCAAGTGGCATAAAAGTAAATTATTTAAATTTAGCCCTTGGTTTTACAACTGCGCTGGTCATAGTTAGCTCAATGTCAGCAGTAGGAGTAATCCTTGTCATTGCTTTGCTTTCTACTCCAACTTTATTGGGATTACAAAAAGCCCCATCCTTATGGATAGCCATGGCTAGATCATCAATATTTGGACTTGTAATATCAGTCCTAGGTTTTGTGTTTGCAATTATTTTTAATTTGTCACCTGGACCTCTTATCAGTGTCCTCTGTGTTGCTTCATTGGTATTTCTACCAAGTAAAAAATAGTATTAAACAATTATTCTCAACTAAATACAAAATTTCTTTTAACTGTCTAAAAAACAAATGAACCAAGAAATCACTGTTGAACATGCCAAAAAAGCTCAAAAAGATGCTGAATGGGCTTACAACAATGCAATGGAAAAGTTCTACTACTCAATGTTGGAAGTTATTTTCTTAAGAATCAAAAGTCATCTCAGTCCCCAGGGGTTAAAGAAAGTTTTAGAGATGGACGAGAAAAGAAACGACAATGAAAACTTGGGAGTTGAGTTTAGCCAGAAAACTTGGGCAGTTTTAGCAGAATCTTGGGCAGGAGCAGAAGGTCTAGCTATGACAAAAATCGCTGATCTATATGGACTAGAGGTGGCTGATTTGGATATATCTAAAATTGAGAGACTTAATGAAAAGCCTGATACTCCAAAATGTGAGCCAACTAATAGATAAGAGAAGAAACAATATAATACATATTAACTGGCATCTATTCCCAGCAAAATACTACCCAGCAATAGATTCATTCAATTCTTATTCCTTTCAAATCCTAATTAGATAGAGTAAAGAAATAAGGGTGAGAATGTTAATCCATCCAAACACCATCCACAGATTGCGATATCGCTAAGAACCCGTGGCATCACAGGAACCTAACTACTGGCTAATGAAAAGTGAGCTTGATTGTAAGAACTAGTTATCTCACTTGATCTATTCCATTTTTTTGTTATCCATCCACTTCTCTTCCCACAATTTCAAATCTTTTTTATACTGCTTTCCTTTAATTACTCTCCAGGTAAAAATAATTATTCCTGGCCACAACCAATTGAATAACATAATCAGTCCAAAGAACCACCACCAGTTGGATGGTTTATAGGGTATTGGATATCCATTAGATATCCCCCATGACAATGCTGGAGATTTCGGTTCAGGTTGAATCCATGTTTTATTTCCAATGAAGAGAAATAGGCCAGCAATTGGTGCTAAAACAATCCCATGACTAACCAGAAATATCGTTATACCCAAAATATTTTTATATATTGATTTCTGATATCCGTGATGAAACTTTAAAGACTCCCAATCGTTCTCAGGGTTGAACCTAGAGCTCCATGCCCTACGAACATTCATTATTGAACCTGCTGTTCTGTACAAATCTTCTTTCTCAACAGTATTCGTGTCATGCAGTACGTCTAACGAAGTAAGATTATTTTTTGTATATGGCTCAATAAATTCCTGAGCTGAAATAGTAAATGCAATATCTTCTGTAAGTTTCATGCAATGTCCTGTTCTCAATCGTCTATTACAGTCATATTTGGGGTGAACATATATTTTCTTTTGAGAATCACTTATAAATCCGCACAAATACCCTCCTTCTCCTCCATCCAATCCACTTAGTCCATATGCAACACACCAATCTGGCTTAACTCCCAAAAGAGGAGGGGTTTTAAAAAAACTAGATTTTACATTTCTTGCTGACCACTTAAACATTAAAGTTATTTCATTTCCATAGTTTCTTGCTCCAACAAATGGAACCTTTGAAGGAAGAGATTGATAAGCCAAAGAAACAAAAAAATATACCCACACACATGCAGATTTAGAAAGCATTAAAGAAAAAGGTCTCTTGGTCTCTGGCAATTTATTCATGAGTAATAACGATCAGCCATTTCTTTAAGCATCTTTCTGATGTCCTTGTTTTGAGCATGGGTCTCTTCCTTTAGTTTCTCGCAAGCACCCTTAACTTGCATCCACACTGCTTCCATGGCTTAACGTTCTTCTTCTGAAGGCTTCCTAATCCATGGCAACATCACTGAGTTACTTTCTTCATCCAAGCAGAACCAGCTCCCCAAAACACTAGAAAATTATAATCAGGCAAGAAAAAGCATTAAAGATCTCAGTTAGTCATCAAAATTTTGATTCAAATAGAATAAAGAAATAAGGGTGAAAGCAGCTCTGAGTGAGGACCTCTCCAACGTCACTTTACTGCATTAATCAAGATAACTTGATTAAAACAACTTTTATTGATTAGAATATGATTGCAATCCTTGCTGTTTGTTATGTCCTTCTCAAAGAAGGCTTTTGCTTTTGTCTCACTTGCCGCTCTTGGTGCTGGTCTTGTTGCCTGTGGCTCAAACAACTCTAGTTCTGGAGTTAGGTTAAGTGGCGCTGGTGCTAGCTTCCCTGCCAAAATCTACACACGCTGGTTCTCTGACCTGGATAAAGAGGGTGGTCCTAGAGTGAACTATCAAGCTGTTGGTTCTGGTTCTGGGCGAAAAGCTTTCATTGATCAAACAGTTGACTTTGGAGCATCTGATGATCCAATGAAAGCCAAAGATATTGCCAAAGTTACGCGTGGGTTAGTTCAAATTCCAATGGTTGGAGGTACCATTGCATATGGCTATAACTACGATTGTGACCTCAGGCTTACACAAGAACAAGCAGTTCGTATAGCCATGGGCAAAATCACGGATTGGAGCCAAGTTGGTTGTCCTGCGGGGAAATTAACTTGGGCGCATCGTTCTGATGGATCTGGGACAACAAAAGCTTTCACCAATTCCATGCAAGCTTTCTCTAAAACATGGACTTTAGGAACAGGAAAATCCGTTAATTGGCCTGCTGGCATTGGAGGAAAAGGTAATGCTGGTGTTGCAGGATTAATTCGCAACAATCCAGGAACAATTGGTTATGTTAACCAGGCCTATGTCAAAGGAGTCATTAAAGCAGCTGCTTTACAAAATTTGTCTGGTGAGTTTTTAAAGCCAAGCACCGAAGCTGGTGCAAAGGCTCTAAATGGTATCAACTTGGATCAAAACCTCGCAGGGAAGAACCCTAATCCAACGGCTAAAGGGGCATATCCAATTGCTACTTTAACTTGGATCCTTGCTTATGAAACTGGTAATGGCTCTAAAACAAAAGCCATACAAGAATCACTAAACTATCTTCTTAGTGATAAGGCCCAATCTAAAGCTCCTGACTTAGGGTTTGTTCCTCTCAAAGGGGAAGTTCTGAACAAAGCTCGTTCAGCCGTCAAAAGTATTGGACGGTAACTATCAACTTAAGAGTTTAAGAAAAGGAGGGCCTTGAAGCCCTCTTTTTTTGCCAACAATTGATTTAGGCTTGTGCAGAATCCTTTTCAAAAAAGTCAGGGTTATTTATAGAAGGAAGCTCAAGACTGGTCAACCATGAGAAGAGTACGAACAAGCTTGAACACCATAAACAAACTTGCATTCCCATAGAGGCATTTGTCCCTAGCATAAATAGGACACCAGATAAGAGCGTACCAATCAGCCTCCCTGCAGCATTTGCCATGTAATAGAAGCCCACGTTTAGACTTACGTTTTCCTTATCCGTATAAGCAAGAACCATATATGAATGTATAGATGAGTTCATTGCAAAAATAAATCCAAATGTTATTAATCCAACTGTAATTGCTATTTCTGGATTGCTTTGTCGCCATAGTGCTATAGCTATTAGAGCTGGTATTGCAGTTAAGATAGCGCTCCAGAATTGAACAGAAGAAACTCCTGGGCTTGTTTTATTTCCCCATAAATTTCTTAAAGACGGCGCAAACGCTTGGATAAAGCCATAACCAATAACCCAAAATCCTAGGAACGCTCCAATCTCAGAAAAATTCCAATTTAGATACGTTTCAAGAAAAACAGGTAGTGCCACTACAAACCATACGTCTCTTGCCCCAAAGAGAAAAAAGCGTGCAAAAGAAAGGACATTGATCCCTTGAGATTTAGAAAATAGGTCTTTGAAGATTGGTTTGCTTTTCATCTTCCCAATATCTCCAGGTAAAATTAATGTCAATAAAAACGAAACACCTAAACCTATTGCCATATATCCGACAGCTTTATTAAAGCCAAAACTGGTCAGCAACAGTCCACCAAGAAAAAATCCAACTCCTTTGAATGCATTTTTTGAACCAGTTAAGATAGCTACCCATTTAAATAATTGATTATTTCCACCATCTTCTTCTGAGGAATCTGGAACGACAGTTTTGATTGCACTTTTGGCACTCATCTTATTGAGATCTTTTGCTATACCACTAATCGCTTGGGCAACCATGACATAAATGACACTCAAAAGTTTCGGCCAACCACTCGAAACTGGTATCAACATCAATAAGGCCACTATTTGCAAAAGAGTCCCGACCCATAGTGTTAGACGCAATCCATATCTTGCTCCAATCCATCCACCATAGAGATTAGTGACGATGCCAAAGAACTCGTAAAAAAGGAATAAGAATGCGATTTCTAAGGTTGTATATCCAAGGCTATGAAAGTGAAAAATCACTAGCATCCTTAGAGCACCATCTGTAAGTGTGAATCCCCAATAGTTGGTCGTTACAATTCCATATTGCTGTAATGACGATAATCTCATGCTTTTATTTTTATTCTTTTTCTAGTTTTATTACATGTGATACGAGATCAGCCATTCGACAGCTATACCCCCATTCATTGTCATACCAAATATAGACTTTAAGTTGAGTTTTATTGATCACCATGGTTGATGGAGCATCAATAATTGAACTCCTTGAGTCATTGACATAATCGATTGATACAAGAGGTTTTTCCTCGTAACCGAGTATTCCTTTTAATTCTCCTTCTGAAGCTTGTTTGAACACATGATTGACTTCTTCTTGCGTTACCTCTTTCTCTAATTCAAATACAGCATCAGTTAAAGATCCATTGAGGAGAGGAACTCGAACTGCATGGCCATTTAATTTGCCTTGTAATTCTGGGAAAATCATCCCTATCGCTTTTGCTGAGCCAGTTGTTGTTGGTATTAAACTTTGTGATCCACTTCTGGCTCTTCTTAAGTCTGGCTTAAATGAATCAACTATTACTTGTGTATTTGTTAGGTCATGGAGTGTTGTAATGCTTCCATGCTTAATACCAAAAGATTGATTAACTACCTTTACAACTGGAGCTAAACAATTAGTCGTGCAGGATGCAGCTGTTATTAAGCGATGTTTATTTGGTTTATATAAATCGTGGTTAATACCGTAGACGATATTCAGAGCATCCTCTCCCTGGATTTCACCTTTAACAGGACATGCAACGACAACTCTTTTCATCCCTAAAGTATCGAAATATGGATTTAACGCTTGAGGAGATTTGAATTTTCCTGAGCATTCGAGAATTAGCTCTATCCCTGTCTCATCCCATTGAACTTTTGCGAAATCTCTTTCTTGAGAAAAAGATATTGAGTGCCCTTCTATAGATAGTTTGTTCTGGTCGAAACATATTGATTTATCCCATCGGCCGTGAACAGAATCAAACTCAAGTAAATGTGCAGCCCCCTTTGCATCACCGAATGGGTCGTTGATATGTGTAATCTCGATATTTTCTCTATCCCAAAGAGCTCTAAGAACAAGTCGCCCTATACGACCAAACCCATTGATACCAATGCGCATAAAACTCCGCACGACTAAACGCATACATAACATACATCAAGAATTATTGATGTATCAATCTCTGTTGATAGTTATGGCAATTCTTGTAAAATCACAACATTACTCTTGGCTGACTAATTAATGAGTACAGGTGTCGCTAACGAAAAAGCAATAGATTCACTCAAAGCTTTAGCAGAACCTATCAGATTGGAAATAATTGAATCCTTGTCCACTGGAGAAAAATGTGTTTGCGACCTTATACAAGAAACAGGTCTAGCGCAATCCAAAATCTCTTTTCATCTCAAGGTCCTCAAAGAG
>QCHV01000022.1 GCA_003217035.1 Prochlorococcus sp. AG-402-G22
GGGCGATTTGGTTCATTGATTGCATCAATATCTCTGTCATAGTAATCATTAATAGTTTGAGTATATCCAGCGAGTAAAGGACCACTCATTACCATGCAGGCAAAAGATGCGAGGACATTGCTCAATGACCAATGAAAATTTCCACTTGCAGCGGCGCCACAAATAACTCCCCATAGCAATGGAATCCAAGTAATTGGCTTCATGAGCTGCAAGCGCAGCTTCCAAGAATTCTTGGTTTCACTTCCTCCTTTAATCCCAAGGAGTTGACGGGCATCACTCATTGTCTAATCTCCGTTAACCTCGACCAAACTCGTTTTCAAAGAACCAGCTCTTTGATCCATCGTTGAATTTCACCACCACACCAACTCCTCCACCATCAGTCATCTTGTAATCCAATACAGTCCCTCTGGGATCAGTTGAAAGCTTGACAATTAATTTTTCAGGGATTCGATCACGTACTCGATCAAGGTCAATCTTGATTCTTGATCCGATTCTTGTAATGTTTAATGGTTGGGGCATGGCCTTTAAGGCTTAGTTGCTGGGGCAACACTAACAGTCACTGTAATTTACTTACTATGGTCGCCCTTCGATTAATCCCGTGTCTTGATGTTGCCAATGGAAGAGTTGTAAAGGGTGTTAATTTCCTAGGTCTGCGAGACGCAGGAGACCCTGTACAACTTGCTTGTCGATACAGTCAGGCAGGTGCGGA
Source organism: Prochlorococcus sp. AG-402-G22 (assembly GCA_003217035.1). GTDB lineage: Bacteria > Cyanobacteriota > Cyanobacteriia > PCC-6307 > Cyanobiaceae > Prochlorococcus_D. Next base: position 710 of record QCHV01000022.1, read on the forward strand.
TGAGTTGGTTTTTTTAGATATAGCTGCAAGCCATGAAGGTAGGGCAACGTTGGTGGAGATTGTTCGCAAAACTGCAGAATCTGTAACTATTCCTTTTACTGTAGGAGGAGGTATTAGTTCTCTTGAAGGCATTACCGAGCTTTTACGTGCTGGGGCTGACAAAATAAGTTTAAATTCTTCAGCAGTTAAGAACCCAGGTCTGATCTCAGAAGGAGCCAATCAATTTGGGACTCAATGTATTGTTGTTGCAATAGATGCGAAGAAAAGAGAGGGTGAGGCTTTTGGATGGGATGTATTTGTTAATGGTGGAAGAAAAAATACTGGATTAGATGCATTGGAATGGGGTAAAAAAGTAGCTTCTTTAGGAGCAGGAGAGATTCTTTTGACTTCCATGGACGGTGATGGTACTCAGAATGGTTATGACCTTGCTTTAACTAAAGCTATTTCCGAGGCGGTTCAGATTCCAGTTATTGCCTCAGGTGGTGCTGGCTGCTTAGAGCACATATTTCAGGCTTTCGATGAAGGCAAGGCTTCTGCGGCGCTTTTGGCATCTCTTCTTCATGATGGAGACTTGACTATTGAGCAAATAAAGAATTTCCTGCATGACAGAGGCTTGCTAATTAGACCCATGGGAGCATAGTAATTGTCAGGAAGAATGTTAATAATGTGAAGAAAATTGGGCAGTTAAGTTTATAAAATATCTAAGTTTAAGTATAAATATACTAGATATGATTTAGATGGCTTCAATGAAGCATAGAGACTCGTTATCAGTGATGAATTTATTTAATGAAATAGCACCAAGATACAACAATCTTAATGATTTGCTTAGCTTTGGGCTGCATCGTTTATGGAAGAAAAGGCTTTTGAAGCTTCTTAATCCCTCTTTAGGTGAAAAATGGTTGGATCTTTGTTGTGGAACAGGTGATATGAGTATTGCTTTGGCTAGATTGGTTGGCACTCAAGGTAGTGTTTTGGGTGTTGATTTTTCGTTTAAACAACTTGAATTGGCTGAAAAGCGTTCTTCAATCCATTCAATTGAATCAATTTCTTGGATGCAAGCGGATATCTTAGAGAATGGCCTCCCATCAAATTCTTTTGATGGTGCTGTAATGGCATATGGTTTGCGTAATCTTATAGACCCTGAAGAGGGATTTAAAGAGATCAGAAGGCTTTTAAAACCTTCTGCAAGAGCTGGGATTTTGGACTTTAACCACACAATAGATGGATCTTTAAGTTCTTCGTTTCAAAAATGCTATTTACGGAAGATTGTTGTACCCACTGCATCTATTTTGGGACTTAAGGCTCAATATTCTTATCTAGAAGAAAGTTTAAAAACGTTCCCTGTTGGAAGTGTTCAGGAAAAGATGGCTATGAAGGTAGGTTTCCATAAAGCTAAATACAAAACTATTGCAGCAGGTCAAATGGGGATTTTGTTGCTTAGTTAGTTAAAACAGGAAATATAATTTATTTTTTGAATTCTGTAGAAAGATCTTTCCTTCTACAGAATCCGCATTTTCCCCATAGTGATATTTCCCCTGAAGGAGCTGGGCTATTACAAAAAGTGCATTTAGAAATTCCATGAATGTCAATCCTGCTTGGATGCTTTTTCCAAATAGCTTTTTGAGTATCCTTTGTTTTGCTTTGCGGTTTGTAGTGGTTTTGAATTTTTAGAGATTTGACTTCATGGCCCTTAGCTTTTAAAGCTGCTAATAGTTGATTCTTGTTAAAAATGAGGGCTTGAACCCATTGAGGGTGACTGGCTCCAATAATGAGTACACCTCGTAGAAAACTTAAAGGAGTGCAATGTAAAGAAAGCTCTTTACCAGCTATTTTTGGCCAGTCTTTCCAAAGAGCAGAAACCTTTTCATTCTTATTTAATTGACTTGTTACGTTATCCAGGCAGCTTGAGATAGCAGAAGGGGCGCTTGGAATGCCTTCATTCAATAATTTTGCTTGGCTATAGGCATTTAATGGGGGATCATTGGCAGGATTCATTGCTCCATGCTATGTGGAGATATAACAAGACTAGCTAGTCTTGTTATTGGGCCTTATTTAATTACCCATGGGATTTTTTGAAAGGCTGAGCAGAATTTTTCGCGCCAACCTCAATTACCTAGTAAGTGCCGCTGAGGATCCAGCCAAGGTGCTCGATCAGTCTGTATTAGATATGCAGAATGATTTAGAAAAGCTTCGTCAAGCTGTCGCTTCTGCTATTGCCAGTCAGAGGAGGTTGGCTAGGCAGGCAGAGCAATCTCAACATCAATCAAGAATTTGGTATCAAAGAGCCGAACAAGCCATTCAGCAAGGTGAAGAAGGTCTAGCTAGAGAGGCTTTGGTTAGACGCAAGACATTTCAAGAAACATTCTCTTCCTTATCTAATCAACTTGAAGGGCAGGAAGGACAAGTTCAGATGCTTAAAAGAAGCTTGGTTTCCTTGGAAGCAAAAATCGCAGCAGTTAGAACTAAAAAAGATATGCTTAAAGCAAGGGCTAAAGCTGCTGAGGCAAAGAATCAATTGGAAACTGCAGTAGGTAAGTTTGGGTTTGATTCAGCAATATCTGCTTTTGAGAAAATGGAAGATAAGATCGAAGATCTTGAGGCCTTTTCTGATGTTTCAGCAGAACTTGCAGGTACTCAATTAGATGAGAAGTTTGCTTCCTTTAAAGAAAGTGAAGAAATTGATGAGGAATTACGGAAGTTAAGGACATCATTGCAAATGTCAGAAGTCCAAGCCGAATTACCTGTTTTAGAGGATAAACCTTCTTCAAATATTGATTCAGTGCAAGGAATTGAAGTTCAAGCTATTGATATTACTGATGAAGCTGAAGATGGTGATAAATTACAATTAGATGATGAACAAGAGAAATAAATATTTAAAAAACTCTATATAAAAAGAGATAAAAATCCAAATTACAGATTTAATGATTAAGCAGAAGATATATTCAAGCGCACCTTTGGTTGCAAAGTATTTGAAATTAAAATCTTCAAAAAAAGATTGGCAATTACGATGGAGTCCAGTATGCGCAAGTACAGAGATTGACTTGTCTAAATGGATTGATGAAAAGCCATTTATAGTTAACCAACCACGAGCCTTCTTGGCTTCTCGACAATCTAATGGAAGAGGGCAATATGGACGAACTTGGGACTCTCCATATGGTGGGGTTTGGTTAAGTGCTGCAATACCATTTAATAAAAAAAAAGAGACTACAGAATTATTTGGATTAGCGGTTGCAGTAGCCTTGTCAAAAAGGCTTAAGAGATATTCAATACATACTCATATTAAGTGGCCTAATGACTTAATCGTGAATGACAGAAAGTTAGCAGGCTTCCTGCCAAGAGTAATAATTAGAGGCCAAATGGTGAAATTTGCTCGTATAGGAATAGGTTTGAATGTTGTAAATAGAGTTCCCAAAGGAGCGACTTCATTGCGGGAGATTACTGGCAAGAAAAATATTTCTATAAGCTTATTCTCTGCAGAAGTTTTAATTGCTTTGGAAAACGCAATCAAACTTCTTGAAGATAATTCAACTCTTTGTCAACAAGCTGAAAAGTTACTTTGGTCCAAACAGATTACAGAACCGGAATCTGAAAAGGTTTGGCTTATTGAAGGCTTTAATTCTAACGGCTCACTAAGGTTGAAAAGAGGTCAAGAGACTAAATCAATGTTTAGATGGCAATAAAGAGTTTTCAAAATTTAATTATGTTATGTCAATTATCTTCCCATCTTTAAATTGGGCTATTTTCTGCGCTCTTTTTGCAACTTCATCTTCATGAGTTACTAATACCAAAGTAATACCTTGACCATGTAACTCATCAAATAGATTAAGAACATCTTCAGTGGTGCTTGAGTCAAGTGCACCAGTTGGTTCATCAGCGAGTAATAAAGATGGTTGATTTATAATTGCTCTTGCTATAGCTACTCGCTGTTGCTGTCCTCCAGAAAGTTGATTGGGGTAATTTTGCATTCTTTCTATTAAGCCCACTCTTTCTAAGGCTGTCTTTGCTAGTTCTTCTCTAGTGCTTTCGGGGACACATGCGTAGATCATAGGGAGCATTACATTTTCTAGAGCTGTGGCGTCAGAAAGAAGATGAAATTGTTGAAAGACAAACCCCAACTCATCGTTACGTAAGTCTGCTAGAGCATCGTCATCAAGCTCCTCGGCTCGCAATCCATTTAGGATATAACTTCCATAGGTCGGCCTATCTAAGCAGCCTAAAATGTTCATAGCTGTACTTTTCCCAGATCCACTAGCTCCCATTACAGCAAGATAATCTCCTTTATTTACCTCTAGATTGACTTTGTCGAGAGCTTTTACTTGAAGATCTCCATGCCCATAGAATTTGCAAACATCTAAGAGTTTGGCTACTGGATGATTAATAGTCTTTGGACTAACCAAGATTTCCTTTGTATGCAATTTCTAAAGCTTGCTGGAGGATAGGAGTACCTGCTACTGCAGAATTGGCCCATTGAAAAAGTGGATTTGAGACAATCCCTCCTATGGCGGTTGCTAAAACACATGTCAGCAAAGCAAATCTAAGCGGTGGGAGACCCATGGTTTCCCATTTAATTAAGGGATAGGATTTCACTAGTTCCGAAGCCTCTTGAGGCTCTTTGACAACCATCATTTTTATTACGGAAATATAGTAATAAATTGATATTACGGAAGTTATTAACCCAACAATAACTAATAAGTATTGCCCATCCGCCCAGCCTGCAAAGAAGAGGTATATCTTTCCAAAGAATCCCAACATAGGTGGAATTCCTCCTAGAGAAAGTAGGCAAAGGCTTAACCCTAAAGTAATTAAAGGATCCTTTTGATAAAGGCCTGCATAGTCTGATATTCGATCACTTCCAGTCCTCAATGAAAATAAAATAATGCATGCAAAAGCACCAAGGTTCATAAATAAATATGCAGCCATATAAAGAATCATTGCGGCATAGCCATCCTCTGTCCCGCATACGAGTCCGATCATCACAAAACCTGCTTGACCAATAGAGCTATATGCCAACATTCTTTTCATTGATGTTTGAGCTAGGGCGACAATGTTCCCTAGGCTCATGCTTAAAACTGCTAGGACTGTAAAAAGAAGCTTCCATTCAGTATCAAAAGCATTAAAACATCCAACCAATAGTCGTATTGCTAATCCAAATCCTGCGGCCTTTGATCCAACAGAGAGGAATGCTACAACTGGGGTGGGAGAGCCTTCATAAACATCAGGGGTCCATTGATGGAAAGGTACTGCTGCTATTTTGAAAGCAACAGTAGCAAGAATGAAAACAAGTGCTAATGCCGCCAAAGGTGTTGGGCTGTTTATTAAGGCTATCCCTATTACCTGAAGATTTGTTGAGCCGCTTAATCCATACAGTAGAGAGGCTCCATAGAGGAAAACAGCCGCCGCCGCAGATCCTACAAGAAGATATTTAAGTGCGGCTTCAGAACTTCTAGCATCTCTTTTCAAGTAGCCAGATAAAAGGTAGCTAGCTACTGAAAGGGTTTCTAAAGAAACAAAAATGCTGATTAGATCTGTAGAACCACAGAGAAGCATCCCCCCAAGTGTTGCTGCAAGAAGTATCGCTGCGTATTCCCCCACAGGACTGCCACTTTTCTCTGCATATCGCCAGCTAATTAGTAAGGAGATCAATGTAGAAAGAGCAACAACTGATCTGAAGGCGATTGCCAAGTTGTCTGCTAAGAAGGCTCCAAGGAATGAACTGTCAGGATTTCCATTCCATTGAAGAGAAAGAAACAATAAGGCTGACCCTAGGCCGAAATAACATATTGGAGGAGACCACTTCGCAGCAGTTTTTTCGCCTGCAAGATCTACTAGTAAAGTCCCAATCAATGCAAGAAGCACAAAACCTTCAGGGATCACGGCAGATGCATTCAGAGAGAGGTTTAAAAGGTCTCCCGGTGCAGTCATGGACTGGGTGGTAATAAGGGTTGCACCCATCTCTGGCATGGTTCCTAATTAAAAAAGAGCAGGTTTTAAAACTCTAGCGATGTTATGAATTATGCCTTAGATAACAACATGGTCTATGCAGTTTGCCCAATGATGCGATAAAGAAGAAGAATAGTTATGTGTTCGCCTGTGGCGCAAGCTTTGGTTATCGTAGAAAGTCCAACGAAAGCAAGAACGATAAAAAGTTTCTTGCCGAAGGACTTTCAAGTTGTTGCCTCTATGGGGCATGTCAGAGATCTTCCTAATAATGCAAGTGAGATCCCGGCAGCCCATAAGGGTCAAAAATGGGCGAATTTAGGTGTAAATACAACATCAGATTTCGAGCCTTTATACGTAGTCCCTAAAGACAAAAAAAAGATTGTTAGGGAATTGAAATCTGCTCTAAAGAATGCAGATCAACTTTTACTTGCAACTGATGAAGACAGAGAGGGAGAAAGTATTAGTTGGCATTTATTGCAATTGCTAAACCCCAAAGTCCCTGTCAAGAGAATGGTTTTTCATGAGATTACAAAAGATGCGATTTCAAAAGCTCTTGGTCAAACAAGAGATCTTGATATGGAATTGGTTCATGCTCAAGAGACCAGAAGAATCCTAGATCGATTGGTTGGATATACTCTTTCACCTTTGCTTTGGAAGAAGGTTGCTTGGGGTCTTTCTGCAGGAAGGGTCCAGTCTGTAGCTGTAAGACTTTTGGTACTTAGGGAGCGTGCTCGGAGAGCTTTCAGGAGTGCAAATTATTGGGATTTAAAAACAACCTTGGAAACTGGGGGAAGTTCTTTTGAAGGAAAATTAATTACTTTAGATGGACAAAAAGTAGCAAGTGGGATTGATTTTGATGATTCAACTGGGTTGATGAAAAAAGGAGTTAATACTCGTTTGATTGCTGAGAAGGAAGCAAAAGACTTGGCAAAGAAGCTTGAAACAAGTGAATGGAGCGTTAGTTCTATTGAAGAAAAGCCTTCTATTAGAAGACCAGTCCCTCCTTTTACAACAAGTACTCTGCAACAGGAATCAAATAGAAAGCTAAAGCTTTCTACTAGGGACACGATGAGATGCGCACAAGGTTTATATGAAAGAGGCTTTATTACATATATGAGAACAGATTCAGTGCATTTATCTGAGCAAGCTCTAAATGCATCAAGAAAGTGTGTTGAAGCTCGTTATGGGAAAGAATATCTAAGTAAAAGCACTCGTCAATTTAGTAATAAATCTAGGAATGCTCAAGAGGCCCATGAGGCTATACGTCCTGCAGGTGCCACTTTTAAAATGCCTAATCAGACAGGCTTGGAAGGGCGTGACTTGGCTCTTTATGAGTTGATCTGGAAGCGAACGGTTGCTAGTCAGATGGAGGAGGCCCGATTGACGATGATCAGTGTTGAAATTAAAGCTGATAAGGCTGTATTTCGTTCTTCAGGTAAAAGAATAGACTTCCCAGGCTTCTTTCGAGCGTATGTTGAAGGGAATGATGACCCAGAGGCTGCTTTAGAAGGTCAAGAGGTTTTTCTGCCTAAAATGGTTGTTGGTGACAAACCTAACGCCACTCATATAGAGCCATTACCTCATCAAACCCAACCTCCTGCTAGATATAGTGAAGCTTCCTTAGTGAAAATGCTTGAGAAAGAAGGTATTGGTCGGCCTTCTACTTATGCAAGCATTATTGGGACGATTGTGGATCGTGGATACTCATCGCTTCAAAATAATTCTTTAATTCCCAGTTTCACTGCTTTTGCAGTCACAGCTCTATTGGAAGAACATTTTCCAGATTTAGTAGATACAAAATTTACGGCCAGAATGGAATCTACTTTGGATGAGATTTCTACAGGTAAGGTTGAATGGCTTCCATATTTAGATGGGTTTTATAAAGGAGAAAGTGGTTTAGAAACACAGGTTGAAAAAAAAGAAGGCGATATTGATCCAGGCTTGTCAAGAACAATTGCTTTAGAAGGACTCCAATGTGTTGTTCGAATTGGTCGATTTGGAGCATATTTGGAATCTAAGCGATTGGGAGAAAATGGAGAGGAAGAATTAGTTAAAGCAACACTCCCTCAAGAGACAACTCCTGCAGATTTGGATGAAGAAAAGGCTGAGTTGATTCTCAAGCAAAAATCAGATCACCCTGAACCATTAGGGTCTGATCCTGAAACGGGAGAAGAGGTTTATTTGCTTTTTGGACAATATGGCCCTTATGTTCAGAGAGGACAAGTAACGGAGGAAGTCCCAAAGCCGAAGAGGTCGTCTTTACCTAAAGGCTCTAAGCCAGAAGACTTAACTATCGAAGAGGCCCTTGGCTTACTTAAGTTACCTCGAGCGCTTGGCGAGCATCCAGATGGAGGCAAGATTTCCGCTGGATTAGGACGTTTTGGTCCATATGTCGTTTGGAATAAAGGCAAAGGTGAAAAAGATTATCGATCTATAAGAGGGGATGACGATGTTTTGGAAGTGGATCTAAAGAGAGCACTTGAACTATTGGCTATGCCTAAGAGAGGAAGGGGTGGGAGAACGGCGTTGAAAGAGCTTGGGACGCCTAATGATGGAGCAGAAAAGATTCAGGTTTACGATGGACCATATGGCCTTTATGTAAAACAAGGCAAGATCAATGCATCTTTGCCAGAAGGTAAAACTGCTGATGACATCACTCTTGAAGAAGCAATTGAATTATTGGAAGCCAAAGCATCAACAAAAAAAACAAAAGGTAAAAAACGAACGACATCAAAGAAATCCGTAAAAAAAACCACTAAAGCGAAAACAACTACCAAGGCGAAAACAACTACCAAGGCGAAAACAACTACCAAGGCGAAAACTCCTGCAACTACAAAATCAGGACGCTTAAGAGCTAGTGCGGTAAGGGTAATTAAACCTGGCGAAATTTAATGATTAATTTGAGACCCCACTCTTTAAAAATCATTCTGCTTTTGTTCCCTTTCTTATTTATACAAAGTTGTGCTAATTCAGAATTGGGGAGAAAACTTTCAGATAGCTTTGATAGTCCTGTGGAATCAGATGAAACAAGGATTAATAAAGAAGAATTGAAGACTAAAAAAAGTAAAAAAGAAAAAAAACAAAATTTCAAGAAGAGAGAAACAAAGTCGCAACAAGATAGTTTTTTGAATAACCAGAACTCAAAAGATAAAGCTACAAGTCCCAAGCCTGCTCGTGTTAATAGTCAAGTAAAAGCACAGAAGAAAAATCGATACAAGCCCCAACCATACAGGATTGTTATTAAGATCTCTGAATCTAATCCATCTGCTCCAGCCGAAGCTGTGACTAGAGTTTTAAGAGATGCGGGGGTTGTATTTGAGGTAGAGAAAATCGAACGTTTTGATAATACAATCACTAATAATTTACAGTCAATACAGAGGGGTAGGCTTTGAAAAAATTGCCAAGAGTTCAACAACAAAGACCCCCTAAATCTTCCAAGCTTCTTTCAAGAGGTCAAGCTCTTAGACTAGTTGAGACTTCTTACCTTGCCTCGGCTACGGCACTTATATGGATGGCTCTTTATTACCTACCTGTAGGGGGAGCATTTTTTAGACTTGTTTTGCCTCTGCCTTTGGCCCTATTGCAAGTCAGGAGAGGTTCGTCTTCAGGGCTTGAAGGCGTTCTCCTTTTAACAATGCTCTTAGTGGTTCTAATGGGCCCTGTTAGGGGGCCTTTGGTTTTATTCCCTTACGGCATTCTTGCATTTTGGTTGGGCTGGAGTTGGCATAGAAAATTAAGTTGGTGGTTGAGTTGGAGTGTTGGTGTTTTTATTGGAACTGTCGGATTCTTAGTTCGAGTGTTGTTGTTGTCAATTTTAGTTGGAGAGAATCTTTGGGTCGTAATTACTCGTGCCGGGTCGATTCTCCTTGAACGATTTATTGACCTTCTTAACCTTTCTTTAATCCCGGACTTGGGATTGGTTCAGTTGGCAGCTTTGGCATTGGTTGTTCTACAGGAAATTATTTTTGTCCTTACTTTGCATGCGGTTGCTTTTTGGGTTTTCCCACGCCTTAAAGCGTCAATACCTCAGCCTCCAAGCTTATTAAATGGTCTTATAGGCTGGGACCCTACTTAAATTGATTTAGCTTGCGAGATTCTTCCCATCCTTTAGAACTCCCATTCGGATGTAGAGCGTTTGGTTTTGGAGTAACGCCTTTAATTGCTAAACGTTGGGTCAATATTTGGAGCTCTTCAGTTAATGAAATAAACTTTTTTCTGGTTTTAGCAGGATCTTTAACTGCAGAAATAGAAGGTATATCTGCTGCTGGAGCTACGGCAGATTCTCGACGCTATACGGCTATTGCGGATGCAGAGCTATTGCTTTCGGGACCAGTTACTTCTAGGAAATGGCCTTTACCTCTCTTGCCGGCAGGAGTTTCTCCAGCCTTAATTAGCTATGTTGCATCTAAATTGCTAGGCCTTAAACCAACTGTTCTTGTGGCTGGGTTATCAGAAGTGCCTCCCTTCTCTTACATAGAGATGGATGCTCCTCCTTTCGGACCCGCTAATTGTCTAGGTACTGGAAAAGCAATGAATTTGGATAGAGTAAAAAGATTATGGGAAAAAGGCTTTGCTCTTGGAGTGAACTTGCAGAACCCTCTATTGATAACAGAATGTGTCCCTGGTGGAACGACTACTGCTCTGGCGGTGTTAACTGGATTAGGGATGTCAGTTGGTGATTTGGTTAGTGGGAGTAATCGTATTCCTCCAATGAAGTTAAAAAAGGATTTAGTTACTAAAGGTTTAAAAAGGGCAGAGATAACCTCAAGCTCATCACCTCAGGCTTTATTGGCTGCAGTTGGCGATCCTTTTCAGGCTGTGGCGGTAGGGCTTTTGCTTGGAGCAAGGCAAGCTGGTTTGCCTGTCTTATTAGGAGGAGGCAGTCAAATGGTTGCGGTATTAGGCGTTGCTTTGGCTTCTATTGACGCAACTTTAAGATCTGGTTTTGTAGAAGAAATTTCTATTGCAACAACTTCCTGGCTTGCTGATGAGATTGTTAGCAATTCCTACAAGCAAAGCTCATTCCCTTGTTTGATAAACCTTCTTGGAGAATATTTTAATGTAAACCTTCTTGGAATTTCAAGTGGCTTACGCTTTAACGGAAGTTCTAAGAAGGTCTTGCGTGATTATGAATTGGGCTTTATCAAAGAAGGGGTTGGAGCAGGCGCATTATCTGCTTTAGCTCAAATCAATGGAATTAGTCTACAAACTTTATTAGAAGAATGTGAACTTGCAGTTGATCAATTAGATTGTTGCTCTTAGTTGTATATTTGTATCCTTAAAGGATCTAAATCATGAGAGATTTGATTCTAGGAAGAAGAGATTTGATCCGATTGAGTGTTTTAGGAAGTGTCTTAGGTCTTTCGGGTTGTAGTTTAAATACAAATAAGTTTGTTCTGGGCTCTCATAAGGGTGTCTTGCCTGGCCAATTATTAAAGTCATTGCCATCCAATTGGAAATTTAAGTTGCTAGAAACGAGTCCAGGGATAAATCCATACAAATTCCTTGCAAAAAAAAGAGTTGATTGTTTAGCCCTTAGCGACGGCTGGTTGCCAAGTTTGTCATTCGAAGATTTTTATCCTATTGAATTTGATAAATCACGTGCTCGGTTGAATAGGCAATCAACTTTATTTTTAAGTAGTTTTGACCCTTCTTTGTCTTCTAAGCTTCTTCCTTTTGCTTTTACTCCTTGGGTAATGCTTTTTCGTAGAGGGAATAAATGGTTACCAAAGGCAAGAGAAAAGTGGGACGTATTATTAGAACCCGAGTTGCAAGGTGATTTGGTTTTACCTAATAGTGCGCGGATTGTAATATCTTTAGCCGATCGAATAGGTTCTGAAAATGAGTTGAAACGTTTACGAAAACAAGTAAAAACTTTTGATAGTCAGAATGCAATGAATTGGGTCCTGTCCGGTAGAGCAAAAGTTGCAGTATTGCCTTTGCAATATTGCATGAAAGCTTTGTCGAAAGATCCTCGACTAAGTGTTGCCCTCCCAGCTCAAGGCGCTCCATTGCATTGGACAATACTTATGAGGCCTAAAGGGAGCCGTCAATTAATCCCATATTCATGGATAAATGAATCATGGCAATTACCATTAATTAGTAAGTTAATTGCTAGAGGATGGATTCCACCTCTCCCTTATGTTGAAATTATGGATGCAATTAAATATGTTCCAAAGGAGTATCGTTCATTTTTGTTCTCTTCACAAACAGTTCTTGAAAATTGTTGGTCTCTAGCTCCCTTAGATGAGGAGAAAGTAGAAATATTAGAAAAACGTTGGAATAATTCAGCCCCATAGTCTTCTTCTAGGTTTGTCTATTAATTCAGAATGAGTTTCTTTTAATAATTTTGGGATATTTAAATTGTTAGGACAACGCGGTAGACAATCTCCACATTCTGCGCATGATGCAGCATTAAATTGCTCCCACCAATGACCTGCTTTGCCTATTAGATTGTATCTTTCTTTCGCGAATGACTTTAGGCCGTGACCTAATGTCAAGTTGCGTAGACGTAGGATCTCAGGTATTGGTACATCTTTTGGGCAAGGGAGACATTCACGACATTGTCCGCAAAATGTTTCTTTTAGTCGACGACGACATTCATTGTTAAGCCGCTCAATAGAACTCTTTTCAGTATTCGTCAATGGACCATTCTCAGAAATCAGCTCTTTTGCAATGAGAAGTTGGTTTGGGTCATTTGTTCCAAGCGTTAATGTACTGATGCCCTCAGAGATAAGAAACCTATATGCCAATTTAAGAGGAGGAATTGGCGAGCAATCTTTAGTTAAGGTCTCACTTGGTGTGTGTAAATGCCCTCCCTTATCTGCAGGGGAAATAGCCATTACCCCCATGCCAAGCTTTAAAGCAAGTTTTGCTAGTGCAAGATTCTTTTGATCTAGTAGATGTATATGTAAACTGCAAAAATCAAATTCTCGACTTTTTATTGCTTCGTTAATAAGTGACCTTGACCCATGAGAAGTAAATCCACATTGCGTAATTAGGTTTTGGTCTTGAGCCCATCGAAAGATTTTCGAACCATCGCCACGCAAGTACCAATCAAGATGTTCACAAAGATTGAGTCCATGAAGGGCAAGGTTGTCAATTTTTGAAAGCCCAAGTTCGGTTAATGTTCCTATTATTTGTTCCTTCCCTTCACAAAAACTAATACCTGGAAGAAGCTTGCTCGTAATTACATAGCCATTATTAGGACTTATTCCTTCAAGATTTAATTTTATGAGTGCGTCACCTAGGAATTTCTGAGTAGATCCATATGTTGGAGCTGTTTCAATGTGATTTATCCCCAATAGGAAGGCATCCTTAAGGACTGCATACATTGATTCTGCAGAATTTACTCTCATTGTTCCGAGAGTAAATAAACTTACTTTTTTACCTTTACCAAAGGGTCGTCTTAAGAATTTCATTTTTTCTGAGTTAAAAACTTTTCAAGCTCATAAAAGTGAGACTCTTTGAGTAAACTCTGTGATGTAAGGAATGATTGGCTTATTCTTTTATCATTCATTTTTCTCTCCATTAGTCAGTTTATAGTTACTATTTTGATTATGTTCTATTCATTTCTTTATAGCTTTCCAACATAATGTTTACTGGTCTTATTCAAGCAGTTGGAAAAGTTGATTTGCAAGGGAATGTCCTTTATGTGGAGGGGAGTGATCTCCCTTTTTCAATCAATCTTGGAGATAGTGTCGCTGTAGATGGAGTTTGTTTAACAGTTGCAGGGTTTAGAGAAAATGGCTTTTTAGCGGATGTTAGTGAGGAGACTTTGCTCAGAACAACTCTTGGAAGTAAAGCCAAGAAGAATGGGATGGTAAATCTTGAACCTGCATTAAGACTTTCTGATCGTTTGGGAGGCCATTTAGTTAGTGGACATATCGATGGTTTAGGTGAAGTCGTTTCTTTAGAGTCTTTGCCTAATTCATGGGAGTTGGAAATTAGTTGGATGAAAAAAGAGTTTGCAAAATACATCTGTGAGAAAGCAAGTATTTGCGTAAATGGGATTAGCCTAACAGTGTCTAAATGCAGACAAGAAGGGACTTTTTTCTCTATAGCAGTTATTCCGCATACTTGGTCTCAAACCTCTTTAAAGCAAATCTATATAGGAGAAAAAGTAAATTTAGAGGCTGATCTAATGGCTAAATATGCTGAAAAACTTTTAAAGGGAAGAAACCCTTCCAGTCAAAATAATCAGGAAGATATTTCAAAAGAATGGTTATTAAACCAAGGCTGGCAATAAAGAGCTTGGTTTTACCCCTTTTTTTCTAATGGGAGCAAACTTATTGCCCCAGAGTCTTTTTTAACATCAATTCTGAATTCTTGTCCTGGAACCAAGCCTAGTTTTTTGGTATAAGCGTGTCCTATCAAAAGATTCCCGTTGCCATGCACGCGAGTTTTGAACTCTGCTTGTCTTCCTCTAGGCGATCTGTTCCCAGGCCTTCCTGGACCATTAGACCTCAGCTTATATCCTTTAGCTTGAACTAAAGCTCTATAGAAGCTTTTACGTAGAACCCTTCCACTTGGTCCTACATAACCACATCCTTTTGCGATTTCATCCTCCGTGCGATTGCTTAAGGATCTAGCCTTATCGAGGAGTTCCTTGCCTACTAGCATTTCCCAGTTTTAATTTCTATTAATTCTGACGAGAAATTTTGATTGTGGCAACAAAATTCTTTAAATTTTTCTCTTATATATAAACTTTTCTTAATTAAAGTAGATAAAGGATGATGAATAAAATCACCCATATGCCATCTACAAAGTGCCAGTACAGCTCTACTGCTTCTAGCGGGAATTTATTCTCATTTGTAATTCTTCCATTTGGAGACCGTGCTTGCCACCAAATTATTAAAATCATTAAGGCTCCAAGAGTCACATGTAATCCATGAAAACCTGTGAGTGCGTAAAAGGTACTTGCATATAGATTGTCTGTCAGCCCAAAAGGCAAAGTGAAGTACTCAAACATTTGGCTTGCAAGGAAGGCAAAGCCGAGGCCTGCTGTAATAAGCAACCATTTTTGGCACTCTTTTGCTTTTGTTTGACTTAAAGCTTGTCCTGCCCTATGAAATGTTGCACTACTAATGAGTAGGAGGATGGTATTTAGGGTTGGTAGCGGAAGTTCAAGTTCATATACTGCATCGGGAAGTAAAGGATTGACTGCTTTGAAAGTAAGGTAGGCAGCAAAAAAACCTGCAAATGTCATTCCATCTGCAACTAAGAAAGCAATTAAACCAAATAATCTATGGTCAGCATGTTCTTCTTTATGAGGAGGTTCAGAAAAGCTAGATACAGATTGTTTAGAGCTTTTGTTTAATGGTGTAATGCTTGTCATTCTTTACGTTTCACCCTCTGAGGTTGATTGAGGTTCTCCCCCTGCATTTTGACCATAACCATAGGGTTTAGTAACAAGAGGTGCTTCTCCAATCCAATTTTCAACTGGAGGAGGTGAACTGGTCAACCATTCAGGTGTTAGTGCTTGCCAAGGATTATCTCCTGAGATGGGACCTTTAAATGCACTGTAAAAAATGTTCCATAGGAAAGGAAGAGTGCTTAATGCCATTAGTAGAGCACCTACACTGCTGAGTTGATTGACAAATGTAAACTGAGGATCGTATTCGGCGACTCTTCTAGGCATTCCGTTCAGTCCTAGCCAGTGTTGAGGAGCAAAACAAAGATTAAAGCCAATAAAAGTTATTGCGAAATGAAGTCTGCCAATCTTTTCGTCAAGGAGTCTTCCAGTGAATTTTGGATACCAGTGGTAAATAGAGGAAAAGATTACAAAAACAGATCCGCCATAGACTATGTAATGAAAATGAGCGACGACAAAGTAAGTATCGTGTACATGCACATCGAATGGCACTTGAGCCAATGCGACTCCTGTGATCCCTCCTAAAACAAAATTAATAATAAAGCCACAAGAAAACAAAATTGCTGTATTCAGAGATATTCGCCCTCCCCAAAGAGTAGCCACCCAGTTGAAGAACTTTATTCCTGTTGGGACTGCTATGAAGGCAGTGGCGATTGTGAAGAAAAGTCTCATCCATGGTGGTGTGCCACTAGTAAACATGTGATGAGCCCAGACCATTAGACCTAGGACAACAATTGCCATGATGGAATAAACCATGGTTGTATACCCAAATAGAGGTTTGCGGCTATGTACTGGCAATATTTCACTGACTAAACCAAAGGCAGGAAGAACCATTATGTAAACAGCTGGATGAGAATAAAACCAAAAGAGATGTTGATAGACAATGACATTCCCTCCAAGTGTTGGATTGAAAAAACCTGTATGAGCAACAATATCGAAACTAAGGAGAATTAATGTTCCAGCCAAAACAGGAGTTGATAGTACAACTAGAATGCTCGTTCCCAACATGGCCCAGCAATACATTGGTAATTGCATCAATTGAAGCCCTGGTCTTCGTAGTTTCAGTATTGTTGCGATGAAATTTATTCCTCCAAAAATCGAGCTTCCTCCTAAAAGCAATACGCTAATAATCCATATTATTTGCCCAGCTGCTGGAGTTGAAATACTAAGAGGAGGATATGCAGTCCAACCCGATTGAGCTGCGCCATTTATAAAATAACTGCTAATTAGCATTAACCCTGCTGGAGGGATTAGCCAGAACGCGACAGCATTTAGTCTGGGGAATGCCATATCTCTAGCCCCAACATAGAAAGGTATTAAGTAGTTACCAAATGCACCATTCACTACTGGGACTATCCAAAGGAAAATCATTATGGTTCCATGGAGAGTCAAGACTTGGTTGTATACATCTCTCGCCATGAAATCTGAGACAGGACTAGTTAATTCAATCCTTATTGCACTGGCGAGTGCTCCACCGATTAAATAAAAAATGAAGCCACAAACTAAATATTGAATCCCAATGACCTTATGATCAAGGCTAAAGCTGAAGTACCTCAACCATCCAGTTGGTTGAAGTCTCTCTGGTTTGTTTTTGGTTGAAGGAGGTATTGAAATAGTCATACTTCTAAATCCGTTTCTTTTGTATTCTTTTTAAACCAGGTCTTGTAGTCTTCTGCCTCTTCAACAACAACAGTTGATCTCATACCTCCATGATATGGCCCGCATAGCTCAGCGCAAATAATTGGGTATCTACCTACTTTTGTAGGCGTAAAATTTAAAATAGTTGGTTGACCAGGAATAATATCTTGCTTAAGGCGAAATTCAGGTACCCAGAAAGCATGTATAACATCTTTAGAATCCATTTTCATGCTTACAGGCTGATTGATTGGAACATGCTATTCCCTGTTTGATTGGTACAAACAATTCCCCTGAAATGATGTTTCCTTTTGGATAATGAAAGAGGAAAGCAAATTGCATCGCAGTGACTTCAACTGGAAGCGAAACCATGCTTCCTTCTTTTATTGATGCATTTTGAGCATATCCAATGCCACCCCAAATTCTTTCGTCGGAAGTCATGCTTGCATGCTCATGACCGTCGATTGATAATGTTTGCATACCTCCCATGCGCTCATATATGTCGTAGCTATATAAACCAACAAATAGAATTACGATGGCTGGAACCGCCGTCCAAAAAATTTCAAGGGGGAGATTGTCTTCTATTGCTAAGCCATCTCCTGTTTCACCTGGCTTTCTCCTGAATTGGATAAGGCTATAAACCACAAGCCCAACCATACCAATAAAAAGTACTGTTCCAATAATGAAAAGTACTTTAAATAGCTCGTCATAGATTGGAGCATTGGAGCTCGCAACAGCTGGAAGAAGATTTACGTTGCCACTAACCCAAACACCTCCAAGAATCAAGGCGATACTGATCAGGATCGTATATATAGCCGTGGGAGACAGCAATACAAAGCTCCATATATATACATAGGTTATTTAGAAGTATCGATTTGCGCATGCAATAAATCTCTAGTAGAGATGATTCAAAAGTTTTTCTTTCTTTTATTTGATTTTTTTTGGAAAGACATGTGCTTTTTGACAGTTTTTGTCAGGAATGGATGATTTAAGGATGTATTTACATGTTGTAGTCCTGTAATTATCGTGCCGTAGATCAGTAAATAGCTACGTTGCAAATTAAGAGCT
>QCHV01000023.1 GCA_003217035.1 Prochlorococcus sp. AG-402-G22
CTCCGTCTTGTTTACCGGTGATATGCAGGACTCAAAAGTTGCTCAGGCTCGGAAATTCAAATTGGAATGGAACAATCCTGACAATCAAACTTTTATTCTTGGACACCATTTGATTTTCTTTGGTGTGGCTTGTATTTGGTTCGTTGAATGGGCCAGAATTCACGGCATTTATGATCCAGCCGTTGAATCAGTTCGTCAGGTTAATTACAATCTTGACTTGACAATGATCTGGCAACGTCAGTTTGACTTCCTTAGTATTGACAGTCTTGAGGATGTAATGGGTGGCCATGCATTCTTGGCATTTGCCCAGATCACAGGTGGAGCTTTCCACGTTGTAGCAGGGTCAACAAACTGGGAAGACAAGAGACTTGGTCAATGGAGCAAGTTTAAAGGGGCTGAATTGCTTTCAGCAGAAGCTATCCTTTCTTGGTCTTTAGCTGGCATTGGCTGGATGGCTATAGTTGCAGCATTTTGGTGCGCAACAAATACCACTGTTTATCCAGAAGCATGGTATGGAGAGCCACTTCAGATAAAGTTCGCTGTGTCACCTTATTGGGCTGATACTGGCGATGTCTCTGATGCAACAGCCTTCTTAGGGCATACAACAAGAGCAGCTCTAACAAATGTTCATTACTACTTGGGATTCTTTTTCCTTCAAGGACATTTCTGGCATGCACTAAGAGCCTTGGGATTTGATTTCAAGAATGTTACTAGTGCAATTGGCAATGAAAAGGCAGCGACTTTCACCATTAAGTCTTGATAAATCAAGCTTCTTGAAGTGAACGATCTTTTTTAGGGATCTTGTTACGCCACAAAAAAGCCTCGCTTTTTGCGAGGCTTTTTTGTGGCGTAACAATTGCAAAATAATGTCACGATGAAATGTATAAAAAACGACCACAAATAGTAGCTTCTGTTCTCCCAAGAAACTGCTAATGATTTATGACAAACAGGTTATTTAAATTCACATGACTGTAGGAATCTACTTCGCAACTACTACAGGTAAAACAGAAGATATAGCTGAAAGGCTTCATGGCTTATTGGGAGGAGCTGAGGCTCCTCGTGATATGTCCGACATGGATGATTTAAGCGAATTCGCTAATCATGATGGAATCATCTGTGGAATACCAACCTGGAATACAGGAGCTGATTCAGAACGGTCTGGTACAGCTTGGGACTCTATCCTTGAAGACATAGGTGGTCTAAGTCTTTCTGGTACAAAAGTTGCAATCTTTGGTCTGGGAGATTCATCCACTTATACAGAGAACTATTGCGATGCTATGGAAGAACTCCATAGATATTTCAAGCAAGCAGGTGCAACTATGGTTGGTTATGTAAGTGTTAAAGAATATACATTTGATGAATCAAAGAGTGTTCTAGGTGATTCATTCTGTGGCTTGCCACTAGATGAGGACAGCGAATCTGATATGACCGATTCTCGTATTACTCAGTGGGTTGATCAATTAAAACAAGAGATACCAGGGCTTAGTTAGTAAAACTAACTCTGACTAACTACCAAATAAAACTCTAAAAGGTTTGAAGAAGCTTTTTGCTTGTGGAAGCTCCTCTCTATCGCTGGATGATAGAGGAGAAATTGTAATTCCAAAAATTGTTTTTTTATTTATGAGTGAACATTATTGTTTTAGTCATCAAATTCAGGCTTAGGCTTTTTCTTTACTTTTCCTGTTATTAGTTCGTGAAGTGCGTTTAGAGAGTTGTAAACCTCTTTGAGCTCAGTTAATTCAGGTAGCAGCCCATCTTGGTTAAGCATTTGGTCTAAATCCCTTAGCTCTTGCCTTATGTAGCGCAAATGGGAGCAGATTTCTTCTCTTTTGCTTGTGGACATCGAAAAACTTCTAATCCTAAGAGGCTAATACTTTTGGAGTGCCTTGCATAATAGATTCTCTTTGTACGTAATAAATTACTTTGGCTAACAAGCCTTTTAAGAATAAATTCAAATACATATCGGTTCCTATTTAGTGATCTTAACTTCAAATTCATATAAGAGTATAATTTTAATTTGACTTAATTTAAAAAAGAATATAGTTAAATATTTTTTTCAAGTAACAGAAAGGAATCTATTTATAATTAACTTTTAATAAATGTAAGATTTAGTAATTGCTTTTAATTAACCAAATGTTGATCCATTGTATCCCCAATTTTTAGCTTCGACATCATCGAAATTTATATATATTCTTGACTTGTCAATGCCGAGTTCTTCATTCAAAATTAGAGATATCAAACTTGACATTTTGACTGGATCTATAGAACCTATTGACTTTACTTCCACATAGCAACTTCCCTCAAGTGTGCCTGAGAACATCATGGCCTTGCCTTTCTCAATTAAGACCATTACATACTTTTCAGGCTTTGCTGTTAACTCAGCCAAGCTTGAAGAGAGTTTTTTTAGAAGGGTTTCTTCATTATTAAATTCTTTTATAGATGTTTTGATGGTTATTAGCGGCATTCCAATTAAGATCATACTTACCTTTAGACTATAAATGCTTTTGTCTAATCATCAAGGCTTTTGATCGAAAGACAACTTTTTAATTGGGTTAGAATTATTCCTTAAAATGAGCGATAAAACCAGAAGATCGCTCACGCCAGCAAATTTTTCTTGTTATATTCTCTTGTATAAATTCATTATCTTAATGAAGGACGATATTAATTCATTACTCACAGATAATCCAGATTCATTAAAATGGAGTGAGAATCAAGTCTTCTGGATGGGAAGTGCATTGATCTTCTTCAACTTAGTACTCATGTGTAGTCTTAGTTTTTATTGGATGAATCCCTCTTTTCATCAATACATATCTGGTAAGCCCCTTTGAAAGGTTTGATTCCTTATCTTTGATAAAGCTAGAACTTTTACTTTAGGTAAAAGGATATATCTATAATGTAATCATTCATTCCTTGAAGAGAGATAATTTAGTGAGCTAAAAGATGAAGGTAATTTTTTAATGACAGAAGATCGATTTTTTTCTCGACTGATTTCTTTGGCTTTAGCTTTTGCCTTGCTTTTTATCCCTTGCAATCCAGCTCAAGCAGTTTTAGAAGTAGGAGATGAGGTTCCAAATTACGTACGCTCACAGATAACAGGTATTGATTTGCATGGACAGGACTTATCCAAATCTTCAATTGCTGGGGCTACTGCTAGAGATTCCAATCTTAGTGACGTTGACCTGCATGGAACTGTTGTGACTTTGGCTGACCTAAAGGGATCAAATCTAAATGGTATTAATTTGACTGACACTCTGTCGGATCGGGTTAATTTTCAAAAAACTGACCTAAGGAATGCCATCCTTGTAAACATGATTGCTTCGGGTAGTAGTTTTGCTGGTGCTCTTATTGAAGGGGCAGATTTCTCTTTTGCTGTTTTAGATAGAGATGATCAGCGAAATTTATGCGAAATAGCTGATGGAATTAACCCAACAACTCGAGTGGCAACCAGAGATAGTCTCGAGTGCGCTGAAAATTTAGGTGGATATAAGCCTGCTATGCCAGGTAATTGATGCTTTTTCAAGCTTTCTAAAACTTTGTCCTTAATTTTGCTTTATCTCCTTTGGAAGATATTTGTGGATATTTTGCTTGAGTAAGATGATAGTTGGATTGGCCTCCTCTATGGAGTGATGAATCAACTTCGACCTTATACAGTTCGTTATCGTTCCTTTGATAACGGTAGGCTGGAAAATTGCTTTTATGCATCAGATTCCTTTGAAGCCAGGATGCTTGCAATGGAGTTCAATAAATATATTAAAGATCATCCAAATTGTATTGACTTAATACGATGTGAAGAAAAATTGCTAACCGAAGATGATTGAATATATCTTTAGTCTGGAAATTTAAACTTATTTCTAAAATAAATATCTGATAACCATTAATAATGCCAGAGTATTACTGTCCTTATTGTTCCTCAGGCTATAAAGTTTTTTTGACTAAGGGATCTGAAGATAAACATTGTATTTTTTGTGGCGAAACTCTAGAGAGGTGTAACTTGGTTACTTTCCCTCAAGTTGCAGCGCTTATAGTTGTATTTAGTTTCCTTTCTCCTTTCTTGATTATGTATTCAGAAATATTTCAAAAGCCAAAAAATAATTACCCAAGTAAGTCTTTTTTGCCATCAGAGGTCGTCAAAGTATATTCTTATAGTCAATTATCAAAATATTAGTAATATCGTTCTATTCCTTTATTATCTAATCATAAAAACAAATCATTTGAAAATACTAGATACTAGGGTTGATTTTGTTGGATTGCTCTTTCTAGACTATGTAATAAAAAACTATTTTTTAAATATATTTCTTTCTCCCGCTTTCAGTGTATATGTAAATACCACCTCTAGGACCTTTGTAATAGGTTATGTTGTTCATTTTTGATTGACCAAACTTTTCAAGCCTAAGTCTGTGAATGCTTGCCTTTTCTCGTAAAATATCTTCAGGTTCCAAGGTGGAAATTTCTATACTTAATTCAGGGCTTTTGAGGAGAAGATTGTAATGTCTTGATTTGAATTTACTGATTAAACTATTCCTTTTATTGCTTCTTCTCTTAAATATTCTCAGGTAATTGTCCTTATTAAGAGCTTTATTTCTTTGTAACGTATAACTTATAGCTGTAATAATTATAATGCTGGCAATTAAAATAACAAATGACATACTGAATCAAATTTTAACTTATTTTTTATTAAATAATGCTATGGTTTCTCAATTATGTCAATATCGAATCCAAGATTACTTTTTGTAGAAAGAATCTCTCTTTTAAAGAAACCTTTCCAAAACATTGATGTTAAAACAATAATAGATTGGATAAATAAAATCATTATCAATATAAATGAAAATATGAAAAGGGATGTTAGACTCTTGTTTTTGTAGGGTACTTTTCCTTCCTTAGAGACGTTATTACTCACTTAATTTAAAACCTTGCAATTACTGCATTGTTATTATAAAAGAATTTTATCAAATTTATATGTATGGTCCAAAAACAGTTGCACATTTGGCTCCGCAGTTTGAGCCTAAATTAACAGCTTTCATGATCTCCCAGTTTGCAGCCAACCCAGCAGTTACACCAGCTGCAAAACTATCTCCACAGCCATATGAATCAATTATTGGTGTATTTAACTTTGTGGCCTCATATCTTCTCCCTGGCGTAATATCTCCTCCAAGGGAACCTTCTGTGGATATTTTTATTTTAGGCCTTGGACTTAGAGCATTCTTTGGGATCTGCTCGGCAGAATCAAAAGCACTTCCAATGAGAGCATCTAATTCAATTTTTGCATCTATTAAAGTCTCTAGCTTTACTCTTGGAGTGGCGACAACTTTCCTTGCACTTCTGCAGAGCTTTAATCCTTCAGAGTCAGTTGCTGTTATAAATACGCCATCAACTTCTTTTAAAATATCCCAAGGTAATGAATCTTTTGCTGTCGGCTGAAGTCTTTCCCCAATTACAGTGATTGTCCTCTCGCCTTCTTTGTCAACAAAGCTAATACCTCTTCTGGTTGGTTTTTCTCTCCAGGCTACATGTAGCTCTATTCCTAGCCTTTTTAATATTTTATAACTCTCAATGCCTTCTCTATCGTTTCCGAGTGAAGTAAAAAAATGAACAGTGCTGTTTGTGAGTTTTTGCATTTGCACAGCGGCAACCCCACCTCCTCCTGCAGCAGTTTCTTTGAAGCTTATGGCGTGACTTATTTCTCCAGGATCTGGGAGTCTATTTACTTGTAGAAATTCCACCCATTCAACATGACCTACTACGGCCAGCTTTAGATTTGATAATGAGGTTAGATCCAAATCCAAGTTCATATTCCTAGATTTAAGTTTGGAGAATTAGTTTCTTTTATAATAATAATGATCCAAGTAAGCCTATTTTTAATGCTTAATCAGAGGTATTTTTTAAGCTTCATCTATTTGATATTTGCCTTGTTGGGTGGAGTTTTGCCAATGTTGGCAAATATTGATTTCATGAAATCATATGGTCCTGGATTTAATATTGCAAGCTTTATAGAAATGGCAAATATAAACCCAGCAGCTCAGTCTTTATCTAGGGATTTATTTTTAGGAGCAGGAGCGGTAACAATATGGATGTTTACAGAAAAGAAAAGATTGAAAATGAAAAATTTTTGGATTGTTATTCTTACAACATTTACTATAGCTTTTGCATGTGCTGCACCTTTGTTCCTTTTTTTAAGAGAATTGCGACTGATTGAGCTTGAGAAGCTTGGTTTTAAATTCGAATATGATACTTAATATTTTAGACCTTGCTTAATTTTCTATTGGACGGACTCTATCTATTACTGGTAGTAAGGTTAAGCAGCAAATACTTGTTACTAACCAAAGTAATAAACCATTACCGTATTTATCTATTACTATTCCAGAACTCCATGGGGCGATTAATGCGCTAAGGCCAAAACATTGTGAATAAATAGCCATAGTTATACCTCTATAGTTTGATGGAGATATTTGAACAATTGCTTCTGTTGCAGTAGGTAGAAAAGATGCCAAACCAATTGAAACGGGTATCAATCCTAAGACTGCTAAAATCAACCCCTCTTTGTATAGACTTGACAATGAAATCATCATGCATCCAATAGAAAAACTTAAAAGACTTAGCCTTAATCCAAAATGAATATTTCTTTTGGTTAGCCAATTACCTATAGGCCATTGAATCATTAGCAGTAGGCCTAGTTGTATTGCTATTATTACTCCAATAAAGCTATTACTAATTGCGGGTCTGTTTAAACCTCCTAAAACCAGATCAATAGGAAGAGCACTTTGGAGAAGAGAAAGAATTCCTGTTGAAAGTAGACTTAATATAAGTATTGGAATTAGTTTTGGTGTAAATACCATGAACTCTTTAAGCCTAAGAAATATATTCTTCTCAGATTCAAGGTTTTTAGAATCGCTGTTTATATATGACCCTTGTTTAAATACTTCGTTGCCTAATAACAATATAAAACTAATCATACATAGTGTTTCAACACAATAAATCATCCTAATTGCATTAATTGATGCGGCAAACGCTCCAATTAATGCACCAATGCTTACTCCAAGAGCATCAGCGCTTCTTACTAAAGCAAATCCTTTGCTTGATTGAAACTTTCCGCAAGTAATTGGAACAGCTAATTCAATAGAAGGCCAATAGATTCCGGCGGCAGCCCCTAAAAATAATTCGCCTAGAACATAACCTTTATATGAACGAGCAAATAAGAGTAGAAAATCAGCGCAAATGGCAATCATGGCAGCTACTTTGAGAGGCGTTGAAAACTTAACTCCTTTATCTAAATAAAAGCCTGTTATTAATCTTGTAATAGTTCCAGTAAGAGCAGCTGCAGTAAGGCCACTCCCAATTTCACTTGCTGTAAATGAGAGATCATTGAAAACCAATGGAGTTAAATAAATGACACCTCCAGCTCCCAAAGAAGCGAAAAAACGGCCTCTAGTTAATAAGCGCAATTTTGGGGGAAACTGGTTCCACCACGTTTTGAGATTTAGCGTTGTCTTCAAGACGATCAATATCAAGAATAATTGCTATCGGGCTGTTGACCAACCTGGTTATATCCCCTTTGAGATTGCAACCGCTCAGGGCTGCAGAAAGAGTTGAGTTCCATATCGAAGATATAACAATCCCAGTCTCTATAAAAGAATTATCAGCTTGGAGTAAAGATATTGAATCGGAATCTGTTGGGGCAACTGCTGAAATTGACAAAAACTCGGATTTAGCTGTCTGGCTAAATATGCTTGGTTTTAAGAGTAGGTCTGCATTGTCTAAATTTCTTAAAGCACCTTTAGTGAAAGATAAAAGTATGGCGCGCCAGTTGCTCAGTAGTTGGGTTGGAAGAAAATTGCTTGACGAAGCAAGTGACTTGATTCGTTTAGATGAAGACAGTACAGGTACAAAAGTTTTTAATACATTTGAAAGATTGCTTGAAGAGCAAGAAGAGGTTTCAACATTAGATCTTTTGAAGTCCTTGCCAGCTGAAGTAATTCATTTTGATTTAAACAAATGGGTCCAAGTAGCAAGCAGTTGGAGATATGAATTAAAAGGTCAACAAAAACTCTTAAGTGACTTAAGGGGATTGTCTTCTAAACCTACTAACTTAGAGAAATTAAAGGAATTCTCCTATCAAAAAAAAGAAGATTCTGGAGAATTACAAGAGTCTATATATGAGTTTGTTGAATTAAATGCTCCTCATCGCTCGGAATCTTTAAAGGTAGAAGTTTGGAACCCCCTAGCAAGAAAAAGACCAAGAGAGAGTTGGATAGTCTTAATGCCAGGCTTAGGAGGCGATCAAAGACACTTCAGATGGCTTGCTCGTAGTCTTAGTCATCAGGGATGGCCTGTTGTTGTATTAGACCATCCTGGAAGTGACTCCCAGGCGCTTAATTCCCTTGCAGACGGAAGCTTGCCGGTTCCAACCGGACCCCAGGTTTTTTCATACAGATTGGTGGATTTGCAATCAGTTTTGAAATCTAAAAGAGAGGGGCAAATAAAAGTGCCTGGAGAAAAGCTTGTTTTAATAGGACATTCGTTAGGAGCTTTGACTGCTTTTTTTGCTTCTGGTGCCATTCCTCAACCAGGACTTTTGGAAAGATGTCAAAAGGCTTTAGATGATTTTTCGATAACAAATCTTTCGAGATTATTACAATGCCAATTAGTAGATGTTCAGTTGCCAAAGTTTTCAGATGTAGATGATTTAGGCGCAATAATTGGTATAAATAGTTTTGGAAGTTTGCTTTGGCCTAATACTTTTAGCCTGGAAACAAAAGCGCCTGTTTTTCTTACAGGTGGAACTTTTGATTTAATTACTCCTGCGCTAAGTGAGCAGCTTGGACTTCTTCTTTCAACCAAACCAAATCCCTTTAGTAGAGTGTTAGTCATAGAGGGGGCAAGCCACTTCTCTCCAATAAGAATTAAAGATCAGAAAGATAATTCCAAAAATGAAGATTTTCTTCAATTAGATGAAGCTTTAGTTGGTTCTTATCCACTTTCAGTACAGGGATTGCTATCATCACAAATCATAAACTTCCTTAGCAAACTCGAGGAAGGCAAGCAATTACCAGTATCGTCAAATAATAATAAAATTAATTTAAACTTCCATATTTTAGATCATTCAAAAGTAAAAGAAATTGTATTCACTAATAACTAACTCTTGGATCTATAAGTGCAATTAATAAATCTACAATTACTCCTATTAATACAACTATCATAGAGATCACTACGATAATTCCTTGGACGATTGGGTAGTCTCTTTGACTAATAGCTTCTTGAAGTCTAAGTGCTATTCCTGGCCATGAGAATGTAATTTCAATTAGAAGAGCTCCTCCTATTAGCGAGGCAACTGTAAGACCTGTAATTGTAAGTACTGGAAGCATTGCATTGGGGAGCGCATGAGAAAAAATAATTTGAGCTTCTCTTAATCCACGAGTTCTTGCGGCTTCCACATAACCAGATCGCATGTTTTTTTCAAGGTTGATTCTTAAAGAACGACTAAATACGCCGCTTAGCAAAAAGCCCAATGTGCAAGCTGGTAGGAAGATGTGCTTGAACGCACCTGTTAGGGCTAATAAATTTCCAGAAATAAGACTGTCATAAATTAAAAATCCTGTTCCCTCTGGAGGCAATGAGCTCAAAGGGAAACGCCCTCCAACTGGAAACCAACCTAAAACTACAGAAAAAAGTAGTTGTATTAGCATTGCGGCCCAGAAAGGAGCCAATGCATAAGTGCCAATACCATATAAGCGTCCAGCTAAATCTGTTTTACCTTCTGGCCTTGCTATCCCAGATAAGCCAATCGCAAAACCTAGGAAACAAGCAATTAAGAGAGAGACAATGGCGAGCTCAATACTTGCTGGTAAAGCTTTTGCAATGATCTTGCTAACGGGCTCTTGAGTATTTAAGGCAACACCAAGATTGCCGTGGATTAGATCATTGAGGAAATTTAAGTATTGATTTATTAGAGGTTGGTCCAGGCCTAGTTTTGCTCTCATAGCTTCTCTTGCCATCTCATTTGCACGATTCCCTAGGACTGCATCTACAGGATCACCAGGCGCAATTCTTAGCAACAAAAATACTAAACTTGATATAAGCCATAGCATTACTGGTACTAAAGCTAATCTTGTGGCGGAATATTTAATAAGCGCTCTTGCCCTATTCATTAATAGATTTTTTTAAGACGATCTAAGAGGAGCCTTCCACTTCCATCAAACTCTGGCTTAGCAAAGTTTGTTTGAGCCCAAGCTCTTGGTTTTACTAGCCAAATTGGCAAAAGTGCTGCTCCTTCAGCGGCTAAAAGTTCAATTTCCTCTAATTTTTCTTTTCTTTCATCTCCAAAAAGAACTTCGCTTTTATCTAGAGCCGCTTGAACCTTTTCAGATGCCCAGAAAGTTCCACCAAAAACTGCCTCTCCTTTTTCGCATGATGAACCTACAATTTTGCTGCAATCAAGTAATGGGGACAAATATGCATAGGGATCTGGATATTCCCCTGTCCATCCAAGGATGACAGCATCATAAGCCCCTTCTGAGAGCTGTTTGTAAACGGTTGTTGATTCCACGCCATTTAGTTTAAGCATTAGGCAGTCTCCTAAGTCCCTATTTATTTGTTCCTGCCATGTAAGGGCTAATAATTTATCTGCTGGAACATTGGATCTAAAAGTTAATGGAATTATTTCTTTGTTTGCTTCACATAAACCAATTTTTCTGAAATGTTCCCTTGCAATTTTTGGGTTGTATTCTGGCCATGGAGATGCATCTTTTTTTTGTAATAATGGTGGGACTATTGACCTTAATGGTTCTCTTAATCCATAACTTACTTGCTTTGAAATAAGATTCCTGTCAATGCTAAAAGAAACACCTTTTCTAAACAAATTTTGATTAAGTGGAGAAGCATTACTTCTCAAAGCAATATAACCAATTTGCATGGCTGGGCCTTGCCCTTCCAATAGTTTTCCTTGTTTAGAAAGTCTATGAAGTGCTAAGCGATGACCATCTTCGACTGAATTAGATATAAGAACATCGACTTGTTTTGTTTTAATTGCACTAAATAAGGATGTTGAGGTTGTATAACTTACATGATCAATACCAATATTCTCTGGTTTTTCACCCCAATAGTTTTCAAAAGGAACCAGTCTTTGCCTCTCAGGGCTATAGTTGTCTAATTTATATGGACCTGTTCCTACAAATCTTTTGTTGAGGAATTTATCTTTATATTCGGAATATGCAGTAGGTGAAAGTGGAGTGAGGTTTATGGAAGTAAGTAAACCCTTTATTGAGCTAGATGGTTTATTAAGAGTTAAACGAAGTGTAAAAGGTTCAGGAGTCTCAACCTTGTTTATTCTGTCGCCGATTATGTAATTTAGGGTCCCTATCTGCATAAAGCGTTTAATGCTGAATGCCATGGCTTCTGAATTGAATGGGGTGCCATCGTGGAAAACTATGTCTTCCCTTAAGGGAATTGTGATTTTGAGACCATCTTTGCTTATTAAAGGCTGATCTTTCGCGAGCCTGGGCTCAAGATCTCCAACCCTGTTAATTCTGTAAAGGGGGTCACCTAAGGCACTTATAAGTTGAATTGTTAGTAATTTATTAGCCTGGGCCGGATCTAAGGATTGTATCTTTCCTTTGCTTGCAATAATTATGTTGTTTGTATCTCTTTCATATTTGCAAGAAACTTGAGTAGATATTATAAGCAAAGTTGCTATTGAAATTAATAATTTCGAATTATTTTTCCGTTGATTTGTAGTTGGAAGTTGTTTGTTCAAGATTGTTTTTTTTGGTTTATTCAAAAAAATTGCTAGCCATTAGACGCAGGTAAAGCAATTTTCTCAATTGGCACCTCAAACACAGGGGATCCTTTGGGTAATAAAGGCCATTGCCTTACCCAACACCTCTCATGTTCATTATCTATACCTATAACCTGAAAAAGATTCTTATCGTCTATTAATTGAACGCAGTCTCCCTGATGCAGGACGTTTAAGTTCTCTTGAGTAGTAGGCGAGAGCTTGTTTTTCTTTAAGTTCATAGACTATTTATGAATGAACCAGTAGAAGAAAGGCCGACTTCTTAAAATATTTAGAATGGCCCCTACCACAATTAACAACTAATGGATGAAATTGCCATGTTTGACTGTGTTTAAAGACAACTTATATGGGAGGCCAGTTTTTTCACCTCATTCAGGTTTTTGATTTCTGAGAGAGCATCGCTTATGCAGCCTTTATTAACTTCATGCGTAATCACAACTATTTCTGCGCCACTATCGCTGGCATCAAATTGAACTATTGATTCAATTGAAACTGTATTCTTTCCAAAGATTTTGCCGATTTGACCAATTACTCCTGGTGAATCCTTGGCTATTAGCCTTATATAGTTTTTTTGGAGTGTTTCTCTTGTTTCAGCTACATGGCATTTTCTCCAGCTAAAGGCAGAGAGTAGTGGATCAAGATCAGTATCTGAAGTTCCCATTATTTTAATTCCAGCGATATTCAGAATATCTGCTACGACTGCTGATGCTGTTGGCCCTGCTCCAGCCCCAGGCCCATAGAACATCACTTCTCCAATTGGATCACCTTCAATAACTATTGCATTGTTAACACCATTAACTCCTGAGAGAGGATGTTCTCGAGGTAAAAGAGTGGGCTCTACTCTGACTGCTAGAGAGAGAGAAGGATCGCTGTCTTTGGCTTTTTCAGTTCTCTCTGCAATAGCAAGAAGCTTGACTTCATAACCTAGTTTATTTGCGTATTCAACGTCTCTATTTTGGAGAGTACTTATACCTTTTGTTGGAACCGAAGATCTATTAATAGTTCCTCCAAAAGCAAGACCACTCAAGATTGAAATTTTATCTGCAGCATCTAGGCCTTCAACATCAGCCATTGGATCAGCTTCTGCATATCCAAGCTCTTGTGCTTCTTTTAATACCACAGAATAATCTGCATTTTCTTTTGACATCCTTGTAAGGATGTAGTTAGTTGTGCCATTTATTATTCCAGTAACTTTTTTGATTTTGTTGCCTCCTAGGGATTGCTTTAAAGGTTCGATAATCGGTATACCTCCTCCTACCGCCGCTTCAATAAGTACATAAACACCTGCTTCATTTGCAGCTGATGCAATTTCTTCTCCATGCCTTGCGATTACAGCCTTATTTGCTGTAACTACAGACTTGCCTGATTTAATTGCTTTGAGGATTAAACTTTTTGCAGGTTCTATACCACCCATAACTTCCACAACTAGTTCGACTGAAGGGTCTTCTACGACCTCTAGTGGGTCTTGGGTTATCAATTGAGGTGGAATTGATATTGCTCTTGCTTTAGAGAGGTCTTTTACAGCAACACGTTTCAATTGAATTTTTGATACTAAAGGATGCCGTCCTTCAGGTGAACTGATTATTTGTGCAACCCCAGTTCCTACAGTCCCGAGTCCTAGTAGACCTATACCAATCTTCTCGTTCATAATGATTCTTTGTCACTTTATTTGTATTGACTCTATTAACTCAAGGGCACTTATTCACAAGAATGATTTAGCTTGGTTGCTCATATTAAGGAAAATATTTAGGAAACCATTAGCTCTCGAAGGAGTAAGACTGGAGCTTAATCCTGTATCCCCAATGAATTTTGGGTTTATTGAAATCACATCATGAGGCGTCAGATTGTCTAGGCCTTTAATTAGAAATGACAGCATTCCTTTTGTTATTAGGGCATCTGAGTAACCTCTCCAAACTATTTTTTGCTTTTCAAGTTCCCCAAGAACATACACTTGCGAAATACAACCTTTTACCTTGATTGATTCTTTGAAGGATTCTTCTGGGAGAGGAGGTAGCTTTTTTGCGAGCCAAAGTAAGTATTCGTATTTCTTTCGTGGATCATTAGTTGATCTAAGCTTTGCGACTAATGTATTTAGTTCATCGCTGCCATAGTTTTCAATAGTACTTTTACAATCATTTTCAGCCATAATCTTTGGCTAGAACTTTTCTATAGCAGCTTAGAGTTTTTTTCAAGAACTGCTTGCTTCAAAAAAACCGTTTTCACTTATCCATCCATCAAATGGTATATCCCAGTTATCTCTAGGTAAAGATTTTTCGCTTATACAAGAATTGGCTACTATTACTAAAGCCTTTATTGATCTCCAAGAAGTATTGCTTCGAAGTCTATCAAAGTAACCACCACCATATCCCAGACGATATCCGTTCATGTCAACTGCCAATGCAGGTACTAATAAAAGGTTTATTTCTGAGGGCTTTAGAATAGGTTCTTTGATTGGTGCTGGAATACCCAGGAAATCTTTTCCCAATGAATCCTTGCTCCAATAGTGATAACTTATTTCCCCATTCTCATTGCTTGCTGGTAAGGCAAAAGAAAACTCTTTGATGTCTTTAAGACTCTTTAGATTTAATTCTCCCTTTAATGGCCAATATATTCCTATACAAGGATTTTTTTCTTTGATAAGTATATGTTTTAT
>QCHV01000024.1 GCA_003217035.1 Prochlorococcus sp. AG-402-G22
TTGGCTTTGACATTAGTTGCTCTTGTAAGTGGATTAACGCAAAGACTGCTCTCTCCTGTTGGGATTGAGACTCCTAATTGGTGGAAGTTTTTAAGTTTGTTATCAGTTTTTACCGTTATTACTCAGAGCCTTTTAGGCGGGAGAATGGCGACAACTTGGTCTGCGCAAAGGTGCCTTTCTCAAGATATAAATTGTTTTTGGCTTGATGTGCACCGTTTTAGTGCAATGCCGGTTGTTTTATCTATTCTGGCTTTCTTCAGTATTGCTTTTATTCAAGGTGGATGGTTTAGGAACCAATGGCCTTCGTTCTTTTGTATTGGTTGCTTACTAATTTTGCAAGTTATGATTGGGATTTTTTCAGTACAAATGGTTCTAACTCAACCGTTGTTGACGATTGCGCATCAGTTGATTGCGACTTTGCTAGTTGCTTTTTTGTCTGCACTTGGTTTTCGTAGGCCTATGTTGCTTGCTTCTAGTTCCTCTATGAATTTTGAAGATAAAGGCTTTGAGGTTTGTCATGGTTAGTTCTACTTCCCAGGCTTTAGAGCAATCTTCTAGGCGAGATCAATTTGTCCCTTCTCGAAAGGCTGTCAAACTTCCAGCCTGGTTGGAAGTAGCAAAGCCTAGGTTGATCCCTTTGTTATTGGCTACAACATTGGGTGGTATGGCTTTAAGTGATGGGTGGCCTGTGCCTTCACCAAGACTTGCATGCACTCTTGGCGGTGGGGCCCTTGCAGCTGCGGCGGCAGGAGCACTTAATTGTCTCTGGGAACAGGACCTGGACAGTCGAATGCAGAGAACTAGTTCTAGGGCACTACCTTCAGGACGATTGTCGCCATCAGCAGTATTCCTAGGTGCCATTTCATGTACTCTTGCCGCGGCAACACTATTAGTGAGTGGGGTCAACTGTCTCGCTGCTGGGTTGTCTTTATTGGGTTTATGTAGTTATGTTTTGCTTTATACAGCTTTACTTAAGCCGCGTACCTCTCAGAACATTGTCATAGGTGGAGTTGCAGGCGCTATCCCACCTTTGGTAGGGGCTGCGGCAGCAACAGGTCATATTGGACTCAGTGGTTGGTGGCTATTTGCTTTGGTAATGGTTTGGACTCCAGCTCATTTCTGGGCACTTGCAATTCTTCTTAAAGATGACTATCGGTCTGTAGGGATTCCAATGCTCCCCGTCGTTAAAGGTTCTCTTTTTACTGCTAAAGCGATTTGTCAGTATGGATGGGCAACGGTTTTATTGAGCACACTTGGAGTTTTTGCATTACCAGAAGGAGGGTTATTGTATGGAATTCTAGTAATTCCTTTTAATGGCAGACTGCTTCAAATGGCGAATAGGCTTGCTTCTGACCCAGATAATTTAAAAAATGCCAAAGGACTATTTCGATGGTCAATACTTTATATGTTTGGCATTTGTTTTTTATTGATCATTAGTCGCTTACCTATTGCAGGTGAGTTTCATTCTCAAGGAATTTATTTGATAACTAAGATTGCCTCTAATCTATCCATTGCTTAAATGAAACATAATCAATAACCTTATTTTGATTTTAATTCAATTCTTTTCTAAATTTCTAATATTAATTTAAAGGATCTCAGCTTGCGATGGAAATGGTTGAAATTCAGGATCTAGTTAAGTCTTATGGGTCAGTAACGGCTTTAAAGAAGTTAAATCTTACTGTCCCTGAAGGTACTCTTTATGGTTTATTGGGTCCTAATGGTTCTGGGAAGAGTACTACTCTCAGGATTCTCTGTACGTTATTGGCTCCTGACTCAGGTGAAGTTTTAGTGCAAGGGGTAGATGCTCTCAAGAACCCTAGACATGTTCGACAAAAAATAGGTTATGTTGCTCAGGAAGTAGCAATAGATAAGATTTTAACTGGTCGAGAGCTTTTGCAGTTGCACGGTGACCTTTATCACTTATCTAGAGTTGACCGAGATTTGCGTATAGAAGAATTGATTGATCAACTGGAGATGAGTCAATGGGTTGACCGCCGATCAGGTTCTTACTCAGGAGGAATGAAAAGAAGGATTGATTTGGCATCAGGGTTAATGCATCAACCTAAATTACTAGTTTTAGATGAACCAACAGTTGGCTTAGATATAGAAAGTCGGTCAACTATATGGTCTTTACTAAGAGATCTCTGTGCAAATGGAACCACTGTTCTTTTGAGTAGTCATTATCTTGAGGAAGTGGACGCTCTTGCTGATGAAATGGCAATTATTGATAATGGAAAAGTTATTGCACATGGTTCTCCAGATCAACTTAAGAAGAATCTTGGAGGTTATCGCATAGTTTTAAGAGTTAGAGAATTTAGTGATCCAAGTGAGTCAAAAAAAGTAAAGGAGTTTGTACAATTAATTGAAGGAGTAAGGGAAGTGGTTGTAAACAAGTCACAAGGATTCTCTTTGAACCTTGTGGTTGAAGATAGGGATGTATTGCCTAGGCTGAGAAGCCAGTTAGAAGAAGCAAACTTTGATATTTTTGCATTGACTGAAAGTAGGCCTAGCTTGGATGATGTTTATTTGCAGGCAACTGGACAATCAATTATGGATGCTGAATTGGAAGTGTTTGGGAAGAGAGATTTTAAAAGGGAGGCAAAACAATCTATGAGGTGAAAATCATTAATTCAATTGTCTCTATAAATCAGATAAATCTTTTTTATCTTTATTTAGAGGTTTATGCAGTTCCCAATCTCTTCATCTACTAAAACATGAATCAAGAGTTTAGATTTTCTGAGTTTGCTCAAGAAACAAATGCATTAACTCGTAGGCTTTTTCTCCAATTAATACGACGTCCATCGACTTTAATTGCTGGGATCCTGCAGCCATTGATTTGGCTTGTCTTATTTGGGGCTCTATTTGCCAATGCTCCAGAGGGATTTCTTCCAGGAGGGATGGACTATGGGAGATTTCTCGGAGCAGGAATAATAGTTTTCACTGCATTCAGTGGAGCCTTGAATGCAGGACTGCCTATAATGTTTGATCGCGAATTTGGTTTTTTAAATCGCCTGTTAGTTGCTCCTCTCCAAAGTCGAAGTTCTATAATTTTTTCCTCTGTTATCTATATAACAACTATTAGTGTCTTGCAAAGTCTAGCGATAATGGCTACTGCTGCTTTGCTTGGCTATGGATGGCCAACTCTAGAAGGGATAACTTTAGTTTTATTGACATTATTGATTTTAGTTTTTGGCGTAACTGCTTTAAGTCTTGGGCTTGCTTTTCTTTTGCCAGGTCACATTGAATTATTAGCAGTCATTTTTATTGCGAACTTGCCTTTACTATTTGCGAGCACGGCTTTAGTTCCAATTTCTTTCATGCCAGCTTGGTTGGGCTGGCTAGCAGCCATTAATCCCCTTACCTTTGCTATAGAACCTATTCGAACTGCTTATAGCAGTTCCATTGATTTAAGCTCTGTGCTGATTCAAGCTCCTTATGGAGATATAACTGGTTACGGTTGCTTAGTCCTTTTGATGGTTCTAACAATGGGGTCGTTTTTAACTATTCGCCCTCTTTTAAATCGCAAACTTGTTTGACCCTGTGACTTCAACAAAACAAAATGACTTCATAGCTTTGCGAAAAGCTCAGCTTTTAAGTGAAATTTCTTTCGCAACAACTCACAATGATCAACACCTTTCTGCGTTGCAAGCACTATGTGTTCATCGCTATGGTCTTGGTGCCCTAAATGAGTTAGGCATATCAGGGAAAGGTTTGGTTCTTAACAAGTCGTCAGAAACTTCAGCGGAAAATGAAGTAATTCTGGATAAAACAGTTTTTGAAGATGCATCTGAATCGATTAGTGCTGAACATTTAATCAGTCCTTTGAAGGTGGAAGTCTCTTCAGATGCTATTACTAATACAGTGTCTGTTGATCAGAACAAAGTTGTTTTAGAGCAGCTTGCCTCAGACGACTCTCATCATTGTCACTTACAAGAAGAAGTTTTAGACAATTCCAAAGACCAGGCAGGAGGATTGTTAGTCAATTCATGTAATGAAGATGCCCCTGCTCCTCCTCCTCCATCGATTAGTCATCTTCGTAGATGGTTGACTTCATTTGAATCGGAAGATCTTAAGGCCTCTTGATTGAGCTTTCGAAAATAACTCCAAGTTCCTCTTCTTTTATTTGTTGCTAACCACGTCTACGTTACGGTTGATTTCTCTCCCTACTTTAATTGATGGGTTGTACAACTCTGCCTTTCGTTCAGTCGGTATTTTTTAAACCTAAGCTCAGCGCAATTACTTCTAGAAATCCTTTGTTTAATGAGTCTCCTATTAATTTAGGTGTTTATCTAATTAATAAAACTGTCTGAATTACATCATTCCAGGCATACCCATACCACCCATTCCACCCATTCCACCCATGGGGTCACCGGCTCCTTCTGGACCTGCGGCAGCTTCTGGTTCTGGTTTATCTGCAATAACCACTTCCGTTGTGATTATTAATGCAGCAATTGAAACAGCATCTTGAAGGGCTAGTCGAATTACTTTTACAGCATCGATTATTCCAGTAGAAAGAAGATCCTCATATCTTCCTGTTGCAGCATTAAAGCCTTTCCCTAGACGTTCAATTTTAGATATAACAACATCACCATTCTCTCCGGCATTAATTGCAATTTGCTTTGCGGGTGCAGATAAAGCTTTTTTGATTATTTCGACTCCAGTTTTTTGGTCACCTTCGAGTTTGTTTGAGAGGTCTTTAAGTTCACTTCTTAATTGCAAAAGAGTGCTCCCTCCCCCTGCAACAATACCTTCTTCCACAGCTGCACGAGTAGCATTTAAAGCATCCTCTATACGAAGTTTTCGGTTCTTTAATTCAGTTTCTGTGGGAGCGCCAACTTTTATTACTGCTACTCCGCCAGCAAGTTTGGCAATTCGCTCATTAAGTTTTTCTCGATCATAATCTGAATCTGTTTCATCCAATTCTCGTTTGATCGAGGCCACTCTTGAAGAGACTTCGTTGCGATGATCTTCGCTAGCAACAATAGTTGTGGACTCTTTGGTAATAGTTATTTTTCTAGCCTTTCCCAAATCAGAAAGAGTGACCTTACTTAATGACATTGCTTTGTCTTCGCTTATCAAGGTCCCGCCAGTTAAGACTGCAATGTCTGCAAGTGCTGCTTTGCGCCTTTCTCCAAAGGACGGAGCTCTCACAGCCGCAACTTGTAAAACACCACGATTTTTATTGACCACTAAAGTTGCCAATGCCTCACCTTCCACTTCTTCAGATAAAATGACTAAAGGGGAGCCACTTTTTTGGACAGCCTCTAAGACTGGGACAAGATCAGCAATTGAGCTGATCTTGTGATCTGTTATTAAAATCGATGGATTTTCAAACTCACATGTTTGACGATCAGCATCAGTAACAAAGTAAGGGGAGCTATAACCTCGATCAAAAGCCATACCTTCTGTGATTTCTAGTTCAGTATTGAGTGACTTGGACTCTTCAACAGTAATTACTCCATCAGAGCTTACTTTTTCCATTGCATCTGAAACCATCTTCCCAATTTCTTCATCTCCTCCAGAGCTGACAGTAGCTACTTGCAAAATTTCCTTGCCAGTGATTCCCTTGCTTTTTTTTTGAAGTTTTTCAACTATTAAAGCAACAGCTTTTTCCATACCCCTTCTCAGTTCTATTGGGCTTGCACCGGCCGCAGTATTTTTCAAACCTTCGTGAACCATGACTTGAGCTAAAACAGTTGCGGTTGTGGTCCCATCTCCTGCGGTGTCTTTTGTTTTTGAAGCCACTTGCTCAATTAACCTTGCGCCTATGTTCTCAAAAGGGTTTTCCAGTTCTATTTCTTTTGCAATAGTTACACCGTCATTAACTATGTCTGGGGTCCCAAATTTCTTTTCTAATACGACATTTCTTCCTCTAGGGCCAATTGTTACCTTGACAGCATTTGCAAGAGTATCTACGCCTTTTTCTAATGAACCTCGTGATTCATCAGAAGAACTAATGAGCTTAGCCATTTTGTTTTGGGTGCCTATCCGTCAATTTCTCCTAACACTCTTACGTAATGGCAGGTGTTAATAAGTGGGGAAAGCCGAATCCTTTAAGGACTTAAGGACTTTTGGTTTCAATAGTGCTTAAAGGCGGTTATGTTCCAAATATGAATGATCCAGGGTCTTTATTTTTTGTGTTGATGGCTGCCTTAGCTGGCACAATGACTTTGATCTATTTCCCTGTTCGTCTCTTCCTTACTGCAACTGAAAGAAGCAGAAGGCTAAAACTCCTCCAAAGGATCCGTAAGCTTCGTGATGAGTTAGGTCAGCCTATTGAAAATTGATCAACTCATTACCATCCCACCATCAACTTGCAATACTTGTCCTGTTATATAAGAAGAGGCTTCCTCACTGGCTAAGAAGCGAACTG
Source organism: Prochlorococcus sp. AG-402-G22 (assembly GCA_003217035.1). Lineage (GTDB taxonomy): Bacteria > Cyanobacteriota > Cyanobacteriia > PCC-6307 > Cyanobiaceae > Prochlorococcus_D. The sequence goes on from QCHV01000024.1 coordinate 6,374, forward strand.
CTCCAGCAATATATTCTGGTTTCCCAAAAGTTCCCAATGGAATGGCCGATAATATTTGATCCGCATCAAGTTCTTTAGTCATATCAGTTTCAATAAACCCAGGAGCAATCGCATTAACTGTTATTCCTCTACTTGCAAATTCTTTTGCAGCACTTCTGGTTAAGCCAATGACTCCCGCTTTGGCGGCAGCATAATTAGCTTGTCCAGCATTACCCATTAGGCCAACTACAGAAGTGATATTTATAATTCTCCCTTGTTTATGCTTAAGCATTGCCCTTGCAACTGCTCTAGTGCATAGAAAAACTCCTGTTAAGTTGAGATCAATAACGGATTGCCATGCTTCTGTTTTCATTCTCATTATCAGACCATCCTGTGTTATCCCAGCATTGTTGATTAATACATCTATCTTCCCGCTTCTTTCTAAAACAGTTTTTATTAGATCGTTAACTGATTCTTCATTGGCAATGTTTGCTTGAATTTCATAAGCCTTACCTCCAGAATCTTTAATATTGGAAACCACTTCCTTAGCTTTATCCGGCGAACTTGAATAATTCACAACTATTTCTGCACCTGCTTGAGCAAGCTCTAGAGCAATGGCTTTACCTATACCTCTGCTTGCTCCAGTGACTAGTACAGTTTGTCCTTGCATTTGATTTGAAGTAGCCATTTTTTTTTGGGTATTACTTATAATCGTACGTACGAAAGTGGTTTCGACTCAAGTTAAAAGTAAAGAAATCGTGATTGATTCGAGACTTTACTTTCTTTTTTATAACGGAGTTTCTTTTGCATTTGTTAATTGCAGCAGCAGGCAGTGGAAATCGCATGGGTGCAGATTGCAACAAGTTACTGCTCGAAATTGCCGGAAAACCCATTTTGAAATGGACATTAGAAGCCGTTGATGCAGCCAATGCAATTAAATGGATTGGTGTTATTGGACAGCCTTGCGACAAAGTGCCAATCATGAAAATAGCTAGCACCTTGGCTAAACCTGTCCAATGGATTCATGGTGGTAAAACACGTCAGGAATCTGTCCAAAAAGGATTGGCTGCGTTGCCTAAAAACGCTAAGTATGTGCTAATTCATGATGGTGCAAGATGTCTTGTCGAGCCTGATCTATTCAATAAGTGTGCAGATATGGTTGTGCAAGGAACTGCTGTAATTGCCGCAACTCCAGTGACAGATACTATAAAAAGAGTGGATCAGGCAGGTTTAATAACAGATACTCCTGACAGAGATTGTTTGTGGGCGGCGCAAACACCTCAGGCCTTTTTAGTAGAAAAGCTTTCAAAAGGTCACCAACAGGCTATTGATAGGGAATGGAAGGTGACGGATGACGCATCACTTTTTGAGAAGCTCGGGTGGCCTGTAAAGATTCTTAAATCTGAGCCTTCTAATATCAAAGTCACTACACCTTTTGATTTGTTAGTTGCGGAAGCAATCATTGCTTCTAAGCAATGATTTTAAGTAGTCCTTTCCTCCCATCAAGCAATGCTTCTCTCCCTAAAGGTAATGCAGCATTGCCCTGACAATGCCCCACCGGCAAATTACCAATTATTGGAATTTTTAGATCTTTAGATCTCTCTAAAAGAATCTCGTTCAATTGAAATCCATGAGGCGTGTTCTTTTCTTCCTCTGACTCGCAATTTATAAACTTACCGAATGCTATTCCTCCAAGTTTTTGAAGTAATCCAGCGAGCCTCCATTGCGTAAGCATTCTATCGATTCGATAAGGTTCTTCTCCAATATCTTCAAGAACTAAAATTGCCCCATCCAAATCAGGGGTATGTCTACTGCCAAGTAGATGGGAAGCCACCGTTAAATTACAAGCCACTAGGGGCCCTTTGCTTACACCATTAACCCAAGAATCTCCATATAGCTCTGGTATTGATTCCCCAAAGAGAATCGCCTTTAGTCTGTCTTTGCTCCAATCTGGTTCATTCGCTAAAGATGTAACTAGTGGCCCATGTATCCCTCCACCAAAACCAGCTGAAAGTCTAGAGAGGAGAATAGAACTTACATCTGAGAATCCAACAAGCCACCCTTGCTCCCATGGCTGATAGCGTTCTAATAATCTTGCTGCACCCCAGCCTCCTCGAGCAAAAACTTTTAATCTTGCCGGCTTGGTGTGGTGCAGTTCGGCGAATCTTGATTGATCATCACCAGCAAAGCCTTTCCATTTACGTTCACTAACGGATTGATTTCGACAAATCAAACCCCATGATTCAAGCACTCTTAGACCTTCTTGAAGAGAGTGTTCGTCAGTGACTTGTGAACTTGCTGCAACTGTTAAGACTTCTTCACCTTTTTTAAGAGGTATTGGCATATGGCTAGGTCTAATTGAAATCATTTTTAGCTGTTTTGGGCAAGTACTAAACCAAGAAGAAGAATGCTCCCTAGAACAACTTGCTTCTTAAAATGTCTACTAAATATAGACGTATTGTTATGAAACCTTGTCAACAAAAAGACTTCTTTTTGCATCCCAAAGCTGTATAAGATCCATATTGGCCAAAAGATATTACCTACACCAGAACTTATTGCTCCCCACGCAAGAAGGAAAGAAGTTATCCCATAGCATATAGAAACAGTTGTGATTGAATTCTCTCCAAGGGCTAGAGCGCTGCTGTTTAGCCCCAAGGCTTCATCATCATTTTTATCTGACATTGCGTAAACAGTGTCAAAACCAAAAGTCCAAGTCATTGTTGCTATCCAGCAAGATAGAAGTGGCCAGCCGCCAGCTAATGATGATTCGCTGGCGGCCCATGGGATTAGAACAGCGAACCCCCAGCAAAATGAAAGAAGAGCTTGAGGGTATTTAAACCATCTTTTAGAAGATGGATAGATGGCTATAGGTATTAATGAGATCGAGGCAAGGGTTAAGCAGAGCTTTCTGCTTTCTTGAGGCAGTAAAAAAACAACACAAAGACTCAGAAGTAAAGTTAAGATTAACAACCCCCAGGCTGTTCGAACGTTTAATTTCCCAGAAGGTAATGGTCTGTTTTTTGTCCGCTTAACTCGACTATCAATTTTGATATCCCAGAGGTCATTTATGATGCAACCCGCTCCACTTGTAAAAATCCCCCCAAGGAGGATTAAAAATACTAGCGACCCTGAAGGTGGACTTGAAGGTGTAAGCCATAGAGACCAACCAGCAGGAATCAACAGGATAAGGCGCCCACTTGGCTTGTCCCAGCGCAGGAGTTGAGCCCAAGGTATGATTTGTTTGATAGAAGGATGATTTTTGTGGATAAGATTATTTTAAGAAAATTTCTAGGTTTTCAAAGCAACCGGTCCTTTTAAATGCCAGAGTGTTGATGTTCTCGGCTCCTTTAATATGCAGGATGTAAATCCTGGGTCTTATTTATTGGAACCTTTTCAGAGGCAAAAGGTTGAAGATAAACAATATCGTTATATAGGTGCAATTGATATAGGGACAAATTCAACTCATTTGTTGGTTGCAAAAATAGATACTTCATTGCAAACGTTTTCTATAGAACTTGCAGAGAAATCTTCAACCAGGCTTGGGGAAAGAGACCCAGATAGTGGGGAGTTGACTCAAACTGCTATTCAAAGAGTTCTGGAGACCTTGAAGCGCTTTAAGGATCTTGCATCAAGCCATAAGGTCGAACAATTGATTATTGCTGCTACTAGTGCTGTCAGAGAGGCCTCTAATGGGAGGTTTCTATTGGAAAAGATTAAAAAAGAACTTGAGCTACAGGTTGAACTTGTAAGTGGCGCTGAAGAGGCAAGATTGATTTATTTAGGCGTTCTCTCAGGCATGCCATTTGGTGAAAAATCACACCTCCTAGCTGATATTGGTGGAGGTTCAACGGAACTCGTTTTAGCAGATAGTCGTGATGCTCAAGCATTAACAAGTACAAGAGTAGGCGCCGTTCGAATTCAAAGGGATTTCGTTAAAGATGATCCAATACCGCATCAACGACGGGAATTCATTAGGACTTTTATACAAGGTTCTTTGGAACCTGCTGTGAACAAGATTGGAAGAAGATTGCCAGCTGGAGAAACTCCCATAATGGTTGCTACAAGTGGGACGGCTATGGCTATTGGCTCTTTGGCCGTTGAGGAAATGAATCTATCCTCACGAAAATTGCATGGGTTTAAATTATCTAAAGAAGTTCTGGATAATGTGATCTCAAGGTTGGTTGAGTTGAGACCTGAACAACGTAAAAAACTTTGTTCAATTAGTGATAGGCGAGCAGAAATAATTGTCCCAGGAGCTTTGATTTTGCAGACAATTATGGAAATGATGAACATCGAAGAAGTTGTCCTTTGCGAAAGAGCACTTCGTGAAGGCTTGGTTGTTGATTGGATGTTTAGGAATGGCTTGTTTGAAGATAGATTTAGCCTGCAAGGAAGTATTAGAAAAAGAACAGTCCTTCATCAGGCGCAACGTTTTGCAGTTAACAGTGCTCGAGCTGAAAGAGTTGCTAGTCATGCGCTAAATCTTTATGACAATACAAAAGGTGTTTTGCATGACGACAATGGTGAAGGCAGAGATTTGCTTTGGGCCGCAGGGATGTTGCATGCTTGTGGTCAGCATATAAATTTAAGTTCTTATCACAAACATTCTTGGTATCTGATACAGCATGGTGAGCTGTTGGGCTATTCACAGGCAGAACATTTAATGATTGCATCCATTGCTCGCTATCACCGTAAAAGTCTTCCAAAGAAACGTCATGCAGCTTGGCAGGCATTGTCAACAAAGAGTCAAAAAAAGATTGTGTCAGAAATGTCCCTTTTGCTTCGTTTATCAGTTTCGGTAGACAGGCGACCGGATCCAGTTGTCGCTTCTATAGAAGTATTTGCTCGAGAGTCTGAAGTGCATATTAAATTAATTCCTGAAAGATTTAATCAGAATCTAAGCCTTGAAGAATGGAGTGTTAGAAATTGTGCTTCCATGATTAAAGAACTTAAAGGTGTTGAATTAAAGGTTCTAGGAGACTAAATTCGAAATAGTTAAATATGATTTTAATCACTTATCCTCCATAACTTTGGGCGAAGGTAAAATCATATTTTCATTGTAATCACTATTGTTATAAAGATATTTGAGTATGATTTTGGGTAATGATATTCCAATCAATAATGTAAATATACACAGTATTGCTATGTATACGATTGATGTATAGCCTTTGTGAGTATTTGTTCCTCTGTGATCTAAATCGCACTCTGAAATAGCATCACCTTCCATGTCAAACTTCACTTCAATTCCTAACTTCTCAGATATTCTTTGAACCATTCCTTTTATAAAAAACCTTTTCAGGAAGAAGTTTGTGTTCGCCATTCTCTATTGCACGAAGCTGTTCTTCTCCAATTCGCAGGGTTTCGGCTAACTTTGCAGAACTTATATTTTGACTTTCTCTAGAGCTTTTTAATTTTTGACCTATCTTCTTTAGGGGGTCTGAAATATTTTCAGAAGAGGTGTCTCTAGATTGCGATTCTTTATTTTCAATCATAAAGAAATTACTTTATTTAATTGTAGGTTAAATAATTAGTTTTGGCGAAAAAGGTGGTTGTGATTTGGATTATATAATTTTGAACGTCTATCCTTTGCATTTAATGCAGGGCTAATTATATAAAGAGTAGTCCGAATAAGGTTTTTACTTTTTGAAGTTGAAGCCATGCTTTTTAGGGGAACAATTGTTAACCATTCATCTTGCCAGCCAACTCTATATCCAATCGCCACTGGAGTTTCTTCAGAATAATACTTTAATAATGTTTCTTGGACTTCATCTATATGTCTGGCGCTTAAATAAAGACAGAGTGTTCCTTTGATGGAGGCTAAGTGGTCAAGTTCTTCATTTTTTGGAACACCTGTTCTCCCAGATGATCTTCCTAGAACAATTGTTTGTACTAACCCAGGAATTGTGAGCTCTTTTTTTAATGCAGCAGCAGTTGCTTGATAGGCGCTTACGCCAGGGATTACTTCAACTTCAATGCCAGCTTCTGTTAGAGCACATATTTGTTCAGAGATTGCTCCAAAAAGGCAAGGGTCTCCATCATGCAGTCGAACTACTTTCTTCCCTTCTTTTGATTCTTTAATAAGTAAAGGAAGGATCTCTTCAAGAGTTAAAGAGCTTGTTTTAATTTTTCTGCAGTTTTTAGGAGCTAAGTTTGCTATCTCAGGAGATATTAAAGAATCTGTCCAGAAAAGAACTTCTGCTTTTTTTATTATTTCTAATGCCCGTACAGTTAGTAGATCAGGGGCACCTGGTCCAGCACCAACAATTGAGATTAAATTCATTGAATATGCCTTAAAGCTTTGTAGATATCAGGCATCTTTTTTCTTCTCACATATATCCAAAAAAGGCCAAGCATTCCAAATCCAAGAAATAAAATGCTTATGAATTGGGCTATTCGGATGCCGCCTAAGCAATAAGGGGGTATACCACCTAAGCAAAGAGGATCTGTCCTTAAGCCTTCTATCCAGAGCCTGCCAATACTATAAGTGCTTATATATATACAGCTCAATGCTCCTGATGGAAGTTTTAGCTTGCCTTTTGAGTTCATTAGAAGCAAAGAGATCAATAGCGAGAAAATACCAATATTCCAAATTGATTCATATAAGAAA
>QCHV01000025.1 GCA_003217035.1 Prochlorococcus sp. AG-402-G22
GCAGAGACTAAATCACTAGCGCAAACACTTCTTGAAGGAATTAAAATTCTCAGTCAAACACTGGTTGAAGGAATTCAAACAATAGGTCAAACAATTAATGCAAGAGTTGAAACGCTAGGCAAAACACTTGTTGCAGGAATTGACGCACTAGGCAAAACACTTGTTGCAGGAATTGACGTACTAAGACAAAAGCCTCTTGAAGAAGTTGAAACAGAAGCTGAAATTGAAGCCGAGGTAAAAGCGGAAGCGGAAGCAGTAGCCAAGGCAAAAGCGGAAGTGGAAGCAGTAGCTAAGGCAAAAGCGGAAGCAGTAGCTAAGGCAAAAGCGGAAGCGGAAGCAGTAGCCAAAGCCAAAGCAGAAGCGGAAGCAGTAGCCAAAGCCAAAGCAGAAGCCAAAGCAGAGGCGGTAGCCAAAGCAGAAGCCTTAGCCAAAGCAGAGGCAGAAGCAAAAGCAAAGGCAAAAGCGGAAGCTACAGCTAAAGCCAATGAATTAACAAGAAATTGGAAAGCTCATGCTGAAGAGACAGCTGCAAACTTTCCAGAAATTACCCCTAAAGTAAAAAGTACCTCCTGTGAGGACGTTTGGGCTGGATTCGATAAAATTACAGGTAGTTCTAGCTATGCAACTGATGGCGATGCCAGTACTTCATGGACTTGCGATGGGATGGCTGAAATCGAGTTTGATCTAGGAAAGAAACAAGAGATTCGTTCAATTAATGTTGAGATGGGAGGTAATGTCGCCAATGGTAATTATGTAAAAATATATGTTGATGAAAACTTAGTACATGAAGGAAGTGTTCATGGTGGTGCAACTGGAAAGACCCTATTCATTGAACCAACTGTTGGTCAAATTATTCGATATGAATCTATTGCAAAGCCTCATACCCTCAACCACATTGCTATTGATAGTGGATTTCACGAGCGTTATGGGGATACAAAAGAACAAACCCAATTAGCTACTTGGACTTCTATAGAAGAACTTTCAGTGAATGGCCCACATAAAAGCCTTACCAATAAGGGATATCAGCGAAATGGGACTGGTATCTTCTGTGGGCAATCTCGTTATGGTCCAACCTGTGAATAATTAATATTATTTTTTTCAATCATTTTTTAAGGGAGACCACTATCCGTCATGGATCAGAGGGTACTCAACCTCGTCGTAATTCAGTTCTTTTCTGATAGAGCGAGCATGCTTTAGAAGTTCTATGGTGGCTCTTCTGCCCTGTGCTTCTTGGGCTTCCAGTATGGTCTTTGCATACTCTTTATTCAATTGTGTTTTCGTCATTAAGACTCCTTTATTAGTGTGTTGTTAATGAATTGGACTGACCAATATCACTTGCGCTTAGAGGCTTATCTCTAGCTAGATCTCGTCTGAGATACCAAGAAGGTAACACATCACAAATATTTCGCGCCTGTATTGACAGTTACCGAACAATTGTATTAGTATATCTGTACTACCCGTTAGAGCGTGCCACGTTTCGTAAAAAAGATGATTTCACTCGTGTCTTCTATGCCATTCAAAAGGCTCCTCACACTTCCAAGGGTAGATAGAAGACAATCATCTAACGAAGCGTGGATCTCTTACTCTCAAAGATTCTCAACGATCAAAGATGATTCCAAACGGTTGGCTAATAGATCCAAAAAATAAGTATCTGTTGCTGTTTCAGAAAGATCCCAAGAGCCTTCAACGATTACCCAAAGTCCTTATGGATAAATGGGATTCAACCTCTGAAGGAACGCCTTCTAATTTTAGGAATAGAAGGAAAGTTGATCTAGAGCCAGCAATAGAAACATGGGATGAATTGATTAGCAATGGTTGGAGATTCGTCACCTTCCACGAAGAAGTTGCGTAATCTCCCTCTGACATGACAGAGGTTCGGTCAACGATTTGATTTATATGCCTTATCTGTGGTAGAGGTGGAATATAGGAATTAACTACCTAAATGTCTCAACTATCTATCAAAGTTTCAGCTAAAGCTGAGGCTATGATCGCAACTCTCCAAAAAGAGATCTTCAACCGACGCCGCAAAAAAGTCACTGCTCAAGGTGTTGTAGAAACTCTTGTTGAAAGCGGTGCGAAGTCTCAATCTGATAAACGCTATGCAGCTTCTTGGAAGAACCTTATTAAGGACATCGAGAAGGCAGCTAAGTCCGCAGAAGTGCATGGCAACAAGCCTGCCAATGTATCTGCTGAAGAATGGGCTTTAATCGTTGCTCATCGCACACGCAGAGGATCAGCTGCTAAGAAAGCTGCACCTAAGAAGCGTGCTGTAAAGAAAGCTGTTGTTAAGAAAGCTGCAGCTAAAAAGCCTGCCGCTAAGAAGACAGTTGCTAAGAAAGCTGTCGCCAAGAAAGCTTCTCCTGCCGCCGCCGCAAAGCCAAGAAAGGCTAGGCGTGCAAGAAGAGCAGTTAAAGCTGTAGCAGCTGCTAAGTAGTCTCTTTGTAGTATTCGATGATTCTCTGAGCGTTCTCTTCCGTTAGGCAACTAATCCGAGAGGTCGCTGGGATATCAAGCAAAGCACAGATGGCAATTATGTCGTCTGTGCTTTGTTGTATTTGCTCGGAAAGCTCCAGAACTCTCAGGGATTTATTCATTTAAAACGTTTCATATTCCTATCTTGCCAAAAATTATCCTTGCCAGCATTAGAACTAGTCGATATACATGGGAGAATTTCTTTATTTAATAATGACTACTGTGATAACAGTATTTCTCTTTATTGTTGTTGTGGGTCTAATTGGATGGACGGCTACAACATATATAGTTAAAACAAATTCCAAGGAGTTCATTAAAGAAGAACTCAAGAACATATTGGATATTTGCAAGATGCTTTTCGTGTCGTTTAAAAGCCTTATAGGAGGCTTAATAAAGGCTTGGTCCTCTTCTGATCCTTTTGAAGAAACCTCTCTTGAATCTGATGTATTAGAGGTAGTTGAAGCTGTTGAAACAATGGGAGTAGTTCCATCGGTTGAAGAAGTAGAACAGGACACAGAACTTTCTCAATTCAGTCCAGAGTTAGTTGAAGCAATTACTGAAGAAGAAGAGAAGGTCGCTTAGTTAAGAGACGGTTCTTTTAGTCCTGAAGAGTGGAGTAAGGCTGGTAAGTGGTGAAAAAGCTTTTTAAAAATATGTCATGCATGCTCTGGATTGGATCCAATAGCTAATGCGACTTCATTAGCAGTTTCCACTTCTCATCTTGATTAGAAAACGATTACTTTCCTTGTTGACTGAATAGTGCAAATATCCATTTACTTTTAATAATCTTTCATGGCGAAAGGGTTCTGGATTGTCACAACAACCATCACAAGTCCAGCTTTTAAAGACTATGTGGATGCTTTTCAACCTTGGGTGGATTCAGTAGGTGGATCAGTCTTCGCAAAAGATATGGATTCAAAAACCGTTGAAGGAAAAGGCGGCAAACTTGCAGTGATCATTGAGTTCCCTTCCAAAAAGGCTGCTATAGAGGCCTACAACAGAGTCGACTATCAAGAACTCAGCAAATTGCGTTGGGCGAATTCAACTGATACAAATATCACAATTATGGATGGCTCCGTAACTCACTAAACCATCTTTGGTGCTGTGGGAGCACTTGGTCGCAGGTCCGAATCCTGTGGCTTAGACTAGGATCTCAGTCAACCCGAATATTGAAGGCATCTAAAAATTTATTCAGTCTTTTTTATATGAGGGGTTGTGTGGTTTGCTATATATCAAATCTAGAAAAATGGTTCTTTACTGCAGTCCCATATAAAAAAAGGCAAAAAAATAGACCCTTGCGTTAAACGCTGGGCCTGGGTGATGGGGATTCTCTTTTTAGTCCATCTAAATCAAGAAATCAACCCCCACATATGGCGCTAATACTTCCATCACATCACACTACTGATAGTGTCTGCAATCTAAATAAATAAGAGATTCTACTCATTTGCATTTAAAAGTTTATTAGTATAGTTCCAACCAAAAGGCCCGGGTGATGGGGATTGCTCGGATCATTAAAACCCCTCTATTAGATGGGTTTTTTTTATTGCCTAAACACTGTCTTTATGAAAAAGTAGAATAGAAGAGTGCTTTTGATCTAAATGGGATTTCCGCACTGTCCTATTTGTGTCGCTTTAGCGTTTGTAGCCCTTTGTTTAGGGGCTACTCGCAGTCACATGTTCTTGTTTCTTATTAAGGAGTTTCTAAAGAGAAGAAAGACTCTTATTCCTGTTTTTGGGTAGGTACAGTTTAAAATTTTAAAGCTTTTTAATCAGTTCTTGGAAGACCTCAGGACATTTGCTTAGCACTAGGTCGCAGGTTCGAATCCTGTCGCAAAGACTAGATTTTCAATGAATGGGTTTTACCCTTGTAAACTAGGGAAGTTTAAAAAGAGACTATTTGGATTTAATGCATTTATGGAAACACTCTTCCCAATGCTTTTGTTAGTTGGTTCAACTATTTACTTAGTTTGGATGTTCCAAAGGTTTTTCAAGAAGAAGGATTCTTAGCCTCTATAGCTTCCTGATTAGCCAAGCTACTAATACGCGAGTGAATTCGCTATAAACAGTTAAAAATCTAAGTGTTGCGCCTTTAAATGGATAGTAAGAGGGGAAACACGCCAGTTGAAATGCTTGTGTGCTATTACGCTTTAAATTCAAGAGTATTTCGAGTAGAAAATTATTTAGAAGCCAAGGGCTGTGGGTGAATGGGCTTGGAGCCTTATGGTTTTAGGGAGGCTTTTATGCCTTCCGCTAAAAAATCAGAAAAGAAGTTCAGGACTTTTATTAACCATAAGGCCAGCAATTTTAGAAATTATCCAAAAGGCCAAAGCTCCTTCTAGAAACCCATACCAATAAAGAGCGTAATTAGATATTCCAAGTTGACTTTGTGCTTTTTCTACGAATGACTTATGCCAATCAATAATTTTATTCATTTTCAATCATCCCAATCTAGCGAATGCAGTTATTTATTTTTAGCAGAAAAAAGCCATCTCTTCAGAGAGAACCATAATAAAAATTTTTTTGAAGATCAACAGACCGTCAACCAAAATCAGTTTAAGTGGATATTTTTGTAGCCAAAAGGGAAATCCCTACTTTTTGGGTTTAAAGGTTGGGCTCAAGATAAAACAATGATTCCAGAAGTTTTTCAATCTTCAGAACAAGTAAGAGGGGGTTCACTTTGGTTGCCAGTACTTGGAATGATTATTTTTTTCTTAGGGATGAACATGAGGATTGAGCTTCATTTTCAGGAAAAAGAAAAAGAAAAAGAAGAAGAATGAATTTCTTTGCGTGGCATTTAGCCTTTGATGCTGTGGTTTTAACGGCTTTAATGAGTTGGCTGTTTTACTTCCGAAGAGACAAGAAATGATTGGTTTCCCTATACTCCTTTTTGCTTTTGTAGGCCTGCAAGCTTATTTGGCAATGCAGGTTATTCGTAATAAGAGGAATGAACCATTGATTTTTAATCGAACTCAAAAGTTTTATCTTCACCAATGGGCTTTGAAGAAATTCGGCAAGATCCACACAAGAAAGGATTAGGTCTCAGATTCGAATCCTTTTGCCTAGAGAATGTTTGCAAGGAATGGTCCTTAGGCTTGCGCCCAAATTGTGCCCAAAAGGGAGGGTGAGTCATAATTGATAAATGAAACACTTACTACTTGCTTGTCTTACGGCAATAACATTTTTCTTGTCTCCTGTTGTGACATTTGCAGCCGTTGCAGATTTATCACCTGTTGTTGCTGATCTGAGTAATGATTTTTCAGAGAAATTCTGTACATCTATTGGAAATGGAATGACTCCTGAAAAGGCTGGAGAAACAGCTGCTGCTCAACTTTCAAAAGGTTTATTGTTCTCGCCTGTCATGAAAGAAATAATTGCTGCTCCAAAAAAAGATTTAGCTGCATCTTTGTCAAATAATATTTTTGATGAATGCGGAAAAGATCTTGGAGGCACTAAAGAAGAACTTGATGAATATCTTGCTCAATTAGCAAATAAAGTTCCAAGCAAATCTACTAACAGCTTTCAACTTCCGCCGACTCGACAAAAATCTTCTAAGTGAAACGCTTCTCAACCCACTTTCTTGCCCCAACAAGCTAGACAAGACAGGACTCTGAAAATAAACAAAGATCACTAATGCTACAAAAATATAAAACTGCTAAGGCTGCTTAGCTTGTATCTCAGGGAAACAGCTGGTGATTTGAATTAGATCCCATACTTCGTCTTCGTTATAAGTTGCGCCTTTTACACCGCTTCCTTCCTCTAATCCTTTTTCTTTCATTTTTGCTCTAATCAAGCCTTTTCTCTGAGGACTGGACATTGCCTTGAATCTTTCTTTTCTTTCTTCTGGTGTCTCTTGATGTGTCATTCAGTCCAAGTGGAAAAATTAGCAGGGGTTATCAAAGCTTCACTTTCTTGAAAGAACTCAAAGCTCTCACCAATGTACTTTTGTAAAAAGTCATCATCTGCTTGAACTATAGCTATAGCTTTTGATGATTTTTTTGCTGACTCCTCGAAATAAAACTTTTAAACTGTTGTCTGTCACAGGAGCTTAGTCAATATCAAACTTCTTAGCCCATTTTACAAAAGGAATGTTGATTTCAAATGTGCTTACAGTTGTTTCTATTGCCATTGGAAATTTAAAAAAGCAAAACTACTTTAAAAGAGCAGGCATAATTGAGATATGAAGAACTTTCTACCCAGTGAAAGATCTAAATGGATTTTTCTAATTGGATTCCTAGCAATCGGGGCAGGCCTCACTGCTAAAAATGTGATCTCTTACCCGCAAGAGTGTGTGCCTGATAAATCTGTTGAACTAGCCCAGTTGAATAGATCTGTGGGTTGAGATGCAAAGACTAATAATCTTTATTGGACTTGGGATTGTTGCTATAGGTTTTCTTTATCCTTATCTAAAGCAAATAGGTTTAGGACAGTTGCCAGGAGACTTTATTTTAAAGGGAGAGAATTCAACTTTTTATTTTCCGGTCGTTAGTTGTATTTCTATCAGTTTGCTTGTTTCAGTCCTGCTTAATTTGTTCCGACCCTCTTAAATGCCTATAAATAAACCCATCCCTGATTCTGTTATGCGTCTATGGCGTAAGGTTCGCAGATATGAACTAATACGTACCCTCCATGCTACTGAGAATAGGATTGCATACGTCAAGAAATCATTGGCTTACCTGGATCAGGTAGAAGGTAGATCGCCCAACTAAATGAAACGATTGCTATTTGCATTTCTCAAGGTCTATCAGAGGGGTATTACTTTAGGGGACTTCTATGAAGAGCCTTTAGGTGATGATTTCTTTTATCCTGATTGGTAATGCGCGGCTACTAGTACTATTCCTTTTTGCATATGATTTCATGAAATCTCAAATTAGTGAAACCCTTTTTTAAACCTAATAAACGCAGTCAAGGCAATAACCAGAACCAATAGAGCTATAGAGACTTGCTAGGGTCATTATTTGCCCATAGCTCTTCTTAGTTTTGTTGCTTCATCCATACCTTCCATGATCGTGAAGGTTGCATTTTCTGTGGCATCTTTACGGATTTTGCTTAGCTCTTGATACTCCTTTGATTCGTAAGCCTCAACCGCTGCACGCATTGAAGGAAACTCACAAATAACAGCCAGGTTTGCACCTTCTGTTTGCTCTTTACCTTGTGGATCAGTGTCTTTTGCAAAGACTTCACCCCCAACTTCTTTTAGCCAAGGCCCTACTTTTTGTAGGTATTCAGCAAAGAGTTCTTGATTGATAACTGTTGAGGTTGAGATCCAATAACCTTTTGCACCTTTTTTGTCCATGAGATTAAGTGATTCAAAAGAGAAGGGCGTGTCTTCTACATCGACAATAAAGCATTTTAAAAACTAATGAATATCACCAAAGTGTCTCCTAACGTCGAAGTGGTATGATTGCTTAAAAACTAGGCGATAATCAAGACCTGTTAAGCGATTGCCCTTAATAAGCTTTAGGTATTTCCCTTGTCAGAGATGCTTTATTGTTAACCACTACTAAATCACGGTAAAACCTTCTTAATTGCTCCAAAGGTTGCTTAAATTCGATTAATTAAACATGTTTATTTATGGGTGATTCCTTACAGAGAGCTCTTGTGGGAGTAATTGCACTTGCTTCAACCTGCATTGCCATAGAATTAGTACCTGTTTCAAGGCAAGCTGCTTACTGGAATCGTTGTCTTGATAGCACTGTGGGATGGATTAATGAGAAATCAGATTTAAAAAGATGGGATAAGAAAGCTAAAGAGTCTCTAGCGGTCGGCGTATGTAATGGAGCTGTATATGAGCCCAAGTTGAAAACTCAATGATTTTACATACGTAGTTAAGCTTATTAAGACGAACAACTGTAGTGGGATACGCCCCCAGCGTTGAGGAATTTTTTTGGCTTTAGGCGGCAGTACTTCGTTTCCACTTCAGATGATTGTTCGTCGTAGGGGTTGCTAAACACAGCTTGCAGCTCCTTGATGAGGCTGTAATCACCTTGTTCAGCCTTGTTGTAGGCAGGTGCAATCAACCACTCACGCCAAGTGTACTTGGGGTTTATGCATTTCATAGCTGCTGATGTCACTCTGATTTCGCCGCAGTTCTTGATTTGATCTCGCCATCGTTGTAGCCAGTTGCACCACCTAGCATCAACTTGCTCTGAGTTGGGCATGTAGAAGCTCTCTTTCAAGGTTGAGAGTTCCTCTGGAACGTAAGAAAGCTTGCGGAAAAAGATCGTATAGTCCACTTTGGAGAGAACCATCAGCTCTAGCATTTCGTTTACAAGAGTTGCGTCATATCTGTTAAGACCAAGCTTCTTTGCCCACATAGATTCGACCTCCTGATTCATGATTTCGGCGAAGCCTTCTCGGATTTGATCTAGCCTTGCTAGTGCTTCAGGGCTGTTGATGAGCAGAGGTCGAATAGCTGTCCAGAACATTTGATAATTAGCTTCGGCAGCAATCGGTTGGTTGAAGAATGAGAAATGAGCACCCCCACCTGTCCAGGGCTGAAATCTGGGGTCAAACAGTTCGCAGAATCCAAAGGGGCCGTAGTCAAGAGTGAAGCCACCCATGGCACAGTTGTCACTGTTGAAATTACCCTGGCAGTAGCCAACTCGCATCCAGTTGGCTACTAGCGATGTGAGCCGTCCACGAAATACATAGGCCAGTTCGACTACTTGATCGGGGAAGGAAAGGCCCGGGTCAATGACGTGTTGGTAGTTTCGTGCAATCAGGTGCTTCACGATCCTCTGCAGCTCAGTCAGTGCTGTCTGATGGGCATTGTTGCGTGCGCGACGGGCAAACAGTTCAAGTTGCCCGATACGTAGAAATGACGGTGCAACCCGTGTTGTAATCGCGGTAGGACTTTCGACCAGGGTATCGGGATCGATGGACCTAGAGTTTTGGGAGTACCAGGGCCTGAATACAGTCTCGGACCGAGAAACATACAGTGTCAGAGAGCGTGAGGTCGGCACTCCCAAGGCTTGCATATAGTCCTGTGCAAGAAACTCTCGCACACTGGAACGGAGAACAGCGCGTCCATCGGCGCCACGGCAATAGGGCGTCGGTCCTCCTCCTTTTAGTTGCATTTCCCAGCGTCTGCCGTTTAAGAGGCCTTCGAATACGGAAATTGCTCGACCATCGCCGTAACCGTTGCCAGTTCCAAATGGACATTGCTGTATATATTCTGTGCCGTAGATCGACAGGGCATAGCCGGTGGCCCAACCAACTGGCCGCATTGGCTCCGATGCTACGGTTATGTCGCCTGAAAAAAAACGGCGGAATTGCTCGTCGACAGCAAGCTCATGGCTCAGACCCAGCTCGTTGAATAAAGTTTTGCTATGAGCTATGTATTCTGGCTCTGGAATAGCAGTGGGATTTACCGGTACGTAATGACCGGAGAAAACTTGGCGAGGCTTGTGATCGTTGCCATCGGTGGTCGCCTGAGGATCTACTTGGAGTGAATCCATTAGCGAATAGTCAGCTCGTTGGCAAAACTCAGCGAAAGTTTTTGTTGTTGGCGATTCGAGCATTTGTTCCAAACCCTTATACCTTTCTAGCTGTTTTAGCTTGGCTAGACATAATTATTGGATCCCTCAAGAGGCCTGCTAAATAAATAACATTGAATTAATCAGATGCTTCAGAAATAACATTGAGACTCAAATCAGACCCACTGGAACAGTTTCCCTTGTTCATGACTGATCTTTATACAAAATCTCGCTTGAGGATCTGAGTTTTCAGGAGCACTAGGTCACAACACGGGGGTGAAATTGCTCGAGCGTAAAGACGGATTTACTTCTTGGTTTTAATCAGATAGACAGAATGAAAGGCCAAGGGTTGATTATTTTAAGTTATTAGCTCAGGGCATTAGGAAGATCTTTTGTCAGAAAGTTCTTCTACTAAAAAAATAAGGAGCATAGCCATGAGCCATCAATTCAGCACCCCATCAAACGAGAGGCCAACTAAATATTTATCCACCGAATCAAATCGTGGGAGACGGCTATTGGAGATGCAAAGACGGTTTAAATCTTTACAATCTAAGCAATTTCATTTGAAGCATGAACTACATGCAGTGGAAAGATATTTAAATTCCCTTGCTAGTCAAATAAAGACCTATGAATCTTATGAAGAGTTAAGCTTGGAAAGATAGTCGATCTGAATGGTCAGGGCCTTTGAATTTATCAGCCCCTGCCTGGGGAGCTTTGACATTAACTGGATATTTTCTTTTTAGCGTGTGGCTCAAAAAAGATAAAAGACATCATTATTTTCAATACTGCGACGTCTTTAAGAAACTAGACCGCACACTCCCTTTTTTTATTCCTGTTGCCCTGAGAACGATCTCACGCAATTGGAAATATATCGCTTCTCAAGGGGGGCTAGGATTTTTTGGCTCAAATTTTGCCTATATAGCCATTCTCTTATTCAAGCGCTGTTTTGCAACTGCTCCTTTGTCTATATCTCTTCTGTTATTTAGGCTTAGGGGCTTTACTTTATTCAAAAGCTGATCATCGATATCTATTTGAACATATCCGCAAGGAGTAGGTTTCTCTGGATCATCTTCATTCCAAGGGTTTTCTATTCCCATGTCTCCTAACTTTTCAGTTGTAATTTGATTGAGTTTTTTCTTGGCTGCAAGTTCTTTCCATTCAAGCCACATATCACTTAGCAGAAGTGTTTGGCTATTGCTTTCGGCCCCTTTGTCTAGCAATTTGATTTGAAAAGGTTTTAGATCAGGCTTCCATCTCTTGAATTCTTCTTTCCAGTTTTCGTCGTTCATTCTGTATATTCAGCTTCACTAATAATCCTGTATTTAAATCTTAAAGCAAGAGTTATTAGTATCCTGCTGCATAATTTCTTTCTCGAACTGTTGTAATTGCCTGAGAGACCCCCTCAACTTTCACTCGTTATTATCAGAAGGTTTTACTAAATGGGATCGAGGGGAATTGACTTCACGAAATTGAAGTTCTTTTTTGATTAAACGAGCTTTCTTATAAAGATTCATTGTTTCCTTCCTGCTTGGAGCTACAGCGGCTTCACGCATCACCCTGGAATACTCGTTATTTAGTTGTGTTTTTGTCATCAAGACACTTTGCTTCGTTTGTTTTAATGAATTGGACTGACCAATATCACTTCTGCTGAGAGTTTTATCTCTAGCTTGATCTCTTCTGAGATATATAGAAGGTATCACATTGTCAATATTTCATGTCTGCGTTGACAGATACAAACTCTAGTAACTAGTATATATGTACTAGTTACTAGTATGGCTAAAGCTTTTCAGGTCAATGCTGTCTTTGCTGCGAATGACTTGAGTGCCGTAGCAGTTTCTTCTATTGGTTTAAAAAATGGACGCCATCGGAATTCGAAAAGAGTTATCTAGGGAAAGAAATTCTGCAGAAGATTTGGAATTTCTAGAAAAAGATACGCTTAACAAGTCTCTATCGGCTTGCGTTTGCATGACGTGCAATCATTTTAGGTATTCATTCGATAGACATTGTCACACCCTTCTTGTATGTCGAGCTCGTCAACGTCTTATCCCTAATGGCGATCACCTTACAAGCAGATGTCCCTTGTGGCACAGTCGTTTTGATGTGGACCTC
>QCHV01000026.1 GCA_003217035.1 Prochlorococcus sp. AG-402-G22
CATAATTGCTATCAATTATGTTTTCAATTGCTGTATAAAAACGATTCGTTTTATAATAAGCATATGATAAATAGAAAGTCCTCGAAAAAGTTCTTGTCTCTCCTCGTTATTGATCCAAAGATTGTTTTTATAAGTTAAAGAATGAATACTAAGCTTTATTCTTCAGCAATAGCCTGAGTCTCCTAATCATATTAACTGCAGGGAAACGAATAGTCAGGTCAACAGGTCAAAGAACAGAGAGACAAGCGCCCAAAGCAAGCGGAGACAATCATTCTTGAACCAATGAAGATTATTGATTCAAGAACACCATGTCTATGTTTGTGCACACTTCGGGTTTTGCGCTCTCCAATTGAGTAAAAAGGGGAATAAATATTAGGAGTTACAAGGTGTGAAAAACGAGGAGGTCTCTTTTAAAGATTTAAGCAAGGCGCAACTAAGTGCTCTAAAGGAAATATATATAGGTGATCGGGTGGACTCAATGTCTGTTGATGATCTAAAAAAATTTGCGAGAGAGGTATTAGAGCTTCAAGTAAGCGGAACTGTTGGCAATGAAGAGGAAAGGGAAGTTTGGAAAGAAATGAAAGATTATTTTGATGAAAAATTTGAAGAGGCAATCAAGGGTGTAATTAAAACTAAAGGGGCTGAAGATACAAGTATCTCTCCTGAAGAAAAAGAATTCCAAAAGAGGTTGGAGACACTAGAGCAAAGGAAAAACGAAAAGAATCAGACCAGTGAAGATATGTGGTAATAATTCTAAGTTTGGATCTATATAAAACCAAAAGCAAGTAAAAATCAAAACTTAGCTTTGTGTTTGTTTAATAAATCTGGCTTTACTAGCATATTTTGAATGAACATAAAACAATCTGGATAACAAAAAAGGGGATTCTAACGAACCCCCTTTTACAAATCAGTCTGAGTAATTGCCAATCAAGATTTAGCAACCTCCTTTTGGGCTGGGGCAAGTGCTTTAAGTTCTTCCTGCAGCTCATTCTCACGCTCATTAATTATTCTAATGCGTGATTTATAGGACTCTTCTAGCCTCTTACGAGAAGCCTCAAGGTTTTCAAGCTCTTCTTGACTTTGCTTCCGCTTTATTTCTTCCAACTGAGTATCTGAAACAACATAAACAGTTCTCGCTGAAGGGAAGAAAGAATCAGCAAAAAGGTTTTCAAATAAAGACGTGTACATGATTTCATGTGTTAAGAACACAACGATTCTGCATCTTTCTTTTGGCAAACAAAATGAGGTAAGCCGAAAAAGTTAATACGGTAAGTATCACCCAATTCGGTTATCATTACCAACAGTTAGGTAAACCGATAAGTTTAAAAGCTGGCGTACAAATACCACATAATTCATAGACAAATGTGCTGTAAACAAAGCAATAAATATAAAGGAAGGGGGAAATCAAATAATTGAAGATAGTTTAAGCCTTGACCTAAGGTAACCAGCTTATAAACCTAATTTTGCAAGTCAAAAGCAACTGGCCTCTGAATCTGAACCCAATATATATTGTAGAGTAGAATTAAATAACCTAAAAATCTTAAATGTAAATTAGGTGAAGTTATTCATCACTAAAAAAAGTTCAAATCTATTACTATGAAAAGGATCAAAAGACCAGTTACCCCATTAGAGGATTTCGAAAAGGCCCTGAAAGTAATCAATTTATCAAAGAGTGAATATGAACTAATTGACTACATTAGATACACTGGTGTATTCTCACAGCCCATGGTTATAAAAGATCTTAGGATAAAATCGAAACCACCAGTATTTTCAGTACTATGCGAGATATGCAGAAAGATTGGCACTCATATTCCAAAACACTTTGCAGCTGTTCGTGACTGGTCTATCAAAATTAGCGAGCATGGAATAAGGTGGGATGGCGATCTGATTTGTAGTAAAGTAGTAAATATTGATGGCGACCCTTTAACACCAGAAGCTGGCACCTGCCTATACGATTACCTCTGCGTTCACAAGGAGTTATTCACAGGGTTTGATTAATTAAGTGATACTTTGTATAGAGTTTAATAGCCAAATTTGTATTAAGCTTTTGAACAATTAATGTAACTACTATATTAATTGATTCATGAAAGATCTAGTCAAATTTTCGATTAAGCCGAGAACTTATCAAGCCCAAACATAATATACCAATAAAAGAAGTGAGGAATATAATCAAGTAGGGTCCATTAAGTACGCTTACTTCTCCATTTAAAAGGCTATTAATGCTTATATCCTTTATTTCCTTAATTGCGAATCCACCTGCTACAAATGGAATATCAGAAATTATTATACTTATTATCAAAGCTGGTAAGAATTTTTTCGCAGGGATCTTTGTAAGTCCAATAGCATAACAAACAAAATCAAAGAACTGAGTCATTAATAATCCAGTCATAAAAAAGAAATTATGCTCTAGGTATTTCTTGCTGACTCTCTCAATTTTAGCCATCTGCCTATTCCCTAAAATCTTGGCAACGAAATCTCTACCTAATTGCCTCGCCAAAAAAAATGAAGTAGAGCAAGATATAAAATCTGCACAAAAAATAACTAGCAACCCAGACTCAAGCCCAAATAAATACCCTGCCAAAATAGAACAATAAGTTCCAGGTATAATAGGGATAATGATGCTAATAAATCTAAGAGAAAATATTAAAGCAGCAGTTAAAAAACCTACATCACCAATATCAGACCTGCTTTGCTCAAGCAACGAGCTTATCTTACTAATGTCAAGAAGTTGATAGATATAAATAGAAGTTAGAACTAATAATATAACTATTAGATATTTAAAAAAAGCTTTATTCATAAACAATCATTAAACAACTAAGTATTGTTTTTCGATTTTGGTTGATCTCTGAGAAAGAGTCAACTAATCCTTGTATAATCTTGGGAAAACAACCAAATCTAATAGAAATAGCACTTTGTCTTAACTGGCTATAGATCATAAGCCAAGACTTATTCAGTCTTGGCTTATGAACAAACTATGCAGCTACTACTTAAACTCACCAAACTAAATTTGAAAATTGCCTTCTGAAGAATTAAAACCAGACGCTCTCCAAAGTCTAGTTGCCTCAGGTATTACCAGGCCTGAAAGCTGGCGCAGAGAGCAACTAAAAAGATTAAAACAATTGACTGATAATCATGAAGATGAAGTCCTTGATGCATTGGCAACAGATCTTGGGAAGCCTTCTACTGAAGGTTTATTTGAACTAATAGCACTTAAGCAAGAATTAGAACTTACAGGGAAGTGCTTAAAAGCATGGATGCGACCAAAAACTGTCAAAATCCCTATATTTCTTCAGCCTGGCAATGCAAAAGTTCAAAGTGAGCCGCTTGGCTGCGTATTAATTATAGGCCCATGGAATTATCCATTTATGCTTACTTTGCACCCTTTAATATCTGCATTAGCCGCTGGCAATACTGCAATTATCAAACCATCAGAATATGCACCTGCAACATCTAAGTTAATAGCAAAGCTTATTGATAAATATTTTCCAAAAAATATAGTGAGAGTAGCCGAAGGGAATGCAGAGTTTTCGAAAAATTTATTAAATAATAGATTCGATCATATATTTTTTACTGGTGGCACAGAAATTGGGTCTAAGGTAATGGAAGCAGCTGCAAAAAATCTTACACCAATAACCCTTGAACTTGGAGGTAAGAACCCTGCATTGGTTTTAAAAGGGGCTGAGGTAAATACAACTGCTAGAAGACTTATTTGGGGGAAATCAATTAATTCAGGCCAAACATGTCTTGCTCCAAATCACATTTTGGTAGAAGAAGGTTTGAAAGTTAGCTTAATCGAAGCAATGAAAGAATCTATCATTAGTTTTTATGGTAAACAGCCAGTAAACTCTTCAAGCCTTAGCAAAATTAGCTCTAGGCAATTTGATAAGACAGTTGATTTATTAGATCAATTACGTGCCAAAGGTCAAATTCTTTTTGGAGGAGATGTAGACCTGGAGCATCAAAAGGTTTCCCCAACATTAATAGATGTAAAATCAACAAATGACCCCTTAATTAAAGATGAGTTGTTTGGACCTATATTGCCAATATTGGGTGTTGAAGACCTTGATTCAGCTCTTATGCAAATAAGAGGTCAAGCTAAGCCACTTGCAATATATATGTTTGGAGGTTCCGAGAAAGAGCAACAAAGACTTCTTGAAAATACAAGCTCTGGAGGTGTATGTTTTAACGATGTAATTCTTCAAGCTGCAATACCAGATTTACCCTTTGGGGGGGTAGGCTCTAGCGGAATAGGTAGCTATCATGGTAAAGCAGGCTTTGATACCTTCTCACATAAAAAGTCAATACTCAAAAGACCTTTTTGGCTGGATATAAAATTTCGCTACCCACCTTACAAAATTGATATTTCATTTCTAAGAAGTCTTTTAAGGTAAAGCGATATAACTGTATTTCCGAAGAAATCTTAGAAAAGTGGCGAATCTTGAAAAGGGGATTATCTTTGCCTAAAGAGCTTAAGCAAAGATGAGAAAAATCCTCCTTCTAACCTTCTTATTACTTGCTGGAACGCCAAGACCTTCTTTGTCGCAAAGTATATCTATTAGGAATGGAGATACTTTATCAGGAATAGCTATAAGATATAACGTGTCAATAAGGTCTCTGATGGATTTAAATGAATTATATGATGCAGACAATTTAAAAGTAGGCCAAAGGCTAAAGCTACCTCAAGAAGCGGAATTAAGCGCAAAAGCAAGTAATGAATTTCACACTGTAAAAAGCGGAGAAACTATCAGTGAAATTGCTATTAAATATAAAGTTAAAGCTCTAGATATTTTATTTTTAAATAACATTTCAAACCAGAATTACCTTCAAATAGGACAGAAATTAGTTCTGCCTATAGGGGCAATTAAACCTATTGATTTTGTTGGCATGAGTGTGCCAAGTTATCACATTGTAAAAAATGGCGATACATTAAAAGGTATTGCAAAGAGATATAATTTAAATTTCAAAGATCTTCTTCAAATGAATAATATTAGCAATAAGAATCTAATCAAAGTAGGGGAAAAAATCCACCTTCATGAGCAGAAAATTGTCAAAAATGGTACAAAATTGAATCTAAATAAAAATCTGGAAACAAATATAGAATGGCGAGATTATGGTTCATTAAAAATAAACTGGTCAGATTGGGAGAGCGTAGATGGAAGCCTTATTGCACCAGCTCTTAATAAAGATGGTCAGCCTATTTTCTTAGCAGTTAATTGTATGGCTCATAAGATAAACTCAACAGGCCTAACCAACCAATGGAAGGATTGGTTTAGTCCAAATAATGATTTTGAGTACAACTTAATAGATGATCTATGTAAGTATTAAGATAATCCTCAGAAAGGAGCCTGATTAAAAAATATCAAGGGATTTTCGGGGGTTCTAAATGCTCTGGTGATTCTTCTACAATTTGCAATCTCAGTCTTTTACCACCTGACAGTTCCCCAAGGGATACTCTCATTGTTGATCCACTAAGTGTCTGCAAAACGTCTAAAACAGCTCGTAAGTGAGGAGTGCTTGTTCCGCTATCAACCCATAATTTTTCATAAAGGTTGCTCAATCTTCTCCATGCAGTATGCAATCTAAGGACAGAAGATTCTATAGCCTTGGCCTGTCCAAAAGCATCTGTTAAATAAGGCAAAGACTCTATCCTTTGAGCTTCTTTTGTTGCTTTTTCTAAATCTAAATCTTCTTTCTGAAATGCTCTTAAAGACAAAGAAGCATCTATAGCTTTACCCAAATGCTTAGCAATTGCCGTTACATCTTTTATGGAATCCAGTTCTGGTTCCTCCATTAAAACCTTCCTAAGATCTTCACGTTGTATCTCGGGTAACTTTGAGAGTTCTTTAACTAATGGCGCAACAATTCTGGGAGGAAGCAAGTTTGACTGTGCTCTTTCGCGAATTTCATCAGGCAACAAAGGGCTAGTTGCGGCTGTGAACTCATCAGACAATCTTCGAACTTGTTTCCGAGTAATAGCATTCCCTTCATTAGCTGACTCAGCAATCATTTGTTGGACTTCAGGAGCTGATTGAGCAGTTTCAATGAAAGACCTTCTTGAAAAATTATTTACACTATTAGCTTCAAGAATGCCTTCTCCAACCAAGCCATCTGCAGAGTCTGCAAGCTGAATCAATGAATACGCCCTAGTTTTACTAATTTCCATCTCACGTAACCACTGTAAAAAGCCTGTTCCTCTTCCTTCTCCCCCTTTTTTTTCCCTATTTCTGATTATTCTTAAAATTCTTCCTCGCCAAATCTCTGTTTGCAAATCAAAGCGTTCGCAAACTTTCCACGCCCTTTCCAAGCGATCAAGAAATTCAATACTATTAAGGTCATCTCTATCTGGATCTGGCAAATCCAATTTCAAGACTGATGGATCTGTTTCCACAAATAAAAAGAACTCACTTTGATAGTGACATAATCTTTAACTGATGGGACGACATTCTGTGACGCTAAAGCGAATTTATCCTTTCTAAGCGATAATCTTGTAAGTGAACTGTACATAAGCAGTAATGGCTATCTCAAGAGGCGACATGGTAAGGGTTAAGAGACCTGAATCCTACTGGTATAACGAAGTTGGGAAAGTAGCTTCTGTTGACACGTCAGGGATTAAGTATCCAGTTATAGTGAGATTTGAGAAAGTAAATTATGCCGCTTATAGCGGTGTTGATGGAGGCAACAATACAAATAATTTTGCTGAGAGTGAGCTAGAGGCAGTTTAAGATTATTGCCTGAATTACCAGAAGTTGAAACTGTAAGAAAAGGCTTGGAAAAACAGCTTAGGAATTTTTGTATAGAAAAAGTAGAAGTCTTATCAGAAAGATCAATAGCAAGTAATGGTGGTTCAAGCTTTTTTATTTCTAACTTAAAAGGGTTAACTATTGGTAATTGGGATAGGAGAGGGAAATACTTAATAGCCCAGCTTACTAAGAAAAACAAATCCAGCAAAGAAATTGATTCAGGTTCATTAGTAGTTCATTTAAGAATGACTGGATATTTTCAATGGCATCAAAAAAACAAAGATCCCTGTAGGCATACACGAATACGTTTTTGGAATAGCCAAGGGGCTGAAGTTCGTTTCATTGATATACGCAATTTTGGTCAAATGTGGCTAGTCCCCCAAGGAAAGTCTCCTAAAGAAATAATCAATGGTTTAAAAAATCTTGGGCCAGAGCCATTTAGTAATGATTTCAGTCCTGCTTATCTCAAAGCTTGCTTTAAAGGCAGAAAAAGGCCTGTAAAATCATCTCTCTTAGATCAATCTATAGTTGCAGGTATAGGTAATATTTATGCAGATGAAAGCCTTTTTGAAGCAGGGATTTATCCAATTAAGCAGTCAGGAGCCTTGAAAGAACTTGAACTAAGTAATCTATACAAGAGCTTGATTAAAGTAATACAAATAAGTATTAAAGAGGGTGGTACAACTTTCTCAGACTTTAGAAATTTAGAAGGGTTAAATGGCAATTATGGAGAACAAGCATGGGTTTATAGACGAACAAAAAAACCATGCAGAAAATGCGGTTCAGAAATATTAAGAACAAAGCTCTCTGGGCGAAGTACTCATTGGTGCCCTAAGTGCCAAAAGGAATAGACGATTTTGTAATTATTTAGCCTTCTTGAAAAAACGATAATTATTTATAAAATGTTTTACCTGGCATTGAGCTATTTTCTCAGGGGGCTGCCCCCCAAATATCGTCGCCGCTGGTGCGTTTCACAACCGAGTTCGAGATGGATCGGAGTGGTTCCACACCGCCATGAACACCAGGAAAAACATTTCAAGGATGAACCTTGAGAACTGCATAGTAATTGAAAAAAATAAAACCTTTCTAGAAGCAAGAGATTAGTTATAGGTCAAGCCCTCGGTCTATTAGTACTCCTCCGCTGCACCTGTTACCAGGCTTCCACGTAGAGCCTATCAACGGGTGTTCTTCCCGTGACCTTACTGGCTTATGCCATGGGAATACTCATCTTGAGGTGGGCTTCCCACTTAGATGCTTTCAGCGGTTATCCACTCCGCACATGGCTACCCAGCGTTTACCGTTGGCACGATAACTGGCACACCAGAGGTGCGTTCCTCCCGGTCCTCTCGTACTAGGGAGAAATCCTCTCAATATTCCTGCGCGTACACCGGATATGGACCGAACTGTCTCACGACGTTCTGAACCCAGCTCGCGTACCGCTTTAATGGGCGAACAGCCCAACCCTTGGGACCGACTTCAGCCCCAGGTTGCGATGAGCCGACATCGAGGTGCCAAACCTCCCCGTCGATGTGAACTCTTGGGGGAGATCAGCCTGTTATCCCTAGAGTAACTTTTATCCGTTGAGCGACGGCCCTTCCACTCAGAACCGTCGGATCACTAAAACCGACTTTCGTCCCTGTTCGACTTGTAGGTCTCACAGTCAAGCTCCCTTCTGCTTTTGCACTCAACGACTGATTTCCAACCAGCCTGAGGGAACCTTTGTGCGCCTCCGTTACCTTTTAGGAGGCGACCGCCCCAGTCAAACTGCCCAGCAGATACTGTCCGCTTCCCGGATAACGGGTAAGCGTTAGAACCCTAGCTCTGAAAGAGTGGTATCTCACCATTGACTCAGTAATACCCACGAGCACTACCTCAAAGTCTCCCACCTATCCTGCGCATTCAGAGCCCGAGCACAATATCAACCTACAGTAAAGCTTCATAGGGTCTTTCTGTCCGGGTGTACGTAGTCCGCATCTTCACAGACAATTCTATTTCGCCGAGCCTCTCTCCGAGACAGCGCCCAGATCGTTACGCCTTTCGTGCGGGTCGGAACTTACCCGACAAGGAATTTCGCTACCTTAGGACCGTTATAGTTACGGCCGCCGTTCACCGGGGCTTCAGTCGCCAGCTTCGCATAAGCTGACCGGCTTCCTTAACCTTCCGGCACTGGGCAGGCGTCAGCCCCCATACATCGTCTTGCGACTTAGCGGAGACCTGTGTTTTTGGTAAACAGTCGCCTGGGCCTCTTCACTGCGACCAGCTCTCGCTGGCACCCCTTCTCCCGAAGTTACGGGGCCATTTTGCCGAGTTCCTTAGAGAGAGTTATCTCGCGCCCCTCGGTATTCTCTACCACCCCACCTGTGTCGGTTTCGGGTACAGGCAGTTATGCCTTAACGGGTATAGGGCTTTTCTTGGAAGCATGACATCACCAACTTCGCTGCCGTAGCAGCTCGTACTCACGCCTTAGCTCAGAACGTTTTCTCCGTTCCTCAAAGCCTCGAACGCTTGAACCAGTAACCAACATCTGGATTGGCTAGCCTTCTCCGTCCCCCTTCCCAAAACATAACTGGTACAGGAATATTGACCTGTTATCCATCGACTACGCCTTTCGGCCTCGCCTTAGGTCCAGACTAACCCTCCGCGGACGAGCCTGCCGGAGGAACCCTTAGGGTTTCGGGGCATGGGATTCTCACCCATGTTTTCGCTACTCAAGCCGACATTCTCACTTCAATGCAGTCCACGCCCGCTTACGCTAACGCTTCACCCCACATAGAACGCTCCCCTACC
>QCHV01000027.1 GCA_003217035.1 Prochlorococcus sp. AG-402-G22
GTTTAGTGCAAAAAACTTAGATCAGCATGGATTCGTTGTGGATTTCTCTTCCTTAAATAGGCTGGAAAAAAAATTGAAAGATCAATTTGACCATACTTTCTTAGTTAATGCTGATGATCCGCTACTTCTTCAATGGAAGAAACTTCACTCTCAAGAAGCATTGGATCTGCGCATTATGGAAAATGTTGGGATGGAATTTACAGCAAAGTTGGTTTGGGAATGGGCTAATTCTATTTTGCTTGAAATGAATAGTGGGAGAACTTGTTGTGTTAGAGCTGAAGCAAAGGAAAATGAGTTTAATTCAGCTTCTTTTAAATGTATCCCTGAATGGTTTGTCTTTGAAGAAGAAAACCCGCTATAAGATTTCTGCGTAAAGAGGTTTTTCAGGTTGGAAGAGACCAAGGGTTAATCCCTAGACTGGCTCCAATTTTATGAGCGCAAGCAAAACCGCTAAAAGCAACAGCATTAAGTCCTTGTCCAGGGAAACAAGAATCTCCTACGCAATAGAGTCGCTTAATCGCTGTGGTATTAAATGGCATAGGCAATAGACCAGGAAGAGCTAGAGAAGGGATTGGGCCATAGGTTCCATTATGTCTTCCGAGAAATCTGCGATGACTTTTGGGCGTGCCAACTTCTTTGTGAGAGATATTGCTTTCTATAGAAGGGAAAACTTGTTTGATTTTTGAGATTAAACTTTCTGAATCTTCTTTTTTCTTTTTTGCATAAGCTGATGGACTTAACCCTTGCCATTCTTCCATCGAAGAAGGAGTAAATGCATGGACGATATGATTCCCTTTGGGAGCTAAAGAGGGATCTAATATTGTTGGGATTGAAATAAAAGCTACCCCTTGTTCCATTTCCATCTCCTCCCACTTATTCAGGATTAGGTGATGGCAATGGGAGTCTTTGGGGATTGAATCGTTTGTTACTCCTAAGTGAAGAGATAAGAATGAAGGTGATGGTTGATATCGAGTTCTCCATTTAGTTTCTGAAACGGGAGTTTTGTTTTTATCTATCAATGGTTCTTTTACACCTTCTCCTCCAAAGGTATCCCATCTAGTTGCGTTGGAAATTATATTCTTCCCATTGAAAATTTCACCATTTGCAAGTTTTACTCCTGTAGCTGTATTACCACTCACTAAGATTTTTTTTACTCTTGCTTTGTAGATAATTTTTCCGCCATTATTCTCTAACCCCTTTACAAGCTTCTCTGCAATTACTCCAACACCTCCTTTTGGATAGTTGATTCCGCCAGCATGTCTATCTGAGAAAACCATTCCTGCATTTATCATTGGAGTACGTTCAGCAGGCATAACTGACCAACAAAAGCATTCAATATCTATAAAGCGCAATAATCTTTTGTCTTTTATGTATTTCCTCGCAACATCTCCAACATTAAAAGGTAGCCAACGGGCAAGACCTAAACATGCAAAAGGTGCTTTGAAGAAAACCTTCGCTAGATAGGTTGGATCCTCTATCGAGAGTAGTGGCATTGAATCAAGGCAATTGAAAACTTGCCAACAAACTTTGTAGAAGCTTCTTATGCCATTCGCTTCATGAGGAAAGCTTTTAATCAGCCCAGAAATGAATTTTTCATATTCTCTATTGACTATTACTTCTAGTTCATCAGGTAGATGATATGCCAGTTGTACTGGATCAGGAATGGTTTCACATTTTTCTCCACTATCTGACAAGGCACGTGTTAATAGATTTGTATACCCTTTTTCTCCAAACCCGAAGATCATTGAAGCACCTACATCAAAAGTATAACCTTCCCTTTTAAATCCTCCACTACTTCCTCCAGGAATTGTATACCT
This sequence comes from Prochlorococcus sp. AG-402-G22, assembly GCA_003217035.1. Taxonomy (GTDB): domain Bacteria; phylum Cyanobacteriota; class Cyanobacteriia; order PCC-6307; family Cyanobiaceae; genus Prochlorococcus_D. The sequence continues at coordinate 1,818 of QCHV01000027.1, forward strand.
CTCTAAAACTAGTACTTTTGCTCCTTTTGCAGCGAGTTGAGTTGCTGTAACCAGGCCTCCTATGCCCGATCCAATTACTATTGCATCCCAAGAGTTGTGTTGATTATTACCAGTCATGAATTGCCAATCCTTTGTTACTGAGTAAGAGAACGAAATGCTTTAGTCAAGGCTTATATTTTAGAGAGATAGGCTTACCTTAAAAAAATCCTTATTTCTATTAATTGATTCATTAAGCTTTTTTAATGCTCTATCACGATAGGCCCCATATCGAGAACGTTTATCTTTTATACGAGTATTGAGTTCTGGGAATAGTCCGAAATTTGGTGGCATTGGTTGAAACTTATTTCTTTTGTTGAGTTTTTCTTTTAACTCCAAGTCGCTTATGAAGTGAGTAAGTGCTCCAATCATGGTCTCTTTGGGAAAAGATATTGGTTCTTTCCCACGTGCTAATAAGGCGGCATTTGTCCCCGCGAGCCAACCACCTGCAACTGCTGCTGCATATCCTTCTGTTCCAATGATCTGACCTGCAGCAAAAAGTGTTAGACGATCTCTGAACTGAAGTGTAGGTTTTAATAACTTTGGAGATTCCAGGAAAGTGTTGCGATGCATTACTCCAAAACGAACAAAATCAGCATTTTGAAGACCTGGGATCATTCTGAAAACTTTTTTTTGTGCGCCCCATTTTAAATTGGTTTGAAATCCAACTAAATTCCAGAGCCTTCCTGCTCTATCTTCTTGGCGAAGTTGGACAACTGCGTAGGCCCTTTTTGTTCTTCTTAAATCCCGATTTTGTAGGTCTCCCCATCTTGGATCCCATAATCCAATAGGTTTAAGAGGGCCATATCTCATCGTATCTTCACCTCTTTGAGCAAGTTCTTCAATTGGGAGACAACCTTCAAAAAAAGTGGCTGAATCTCTTTCGAAATCCTTTAATTCTGCCTGCTCTGCTTGAAGAAGGGCTTTTCTAAATGACAAGTATTCATGTTGTGTTAGTGGGCAATTTATATAGTCCGCGTCCCCTTTATCGTATCTACTTCCACGAAAAGCTATGGAAAGATCAATATTTTCTCCTTCAATAATGGGACTTGCAGCATCATAAAAGTGGCATTGATCAAGACCAGTGAATCTTTTTATGTTTTCAGCAAGCTCAGAACTTGTAAGTGGGCCTGAAGCAAGAATTGTTATTTGATCTTGAGAAGGTAAATCACTTAATTCTTGCCGATGAATGCTAATTAAAGGATTTGAAGAAAGTTTGTTAGTTACATTTGAGCTAAATCTTTCTCTATCAACGGCAAGAGCTCCTCCTGCAGGCACTGAATTCTGATCAGCAGTATTGATAATGAATGAATTTAATTGCCTTAGTTCTTCTTGAAGAAGACCCGCTGCTCGATCGGTGCTTAAGGCTCCAAAGCTATTACTACATACAAGCTCGGCAAAATCGTTACTATGATGTGCTGGAGACCTCTTAGAAGGTCTCATTTCATAAAGTCTTACAGGAATACCTGCATTGGCAATCTGCCAAGCAGCTTCTGAGCCCGCTAGACCTGCTCCAATAATTGTTATTGAATCTGATGAGCTCAAGGATAAATTGATTCAGGTCAGCACTGAATTTAACAACCCTCTCTTTTAAAAAGCTTTGTTATTGTCATCGAATTGCCTTTGCCATTGTTCCTTGGCAGGCTTTTGAATATTGAAGGTTACCCAAGTAACTGCTGCAAGGATTGGCAGAATTACGACTAAAAGACTAAGCATTGGTTTTGTTGATTCGTGATGGAGTTTACAGAATAGATGTAAAAAATAGAAGAACTTAACTTAATTCATCTAAAAAAACTACTAATGAATTTTGTGAAGCGTTTTTATGTGTCACCCAAAACTTGATTCCCTAAAAGTTAGCGTCCTTAATGCCTGAATAGGTAACATGGTATTTTTCGTGGTGCTTTAAGGGCATTGCTTAAGCAAGGGTCGCTAGCTCAGTGGTAGAGCATCCGGCTTTTAACCGGCTGGTCCTGAGTTCGAATCTCAGGCGACCCATGAATTTTTTTGAAGTATGAGCTTTGTAAGCAGGCAGGCAGTTAGGCTTTTTTTTTTAAGTCTTTTAATTGTTTTCTCCTCATCACATAGTTCTTATGCTGGTTTAGGAGTATTCACAAATTTTCAAAAATTTGAAGATTGGCTTATTGAGAAAAAGATTGATCCTGAAACAAATGAGATTTCATGTAGGGCGTCTATGCCAAAACATGGATCTTGGTTTGGAGCTCGTGTAAGGCTTGATTCTCAAGACGTACTAGTCTTCCCTGAATATTTGTCAATTCAATACATTCCCAAGCAAGAATTAATTCAGAGGATTCTCAAGGGACTTGAGAGATGCAGGTCTAGCTTCTTTTAATAATCAAAAAGTTCTTGAAATTTTTTTTGTGTTGGAGAGCTGACAAAAACTCGCCTACTCATATGATCATCTGCTGGATTGGAATTAAATTTCTTGGTTCAATTATGAAAAGGTTTTCAGTTGTCTTTGCCATTAGTGCAAATATTTCCTTTTATATTTGGGCTGTATCCAATAACCCTGCCCTTTAGATCTAGAAATCACTTCTCAGGTTTTAGCAGGAAGTTTGTTATTTGATGAAAATTAAAGTCTGTTTTTGATTGCAAGAAGAAATTTATATAGCTGTCATATTCCCATTTCTATTTTTAATTAGTGCTACAGGAAATTTCAGAGAGCAACTTTTAGCTATATCAAACAGTTTTTAGTTGCATCCTTAGGGAATAAAAAAACTGCAGCGTCTCAATGGATAAGAAATCCTCAGCAATTTCTCAATCCAATACTCCATGGCTATGGAAATGGTCCGAACCAGAGAGTGTTTTAAATGTCATCCCAAAATCAAAAACTCAGCGATTAGCCAAGCAGGCGAAGCTGGCTAATGTTGATGCTGAGAGAGCTGTTAAAAGGGCTTACCAGCAAGAACTATTAAGAGCAAAAGCAATAGGAGAGGCAATGTTTAAATCCGGTAAGGCTTTGAGGTATACATTTGCCAGTTCAGGTAGAGAGTTTTCCTTAAGGATTGGTTCCATGACAAGAAAAATTCGTTCTTGGTTCTCTAATGATTAGTTTTGAAAAACCCCTTTCTTAAAACCTTCTTGCTTTCGATAGAGCTGTTTTCTTAATTAAAGATAATTTAAACAAAGACCGTTTTCCTTTATTTTGAATAAGTTCTAATTTTTTCTGCTTTCAATGCAGCTTTATGTTGTTACGTGGAAGTTTGAGTCGTCTGAAGATCAAACATTTGCAGCTGATGCGTTGCTTGATTATGTAGAGAGTGGCAAGTCAGAAGATTTGACTGAAGGATATGAAAGATTGGCTTGGGTTCATACTCCTCAGGACGGATCAGGGGTAGTGATATGCAGAGCTGAAAATGCCTCTGTCCTGTACAAGGTTTTTGGACCATGGAGAGAGAAATTCGGAATGATCTGGGATTACAAGCCAGGACTTACAACTGAAGAGCTTGTTCATTTAATCAAGCAGCAAAAATAGCAGTATCAAACGAGCTTTCTATTTTTATTCTCGTTATTGGAATTATTTAAAAGGTCCTGAAAAGTTGATTGCAGATAATGTTGTCACCACGCTTAAGCTTTTTTGGGAGCTCTGTTTCGTATATCAAAAAAGGACTCCTAAACCATTAGTGTTATGGAGGTATTGGCAAAAAAAAAAGACCCTCGTGCATTACGTGGGCCTGGGTGATGGGGAATCTTCTTTCTAAGTGAACTGAGCCAGAAAAACAAGCCCCATAAATAGTGTTTTTATTTTTTGGCGTGGCTATCAGTAGTGTTTAGGATTGATCCTCTGGCTATTAGTGCGGTTTAAAGGGTTTTCGGAGGTAATTTTAGATTTAAATTCAGCTGTTTTTTTGATTTAGTCGACTTAAGAGGGCTTCTGTCAAAACGGCTGTAAAAAAAAGGCTTATTACTGGTATGAACAATGGATACCAAAGCCTTTGAAAGACTCTATAAGGCAGTTCAATGCCATTTGCGGAGCAAATAACAGCAGTCAAAAAGAACGCAGCGCCTGCAATAACTAAGAAAAAATTAATAACGAGAATTTTCTCTATCCATTTTGATAACAAACTTTGTGAGGGCTCCATTTTTCTTTTAGTGATTGAGGATGAAGACTAGATTCTTAAAAGGATCGATTTTTCAAGGCTGCCAGGTCCCTTTTGATAATTCATGTTTTGTTAGAAGATTCATTGGTGGCAATCTTCGTCTTCAGGCAACTGTATCCATCCATTGGTCCACTTTGAAGAGTTATTGATCTCTTTAAAAGAAACTCTGATGTTAATTTTTTGATTATTGACTGGAAAAAGATTTAGCCAACGATCTTTACCTTTCCCTCCAAAGCTTTTAACTTCAAAGTGGCGATAACCTTCTCTTTTGCTTGTTGAAGTCCACGCTTTGTTGGGAGGCCATCTCATGTTTTTATAAAGATAAGAAGTTTTTCGCCCAAAGCATCACTGCGACAATCACAGAAGCGATGTACAGATAAGCAGCTAGGTCTTTCCACCAATTTGGATCATTTTTTTTAATCATCAACCTATTCTAGTGATTGAACTATATTTTATCTCTTTTTAATTAGATATTTATACGATTTAAATATTGAGTTGGGAATAAATATTTGATCAAGTAGAACTACAATCTACATACAAATAAAGAATCTGATCAACCTTTTCAGAAAGCTAATTAATCGACTTTAGCTTTAGCGAATCTAGGTCTGAAGTTGCTAAATTAAAATTATAACAAGTGTCTGCAACATCATCTAGAATTTTTTGCTTTACATTCTCAATGTCAACCTTGTCAATAAGTGGATTTTTTGCAAATTCCACTTCAGTTTCTCCCAGAGAGAATTTCAAGGCCCCTTCTTCTGAGATCCCAAATCCTGTGCTGTTGCAAAATGTCTTGGAGAATTTCTTAGAGACTTTTTGCTCAAGCTTTATTACTTTCTGCTCTATATCTTGGTATGCCAAGACTGGTTTGCTAGCCAACAAAGCGATTGCAGTAATTATTAAAGTCAGTAGAAGTGGTTTCATCCCTTTACTTGTTTTATGGATATTTTCTTATAGATTTCTTCCCATGTGAAGCGGTTAGTTATCTCTTAGTTGTTTTTAGGAAAAGAGTTTTTGAATTAAAAGAGTTACCACTATGCCTTTAAAGAAGATGAGCCAAAGCAAACCATAATGACTTAGGCCCAACTTCTTTTGATACCAAGCGATAAAGAGCTTGTGCTTCTCAATCAAATTGATTGACCTGTTTGCAATTCTATTTTGTTTCACTTCTCTTTTAAGAGGGATGGGAATGCGTATGTAACGTTCTTTAGAGTTTTGGGGATCATTCATTTCTGCTTGCTTACGTATAGGTGAAGTGATCTAGTTTTCCTTCTAATACCAAGGATCTTCTATATTAAAAGGTTTGCTTGAGATTTGATCAATATTTCTCTTGACAGCAAGGCTTTTCCATTCGCACCACATGTCATTGAGCATTAGTGCCTGGCTTTGACTTTTTGCTCCTTGTTCAAGCAATTTAATTTGAAAGGGTCTAAGACTGGGTTTCCATTCTTTGAACTCCTCTTTCCAGTTTTCGTCGTTCATTTCTGACCCTCTTACCTTTTACTAATAATCCTGCAGAATCATTTTCCGGCAAGCCCTCCTTATTCCTTCATGGGTATCCAATAATTAAGGAACCAAGAAAACTTACAAAGTTTTTCTGTCATTCTTGTAATTTGTTCGTCATTATTAACTAGCTTTTTAAAGTTATTTCCTTAGAGGGCTTTAATATGATCTTTGAAGCGGGGCGTGGCGCAGCTTGGTAGCGCGGGTGCTTTGGGAGCACTAGGTCGCAGGTTCGAATCCTGTCGCCCCGACTAGGATCTGAGGGAATAGCTCTAAAGCAGGGCAAGCAAAAAGCACGCAAATGAGTTTATTTGTATGAATTTATTTATCCCCTATTAATAATATTTTTAAAAATTCTTACCAAGTATTGCCCTCTTCGCAGCCAAATTTAGATGCATCTCCACAAGTCCTTGTGGCTACGCCAGTATTTTTATCAAAATCTATTTCGAACCATGTCTTCTGATTAGTTTTAGGGACTGCTTTCGCTCTATAACAACTATTAGGATCTAAAGATTCAATTTTAAATTTTGAGTAGTTACCTGAGAATGATTGAGCATCTAAAAAGTTTGTTGTTTTATTATCAATATCTCTTACTAAACATTCTTTAATACCATTAACTAATCCATTTTTAACGGCAGAAACAGAAGGGTCATTTCCTCTGCCTATACCTATACGTACCAAAAGTGTAATAATTAATATAGCTATATGCAAATTCCACCAGTTTTTAGCAAGTGAAGAAATTTTATCCTTGGATGATTGATCTAGGTCTCTAATATATTTTCTTAATTGGTACCTATGGACTTGTCTTATATATCTAAAACCCAATATTGGGAAGACTATAAATATAATTATAAGAATAACAAGATCATTTGGAATAGAAAGTACAAAAAGTCCAGAAATAATCCAAATCAATAAAGACAAATATGGGGAAGAAATTCCACCTAAATAAAAAATAAATTTATCCTTTTTCCTCATTAAAAAGAGGGTTTTATCCCTCTCAGTGTAGATTGAAGTTCCTAAAAAACCATCAAATCACCGACCTAGTTAACACAAGCCACTAGGTCGCTGCAGTCATCGTGTAAACATTTAGTGCCCAGGCTTCTGCCCAGTTAGTGCCCTATCTCTATACCCTTGTAGGAATAGGTGTTTTCGAAGTATTTGTGGCAGTAGGGCGTTAAACCCATGAAGAGTTAATAAAAAAGCTAATGAGAATTAATTAAAAGCTTTTTCTAAAACTGCTGCCCACTGCCCCTAAGTTGCTTTCATTAATAAGGTTTAAATCTTTAAAAAGTTGCATCCACAAGATTTAACCAAACCAATTGGATTTAGGATCAAATTTATAAGTTGAGAATTGAGCTATGACTCAATTTCAAAAGCAGAAGAATCAAGGTTTCACTGGGGTTGAGGTGGCTGTTGTTATGGCGATAGTTTCTATCGCGACTGGAGTGAGTTACCCCGTCTATAGGAATGTACAAACTAGAGCGGTAAAAGAGTCTGCTCAAAAGGCTTTTCTCAGCATGAAGTCTCAGTGTGAAGCAAGTTATGCCCTGGGTTATGTAGACGAAGTCCCAAACGTCAAAGTACAGAATTTCAAGATTCAAAGTACTTCCAATACTTGTGAAAAAATTCAAGCGATCCCAGATGATCCCAAACGTTGGCCGACTTATTCCTATGACCTACATGCAGGCACATTAAGTTGTGGGTTTAAAGGATACGAAACAACTCCATTCCCTGAATGCAAAAAGATTGATCCAGAAGCTGAACGAGCTGCTGAAGAAGCGAGGCTTGCTGCTGCAGAAGCTAGACGTGCTGCTAAAGAAAAAGCAGCTTT
>QCHV01000028.1 GCA_003217035.1 Prochlorococcus sp. AG-402-G22
AAGAGCGAAAAGTTAAAACTGACCAGGCAAGGCAAGCATGGCTAGAGAAGAGGAATATAGAGCTTAGTAATAAAGAAATTTCTAACTCAAAAGATTTAAACCAAGAAAAAGCAAGCAATGATAACGATACGAATGAAGTGATTGAACTAAAAGAAATCAACCCAGCAAATAACCCTAAAGAGTATGACAAAGATTAAAATATCAGCAAGAATGTATATTTAAATACATAAGAATCTTCAGCTAATTGTAGTTAGAGACTACAATTAGCTTGTAATGTAAAGAATTGAATTTATGAAATCTAACGGAGATAAAACATATGCAACAGCAATCCAAGAAATAGGCTCATTAATAAATCAGGCACGGCAAAAAAAAGGCATGACAATTGAGTCACTTGCAGAGAGTATCAAAATTGGGTGTGAGCAACTAATAGCTTTAGAGAAAGGGGAGGTTGACCTATTACCTGAGCTTGTTTTTATAAAAGGGATGATTAGACGAATAGCTGAGAAGCTTAATCTTGATGCAGAAGTACTTATCAAAAAGGTCAATATGAAGACTGATCAAGAAATAGTTAATGAGTCATTAAAACCAAAGAAAAACTTGATTAGGGGTTTATTCAATTTTCTTAAAAGCAAAAGAGACAAATTAAAGGATTTGAAGCTTGTCTCAAAATCAACTAATGGCAATGATGAAGACTGTCAATCAGAAGAATTTGGTGTTAATAAGCTCAATGGAAAAGCAGCAGGAGGAAAGTGGAAGGAACTAACTAGAAAAGAGAAGAGGGCGAAGGAAGCTGAAGAAATTAGAAATAGTGACAAATTTGTATCAGTCTCTCTTAAAGAAGGAAGAAACAAATCACCTAAAGAAAAATTATTGATAATTGAGAACGGACTCATTAAAGAAAAAATCGATATCCAAAAAGAAGAGTAAGAAGGTTCATTTCAATAGCTAACTCAAAGACTCAAGAAATGATTGTTTCTGGCGGCAAAGCTATAACTGAGCCTACATTTAGGAAATTTTTAAGGCCAGATATATAGAAGATATCTTAGGAGAAAAATCAATAAGGCTTTTTTCAGTAAAGAAAGAGTGGGCCACTTTAATCAGAAGAGTTCAGGAACTACTCAGAGAATTAAAAACTTTCTAGTAGCTCTGAAGGCTAGTGAGATAATTCGTATTCAATAAAAAGATGTTTTTGAGTCAAAAAAAATTGCTGGCAGCAAAATAAGCAGCATGCCAGCAATCAGCGAAGTTGAAAGATTAAGGCCTTTACCTTAACCGTCTCCTTCAGGTACTAAGCGGAAACCTTTGCGACCCATTTTGATTTCAAAATTGTCACCAGGCTTGAGGTCTAAAAGAGCTGTGTAAGCCTTACCAATCAATAGATTTCCATTTCCTTGAACAGTAGCTACATAGCTAAGCTTTCTTCCTCCTTTACCAATACCACCTGCGCTTTCAGATGCAAGATTTACACCCTTAGCTTCAAGCAGAGCTTCGTAAAAAGCTGTGAAATTAAGGCGTTCTCCGCCTCCTTTTTTTGTGGATACATATCCACATGCCTTTACAAGATCAGACTTTGAGACATCCCCCAAGTCTTTCACTTTGGCTAATAACTCCTTACCCGTAAGCATGAAAAATAATCATAGATACTTTTACATAATAACTTATATTTAACAATGAGACAATATATATATTAGTTTTCGACACTAAAGACATATTCATATTTAAAAGAAAAAACGCTCTGCTGGAATCTTTATATTTTCCTTCCAGCTCCAGTATTTCAGCCCAAGGCAATATTCTCAGCTATTGCTCTTGAAAAAAAGTCGTGTTTTTAAATGAAATATGAAATCAAGTAAGATCTTCTGAATGCTCGATAAAGTCACCTCAAATTTATTCTTTAACCGATTTATCCATAGAATTCATGAAATTAGGCATTGAATCTTATCTGAAAAAGTCAAAATTCTACGAGTATTGATGTTCTGAAATATATCGTCAAGTCAACCAAGCTTGATATCTCAAGCCTTTTATAGTGAGTCTCCTTTGTTTTTTTGCCCTTCCATTTAGGCCAAGTCTTTTCTGAAAGTAGTCTATTAATAGGGCTTTGGTTCTTTAATTGAGGGATCTCAATATTCTTGAATGGATTGCATTAGCATGAAATGCTATTTAAGAAACAAGTAAAGCAGGTCATTTTATTTATTGTTTAGAATAAAGCCTTTCAAAAGGCGTCAAATTGAAACGCATCTAGATAATACTTATTTAATATCAAGGTTGATGGCATCAGATATGACAAATTATTTTTCATCAAAACCCCAGCCTCAAGTTCATACAAATGACCAGTCTAAAAAACAAAACCTTGACCAAAACTAAAAATCTATCTAAAAAAAGCTTACTAAGATAAAAAGCGTTATTTATTGAACCCAAGCTTAGAATCAACTAGTTTCTGAAGCCTAGCTAATGGCCTGGGCTCCATTGGGAAAGCTCCTATGTATTTCATCTCTGATGAAAATTGTTTTTGATATTCTCCTTGATCAATAGACAAGAGGTGGTTCAAGTAGTCATTGAACTCTGATTGACTAGGACTTTGATTGATATTTAGCTTTTCCCAATAGACGTTTGCCCCTTCAGCTTCAAAGCTAATTGGATAGATTTTTTTGCCAATGGAAAAGAGCTCTCTAAGAGCCGTGCTAAAAGTTCCTGTAATAACATTCGATCTTCGAGCAAGGTTAATACTGGAATCATTCAAAGGAATTAATTCAGCACAGTCACCATATAATTTGTCTAACTCATCGTAATGGTCGCCAAACCCAGGATCATCGACTCCTCTTTTTAAAGCAACTATAACTTTAACAGAACGATTTTTTGAGTATCTATTTATTAGTTCAGATAACTTAAAATCCGTTAGTCTTGTATTCAAGGAGCCTGCAATAATACAAATATCATATTTAATCTCTATAGATTGATCATTAAAATAAGTATCTGCAGAGACACTACCTATGTTTCGAAATTGAAGGCATTTCCATCCATTATCTCTATACATATCTATGTCTATAGGGCCAAGTGCAGCGAAGCAAGAATGAAAACTAGACTTGAATATTGAATATCTCAGTGTATTACCTTTTGATATGCTTTTAGCATGCCATCGCGAACCATTTTGTATAGTTATAACTGGAATAAGCTCATGCAATAAAGCATCCAAGCATTGAAAATAATAACTATTATCTATATAAGTAATTAAAAGCTTGGGCTTATAATGAAATACAGTACTTAATCCCAATACAGCAACTGAAATGGTTTTAAAGCTACCAATATAATTTCTTAGGATGGCATTTATTGTTTTTGGGGACGATGGCTTAAGTGCAAAAAGATTACAGTATCGCAAATTCTTGTACTTCTTTATTAGAACGAATAGCGACTTTAAAAGGTATAGAGGAGCAATATAAATCTTATTTCTACAGTCGACTGCTTCCCAACGATAGTTTCCAATTGCTCTTTGAATCTTATTAATGGACATAGTGTCCCACACTAAAATATCATTCTTAGGTTTAGAGCTAAATAATAGCTTCAATTTATGCATAGAATTTCTATTAAATCACCCTACTGATCTCCATGTATTCCCATTCAGAGTGTAGTGGTGCTCTACTACAAAAGATGGCATATAAAGATACTGATGACCTTTTCTTACTATTTCTGCAGCCCAATACCTATCTTCTTTCCCGACTAATTCTTCATCAAGTGGATTCTGCAATAAAAAGTCCCTGGATATACAAGCTGCTGCATTATGAAAGAAATATCTGTCCTCAAGATTGGAATACATATTTACTTCTTCTTCTTCATGAAAATGAGACCAAATATATTTTGCTCTAAGTCTTTTACCACAATAAAAAGGAATTTGCTTCCCAAAAACAGCCTGATATTGATCCACATTCTTAAACAACATCTGCTTATCTAAGTCAATAATCTTGCAATGACTAGAGAGAACCATTAGTCTACTTCTTTTTGCATGACGTGCTCCAAGATTAATTGCTTTGCCTGGGCTATAGTCCGAAATCTCTATTATTGACAATTCTGAAAAATCTGGACTAATTGGCAGACTTGTGTCATGTCTAAAAAGCTTTGAGATCATTACGCTATCATCTGTACTACAGTTATTAACTATTATTAATTCAGGGTTTATGAAATGGTCTAAGCAAGATTGGATTGCATGACCTATATAACGATCTTCATTTTTAACTCTAATTATTATTGATATATCATCCATTTCCTTAGTATCTTCCTATGTGACTTTTAATAAAAATATTGAAATAGACCTTATCTGCAAGAGAGTCTATTGTCAACTATTCCTCTTAGTACTAGATTAATAAATTCGTAAAGATCTGATTACGTCTCTAATTAATAATAAAAGCTCAATTTAAATCGATTCAGATGGGTTTCTTCTGAATTACTTATTTTTGCTGTTTCAGAAAATACTCTTTTGGTGATCGATTGAAGTACTGGCTATATCTTTACCCCACTTTGCTCCTGTCGGAATAGCTTTAGATAAGTCCTGAAGTCCCTAGTGCCTTTAATCAAGAGCAAAACAATTGAAGGGCTTAGTCGATTTGTTCGGGTTATCCCCAAAAAAAGAGTTAAATCACTTTTTTTTCAAATCCTGCCAATATCAGTTTTAGGTGGGCTCGTAGACCTTGCCACTGTTGCAGTTTCAGGGAGATTCGCATCCAGTCTTGTTGGTGGAGAGCTTAAAGATACATTGCCTGGGATAACAGTTTTTCAAGGTTCAATGGGTAATTCGGTTGCATTTCTTGTAATAGCCCTGATTAGTCTCACTTGGCTTGGGACTATTACAAAATTCGCCAGGAAGGTTTTTATAGAACGCTTGACTGCCCAAATATGGCGAGATATCTCTAATAGAATTGTAAATAGAGTTATTGTTCAACCTTACGAATACTTCCTGACAACAAAGAATTCTGCAATATCAGCACAAATAATGGCGAATATACAGAAAATGACAATCGCAATAGTCAAGCCAGCAATATTAATCAGCACAAGTTGCATAGTAATTTTTTGCATTGGTGCTGCACTGGCAATAACAATTGGCGCAAAAGCAATTATTCTACTAATTATTTTAGGTGGATTCTTTGTACTTATTTCATCTTTTATAGTCCCTTATTTGAGACATGCCTCTAAGCAGAGAGTCAGACTAGATATTCTTACTAATTCACTACTTAACCAAATCTTTTATTCAATTCGAGATATTCATCTTACACATACCAGCAGTTACTTTGAGTCAAAATTTATAGATGCGGGAGAAGCGGCAAAATCATATCAATGGAAATCAGGTTATATGCCTGATCTCCCAAGATTAATAATTGAACCAGTTGCCATTACATTTATATTTGCCGCCGCATTCCTACCAAGGATTAATGCACTTAACTCAGAAACACTTTCTCTAAGTGTAATACCTTTTGTGTCAACTTTTATAGTTGCATCTATTAAGCTAACACCTCCATTACAAGATTTATTTAGGTCAATCACAACTATAAGGGGAGCTCTTCCGGAAATAAATTCTGCACTTACCTATTTGGAATTAAAAAAACCTAAACGAGCCATAGTTAGTAATAAAAACTTATCCCCAAAGGGTATTTTCCCAAGACGAGAAATTTCCTTAACTAAGGTCGGGTACAAATACCCTGAGTCAAGTCAAGCAGCCATAAAATCGATCACTATCAACATCCCAGTTGGTTCAAGAGTGGCACTTACAGGACCTACAGGTAGCGGTAAAACAACTTTGTCAAATATTTTTCTTGCGCATCTAGAGCCTACTACTGGTCAAATAAGTTTAGATGGGATCCCTTTGTCCTCAACAGATATACCATCATGGCAACTTTGCTGCTCTGAAGTGCCACAAAATATAAGCTTATTGGATGCTAGTGTACTTGAGAATGTAGCTTTTGGAATAGCCGAAGAATCTATAGACTATGAAGGGGTTTGGGATGCAATTTCATCCGCACAATTATATGAATTAATTACAGAGTTACCTCAAGGAATATATACACCAATTGGAGAAAATGGAATTAATTTATCAGGAGGGCAAAGGCAAAGACTGGCTTTGGCTAGAGCCTTCTACAGGAAAACAAGATTTCTCGTTTTAGATGAAGCCACTAGCTCATTAGATGAAAAAACTGAAAGTGAGGTGATTAATTCATTAGACATTGTAGGTCGAAGATGTACCACTCTGGTAATCGCTCACAGGTTGAAAACACTATCTAAATGTGACAAGATTTATGAAATAAAAGATGGATTAATTGCAGCTTCAGGAACCTATAAAGATTTATGTGACCCAACTCATCCTTTGGGTATGAGTGTAAAAGTCTAGAATAAACTAGATTTCCATTATTTCTAAATAAAAAGACAAATCATGAAAATAGCTTTAATTGGTGCTGGTAGGGTTTTTGCTCATTACCTTGATAACGTTTTCACCAAATCATTTATGGGTCAGCACAAGATATATATTTACTCAAATTCATATATTAACAACATAGGTTTAGATCATTCATCAATATTAAAAGTCACAAGCTTAAAAGAACTAATCAATTTAAAACCAGATTGCGCTTTTATACTTACACCTTCTGGATTGCATTATGAACACTCATTAGAATTCTTAAAAAATGGAATAAATGTTCTGTGCGAAAAGCCATTAACTATGAGGTTAAATCAACTTTATTCTTTAGTAAATCTAGCTGAAGAAAATAATCTTATATATTCACCTGTCTTTCAAAATAGATTCAATCCAACAGTGGTAATGGTCAAAGAAGTAATAGAGAGTGGAATGCTTGGCGATTCAAAGATAGCCTCTGTTAATCTACATTGGTCAAGAGATCAATCTTATTATGAAGACAAGTGGCATGGTAAATGGAAAAGCGATGGCGGTGTAATAAACCAACAAGCGATTCATCATATTGATTGCTTAATACATTTAAATGGCAAAATAGATTCTGTAATATCATCTAAATATAATTTAGTTAATAATTTAGAAGCAGAAGATACTCATATTGCACTACTTAGTCACGGGAATGGTTCAATAGGGACATTAGAACTAACCACAAGTGTAAGGCCTTGTGACAAAAGCTCTATGATTAGTATTTTAGGTACAAAAGGTTATGTAGAAATTGGAGGTTTAGCCTTAAATAATATTAACTGCATTGAACTTGGAGACAAATCATTGGAGGAAAAAATAAAGATGACATCATTTCCAGTAGATACTGCTTATGGATACTCGCATAGAATTATTGTTGAAGATTTTCTTAGCTCTATCAAGAATAAAGTTAATCCTAAGGTAACAGCAAGGTCATCATTCTATACACATCAAGCCATACATAGTCTGTATAGATCAACAGAAATAAAGACAACTTGGTGTAAGGTATCATCACATGAACAATCACATGATTTAGGCTTATGATACAAAATAAAGCTCCTGGAAAAGATGTTTCAGATGAAGATATAAAAGAAAAGATACCTAAAGTTTCAAAAAATAACCCTGATCACTTTTCATCCTTTGATATTTCAGGAGTTACCTTTGGCCCAAATCACTGCCCTATTTTTGCAGGTCCAAATATGGTGGAAAATAAAGAGTTGATTGAAGATATTGCCAGCAATATTAAACAAATTGGTGCTTCTTTCCTACGCGGCGGAGCTTTTAAACCACTTACTTTTCCATACCGTAGCTCAAAGTATACAGAGACAAGGCTAGACGGTCTTAATTGGCTTTCAAATGCGAAAGAGAAGTTCTCCATTCCTGTAATTACTGAAGTTATGGAGTCAAAGTACCTTAAAGAAATTTGCAAAGTGGCCGATATTCTTCAAATAGGTACAAGGAATATGCAAAATTATCCATTACTTATTGATGCTGCTCAAACGGGAATCCCAATAATGCTAAAAAGAGGCTATGGAGCATCTTTGCGAGATTGGCTGGGGGCAGCAGAATACATTCTAAATGAAGGGAATAACAAGGTGATTTTGTGCGAAAGAGGAATTACTACTGCTCATACCCACAAGTCCTCATCTAGATTTTTATTAGATCTCCAAGTGGTCCCTGCAGCAAAAGAAATAACACATTTACCTGTTGTTACGGACCCATCTCACGCTACTTTTTGGAGGCCATGGGTTCTGCCAATGACATTGGCTTCTATAGGTGCCGGAGCAGACGGGATCATGTTAGAAGTCCATCCAAATCCTTCAGAAGCAGCTGTTGATCCGTTGCAAGCCATTGACTACAAATCCTTTTCTGCGCTAATGAAAAAAGGCAAGAAGGTTTCAGAAGTATTAGGTTATAAAAAATTTGGGAACCTAATCTGAGCCATGGTTTATTCGGCGATCTTTGGATTTAATCCATCTAAAGGGGCTAGATCACCAATAATATGGAATCAACTCTACAAAGGTCTAGGAATTGAAGGCCACATGATTGCTGTTGATTGTGAAACTGAGGAGGATTTTAAAGACCAATTTACAAAGTTGTCGAAAGACGAAGAATTTCAAGGTGGTGCAATTGCTGCTCCATACAAAGAGATTGCTTGCCAACTCGCAATCCCATCAGAAAATATATTTAGAGATATAGGTGCTGTTAATTGTATATATAGGGGGGAGGATAATTATTTAGAATCAGCCAATACAGATGCAGTAGCAGCTATAAATGAAATCTCAAAATTAGTTGATATAGATCAAGATATAAACGTACTGTTAATGGGCTTCGGAGGTACAGGAAAAGCAGTAGCTTCTCTTTTAAGAGCTAAATTAACAATTAATTCCTTAATCAATATCACCTGTAGATCTATTCCTAATCATATCCTACTAAGAAAAGATAACGTGATATACCTTCCTTGGGAAAAAAGATCAGATTTAATCCAATCATATGATTTGATAGTGAATTGCTCTTCTATGGGTGATATAAACCACTTAGAGCTGAACCCTTTTGAGACTGGTTGGTATGAAAAAGTTAAAGACAGTGCTGCTGTATACGATGTTATTTATAATCCTAAAGAGACCTTGTTTCTTAAAGGATTAGGAAAGAATATTAATTCACTAAATGGTGAAGGTATGAATAAGTTGCAAGCTCTAATTGCATTCCAATACTGCAATCAAAAGTTTTCTATTAATGAAATCAATGCTATACCTCTTGAACTATAATGCACTCACCAAAGAGGTTCTTCAATTCTTCAACTGTGCAACAGTAATCAATACCTTGGCTGTTGATAAATGCC
>QCHV01000029.1 GCA_003217035.1 Prochlorococcus sp. AG-402-G22
CTAGTAAAGCACAAAGGCTCATGGATAGAATTACGCCCAAATGATCTAAAAAATGCTGCTCAATTTTGCAGTAATAAGCCAGAATTAAGCTTAGATGACGCCCTCAGACTCACGGCGACAAAAGACAACACTTTCATGAAACTTCCAGTGCATGAATTTGATGCAGGTCCAAAACTCAGGAATGTATTAGAGCAATATCATCAAAAAAAAGCACTCGAACCATTAGCAGCTCCAGAAGGGTTTCATGGTCAACTCAGACCATATCAAGAAAAAGGGCTTGGGTGGTTAACATTCCTCCATCGTTTTGAGCAAGGAGCATGTTTAGCAGATGATATGGGATTAGGTAAAACGATCCAAGTATTGGCCTTCCTTCAGCACTTAAAAGTTAATCAAGAACTGAAGAAACCTATTTTACTTATTGCACCCACATCACTATTAACAAATTGGAAAAGAGAAGTCTCAGCATTTACTCCTGAATTATCTGTAGTGGAGCACTACGGACCCCAAAGATCATCTACTCTCGAAGAAATTCAAGCAACTATATCTAAAGTAGATATTTTATTAACGAGCTATGGATTACTGCATAGGGATCAAGAGCTCCTACAAAATATCGACTTTCAAGGAATCATCATCGACGAAGCACAAGTGATAAAGAATCCAAAGTCAAAGCAAAGTCAAAGTACTCGTGATATAGCTAAGAAAGGAAACAGTATCTCATTTCGAATCGCACTCACTGGAACCCCCATAGAAAATAGAATTAGTGAAATTTGGTCTCTAATGAATTTTTTAAATCCATTAGTACTAGGAGAAGAAGATTTTTTTAATCAACGTTACAGAATGCCTATAGAGCGTTATGGTGATATTTCTTCTTTGACTGATCTTAAAGCTCGAATCAGCCCTTTTATTCTTCGGCGATTAAAAACTGACAAATTAATAATCTCAGACTTACCAGACAAAATCGAATTAAATGAGTGGGTTGGACTTACTGAAGAGCAAAGAATTCTCTATAGCAAAACCATTGACAAAACTCTTACTGAAATTGCAACCTCTCCAATTGGCCAACGTCAAGGTAAAACCCTAGGACTATTAATCCGACTCAAACAAATATGTAATCATCCTGCTCTTGCACTCAAAGAAAGAACAATAAATGAAAAATTCTTATCGCGTTCTGCGAAGCTTCAAAGACTCGAAGAAATTGTTATAGAAATTTTTGAAACAGGTGATAGAGCTTTGATATTTACCCAGTTCGCAGAATGGGGGCACCTACTACAAAATTATTTAGAAAAACAATTGCACTGTCATATTCCTTTCCTACATGGAAGCACTAATAAAACTGATAGGCAAAATATGATCGATAGATTCCAAGAAGACCCTAGAGGACCTCAATTATTTTTACTTTCTCTCAAAGCAGGGGGTTTAGGACTCAATTTAACAAGAGCGAACCATGTATTACACATTGACCGCTGGTGGAACCCCGCAATAGAAAATCAAGCAACAGATCGAGCATATAGAATCGGACAAAAGAATAAGGTTATAGTCCATAAATTTATAACTACTGGATCAGTTGAGGAAAAAATCAATCAAATGATTTTAAAAAAATCGAAACTTGCTGAGAATATAATTGGTTCTGGTGAAGAGTGGCTTGGAAAACTTGAAATAAATGAATTACGCAAATTAGTTTCATTAGAAAATAATGAATAAAGCAATGGAATATTCATCAAATAAAAACACAGAGATAACAACAGCCATAGGAAAAGAAGGCCTAGGAGAGCAATCTTGGTGGGTGCAGCAATGGATGGAACTAATTAATTCGTATCGATTTAAAAAAAGGTTAGAAAGAGCTTGGAGTTATGCACGAGAAGGGAATGTTACCTCCATACGGTTTGAAGGAAGGAGAGTGCATGCGAGAGTTCAAGGTACAGAGGATGAGCCTTATAAAGTAAAACTATGGCTAGATGTACTTGATGACGAAGACTGGGAATACGTTTTAGAGGCTATGTCACAGAAAGCTAGATGGTCAGCTCAATTACTTGCAGGCATTATGCCTAAAGATATTGAATCAGCCTTTGCTGCCAGTGGGCGTAGACTTTTTCCATTTAAACTTGAAGAAATTAAAAGTGAATGCAGTTGTCCGGATAAGGCAAATCCATGCAAACACATCAGTGCTGTTTATTTTTTAATGGGAGACAGGTTTAAAGAAGATCCATTTGTCTTATTTCAATTGCGAGGTCGCAATAAAAACAAGTTATTACATGATTTAGCAAAGAAAAGATCTAAAATACTTAAAGATATTGCAAGAAAAGATCTAACTAAGAAAACAGGCAAAGGAGAAGAAGTGAAAAACAGTAAAGAGGTCTCAAACCAATCTAATCAAGCATTTTCAAATCCAGAATTGTGGTGGCAATACAAAGCTAATCTGGATTCTGATTTAGTGATTATAACTCCAGCCCTAGAAGGCGAGGATGGTCTCTCCTTAGCAAAGGATTTGCCATTAGCAAGAAATCCAAAGTTTATGGACTCCCATAAGATATTTTCAGAAAGTCTAATAGAGCACATTAGACTTATGGCCCAACAATCAATGATTAAGGCAATGGATTATAAAAACTAATTCCTTTTTACTTGATTTAAATCAAAACAAGTAAAAAGACTCATTTCAAGATGGATTGCATGAAATAAATAGTTTAAAATCTCAATCCAAATCATGGCTTTGCAAAAGACAGCCACGAAAAAGCACTCTTACTCATTAGAGTCTAAAAAATGATGGGCAAAAGCATGAATGAATCAACCACCGTCATTAACCAATCCAAGAGTGATCCTAAGCTATCTCTACAATGCGAGCTTATTAACAAAAATACAACAACTATTCGATCTCTTGACTGGGAGCGCAGTCGATTCGACATTGAATTTGGATTAAGGAATGGAACGACATATAACAGCTTTATTATCCAAGGGGAAAAAACAGCCTTAATCGATACTAGTCATGAAAAGTTTAAAACGACTTGGCTAAAGCTATTAGAAGAAAGAATTAACCCTAAAGAAATCGATTATTTAATTGTCAGTCATACTGAGCCAGATCACTCAGGATTAATTGGCTATCTTCTTGAGCTTAATGGTGAAATTGAAATTGTTGCTTCAAAAGTTGCTATTCAATTCTTAGAAAACCAAGTTCATCGCCGTTTCAAACATCGAGCAATAAAAACTGGTAATGAGCTTGATTTAGGAATTAATCCAAGCAATGGAACGCATCATAAATTGGAATTCATTAGTGCTCCGAACCTACATTGGCCAGATACCATTTTTTCTTATGATCATGCAACTGGCATATTATTTACTTGCGATGCTTTTGGACTCCATTTTTGCTCAAGCGAAGTATTTGATATTTACCCGGAACAAATTCAAGCTGATTTCCGCTACTACTACGATTGTTTAATGGGTCCAAATGCTCGAAGTGTATTACAAGCAATTAAACGAATACAAAATCTACCCAAGATATCAACCATTGCCGTAGGGCATGGTCCTCTTCTTCGACATCACATTGATTTATGGCAAAAGAATTATCAGGAATGGAGCGCTGCACGTAATAAAGGAGAGGGATATGCAGTTGTTTGTTATTTGAGTCAATATGGATCGTGTGACCGTCTTAGTCAGGCAATTGCTTTAGGCATCAACAAAGCTGATGCACAAGTGCAACTTATGGACCTAAGAGCTTCTGATACTCAAGAGATTACGGCACTAATAGGAGAAGCAAATGCTGTTGTTGTTCCAACATGGCCTCATGAACCTGATGCTGAACTGCAAAGTAATATTGGAACTTTGCTAGCAGCTCTGAAGCAGAAGCAATGGGTCGCTGTATATGAAGCATACGGTCAAAATGATGAGCCAATTGATGTTGTGGCAAACCAATTACGGGGTCTTGGACAGAAAGAAGCATTCTCTCCTTTACGAGTTCGACAATTACCAGATGCAACTACATTTCAATATTTTGAAGAAGCTGGTACGGATTTAGGGCAAATACTCAACAGAAAAAAGAATATTGCAACTATTAAAAGTTTTGATGGAGACCTCGTAAAAGCAATGGGGCGTATAAGTGGTGGACTATATGTAGTTACAGCTAGCCAAGGAGAAGGAACACAAAAACGGCGTGGAGCAATGGTTGCTAGTTGGGTAAGTCAAGCAAGTTTTTCGCCTCCTGGAATAACAGTTGCTGTAGCAAAAGACCGTGCAATTGAAACACTAATGCAAGTAGGAGACAGGTTCGTGATCAATGTCCTACAAGAAAATAACTATCAAAAATTATTTCGACAATTTCTAAAAAGATTTCCACCAGGTGCTGATCGTTTTGAAGGAATAGGAACTTTGGAAGATGCTGCTAAAGGAGGTCCCGTATTAATTGATGCATTGGCATATTTAGATTGCCAGGTGCAACAAAGAATGGAGACGAATGATCATTGGATAATTTACGCCTCAGTAGAGCATGGCAATGTTGCCAATACTGATTCAAAAACAGCTGTGCATCATCGTAAAGTGGGAACGTCTTATTAATGTTAGACATTACTAAAAGCGAAATGCCTATGAAAAAAAATACCAAGCAAATTATTAGTATTCCTATTGAAGAGAATTTACTTTGTCTAAAATGTATGAGTAATAAAAAGATTAGATTTGAAATTGAATATTCCTTAGGAAAAGGAACGACTGCTAATTCATTTCTGTTTAATTATGCCAATCAATCAGAAGCAAAAACTATTTTAGTTCACCCACCAGGAATTAATTTTGGAGAAAATTTTCTACCGGCTTTAAATACTATTCTTCCTAATAAAGAGCGTCCTTTGTCAATTGTTATTGGTCATATCAATCCAAACCGAGTTGCATTACTAAGAAAACTTGCAGAGACTTTCAAAAATATAACTTTAATTGCATCAAATCCAGCCGCGAAATTATTAGAGGATCTTTGGTATCAAACTAAGCCGTCAAAATCAGCAGATAACAACAAGCAAAGTCCAACCATTCCCAAATGTCCAAAACTTCATTTAATTAGACAAGAAGAATTTATGTCTGTTTCAAATGAAAATGAACTTCAATTAATACCTGCACCTACCGCTAAATGGCCAGGAGGACTAATAGCCTTTGAAACACGCACAGGTCTGCTGATGAGTGACAAGTTTTTTGGTGCTCATATATGTAATTCTCTTTGGGCAGAACTTAACAGAAGCAGTACAGAAGATGAGCGTAGACACTATTTCGACTGCCTAATGGGCCCTATGGTTAATCAAGTTAATACGATAGTTGAGAAGCTTGAGTTCCTTGATATTCAGACTGTTGCACCATGCCATGGACCTGCAATTGCAACAAGTTGGCGAAGTCTATTAAGCGATTATCAGCGGTGGGGAGAGTCTCAAAACAAAGCATCTTTAAAAATAGTTCTCTTATTTGCAAGTGCTTATGGCAATACTGCATCCATCGCTGATTCACTAGCCAAAGGGATTAGTGCAACTGGAATTAAAGTTGAAAGTCTAAATTGTGAATTCACACCAACTAATGAATTAGTAAAGTCAATACAAGAAGCTGATGCATATCTAATCGGATCGCCTACTCTAGGTGGTCATGCACCAACGCCAATTGTTTCAGCCTTAGGGTCCTTGCTTGCAGAAGGAGATAGAGATAAACCCATAGGAATCTTTGGTAGTTATGGATGGAGTGGTGAAGCCTTAGACCTTTTAGAAAATAAGCTTAAAGATGGTGGCTTTCATTTTGGTTTTGATCCAATAAAAATCAAGTTCAGTCCAGATGAGCAGATGATTAAACAGTTAAAGGAAACAGGCACTCGATTCGGTAGAAAGCTTATTCAACAACAAAAAAGAAAAAAACGTCAACCTATTGGAGGTATGCGTTCTACCAAAAGCGATCCTGCCTTACTTGCTCTTGGGAAAGTCGTAGGTTCATTATGTATATTAACTGCCAATAAATGCAAAGAAGAAGAAAATCTCAATGGTGCGATGGTTGCCAGTTGGATTAGTCAGGCAAGTTTTTCACCTCCAGGAATCACGGTTGCTGTAGCAAAAGACCGTGCTGTAGAGACCTTGCTTCATAAAGAGGATTTATTCGCATTAAATATTCTAAATAATGACAATTACAACAAGCTTTTAAAACAATTTCTACAGCCCTTCGCTCCAGGTGCTAATCGCTTCGAAGGACTAACACTTTTACAAAGTCCAGGTGGTCAACTGATTCTTCCAGAAGCATTGGCCTGGCTAGAAGGTTGCGTAAAACAAAGAATGGAGTGTGGTGACCATTGGCTTATTTATGCAGAAATTATGAGCGGTAAAGTTCTTGATCAAAATGGACTTACAGCCGTGCACCATAGAAGTACAGGAGCAAATTATTAACCCTAATTTCTGATAAAGATAATTAAAGTTCTTTTTAAAGCATTCGAATGAATTCCTCAGCTGATTTACTAGTAATAACTGCTAGCAATGGTGAGAATCTCAAACTAGCGGAAAGGTTTGTCCTATCTAGCAAAAAATTAGGTGCCAAGCCTCAGTTGATAGATCTAACAACTCTTGAGATCCCACTTTATAATCCTAGATTCCATAAAGAAAATGGAATCCCCTCAGCAGTAGGCCCCCTTCATTCTGAGATGATTAGTGTGCCAAGGTGGATTATATGTGCCCCTGAATACAATGGATCTATTCCTCCAGTACTGACTAGTGCGATTGCTTGGTTGTCAGTGCAAGAAAAAGATTTTCGAAAGCTATTTAATGGTAGACCTATTGGAATTGCAAGCTTTTCAGGTGGAGGGTGTATGGAATTGCTCTTATCAATGCGAATACAACTCACTCATCTAGGTGCCCAAGTCGTTGGAAGACAGGTTGCTTGCAGTAGTCACAACCCAGCCAAAGAGGAATCCATCAATGATCTGCTCAAACGACTTATGCAAATGAATCCCTTAATACTTGAAAACTAAAAGTCACTAACACTAGATATAGAGAATGACTAAGATTGTCTTCTGCCAATAAAATAAGCTTTTCTAATAAATCGTTAGTCCAAAATCCCTTTGAAAGCTAAGTTATAATTTTTGACATCAAATAAATAATCTTGAACTTAATCGTGATTTGATTTACACAGAACTTTACCAAAACGCTACATGTTGTGGTTTGATATAAGTAGGGTTTCCTAAAGTTTGAAATCATCACATGAGATTCTTTACCGAACAAACTACGGCAATTCGATATAAGGGTTTTCTTCTACTTCAAGAAAAGAATAAAAGCTGGTTAGTTAGACCTGAAAGAAGTCCTATGCTTTTACTGCCTTTTCGAACTGAGGCATGTTCCTTAATAGAAGTTAAAAGAATTTTAGATTGCAAAATTTCAGAGGTCGAAGAAATGATAAAAGCTGCATAAGTATTTTGCAGCAAAATTAATATCTTCCTTAAAGATTTTGGTGCCAGACATTCAAAACTTCTCTAGCCATAGGCAATGCATGAACTGAGCCACCTCCAGGAGTATTCTGCGCAAAAGCAACGACTACAATTTCAGCTGATTCATATGGAACAAAGCAAGCAAACCAAGCATGATCACTCCCTCCAGTACTATCTTCAGCGGTGCCAGTTTTACCAGCTACAGGAGGAAGGGTATAGGTACCCATATGAATACTCCTACCGGTTCCAGAGATAGCAACTTTTCTCAAGCCATTTCGGATTTTATCTAAGGTTAAAGGTTTGATATCAACTTTTGTCCGATAAGTTTTAGATAACCAATCAATATTGCCTTCAACCAAGTGAGGAGTAATAAGATAACCCCCGTTGGCAAAGACAGCATACGCACGCGCTAATTGCAAAGGGGTTACTTGAACAACAGCTTGCCCAATAGAGGCGCTGGCAATATCTTCTGGTATCCAAGGGGTTGTCCCAGGCTTGGCCCAACCTCTACCCCTATCTGCCCATTCTTTATTACC
>QCHV01000030.1 GCA_003217035.1 Prochlorococcus sp. AG-402-G22
TATTAGTTTTGTTTGTAGAGATAATGATATTGAATTTTTAAAGACAAGATATTTGCAATTGATAGAAACAGCTCCTTTTAAAGAAATGGAATGGAGTGATGACAAGGCGGAACTTAGAGATTGGATGCCCCTCGTCATGGAAGGGAGGCTTTCTTCCCAGAAAGTTGCCGCAACAAAAATCAATAGAGGCACAGATATTGACTTTGGGGCTTTAACTAGATCTTATTTTGATTTGCTTGAAGATAAAGATTCTATGTTTATTAGATTTTGTACTGAAGTGAAAGATATTAATAGATCTGCTAACGATTATTGGACAATTTCTTTGGCAAGTAACTCTGAGTCTTATTGCGTTGATGCGAAATTTGTTTTTCTTGGGGCTGGAGGAGGAGCGTTAAAGCTATTGCAAAAATCTGGCATACCCGAAAGTTATTCCTATGGAGGATTTCCCGTAAGCGGTCAATGGTTGGTTTGTAATGAAACTGAATTAACCAATAGACATAAGGCAAAAGTTTATGGGAATGCCGAAGTTGGTGCTCCACCCATGTCAGTTCCTCATTTAGATACACGTTGGATTGGTGGGCGAAGATCATTACTCTTTGGACCATTCGCAGGTTTTAATACGAAGTTTTTAAAGAATGGATCTTATTGGGATTTGTTTAGCTCTATCCAGTTAGGTAATATTCGCCCAATGATTGAAGTAGGTCTGGAAAATGTTGACTTAATCAAGTATTTATTTGACCAACTTCGACAAGATCAGGCGGCTCGTATAGCATCTATGCGAAACTTTCTTCCTAAAGCAAAATCTAAAGATTGGCATTTATCTTTAGCAGGTCAGAGGGTCCAAATAATAAAACGGACGCCTACAGGAGGGAAATTGAAAATGGGCACCGAAGTTGTCTCTTCGTCTGATGGTTCATTGGCTGCACTTTTGGGTGCATCTCCTGGAGCAAGTACAGCTGTATCAATTATGATTGAAGTCTTATTATCATGCTGGGGTGATAAATTAACCTCAAATCATTGGCAGCAAAGACTAAAAAAGCTTATTCCAAGTATTGATCAGGATCTTAGTTCTCAGGAATCTTTAATAAAAAGCCGTGAGCGTAGTGATTCTTTGCTTGGACTTAGGTCGTAGATCCAATAAAATCATTTTGGAAGATTAAGGTGAATTGATGAGCCCCACTTTTTTGTCTAGCTCCCTTGGTTTATTAAACCTTTCTCGAAATGACTGAAGTACCTGTTTCTCGATTAAGGAACTTTTGCATTATTGCTCATATAGATCATGGGAAATCCACCCTTGCAGATAGGCTATTGCAAGATACAGAGACAGTTGCATCTAGAGATATGCAGGAGCAATTTCTAGACAATATGGATCTAGAGCGGGAAAGAGGAATAACTATTAAATTGCAAGCAGCAAGAATGAATTACGTTGCAAATGATGGTCAGAAGTATGTATTGAATCTCATTGATACCCCTGGGCATGTTGATTTTTCCTATGAAGTAAGTCGTTCTTTGCAAGCTTGTGAGGGTGCATTGTTGGTTGTAGATGCAAGCCAAGGAGTTGAAGCCCAGACATTGGCTAATGTTTACCTAGCCTTGGAAAATGATTTGGAGATTATTCCAGTCTTAAATAAGGTGGATTTGCCAGGATCTGATCCAGAGAAGATCAAGGAGGAAATTGAATCGATTATTGGCTTAGACACTTCTACGGCTATTTTGTGTTCTGCCAAGACAGGGCTAGGTGTGCCCGAAATTCTACAAGCTGTTGTTGAGAGGGTGCCTCCTCCACAAGATAAATTAGATCAATCAACAAGAGCTTTGATATTTGATTCATATTATGACCCATATAGAGGTGTGATTGTCTATTTCAGAGTTATATCAGGAAGAATTTCAGATAGAGACAAGATTTTTTTAATGGCGAGTAAAAAGAGTTATGAACTTGATGAAATTGGAGTAATGGCTCCAGATCAAAGGAAAGTAGATGAGTTACATGCAGGTGAGGTGGGGTATTTGGCGGCTTCAATTAAAGCCGTTGCGGATGCACGTGTTGGGGATACAATTACCTTGCTTAACTCACCAGCGACTGAGCCATTGCCTGGTTATACAGAAGCCAAGCCAATGGTTTTTTGTGGCTTATTTCCTACAGATGCAGACCAATACCCTGATTTGAGAGAAGCTTTGGAAAAATTACAGCTGTCAGATGCAGCTCTGAAATATGAACCGGAAACAAGTAGCGCTATGGGCTTTGGGTTTAGATGTGGTTTCCTTGGCCTTTTGCACATGGAAATTGTCCAAGAAAGATTAGAGCGAGAATATGACTTGGATTTAATAGTTACGGCCCCTTCAGTTGTTTACCAAGTAAATCTTTTAAATGGCGAGATGTTAATGGTAGACAATCCAGCTGTTCTACCTGACCCTCAGCAGCGAGAATCGATAGAGGAGCCATATGTTCGCATAGAGATATATGCGCCTAATGAGTACAACGGCACTCTTATGGGGCTTTGCCAGGATCGACGCGGTGATTTTATCGATATGAAGTATATGACTACTGAACGGGTCACGCTAGTCTATGAGATGCCTCTAGCAGAAGTGGTAACAGATTTCTTTGATCAAATGAAGAGTCGGACTAAAGGCTATGCCTCTATGGAATACCATCTAATTGGGTACCGAAAAAATGACTTGGTTAGATTAGACGTATTGATAAATGCAGACAGGGCGGATCCTTTGACTACTATTGTTCACCGTGAAAAGGCTTACGGGGTAGGAAGAGGATTGGTTGAGAAGTTAAAAGAACTGATTCCAAGACAGCAGTTTAAAATTCCTTTGCAAGCGTCTATTGGAAGTAGAATTATTGCCAGTCAAAGTATAAGTGCCTTAAGAAAGGACGTTTTGGCCAAATGTTATGGAGGAGATATCTCACGTAAGAAAAAATTACTTCAGAAGCAAGCAAAGGGGAAGAAAAGGATGAAGTCCATGGGCAAGGTGGATGTTCCCCAAGAAGCTTTCATGGCAGTATTGAAATTGAATCAATGATGAGCAGTACTTGGAGTTATAGAATCTTTGTAGTGACTATTGATAAGGATTTCTTGGCTATTTGGCAATGAAGACGTTTTAGTCTCGTTCCCCTTTTTCCCTATCGCAGACCATGCAATGAATATCAGGAACATGACGGCAACGGTAATAGTCAATTCTCCAACAGTTAGCCCTTCATTTGTTTGATTCATTTTGCAATTCTTTAGTATTTTCATTTAAGCGGTTTTTTCTGTATATTTCTACCCTTATCATAATTCTAATAGTTGGTTTTTTCGATTGGGGACATCACACTTTTCTAGATTGTTTGTGAATAAAACTCTTTCCAGTAAAATGGCTAGTTGTGGAGTTTTGGTATTAATCTGCTATTTTATTGCTGCTTTTGTTGCGCCATTGCTAATACATTATGGATTTCTACCTGACCCTCAATTAGGACTTGAAAACCCAATCTACTCATCGCCATCATTAGATCATTGGTGTGGGACTGATCGCTTGGGGAGAGACGTCTGTGTACGGACATTGGTAGGAAGTCGGGTCGCTTTAATAGTTGTTTTCGTGGCTGTTACTCTTGCTGTTTTAATTGGTGTCCCTTTAGGCATTTTAAGTGGCTATTTGGGTGGATTCTTTGATAGAGCAATTGTTTTGTTGATGGAGACTCTTTATACGGTACCTGTATTACTACTCTCAATAGTTATAGCCTTCTTGCTTGGTAGGGGGGTTTTTAATGCTTCTATTGCCCTTTGTGTTGTATATGTCCCTCAATACTTTCGTGTTGTTAGGAATCAGACAGTTCAAGTCAAAACAGAATTGTATATAGAAGCAGCTCGTTCTATTGGTGCTGGACCATTTTGGGTAATGAGGAAGTATCTTTTAAAAAATGTCATCACCTCTGTTCCAGTACTTTTAACTTTAAATGCAGCAGATGCAGTTTTAGTTTTAGGTAGCCTTGGGTTCCTTGGATTGGGCTTACCTGAAACCATCCCAGAATGGGGAAGCGACTTAAATATGGCCTTAGATGCAGTGCCTATTGGCGTGTGGTGGACTGCTTTATACCCTGGTATAGCGATGTTTGTCTTGGTATTAGCTCTCTCTTTTGTTGGCGAAGGTTTGGAGGATTTTATGAATTTAAAGAACTCTGGAGAAAATTAGATTCTTCCTATTCAAACTGTGTTTTGTAAGTGCTCAAGCTTTTAATATTTTACCTTTATACTTCTAGGAAGATCTTCAATGATTTCTCCTTTTGAGTTTAGATTGGGGTATTGTCTTCCTTTTTCTTTACACCAATTGGCCACTTCGGGATAGGACCATTCGAACAATGTTTGTTCGTATTTATCTTTAGAAAGGCCTTCACCTTCTTTAGGCATTTCACCTGCCAAGTCTCGTTGTCTGATGGCTTCAAAAAGCAATATTGCAGTTGCCACTGACACATTTAATGATTGGACCATTCCTCTCATTGGTATGAAGATTGATGCATCCATTAATTGAGTAGCAGAGTCGCTTAGTCCCCACTTTTCTGCTCCTAAAACAAAGGCTGTAGGCCCTCTGTAGTCACAAAGTCTATAGTCTATTGAGTGAACACTAAGGTTTGTGCCATATAATTTGAACCCTCTTTTCTTTAAAGTTTCAACTGCGCCATTGATATTTTTATGATCTTTAAGAGAAACCCATTTTTGACTACCCTGGGCAGTGCTGTTAAATGTTCTTGTTTTACTTTCTTTTGCTACTGCATGAGCCTCTAAAACCCCAATCGCATCACATGTTCTCATGATTGCTGATAGGTTGTGTGGCTTTTCAACTTCTTCTATTAGTATTGTTAGATCATCCATTCGACCATTCAAGATTGATTTTAGCTTTTGAAAACGACGTGGCAAAAGAGGCATGATGAGAAATGCGAGTCCCAATAATTAGTTCTTATATAGTCTCGATGAAGTATCCTTTATGAAAATCAGTATAGTTTTTCTAGGTTTGAGTATAGAAATTGGAAGAGACTTTTATTGCAAATGAAATATCTAAAGCTGGACTAATGCCAAGAGTTGTTGCTTGGAAAGTTTTGCAGGCTGTCGCGTCAGGTGCTTATGCAGATGCAGCTTTAAACAATACTTTCAACAAGTATCCAATGAAAGGAATTGATAAAAGCCTGTCTACTGAGATTTCCTATGGAGCTATTCGTCAACGAAAATTTTTAGATAGCTGGATTGACTCTTTAGCAAAAAAATCGGCAACAAAACAACCCCCCAAACTAAGATGGCTGCTTCATGTAGGACTTTATCAAATTCTTAAAATGGAAAAAATCCCTGTATCAGCAGTAGTAAATACAACTGTTGAATTAGCAAAACAAAGTGAGTTGGTAAATCTTTCCCCAGTTGTAAATGGCATACTTCGTACGGCCATACGATTTCGAGATTCGGGGAAAGGTCTCCCATTGAAAAGTGATTTTCGAGACCATTTAGCTCAACAATGTTCTATCCCAACGTGGCTAGCAAAAGACTTGATTGATTGGCGAGGTAAGCAGGCTGCAGAGATAATTGCAAATGCAATTAATCAATCTCCTCTTTTGGATTTGAGAGTGAATCAACGATTAAGTTCTGTTCGGGAATTACAGGAATTGTTGTATAAATCTCAGATTCAAAGTTCTCCTATTGAAAATTGTTCTAATGGTTTGCAGATTATTTCAAGTTTTGGAGAACCAAGGCAATGGCCAGGATATTTAGAAGGTTATTGGTCAGTTCAAGATCGTTCGTCTCAAGGGATTGCGCCATTGCTTGAAGCAAATCCAGGTGAAAAGATTTTGGATACATGTGCTGCTCCAGGTGGAAAGACTACTCACATTGCAGAATTAATAAACGACCAAGGCGAGGTCTGGGCAGTTGACCGCTCTCCTAAACGTCTACAGAAAGTTGTGGAGAATGCAACTCGCTTAGGATTGAGTTCTATTAAATATTGCGCTTCGGATGCTTTGACGTTGCTACAGCATAAACCACAATGGAAAGGTTTTTTTGACAAGATCTTGGTTGATGCTCCTTGTTCTGGATTAGGGACTCTAGCAAGGAACCCAGATGCCCGTTGGAGAATGAACCCACAAAAGGTTTCTGAGTTGACATTATTGCAATCAAAACTATTGCAAGCCAGCGTTCCTTTATTAAGGGAGGGCGGCCGCATTGTTTACTCAACATGCACGATATGCCCAGAAGAAAACTCTTCTCAGGTTGAGAAATTTATTCAATTAAACCCAGATATGAAATTGAAATATGAAAGACAGATTTGGCCTGGGGATAGTCATTTAGGCGATGGCTTTTATGCTGCAGTTATGGATTTGGATTGAGTGCTATTTAAATAGGCTTGGGGAAATCTAAAATTTTGAACTTCTTTTCAATCTTTAGCATATACTTCTTCCAAATCAAAGCAGCTTCACCACTACTACTGTTTGTAGGCTTGTTATTGTCATACCCTAACCAAATGCCAGTTGTGAGTTGTGGAATTGAGCCGATAAACCAAAGATCTCGCCCGCCTTCAGAAGTGCCAGTTTTCCCGGCAACTTCTCTCGACTCTAGTGATGCTGAGCGACCTGTACCTTCTTTAATTACTTGAGTAAGCATTTGGTTGATTGTATCTGCCACCTTAGTTGGAAGAACTTTTTTCCCCTTTTTGAGGTCCTGAGCCCTGCTCCAAATAATTGTATTGTCTGGACCTCTAATCTCCTCAAAAGGTGATGGTTTCAGATATGTCCCCCTATTCGCAATTCCTGCATATGCACCAGTCATGTTTAAAAGGTTTTCTTCATAGGCACCAATGGCTAAAGGGTAGTGCTCGCCAATTTCTTCTTCATTGCCTACTCCTAATTGGTTCGCTAATGCGATAACCTTTTGGAAGCCTACTTTCGCAAGAAGGTCAACGGCTATAGTATTTAATGATTTAGTAAATGCCTCGGATAGGGAGACTTCGCCATAATACAACCCTCCAAAATTTTTAGGGCAGTAGCCATAC
>QCHV01000031.1 GCA_003217035.1 Prochlorococcus sp. AG-402-G22
TTACTGATTCACTTAATACAGTCCCGCCCAAGCTAAGAACGGCAACTTCAGTAGTCCCTCCACCAATATCTACAATCATTGTTCCAATAGGTTCAGTAACTGGAAGATCTGCTCCAATTGCAGCAGCAACTGGCTCATCAATCAAATGGACTTCTCTAGCACCCGCCAAACCTGCCTCTCGAACTGCTCGTCGCTCTACACTGGTAACTCCACTAGGAATTCCAACTACTAATCTTGGAGCAATAATTCCTCTACCTTCATTGCACTTCTGAATAAATGTTTTAAGCATTTGCTCAGCTGCATCAAAATCTGCAATAACTCCATCTCTTAAAGGTCTGACAGCACGAATATTTCCAGGAGTACGACCTAACATTAGCTTTGCATCATCTCCTACAGCCAAAGGCTCTCCTTCTTCTAGATCCATCGCTACAACAGAAGGTTCCTCAAGAACTATTCCTTTGCCTTGTACATAAATCAAAGTATTTGCAGTACCCAAATCAATACCAATATCCCTGGAAAGTCTTAGGCGTCGAAAAAACACTGAACTAATGAACGAAAGTTTGAATCATAAATGGTCATTTGAGATATACAACATTCAGACATGATTATCTAGTCCACATTTTCTAGAGGCCCATTAAAATTGATGCATGAACTCAATATCAAAAAGAAAACATGACTGTTAACACAGTAAGCCTTGTGGGAAGAGCTGGTAGGGATCCTGAAGTTCGTTACTTTGAATCGGGATCAATTGTTGCGAATCTGACACTTGCAGTAAATCGCCGCAGTCGTCAGGACGAACCAGATTGGTTCAATTTAGAAATTTGGGGCAAACAAGCTCAAGTTGCTGCTGATTACGTAAAAAAAGGTTCTCTAATAGGAGTTACTGGAAGTTTCAAAGTTGATCAGTGGCAAGATAAAAAAACAGGAGAAGAAAGATTTAAGCCCGTAGTCCGTGTAGATCGTCTGGAATTGTTAGGTGGGCGAAAAGATGATGAAGGTAGATTCTCCAATCAACAATCACCTACTGGGAAATCACCAGAAGAAGACATACCGTTTTAAGGCTTCCGATTTTTTAGCAATGACCTCCTCAAGATCCATACGAATACGAATAACAAGCCTAAGGCGAGAATTACTTTAATAATCTTAGAAAAAGGTTCAATCCAAATTTCAACCCGACTATAACTTTCACCTAATAAAATTCCCGAAATAGTTAGTATTAATGTCCAAATTAAACTGCCAGCTGTTGTCCAAATTACAAAAGGAATTATTGGCATAAGCTCTATACCTGCAGGAACTGATATTAAAGTTCTAATTCCAGGTACTAAACGTCCCCAAAAAACCAAAGATTTTCCATATCTAGTAAACCATACTCTGCTTTTATAAAGTTCTTCAGGATTTATTCCAATCCAGCGACCATACTTACTTAACCAAGATTCTAATCTATTCTCATTAATTAAACGACCAATTCCATACCATGGGAAAGCACCCAAAACAGTTCCCAGAAGCCCTGCAATAACAACAGGTAAAAAGCTTAATTGTCCTTGATAAACGTAAAATCCACCAAGTGGCATAATGAGCTCGGAAGGAATTGGTGGAAATATATTTTCAAGGAACATTGCTAATAAAATTGCCACATAACCAATCCATTGATTTGCTGCAACAGAATCTCCAATAAAGTTTATGAGAGAAGTTACAAGATTAGATAAATCCATATATGTATCAATTTTTAGCGAATAGAATTAATATCTATATTGATCAGATTTATAAGGCCCTTCCAAAGGAACATTTATATAATCAGCTTGTTGTTGAGTAAGTTC
Source organism: Prochlorococcus sp. AG-402-G22 (assembly GCA_003217035.1). Lineage (GTDB taxonomy): Bacteria > Cyanobacteriota > Cyanobacteriia > PCC-6307 > Cyanobiaceae > Prochlorococcus_D. The sequence goes on from QCHV01000031.1 coordinate 1,818, forward strand.
TGTTAATTTTGCACCAATCTTATCTAAATGAAGACGAGCCACCATTTCATCTAGATGCTTAGGTAAAATATATACTTGATTTTTATATTTTTCACCTTTAGTAAATAATTCCACCTGTGCCAAGACTTGGTTGGTAAAAGAATTGCTCATTACAAAACTTGGATGTCCTGTTGCACAGCCTAAGTTAACCAATCTTCCTTCAGCTAAAAGAATAATTTTATTACCACTGGGAAGAGTGACATGATCAACCTGGGGCTTTATATTTTCCCATTCATAAGACTTCAAAGAAGCAACATCAATTTCATTATCAAAATGACCAATATTGCAAACAATAGCTTCATCTTTCATACGAATTAAATGCTCATGAGTTATAACATTAAAGTTGCCAGTGGCAGTTACAAAAATATCTACATTCTCTACAACATCATTTAAACGGACCACACGAAAGCCTTCCATGGAAGCCTGCAATGCGCAAATAGGGTCGATTTCTGCAATCATTACTGTTGCGCCTAAACCTCTTAAAGACTGCGCCGAGCCTTTCCCAACATCTCCATAACCCATCACTAAAGCAATTTTGCCGGCAACCATTACATCAGTAGCTCGTTTAATGCCATCTACCAAAGACTCTCTACAACCATAAAGATTGTCGAACTTGCTTTTGGTAACAGAATCATTGACATTAATTGCAGGAAAAGGAAGTTCGCCATTTCTTTGCATTTGATATAAACGTGCGACACCTGTCGTCGTTTCCTCAGTAACCCCTTGAATAATTGATTTAATACGAGAATAAAAAGATTTGTCTTCAGATAACTTCTTACGAATAGAAGCATATAAAGCAACCTCTTCTTCATTAGAAGGCTTATCAAGAACTGAAATGTCCTTCTCAGCACGACTACCAAGAATTACCAAACCTGTGGCATCTCCACCGTCATCCAAAATCATATTCGGGCCATCAAGTTCACCCCACTGGAGGATTTGATGGGTATAAGCCCAATACTCATCTAATGTTTCGCCTTTTTTAGCAAATACAGGAATCCCTGAGATTGCTATAGCTGCTGCTGCATGATCTTGTGTTGAAAAGATATTGCATGAAGCCCATCGAACCTGCGCACCTAAAGCAACTAAAGTTTCTATGAGCACTCCAGTTTGAATAGTCATGTGAAGGCTGCCTGCTATTCGAGCCCCTTTTAAAGGTTTTTCTTTGGAATACTTTTGTCTAAGTGCTATCAAGCCAGGCATTTCCTTCTCAGCTATCAGAAGCTCTTTCCTACCAAATGAGGCAAGTTCTATATCGGCAATTTCATAATCAGATTGATTATTTACTTGGTGAGTTGATAGAGATGCTGCAATCATGATTAGGAATTAATTAAAAACTTGAATCGGAACCTCTCCAAAAAAATCAAAGTTCCTCAGTCAATAGTTTGGCAATCTAACGAATCAGGGTGGCTTCTTGAAGACCTTGGTGCAACAATTGAATTTGGGAAAAGCTTAAGCCAAGCGATCGAAGATTCAAAAATACTTCTTTTGGAAGGTCCTTTGGGGGCTGGTAAGACATCTTTAGTAAAAGGAATAGCCAGAGACCTAGGTATTTATGAACCTATAACTAGTCCAACATTTGCTCTTGCTCAGCACTACTTGGAAGGTAGACGAGCCCTGATACATTTAGATCTCTACAGACTAGAGAATCGCACTTCTGCAAATGAATTATTTCTTCAAGAGGAAGAAACAGCCAAATCACTAGGAGCACTTATGGTTATTGAATGGCCATCAAGACTAAGTTTCAGTCTGAAAGATGCTTGGCAAGTGTATATAAAATATTGGCGCAATGAAAAGCGACTAATTACATTAATTAACCCTGATGCATCAAAAGAAAATCTTGAACTTCCTTAAGTGTGGGCTGAGGTTGAATAGCCCCTTCTCCTGAACAGACTAAAGCTCCACATGCAGCTGCAAACCTAACAGTTTCCTCCGAGTTAATTTGATTAGCTTCCGATAAAGAAGTCTGCAAAAGCTTAGAGATCAAACCAGCAGTAAAGGCATCCCCAGCACCAGTTGTATCAACAATTGCTCTAGGCTCCATTACCTTCATATGACCAGAAAACTTTCTGATAAACCAAGCAACTGGTTGTGAGCCATCAGTAATTATTACATCAGGCTTTTGAGGAAAAAGTGAGGAGATTACGGCAGGATTATTACTATTGAAAAAAGAGACTGCTTCTTCTTTGGCTAGCTTTATTAACGATGCATGATGTAAGAAGTTAAAGACTAATTGTCGAGTTTGGTCATCAGGATCACTATCTGGAAAAAAGTCTTTATTCCAAAAAGTTGGGCGCCAATTAACATCAACAGCAATACTTAAATGTTGCTTCTTGGCTTGCTCAATCATCCATAAAACACCTCTCTTAGAGCTATCAGAAGCTAATAAAATAGTTCCAAGCAAGAGCCAACTTGCTCCCTGTGAAAGTACAGGCCATATTGCTTCCAAACTATTTAATTCCAAATGCTGATCAGCAAAACCTTTTCCATGGTGTTTAACAAAACCTCCAAAACTTCTTTCTCCATTAATATCTCTTCGAACAAGAACTATTCGGCTAGGAAGGTCATGATGAATCTGTAAGCCAGAAATATCAACTCCTCTAGAAAGAAATAATTTTTCAAATTTATGACCAATATCATCATTTCCTAAGCTCCCTACAAAGGCAGTATCAATTCCCAAGTTTGCCAATCCACATGCAACATTTGCAGGAGCACCGCCTAAACAATCCTTATATTCTTTATCCAGTAAAGGATCACCTCCAAAAGAACCTAATCGATCTATCAAGGCCTCACCCACACAAATAACTTTTGCAGTTTTCATATCAAGAGTTAATAAGAGGAATTAGAATCTTCTGAGAATATTAATCGAGCTAAAATTATTTTATATATTCTTTGAGAGCTTTAATAATTCGTGTATTTGCCGCAGGGAAAGGGTAATGAACAAGGTCTTCAATTAAAACCCATCTTATCTTCTGACTAGCAAGAGGTTTAGGGGTACCTGATATGAAACTACATAAGTGAACTACAAAATGAAACTTCTTATGACTATATGAATGGTCAAATTCAATTAATTTATTTCCAACTTCCACCTTAATATCCAATTCTTCCAATATTTCTCTCTGAATAGTAGTTAGCATTGATTCATTTTTTTCTTGTTTACCACCTGGGAATTCCCACATGCCAGCCATAGAAGACTCTTCAGGCCTTTGATCAATAAGAACCTCTTTAGAATCATTCAAAACAATTCCAATGCCAATTACAAATTCTGGCAAAACAAAACCTGAACCCTTTTTAGGAAAATTAGAGGGTTTTCCAGAGGCATAAGCAGCACAATAGTTTTTCAATGGGCATTTGAAACAACTGGGATTGCGATTACTACAAATAGTGGCTCCTAAATCCATTAAAGCCTGGTTGAAATCTCTAGGGAATTTTTGATCAAGTAGAGCATCACTTAATTTCCAAAGTCTTTTCAAATCTTTAGATGGAATTTCTGAACTTCCTATTAAACGGGTCAATATTCTTTTTACATTGCCATCAAGCAAAGAAGTTGGATAATTAAATGCCGAAGAAAGGATACTGCCTGCTGTACTTCTACCTACACCTGGCAATAACATCCAACTTTCAATATCTTTTGGCCATTTTGAAGGGTCAGAAGAGTTATTTAATCCTATTTTAGTCAAAAGAATCTTTGCCGAAGCATGCAATCGTTTAACTCTCGAGTAATAACCTAGACCTTGCCACGCAAGTAAGACGTCTCTTTCGTCTGCAGCAGCTAAATCATCAAGAGTAGGGAAAGTTTTCATCCAATTTTCCCAATAAGGCAAAACAACCTTTAATTGAGTTTGTTGAAGCATTATTTCGGCAACCCATATAGGGTAAACATCCAGTTTTTGTTTTATGGTTGGTATAGTTCGTTTACGAGTTAACTTCCATGGGATGTAATGACGGCCATTAGACTTAAACCAAGAAAGAAGACTTGCACGAATCTTGCTTATCTGTTCAAGATTATTAATAATCATATTTAACTAATTATTTTGACCAGTCTCCATTCTCATATTTGGCTTTGGAATCATTTAAATGTTTCATGGAAAGTAGAAGGTAGTGAACTAAAATCTC
>QCHV01000032.1 GCA_003217035.1 Prochlorococcus sp. AG-402-G22
TGCTCGATGAGATTGTGAATCTATCTATGATTGGGATAGGCAGATCTTTGTATTGAAGGTTCTTGAGTGAAGTCTTCCTTAAGCTTTTGTATGAGGTTGTCAGTATATTCATTGGTTCAAAACTTTTGATGATGTTGACAGGGATTGGCTTTTGATCGAGTTGTGTAGCCAATTGAACATCTTTTAAAATCTCATCTTCTGATCAAAGAATGTCTTTTATCAAATTAATGCTTAGATTCATCGTCTAGCTAGGTAATGGTAGTGCCAACTGGGAATGAGCTTTGGACTAGCGTTCAGCAGTCTCTTCGAGGGAACTTAAGCAAGCCTTCTTATGAGACTTGGATTAGTCCTACAACATTTTGCAGCCTTGACAAAGGGGTTTTGACTTTGCTGGCTCCTAATAGTTTCTCTAGGGCATGGCTTACGAATTACTATGCCAGAGCAATTGAAGAGGCTGCAGAGGCTGTAATTGGAGAAGCTGTAAAAGTTATAGTTACTTCTCAGGATAATTTAGAAAAAACAGAACAGGCTAAACCCTCAAGAGTTTCTATTCCTGCTTTTCCTAGTTCAAGTGAACCAATTACTTCGATTAGATCCATTGGTAATGGCAGTAAGAAAAACCAGCCTGGATTAAATTTAAGGTATGTTTTCAATAAATTTGTTGTAGGTCCTAATAGTCGTATTGCGCATGCTGCTGCAATGTCTGTGGCAGAAGCTCCTGCAAGAGAATTTAATCCTCTGTTTATTTGTGGAGGGGTTGGCCTTGGTAAGACTCATTTAATGCAGGCAATAGGCCATTACCGAATGGATATCGACCCTGGCGCTAAGGTTTCATATGTTTCTACTGAAACATTTACCAATGACTTGGTGGTTGCTATTGGCCAAAATGGTATGCAGTCTTTTAGGGACAAATATAGAGCTGCGGATTTAATACTTGTTGATGATATTCAATTCTTGGAAGGTAAGGAATATACACAAGAAGAGTTTTTTCATACTTTTAATGCTTTGCATGAATCTGGGACTCAAATCGTTTTAGCTAGTGATAGACCACCTAATCAGATAACACGCCTCCAAGAACGCTTGATTTCAAGATTTTCAATGGGACTAATTGCAGATGTCCAGCCTCCAGATTTAGAAACAAGAATGGCTATATTGCAAAAAAAAGCTGAGCAAGACAAAGTTCGACTCCCTAGGGAGCTTATTCAATTTATTGCCGGTCGATTCACTTCAAACATTCGAGAGCTTGAGGGGGCCTTAACTAGAGCAGTTGCATTTGCTTCTATTACTGGCTTGCCAATGACAGTTGAATCAATAGCTCCAATGTTGGACCCAAGTGGTCAGGGTGTTGAAGTTACACCTCGGCAAGTAGTAGAAAAAGTATCTGAAGTTTTCGAAGTTACTTCTGAGGAAATGTGTAGCTCTAGTAGACGACGTCCAGTTAGCCAAGCAAGGCAAGTCGGTATGTATTTAATGAGACATGGAACTGATTTAAGCTTACCTCGAATTGGAGAAGTGTTTGGAGGCAAGGACCATACAACAGTAATGTATGCAATTGAGCAAATTGAAAAGAAATTATCTACAGATCCAAAACTTGCAACACAAGTACAAAAAGTGAAAGACTTATTACAAATAGATTCACGCAAGAAGAGCTAAGAAGAATTCTGGCAAGTTAATTGTTATGTTTTGTTGTCAGATTAAATTACTTGAGAAAAGGAGCAGGATTCTGGTCAAAACGATTTTGTAGAGTAATCCTTTGGCCTTGTTCTGGGCCATCAATTTCGGCGGTTTTTTCTAAGGCCTGGCGTAATTTTCTTGCGGAGAGTAATGGCATGTCTCTAGGAACGGATATTCGGTCTTTTAAATGGCGCAAACCTATTGCACTTCCTTTGTTAGGACGATATGAATGACCGTCTACCATTGTGCTAAGGGCTGCTCTTAAGGGTTGATCAAAGAGGTCCTCTCCCATAGGATTTAATTTCATTATTGGAATGCGATGCTTTAGGACCCTTTTAAGTGCTATTGACTCTGGTCTAGTAGATGATAACGGTTTATATGTCGTTTCTTGAGTTCCAAGTCCTTTCCCAAGATCTATTAGTTTAGAGAAGTTCTCTTGTGAGGGATTTTTGTTTTTCCAGCACCCTCCCATTTGAGGAGGTAGGTCATGGGCATGTGTATGAAAATCACCTTGTGTTCCTCTGTAAACGTCTGATTTCTCAAGAGCACTAAGCCAGTTGTGAATATATGGGAATTCTTTGCGCAGATTTAGCCCTTTATAGTAGGCAAGGGATGCATTCATTCTCTCTAGATAAGGGATGAAAATCACATCTGCACTCCCGGGTATTGAGTGATCAGTAGAATTGGAAGCCTCATCAATCCAGTCGCTACTTGATTTAGATAAATAAACTTCCATTTCTTTTGCAACAAACTTGAATTCTTTCTCTTTTCTATATTCTTGGTCTTTAAAAATAGAAGGACTGCATAGCCATTTGCACCAGGCCCTAAAGAGTCTGCGCTCTAACTTTCTTAAATCAATTGTTTTGGGATGATTAAGGGGTAAACCCAAAGGTCCAAAAAGTTTTTCAAGCTCTAAAAGTATTTGGTCACTTTCAGTGAAAATTTGTTGACCTATTTCAACTGCAGGGAAGATGCCAGATGGGACTTTCCTTAAGTACCAATCTTCTTTATTCCCATAACAACGCATTGAAGCTTTCTTGGTTTGATAGGGAATCCTTTTCCATTCCAGCCATAACCAAACCTTTTGACAATAAGGACACCAAGCATGATGGTCTCTATAGAGGATGACTTTCATATCTTTCTCTTCTTGTCCAAATAGCCTTATTGATGAATATGGTGAGTTCGGACCATTGATAAGGCATGAATCTTTTTCAACGAATTGAGAAAGCTCTTCCCAGCTAAGAGGATCTATGGCTTCTTTCATGAATGGGGGGGAGAATTGGTTAGATAGTGATTTAGGTGCTTCTTTTGAAAAATCGTTTTGATTTAATTGTTTTAGGTGCAGGGTCTGGTGGACTGGCAGCTGCAAAAAGGGCTGCTAATCATGGTGCTCGAGTGGCGATTGTGGAAGGTGATCGAATAGGTGGAACATGCGTTATTCGAGGATGCGTCCCTAAGAAATTATTGGTTTATGGTTCACAATGTGATGAATTCATTATGAATTCCTCTGCTTTTGGCGTTGAGGTAGATAGTTCAAGTATAGATTCAAGCGTTTTATTGGCCAATGTCCGAAAAGAAGTTGACCGATTAAATCAAATCCATATTGAGATGCTTTTGAAGTCTGGCGTGGAGTTGATTCGAGGTTGGGGTGAGTTTGCTGGTCCTAATTTGATTTCTGTAAAAGACTCTGAGAACTCATTAATTGAAAATCAATATTATGCCGAAAAAATTTTGATAGCTGTAGGTGGTAAACCTCAGCGGCCAGAAATCCCAGGGAGCTCTTTAGGTTGGGTTAGTGATGACATGTTTTTGCAGCAAGGGTTCCCTAGTAAGGTTGTTATTATTGGCGCAGGATATATAGCATGTGAATTTGCATGTATTCTTAATGGCCTCGGAGTTGAAGTTACGCAATTAGTAAGAGGTAATTGCTTGCTTAAGGGATTTGATAATGAGTTGTCTTATTTTTTACAAAAAGACATGCAAAGAAAAGGCATTGATTTGCAATTTAATCAATCAATAACTTCTTTGGAAGGTGCTCCAGGAAATATAAATTTAAAGACAAAAGAAGATAAATATAATATTAATTGTGAAGGGGTGCTTTTTGCTACTGGAAGGAGCCCATTTTTAGATAAATTAAATTTAGATAAAATAGGAATATTAACTGAAGGTAACCATATAAAAGTGAACTCAAGCCATGCTACAAACATACATGATATTTTTGCAATTGGTGATGTTTCAGGAAGAGTTAATCTAACCCCTGTAGCAATTGAGGAAGGAAGAGTTTTAGCAGATAATTTATTTGGATCCATGGATCGAAAAGTAAATTATGATTTTATTCCTAAAGCTGTTTTCAGTGACCCTGAGATAGCTTCAGTTGGGATTAGTGAAGAAGAGGCTATCAAGAAGTTTGGCCTTCAAAATATCAAGACATTTCGTTCGGAATTTAGACCCATGTCTCAGTCACTTCAAAAAAGTCAAAGAAGATGCTTTTTAAAGTTGATTGTTAATAGGAATACTGATCATGTGCTTGGATGCCATATGGCGGGAGAGCACTCGGCAGAAATTATTCAAATGGCATCTATAGCTATTTCTATGGGAGCAAAGAAAAAAGACTTTGATAACACTATGGCTTTGCACCCTACAGTTGCAGAAGAGTTTGTAACCATGAAATAGTTTTGCATTTATAAAAATCTAGGGTTTTATTAGCCTTGTTTTATACCAATATCTAAGCGTTTTAAAACTAATTATAATTAGTATTATTGGAACAACTAAACATAATACTACCAATCTAAACTCTTGGTGTAATGAAGGTAAGGTATGGGGTATCAATTGATCGGCTAAATATAGTGCATATAAAGCCAATAAAATACCACCCTCCTGTCTGCTTATCCTGCCTTTTGTCCAGAAGATTGGCATACATGCCATTGTTGTAAGGATCATTATTGGAAAATCTTTGTTAATTAATACTTTTTCAATATTTAACCCATTACTGCCTGAAAACAAAGCGCAACTACCAAGAACAAGTAATTGATTCAGTAAACTGCTTCCAACTACATTGCCAATTGCAAGATCTGTTTTACCTCTAAGTGATGCAACTAATGAAGTTATTAGCTCTGGCATTGAAGTCCCTGCAGAAACAATTGTTAGTCCAATAACTGCTTCACTCCAGCCAAAAGAGATTGCCAGGTCTTTTGCGCCACTTATTAAAAAATTAGAACCTATTGTTAGTAGAAGGATGCCGCAAGCTATCTTTCCAATTGCTTTGACCCAACGATTTTTTGTTGGCTTAATATTTATTGTTGGCTCAGCATCCTTTATTTCTTGAGGTTGTTCTCTAGCAGTTCTGATTTCCCAAATAGTATTAATTGCGAGTGCAATTAGAAGTGCAAGACCAGCTTGCCAAGTTACTTTCCCTGAAGACGCCATCCCCCATACTGCTGAAGAAACAGCAAGAAGTAGAGGAACATCTCTTTTGACTAAACGGCTCTCTACTTTTAAGGGCATCACTAAAGCGCTACTTCCTAGCACCACTAAGACATTAAAAATGTTGCTTCCAATAACATTGCTTACCGCAAGAGCATCTGATCTCTTAAGCAGAGAGCCCATGCTTACAAATAATTCTGGGGCGCTTGTGCCAAGAGAAACGATTGTCAAGCCTATTACTAATTGAGGAATTCCCAGGATTAGAGCCAAGGTTGCAGCACCTTGTACAAATAGTTCTCCACCACCAAAAAGTATAAATATACCTGTAATTACTTCTAGAGATGATGGCATAAATAGCTGAAGGTGTTGAGTTGTTGGAAAGTTGTTTCTTGCGTTGCAGCTTTACTGTTAATTCGATTTCACTTTGCTGTAGCTTTGGCAACTATTCAAGTTACTTTTAGAGTAATGCTATTTAATCTAGAGATCCCATAAGGGACTGACTGATTTGAATTTGTCCCAACAAAAAATTACATTCCGTCAGCCAGATGACTGGCATTTGCATCTTAGAGATGGCGAAGTATTAAATGCGGTTTTGCCA
>QCHV01000033.1 GCA_003217035.1 Prochlorococcus sp. AG-402-G22
TTAGAGCCTGCATTGCCATGCTGAGGTGAGCCTCCATAGCGCCTAATGCCATTAATGACCTTGAACTTCTGTTTTGACTATTGAATATATCTTTTTTTGCTAGGTTTGAAAGCATTTCTTTGCTAATTAACTCCCACTCTTCAAGTAGCTCTTTATAGTTTTCGTATTCGCTTGAATTTATACTTTCTTCATCTATTGAACAGTTTAGGTCATCTTTTTGGGCATTCAGCATGAATTTTGTTAATTTCTTATGGCTTATTGATTGGGGAAAATGAGGGATTTCATTCATAACTCACACTTCAAGTAGTCTTAATTTATAACTTGAAGTGTGCCTATGCCAGCATGTTTTTGGTTGGGATGACCGACCACACTCTAATAATTTAGTTGACCTCTATTTTAAGGATTTTTTGACATTATTAAGTTCCTTATGCAAATGCTTTGTTCTATTCAGAAAGAATTTATTAACTTATTTACTAATTTTTTAAAATGATCACCCCTTTCTTCATAATCTTTGTATTGATCAAAGCTTGAACAAGCAGGTGAGAATAAGATGTTATTTGCATTTCTTTCTATTCCAATTTTAAATGCATCTTCTGTTGCAGTTTCTAGGTTTTTAAAACATTTCATTTGACCTTTGTAACCGGAGCTTTTAATTACACCTGCAAGTGACTCTGCACTTTCTCCAAATAGGAGAATTGCTAATGATTTTTCTTTGAGCTTATTTATCCATTCTTGAGGATTACCTTTTTTGAGCTGACCTCCTGCAATCACTATTGAGGGCTTTTGCATCGAAGCAAGACCTTTTTCAGCAGCATCAAAGTTAGTAGCTTTGCTGTCATTAAAAATTTCCAGACCTTTTATTTGGCCGACCTTCTCTAACCTATGACTTACTCCTTTGAATGAAGCAATTGCTTTCTCTATAGATTTCCCAGGAACACCTAGTGTCCTTGCAGCAGCGGTTACTAATAAAAGGTTTTGAAGGTTGTGTTCTCCTGGTAATTGAAGTACAGATGAATCAAGCAGAAACTTTGTTTTTTCAAAAAGATGCCCATTTGAGTCAATCCAAAAATCATTTTGTTGATTTGCCTCTCCAGGCCCTTTCGAGCTAACCCAAATACCAGGTTTAAATTTTGACCTGTTGTCTTTGAGATAAGGGTCATCGAAATTGAATATTCTGTTCTCAGATTTTTCTAGGAGTTGCTTTTTTATATTTGAGTAATTTTCTATAGATCCGTGCCTGTCCAGATGATCTGGTGTGAGAGTAGTCCATATGCCTATTTTTGGAGTTATCTCAGGGCTTGCTTCAAGTTGATAACTGCTTAATTCCATTACTATCCAGTTGGGTTTTTTGTTGATAGATATCAGTGATTCAAAAGCTATCTCTGAAGCGGGGAAGCCCATATTGCCTGCCATGCTTGAGTTGAATTTATTCTGTTGCAAAACATGTTGAAGCATATAAGTAACTGTTGTTTTCCCATTGGTCCCAGTGATTCCTATCCAAGGAATATCTTTCAATGTTTCCCATGCTAGAGATATTTCGCTTTCAATTTTGATGCCTTTGCTTCTGAGTTGATTCAAAGTTGGATTATCCCAAGGTATTGCTGGACTGACTACAACTGATTTCAAATCAGAAAGTAATGGATTAAAGCTTTCCAAATTCATTGGGAGCCCAAACTTTACGATTATTCCTTTATTGCGTAGTTCTTGGGATGACTTCTCAAGATGAATTCCTTTGGATTGTTCAATTACAACAACTTTTTCCCCTTTTGCCTTTAGAAGCTTTGCTGCACCTAAGCCTGAGCGACCTAAACCAACAACAACAGTTGTTTCTTTTCGGGAATTAATATGCGTCACAAAAAATGGGCGATACTGGAATCGAACCAGTGACTCCTACCGTGTCAGGGTAGTGCTCTACCTCTGAGCTAATCGCCCACAAGTTTCCATCAAAAGATGTCACCAAGAGCAATAAGTTAGCAGTTAGCCTTTCAGATGTCCTATTCACGTTGCAATAAGATTCTCCAGCGATCTTTCTTTGTAAGGTCAATGTTTTTTATTACGACCTGACCTTTACCTTCTAATTGAATTCTATCTCCTTTATTTACTGAACGATTACCTTGGGTTATTTGTTGCCAGTTCAGTCGAATATTTCCTGCTTTTATTTGAATTGCAATTTTTGATCTTGATAGACCAAACCCAGCAGAGGCAATTGCATCTAATCTTGTAGATGCCTCTACAGTGGTTATGGTTTTTGGGATCCGCTTGACTGGGAGCCTCATTTTAGAAGTTTCAATTATCTCGTATTTGATTTGTACATCTCTAATTTTCCCTTCCTTGTTATTAAGAAATAGGCCAGTTCTTTCAGAACAAATAAGTTGAGCCCCTCTGTCCCCAATTATCCAGACATCTCCCAAATCACTAGATTTGACACCTTCTTCTGTTAATGCTTTTAGAAAATCATTTTTTTCAGTTTTATCAAATAAGAAATTCCCTTCAATTTTAAGACCAATTAGTGGAGGTGTTGATTGTTTTATTGAGTTGTCTTCTAAATCTCTTTTGAAAAGAATCATTTTTCTTTCTGCTCCTGGGTAACCACCTTCTGGAAAGCAATTAATTTCATTGAGCTTTTCAAATATCTTTAGAGTTTCTTCAATGATCGGAGCTTCAATGAAGGGAGACCATAATTCTTGCCAGGTTTTATAAGCTTCTTCTGCAAGGGCTAATAGTGACCCTAATGTTTCTGGATCTCTGGATTTTTTAATGAGTTCTTTATCTGTGAACTTCACAGTTGATTTAAGTTAACTATTTCAATAGGGTTTATTTCTTGAATTATTTGCCATGGGAGTTCTGTTTCTAATGGAGTTTCTAAGAGGGCAAGCCAATAACCTTGTTCATGCCTCTTCCTAAGTGCTGCAATGTCTTTTTTATAAGTGTTCACGCTTGAGGCTGCAAAATAGCTCCCGATCCATCCTGAGGCCATTCCTAAGAAGCCTCCAAATAATGTATTGCCTATAGGCCCTAAGCCAATCATCGAGAAGGTATTGAGATTGGTCATGCCGGAAAATGTTATGCCCGCAAGAAGCCCAAAGGGCATTAACCATAAACTCATGTTTTTTTGCCTTTCTTTACGTGACAGAGCTGGATTTAGGAGTCTTATTTCATTGAAATTTTTTATCTTGAAAAGCTTAATGCTTTCTTCTCCAGTATTGTCTTTTGCGTCTTCTGATTTATTTGTAAAGATATCTTTTTTTTCTTTTGAAGGCTCTACAAGCTCAAATTTAATTATTTGAGTAGAACTGTCTTTTAATTTTTGACTCAGCTCATAGGCTGATTGAACTTCTTTAAGAACAAGTATTGAAATGGTCATCTGGTTAATCCTTAATTGTGTAAATTCTGACCCTGAATTGCAGAAAAGTGATCAAAAACATTTTGCTCATTAAAGTTCATGTAGGCATATTCTCGCCTTAAATGACGAAAGTTTTAGTTTCTGACCCTATAGATCAGGCTGGCATTGAAATTTTGAGTCAGGTGGCTCAAGTAGATCAACGCACCGGTCTCTCAAGCGATCAATTAAAGGAAATCATTGGAGAATATGAAGCTCTTATGATTCGCTCAGGTACACAAGTAAGTACTGATGTCATAGAGGCTAGCGATCGCCTTCGTATTATTGGACGTGCTGGGGTTGGAGTAGACAATGTTGATGTTCCTGCTGCCACAAAACGTGGGGTTTTAGTAGTTAATTCCCCTGGTGGCAATACCATTGCGGCTGCAGAGCATGCGTTGGCTCTTCTCCTGTCTCTATCTCGTCATATTCCTCAAGCTCATGCAAGTACTTTTTCTGGCTCATGGGATAGAAAAAAATATGTTGGCAATGAGCTTTATAAAAAAGTTTTAGGAGTAGTTGGACTAGGGAAAATTGGTTCACATGTAGCAAAAGTTGCAAATGCAATGGGGATGGAGGTCGTTGCTTTTGATCCTTTTGTATCTGCTGATAGAGCGCAGCAAATGCAAGTGAGCCTCAGTTCGATTGAGGACCTATTTAAGAAATCTGATTATGTAACACTTCATTTACCTAGGACTTCTGAAACAGAAAATTTGGTGAATTCAGATTTGCTATCAAAAATGAAACCCAATGCAAGGCTTGTTAATTGTGCTCGTGGTGGGATTATTGATGAATCTGCTTTGGCGGATGCGTTAAATAAAGGAGTAATTGCAGGTGCAGCTTTAGATGTTTATGCGCAAGAACCCTTGATTGAGAACTCGCCTCTTCGCTCTGTAAAAAAAGGTCTTATTCTTACTCCCCATTTGGGTGCATCTACAAGTGAGGCTCAGGAAAATGTTGCCATAGATGTTGCGGAACAAATTAGAGATGTTTTGTTGGGCTTGCCTGCTAGAAGTGCAGTCAACATCCCAGGTTTAAGTGCCGAGATAATGGATAGCTTGAAACCTCATTTGCAGCTCTCTGAAACTCTTGGCTTATTGGCTAGTCAGATTTCAGGTGGACACATAAAGAAATTAGAAGTTCGATTGCAAGGAGAGTTTGCTAAACACCCTTCTCAGCCTTTGGTTGTTGCAACTTTAAAAGGTTTATTAACTAGCGCTTTAGGGGACAGGATTAATTACGTCAATGCTTCTTTAGAAGCTAAAGGTCGCGGGATAAATGTTTTGGAAGTTAAAGATGAAACTACTCCTGATTTTTCGGGAGGTTCACTTCAATTAACTGTTAATTCTGACGATGGTAGTCATTGCCTTGCTGGGACCGTTTTTGCGGATGGCGAATTGCGTATAACAAGTATTGATGAATTCCCTGTTAACGTTGCTCCAAGCAGGCATATGCTTTTTACAAGACACCGAGATATGCCAGGAATAATAGGCAATATTGGATCTTTATTAGGCTTGCATAATGTCAATATTGCGTCTATGCAAGTTGGTAGGCGAATTGTAAGGGGTGAGGCAGTAATGGTTTTAAGTATTGACGATCCAATCCCACCAGACCTTCTGGCCTCTGTTTTAAAAATTAAAGGCATTAATGAAGCCCATCCTGTTACTTTGTAGGACTTGCTGTTCTTTAAGTGAATAATTCTGAGAATGTCTTTTGGTGGAGGCTGAAAATAGAAGCCCCTAATGAGCTTGAAGAATCATTGATTTGGAAGCTTGAAGATCTTTCTATTAAGACATATGCAATTGAATTTTCTTTAAAGAAGAATTCAACTTTATTTTTATATGTTTGGTTGCATTCCAGTGAATGGTTCGAGGATCAAAGAAAGAATCTAA
>QCHV01000034.1 GCA_003217035.1 Prochlorococcus sp. AG-402-G22
CTCATTCGGAAAGGAGATTGATCTCCATGTAAATAATCTGTCAAAGCTTCTCTTTAATGGGAAAGAGATAGATTCCTCTTCAGGAGAAGATAATAAAGATTTTAAAACAAGTATTCCAGACAAGTCTTTAGTGATGCAAGCTCAAGAAACTTCTCAAGTCACTCTGATGCTTGGACAAAAAACCATTGGGCATTCAGAGCAAGGTGACTTGGCTTTGAGGTTGCTAAGTTGCCACCTTGGATCTGGCATGTCGAGCCTGCTTTTTAAAAAATTAAGAGAAGAGCATGGAGTTGCCTATGACGTTGGTGCATATCATCCAATAAGAGAGTTTCAAGCACCTTTTTTAGTTCATGCATCAACAACCGAAGAAAAAGCATCAACATCATTGAGACTTCTAAGAGAGTGCTGGGATAGAGTCCTTGAGAAAGAGTTATCAGAAGAAGAACTTTCTCTAGCAAAAGCAAAGTTCAAAGGGAATATAGCCAATAACATGCAAACAATTAGCCAAAGGGCTGAAAGAAAGGCACAGCTAATAAGCTTCTCTATGGACGAGAACTATGATGAAAATTGTATGAAGATATTAGAATTAATTTCCAGTAAAGAGATCCTGGAAATAGCAAGAAGGAATTTAAAAGCGCCAATTCTGAGCTTATGCGGCCCGGTAAAAACAATTACTAAAATGTCAACCAATTGGAGATAAAGAAAGAATTACATCAACTAGCTTCCTTAGCAAAACGCAGCTTGTTTATTGATATTAAAAACGTACCTCTACGAAATCTAACTTCTACTTCATCCAATGGTCTTAATCCAATAACTTCTCCCACCTCATCTAATGAAACCAGATCTGGAGGCCTCAACATTGGCATGGGGTCAGTAGTTTTAAGATAAGACAATGCAACTGACAAAGATACCTTGTCGCCAATAGATAGATTCATAATTTTAATTTTAACTGATTTAAAAAGAAGAAGGGTACTTACACTGGCTAAGTTGCTTTAAATATTGCAGGATGATAGAAGTTGGGATCAATAATTGAAATTTCTAGGGACTTGGACTGCAGCCATAGCGGGATTAATGATGATATTAATTGGAGCACTCGCACCCTCCGGAGTATTCATCCCTTCAATAGGGGGGACAAATAACGTAATAGCCCTTCCAAGTACTTGGCAAATACCTTCATTGCTTGTATGTGGATTTGTTTGCGGCTCAAAACCAGGATCTATATCAGTTATTGCATATTTAATTATTGGACTTTTTTATTTGCCTGTATTTCATGGTGGTGGAAGTACTGGATACCTACTAACTCCTGACATGGGTTATTTATTTGGCTTTTTACCAGCAGTCTGGGTAAGTGGGCGGCTTTCTGAGCAAAAAGGTAAAGACTCACTTATTCATTTAACCTTGTACTCTTTATTTGGACTAGGGATAATTCATATAGTAGGCATTGTCCATATTATTTTAGGGTCGTTAATCTCACTGTGGCCAAGAAATGCTATAGAACTAATCTTTTCTTACTCTATAGCCCCATTACCCTCTCAAGCAATCCTTTGTGCGGGGGCTGGAATAAGCTCAAAATTTCTTCGCTTACTATTATTCAAATGATAAAAAATGTTTATTTTAAAAAATATCTAATATTTGTTATTAGTTTAATCTCTTTTTCTATAGACCAAGGTTCCAAACAACTTGCCCAATCATACCTAGTAGAAAGTAATCCTCAAATTCTAATACCAGGTATAATAAAACTAAATTTGGTAAGAAATTATGGGGCAGCATTCAGTCTGCTCACAAATGCATCTTCATTCCTTTCTGTCGTAAGTCTTACAACATCAGTTCTAATAATCTTTTATATATTTAAAAAGTCAAAGCTATTAACCTGGGAAGCAATAGGACTGGCTTTTCTATTAGGTGGGAGCCTCGGCAATGGTTTCGACAGGTGGGTCAATGGTTATGTATATGACTTTTTGGATTTAATACCAATAAATTTTCCTGTTTTCAATTTCGCAGATATTTCAATAAATATTGGTGTTATCTGTATAATATTAAATAGTCTTTGGAAGCAACACAGGATTTATTGATTTGGGCCCTTTACAATCCAATAAAACAATGAAAAATTCTGCAAATACAATAATTAGTTAAATGATGACCAAAAATAATAAGAAGTTAATACTCTTAGTCATATTATTCTTAGGGGTCTTAATATTATCAGGAATAATAGGAGCAATAATAAGATTAATAAATGGCACTGCAATCTTCATAACTGCTTTGATTTTTAGTTTTCTTATATATCAGAAAGGATGGGGCTGGTGGAAAGAGTTGCTAGTAAAAAATATATTAATTAGTCAGAAAAATAAGTCCTTAAAGAATCCACCAAGAAACAAAAGACAAGCAGCAAAGAAAAGTCTTGAGAGTATAGATCGACTAATTGAAAGAATCCAGAACAATGTTGCCTCCGAAGCATTAAAACAAAAAAAAAGAATTGTTGAAGAAGAACTCTTAAGAGGAGACATAGTAATAGTTCTATTTGGAACTGGCTCTAGTGGTAAAACGTCACTTGTCAGGTCACTGCTAAATGAAATTGTTGGAGAAGTCTCTGCTTCACTAGGTACCACTAAGAAAAGTCAAACATATAGGATGCGTCTTAAAGGAATTGAAAGAGGTATTCAACTAGTAGATACTCCGGGAATATTAGAAGGAGGAAAAGATGGAATTGATAGAGAGAAAGAAGCCTTTTTAAGAGCAAGTCGGGCAGACTTAATAATCGTAGTGGTAGATACTGATTTGAGAGCTATAGAAATGAAGTTAATATCAAGTCTTGCCAAAGGCGGAAAAAGATTACTTCTTGTACTTAATAAATGTGATCTTCGTGGGGAGAAAGATCTAGACAAATTGTTATTACTTTTAAAAAGGCACACTCATGATTTTATAAGTCCTGAAGAAGTAATTGCTACGTCTGCTTCACCACAATCAATACCTATGCCAGGAGGTTACCCACTAAAACAATCCCCTGAGATTGACCAGCTAATAAAACAAATAGCTAGGATCCTTCACGAGGAAGGTGAGGAACTTATTGCAAATAATATTCTTTTGCAATGTAAAAACTTAGGAGATTCAGGAAGGCAATTACTCAACCAGCAAAGAAGAATTGGAGCAATAAGATGTATTGATAGATATAGCTGGATCAGCAGTGGTGTTGTTGCTATAAACCCACTGCCAGGTGTCGATCTAATAGGAACTGCTGCAGTAAATGGTCAAATGGTAATGGAAATATCTCGAATATATGGACTAAATTTAACAAGAGAAAGGTCTCAAGAACTAGCTATTTCTGTGGGTAGAACTCTTGCAGGTCTTGGAATTGTAAAAGGAGGAATATCTTTAATAACAAATTCTTTGAGCTTAAGTCTTCCATCTTTGATAATAAGCAAAGCAATTCAAAGCATTACTGCTGCTTGGCTAACAAAAGTTGCTGGTGAAAGCTTTGTAACTTATTTCAGCCAAGACCAAGATTGGGGTGATGGAGGAATGCAAGAAGTTGTTCAACGTCATTATAATTTAAACAGCAAGGAGTCAAACCTCAGAAAGTTTATACAAACTGCATTTGAAAGAGTTATAGAGCCATTACAAAAAAGCACAAGAAAGGAGTTACCACCTCAATCAAGGCTTCGGGTGGGGGAGGAAGAATCGGACCTCTAAAATCAAGTAATATTATAATAATTAAATACAAAAGGCCTATTAATATAGAAAATATACCTGTAATTAGCGCTATTAATTTTCCTCTTTTACTATCTTCCATTCCAATAAATCTATACCATATTATTTATAAGTGAGGAAAGCTCATCCAAATGAATTTCTTTAGTCTGAGGATTTCCCATAACAGCTTTCAAATAATATCGACCTCTATGCAGAGGTCGAGAAAGCATGAAGTTATTTTCCATAAGCTTATTCTTTGTCATAGAGGCCCATTTTGAAGCTTCATTATGATTTAAATGACTTGGTGTAAAAGAAATTAAATGCAATGGACCACTATTAATTGTAAAGGATTTCTTATCAAGTCTTTCTTGAAAATATTGTCGCCTACTTAAAGAGTTAACTAAAAGAGAAGTAATTCCTTCCTGACCTAATTGTCGAAAGCCAAGCCATAGTTTAAGTATTTCAGCAGGTCTGCTGCCCTGCAAGCCCATCTCTCCACCATGAGCACAAGAATCAGCTGACGGTTCTATATATGGGTAGCCAGTTGAAAAACAAGAATAAAGTCGAGAGATTTTTGAAACCAATAACAAAGAAGATGTTTTTGCAATGCCAAGAAGTTTTTGAGGGTTGATAGTTACTGAATCAGCCAAGGATATTCCTTTAACGATCGAATCAGTTTTCTCTGAAAGTGCAAAGACACCACCAATCGCAGCATCTACATGTAACCAAAGGTTTTCAGACCTACAAATACTTGACATTTCATTAATTGGGTCTACTGATCCTCTGACCGTTGTTCCAGCAGTGGCTACAACTGCAAAACACTTCTTACCCTGAGATTTGCTTTTTTTAATTTGGTCTGCCAAAGAATCTATGAGGATTTCACCATTAACGTCGGTAGGAATTTCACATAATGCATTGGGAGGAAGGCCCATGATTTTTACAGCTCTGGAAATTGAGACATGGGCATCAGAACTTGCAAATACAAGAGCATCTGAGTCAGACGACAGATTTGCTTGATGACGAGCTAAAACCAAAGCCATAAGATTACTTAGACTTCCACCACTAGCCGCAACCCCACCAGACCCTTCTTCCATGCCAATTTTCATGGCAATCCATTTACAAACACGTCGTTCTAATTTTGAGAGACTTGGTGACAATTCTTCTGCTAAAAGGTTGTTATTAAGTCCAGAGCAA
>QCHV01000035.1 GCA_003217035.1 Prochlorococcus sp. AG-402-G22
TTTGGGACTGGGGATCATCCAACTACTAGATTGTGCTTGGAGGCTCTGGATAGAAACCCCCCCTTGAATTTAAGAGTCGCTGATATTGGTTGCGGCAGTGGGATTTTAGGATTGGCTGCTCTTGGGTTAGGCGCCAAAAAGGTTATTGGAGTGGATATTGACTCAATGGCTGTTAGATCAGCCCAAAACAATGCATTGTTAAACAAACTTAGTGCAGAGACTTTTACTGCTTCTTCCGGCTCAACAGATTCCCTTTATAAGGATTTGCAAGGAGTTAAGGCGGACTTGCTTCTCTGTAACACCCTCGCAAACACAATTAAATCGCTCTCGCCTGAATTTACTAGACTTGTATCTCCTGGAGCAGATGCGTATTTCAGCGGGTTGTTGATTGACCAAATCCAAGATATAACAAGTACTCTTGCTGAATATGGTTGGAGCTTTGTTGCTTCTTATCAGCAGGAAAACTGGGCCTTGATTCATTTATTTAAGGAGGCAAAATAGCACGAAAAAGCATAAGCTCAGCTTATCTATTACCGCTTTTTGATTGGCTTGTATGCTTTTCATACATTTTTGAGTTTCTTTTTACCCAAGACATTGTAAAAAGGATTCGTCTTGAGGTAAAAAATTTTACCTCCCCCTACACCAAGTCCCCCTCTAAATATCCCATGGCTTCTTACAAAGTCACCCTTGTGAATTCCAGCGAGGGTTTGAATTCGACCATTGAGGTGCCTGATGATCAGTACATTCTCGATGCGGCTGAGGAACAGGGTATTGATTTACCTTATTCCTGCAGAGCTGGAGCATGTTCCACATGTGCAGGCAAAATCACCTCAGGAAGTGTTGACCAATCTGATCAAAGTTTTTTAGATGATGATCAGCTTGAGGCTGGCTTTGTTTTAACTTGTGTGGCTTATCCAACTTCTGATGTGACTATTACAACTCATGCAGAAGAAGAACTTTATTGAAAATGTTCTTTCTATCTGTCTCGGATTAATGGTTTAGGAGTTGCTTTTAATGCTTTAATCAGCCACCCTTTGAGGGTGGCTTTTATGTTGGGAGATAACCCTCCAATATTTTTGTGAGTTTTGAATCTGCCAGTAAGAATAAAGTTGAGAACATCTTGGAGCATGGGAGTGTTTATCCAAGTCCTGGAGGTCATTTTAGCTTTAGAGTATTAGGACCATGCTGCAGACTCTTTGATAGAGAAGAGTTGCCTTGGCCTTGCTCAAGAATTGCTTGGAAAAGTAAAGAACCAAGTTGGAGAAGAATTGGTTCTCGATTAGTTCCAGATCTAGCTGCGCGGCGCTGCCCTTCTTATGCTGTAGAAATATTGCAACCAGGGTCAAAACCTAAGCCAACAATAATCACTCTTTTTTCTGATCGATTTACCCCTGTTTTGCAGGAATGGTGGTATAGCAGGCACTTCCGTTCTAAAGAAGCATCTAACGTATCCCCTTAGTTGAAAAAAGTGCTTTGATTTGTTTTTAAAAGTTCCAGTCTGGCGAAGTTTGTTTTATTAATTTTGACTTTTAACTTCAAATCTCCCTTTATTAACGATTTGCTGAGATACTCTTTTGTGAAAGGCTCAATTTACGAATGAACTTTGATTATCACGCTGTCGCAGCTATTTTGCATGCCGCAATACCCTTAGCTGCTGGGGCGGCTGGTGTTGGTTATTACATTCTGCGTTCTAAAGGACTTGGCTTTGGTTCTTCACACCTAGTAGTCGGCCTCCCTATGTTTGCTATAGGAGCAGCTGCAGCAGCCTTTTACTACGTAACAGCCCCATGAATTTAGGTTGATTCCCTAAAGATTATTTCATTAAAAAAGGGCCTGTAAAGGCCCTTTTTTTTGGATCAATTAAAAACCCTTAACTGATGCCAGGATTGAATTTGTTTTCTCCTTTAGAAGCTGGGACATAGCTTTGATTGAGCCCACTGCATTGCAGGCTATCTGCTGTTTTCCCTGTTGCTCTTTCACACAAAGCTTTGACTTGAGGTAAATCAAGAACTGCGTTTGTGAAATCAGTTCCGTCAATGACGGCACCAGTGAAAACACTTTTTAAGAGTTCAGCACCGCTTAGATTTGCATTGGAAAGATCAGCGTTGTCAAAACGTGTTGCATAAGCAATTACGTTTTGGAGGTTTGCACCTCTTAAGTCTGCATTTTGGAGACTGGATACGCTGAAATATGAACCGCTGAAATCTGCATCGCCTAGATCCTTCCCTGAAAGGTCGTATTTGACATATTCAGTGTTCTGAAGGTTCTGGCCGTGGAGACTCGTGTCAAGCGTGTCAACTGAAGAAGGGTCGCTTGGATATAAAGCACCAACGGAGATTGGACTGATCGTCAACCCGAGTATTACTGGTATCAAGATCAGTAATCTTGAAAGAGACCGTTTCAGAGAAGAAAATAAAGAGGCCATTGAAGACACCAAAAACTTACGGAGCATCCGTACGCAATCATTCTTTCATGATGTGGGATGAGATAGGCTAGGTATCACAAACTGTTTCAGGCTTTTCTACATTAATTTGAAGAAAATCCTTTGCTAGAAGGGTGTTGGGGAAAATTTCTTTTGCTTCTTTAAGTAGGTCATTAGGAGATACAGGATTCCCTGGTGCATATCTAGGGCTTAAATGTGTAAGAACTAATTGGCCAACGCAAGCTTCTAAGGCTGCTTGAGCTGCCATTGTTGAAGTGGAATGTTTTCTTTGGTAAGCCATGTCCAGATCTTGATGAGCGAAGGTGGACTCATGTATTAGTAAGTCAGCCCCTTGCGCAAGTTCAATGGCTGCTTTTGAGAAAATAGTGTCAGTGCAATAGACGAAGCTTTTCCCTGCTCTGGGTGGACCACAAAAATCCTTTCCGTTTAAAATTCGCCCGTCATCAAGTTTTACTTTTTTGCCAAGCTGCAGTTGTGAATAATTAGGACCTGGAGGAATATTGCAGGCTTTGGCCTTGTTTAGATCAAAACGACCTGGTCTTGGTTTTTGATCGACTCTATATGCGAAAGCAGGAACCCTATGAATTAATGGAGTGCATCTAACCATGAAATCCTCGTCTTCAAAAACCACATGGTTTTCGAAATGAGGGTTTTCTATTGAATTGATTTGGAAAGGATAAGAAATTCTGCTGGAACTACTTTGTAAAATGCCATTTATATAACTTTTCAATGCATGAGGTCCGTATAGATCTATCCCTGAGCTATTGCCAGCTAGACCCAGGCTTGCCAGTAATCCAGGTAAGCCATATATATGGTCGCCATGCATATGAGTAATAAAAATCTTTCTTATTTGTGAGGTCCTAAGCTCACTGCGTAGAAACTGATGCTGAGTCCCTTCCCCGCAATCGAATAGCCAGAGCTCTGACCTCTGGGGCAGCCGCAAAGCGATTGCCGACACGTTCCTATTTCTTGTTGGAACACCTGAACTTGTCCCTAGGAAGGTAACTTGCAATTCTTTAAATAAGAAAATTAATAGCCTGACATTTAAGAGTCTGACCTCTTTTGGTAAAACTGTCTCCTAGAAAAAATTAGATTCTAATTCTTATTGGCATCCTATCTGCTTCTTTGAAGAAGGCTTTTGCTCCATTAATTTGCTCAATATTGCTGTTTGGGCCTCTTGTTGTTGAGACTGTCAATGCTCGGCAAGAGCCGATTATGCGTGTTTTGTTGTTAGATGCAAAAAAACTTTCTTTTCGATCTGATGGCTCTTCGCAAATTCTAGTAATGGGAATTGATTCAAAAATGAGAGAAAGAAGTATGGACTCTCTAAAGATTGAAATCTCTAAAGGTTTTGTAAGGCTTTTGCTTGATGGGACAATTAGAAAAAAGCTGCGCACACCTTTACAACAGGTTTTGAGAATTAGGAGTAGAGACCCTAGAGGGATATGGCTTGGTCAAAGAAGGTATGCAGGAGAATTATTTGTTTCGTTAGAAGGAAATAATTTAAGGGTTATAAACCACTTAATGCTTGAAAAATACTTGCAGAGTGTTGTTGGAGCTGAAATGCCCAAAAATTGGCCAATTGAAGCACTTAAAGCGCAAGCTGTTGCAGCAAGAACTTATGCCTTGAATAAGTTGAAGAAAAATTCTGAATTTGATGTTCGTTCGAATATTGGCAGCCAGGTTTATCTTGGCCTTGAATCTGAAACGAC
>QCHV01000036.1 GCA_003217035.1 Prochlorococcus sp. AG-402-G22
GATAGCATTGGTCAATCCTTAAAAAATCAAGAGGAGAAATGCACATATCTGACTTCGCTATGTATTAGATGGCTTTTCTTGAAGGTGATTTAGGAATGTTGGTGGTCCAGAAATTACTACCAATCTGTAATTTATTTAATAAGGACCCATACCATTTTAAAGAGAAGCAAGCTATTTTGCTCTTAGCTTATTATTCCCAATGGCGATTGACCCTGAAGTAATTCCCCCTTCAAGTCAAGCAGGCTTTAACGCAGTAAGATTTGTTCCCAAATGGGCTATTTTTTCCTTAATTGGAATTGGAGTATTAATCATCGTTGGAATATTGAAAACTCTTCTACCTCTAATTCTTATGGGAGTTCTTCTAGGTTTTATATGGAAACAAGCAACTAAATAGCCTCTGAGTAATAGTCGACAATCTTTTGAATATCTTGATTAGTTAAGCAACTAACTCTTGAGGTGGCTGGTATGCAAAGCAATATACAGATAGCAAGAATATCGTCGGTACTTTTTTTATTTTCTCAGAAAATCCTAAACCTCTTACCATTCCGCCCAATTCTTTTTACAAATACTACCTTCTCAAAGCAAATCTCTTGTTGCAAAGCAAGTGAAAGGATCAAGCAAAAGGATCTAGTTTTGATCAAACCCCCGGCTGAAATGTCAAAAAACAAAAGATGCTCATAGAATAAATAGTCAAAAAATAGGACTCCAAAATTATTTGGAGCCCAGGAATTAGCTTTAATACTTTTGGAGAGCCTCTAAGCCAACCAAGAAGATTAAGTTGACTAGCCAAACAGAGCTGAAACGACCGCACCAGCGGCAATTACTATGCCACCCCATTTAATTACCGGCTGACTCTTGTCATAGGTAGAGGAAACAAGAATAGCTGCCAAAAGGATCTCTAAAAGGTTTTCATTAATCATGTGAGTTAATACAAAATGCATTAGATGTTACTTTTTACAATTAGCAGGGGTTACCCTGCTGGTCCATTAATTATTAAGAATGCGACTAACTCTAAAGGGTTGTGTAATAAATTATACAAACAAAGGAATTTCTTGTAATTCAAGCTTTGAAAGGTGGTCTGAGCTCTTTGAGCTCAGGAAATAGAAGTTTAAGCACGTCTATCTAGTTAGTGCTAGCAAAGCGTTATCTCAGACGAGGTGCTTCTAAACAAATAGTTTCAGAGGATTAGGAGTGCATATCTCATTCCAATTAGGTGTTTTATATGACCTTTCTATTCCCCACACCCTCACACTGAATTAGGTTTAAGCACCTCTAGGAGAAGGTAACCATTCTTGCCGTTGCATTAATTCAAAATTAAGCCCAATACAAATTATTTGGCATGTTGATTAATTCAATCAATTATCAAAAGGAACAATTAACCCTAAAAATTTGTTGGCAACAATACTAAAAGCGATTTCAAGGAAAAATGCTTAGCCCAAATTGGAAATAGTAAACGCGTAATAAACGATAGTTCCAATAATCAACGCAATGGCAAGTATCTGAGCCATTTCACTTATTAAAAGTTTAACAATCGCATCTTACCGCCTTTTTAAATTCATCAGGCACAAATATTCGTTACCTTGAATACTTAATCCATTAACGATGAGTAATCCGATCTTTAGGATTAAGGTTCAAGTTCTTATGAAGCTATGACAGAAGAAGTTAAACAAAATGCCTTTATTAAAAGGTTTGGTAAATGGGCTCCTATTATTGGTGGGATTTGGATTGTTCTAAATATTGCTGTCCCGTTGGCTTTATTACGTATCCCATTTATTCAAAAATACTTAGTGGCTCTTGAGGGCAAACTCCCTTTTGATATCCCAGGCGTGGGCTAGATGTACCCAGAGCTTATTTGCTTTTTCTTGCTGGGTATTTCAGCACTCCTTTTAAAAGCCGGACTCTCTTTGCAAGTTCAACCAATCTTTTGGTTAGCTCTTCCATTAGCAATTAAGATCTCCCTATCAAGATTAATAGAAAATTAAAGCCCTTAATTCTCTATGCATTCTTAGCAATTAGCGAGCAAGTCCTAAGGATATAAACCCAATAGAGTCAAGCGATTTAGCAAACGATGCTAGCCTTCGATCACTACTCTTTAGAGATGAATCTGATAAAAAACAGGCTTCAAAGGTGTATCCAAAAGAAATGAGCATTAGCTGCTAAGTTTTAATTTGTTATATCAACCCTTCCACCAGGAGATAGAAAATTAACAATTGCAGGAATCAGAAAAAGAACTGTTACCAATCTCACCGCATGAAGAGCTGCAACAGCTGCGCCAACCCCGAACTCAGCACCTACAAGACTCATGCCTATAGTTCCTCCTGGTGCTGCTCCCAATAAAGCCACGATTTTTTCTACTCCAAAAAGTCTATTAACCAACAATCCAACCAAAACTCCTGACACTAAAAGGGTGAAGGTTATCACCAATGCAGGTTTCCAAAGGGGGCTGAGTTCTCCAATGGTTTCTCTGTTAACACCCGTGCCAATAACCGTTCCTATGGCTATTCCAAGTGCTGTCTTTGTGCCTAAAGGCCATGCCGCAACCTCAATCTGGCCACTAACACTTAACAAGCCAGCACCTAATATGGCTCCTAAGAGTGGCGCGGCAGGGATCCCTGTTAGAAGCATTAGAGAACCCAAGGATGCTCCTGCAAGGGTGTAAAGGATTAAATTCGCGAAAGAAGGCATTAAACCGATTTGTTTAGATATCCAATGTTCTCGCTTTTACTATTAATTTCTTAAGGCCATCCAAGCCAGAACATCCTGATGAATCTAGTTCAAGTTGTGCTTGAACAGAAATCGCCAAGCTAATTTGTAAAGTCAACTAAAAAAGTTGCAAAAACAGATTTACGAAAATAATGTAAGTATCTAGATCAGTTAAATTAAGGATTCATGCCTGAAACAAAGGGACAAGGAAAATTTGACTGGGCAAAAGTCTTAAATGCAGTTACTTTGATTTTATGCTTCTTTTGCCTTTTGATTATTGCCCTCACTTTACGGCCAGTAGCCCAATGGGCAAACAATCAAAACATCTGCGTTGAGCAAGAAATAGCAAAGTCTCAGGCTCCTATCTCATGGGGAGTGAGGAAGTGCAATGGGCGGTCTAAAGTCTATCAAGTCAAGTAAATCAAAGCTTTTTATTTACTAAAGGTTAGCTTCAAAATCAGGATGATTCCATTCAAAACTAGGGTGACAACATTAGCTATTAAAACAGGAAGAGCATTTACCTGAATCGCATAGACAATCCAGAACACTAAACCAGTAATGAACATAATAAGCATGAAAATAGATACATCCTCTGCTTTTTGTGTTCGCCATGTTTTGATGACTTGAGGGAAGAAAGCGATTGTGGTTAATGCAGCCGCTATAAAACCAAAAGTTTCGGAACTAATCATTCGTTTTTACATGCTTCAAGAAATGATTCCTCTAACATGCTTTTAAAAGATCAAGAGGACTTTATTAATTCCTATTGAAGAACAACAAGCCTTAGAGCTTGGCATATCCATTACGAGAATCTACCTGGAGCGAAAAGATCCAGAAATTGCCCTGATACATCCAAAGAAATTTCATACTTGAAAAATTGTCACCGAAAAGGTTAGAGACATTGCTTTACGCTCCCGTGGCATAAGAAGCCTTTCCCTTGCTGGGCTTGCCAACACAGAGTGGGATACGATTTACAGAGAAATGTATGAATTTGCTGAAGAGAGTTGTCAGATGGTTCACTGTGAACGCCATCGCCTAATTCTTGTCTAATTATAAGCAAGAAAGAACTAAGAATTATGTCCTCCAAATCATCCGACAAAGACTCAGCTCGTGTTCTTTCTATAAAAGAATACAAAGCTGTTCTTGAAGAGCAATCAAGTAGCAAGAAGACATATTCAGAGACAGGTCATTTGCATCCTGAAAGACATATCCAAAAAGCTATTTGGTTTAAGGGAAGTAGAGATAGAGGCTTTAAAGGAG
>QCHV01000037.1 GCA_003217035.1 Prochlorococcus sp. AG-402-G22
CTTTATCAATGGAAATCAAATTGTTTGATAACTGCCCTAATTCACTTCTATTTAGAATTTCTTTTATTGATCTAGGAATGTGTCCCGCTATTGAGATGACGATGTTTTTGGGTTGATAGAGTCGCTCGTGAAATCGCCTCATTCTCTCGGGCGTAACCTTCTTTAGACTTTCTTCTTTGCCCAAAATAGGATTGCCGTAAGGATGTTTTCCCCAGCACTCTCCCAACAGTACTTCAAAGGTTGTGTCTTCAGGCTGGTCTTTATGTTGGGCTATTTCTTCAAGTACAACTTCTCTTTCCAGGAAGAATCCTTTTTTACTGAGTGCGGGCGACAAAACAAGGTTGATTAATAAATGGATTGATTCTTCAACAGTCTCAGAAGGAACTAGAACATAAAAATGAACATCATCAAGACCAGTTGCAGCATTACTACTTCCACCAAGGGCTTCAATCTTTAAATCAAATTCACCTTCTTTTAATTTATTACTCCCTTTGAAAATCATATGCTCTAAGAAATGAGCCATACCTTCCTCGCCATCCTTTTCAAAGGAACTTCCGGCTTTACACCAAAGGTCTATACAAGTTAACTGTGCGCCTGGCATTTCTGCCATTACACATTTCGCGCCATTCTCAAGCGCCAGCATTTGTAATTTTGGTCCGTTGGTCAAATTTTCTAGAGTTGTAATTCAAACCCCCATTCTGATCCTTTTTCGCATATTGTTGATTACTTGTTTCTAAAACTTTTTCACTCTGGAGCCTTTTTTGGAGTCAGTAGCAAATCGAATCAGGCTTCATCGCGAGAGTTTGGTCGATTTGAAACCATTGGATTTAGATCCAAAGTTAAAGAAAATTTATGGGAAGTTTTCTGGTGATGAATTGTTGATAATTAATGAGTTCCATCAATCGAGAGGTTTTAGGAAGATTCATATTGAAATAGCAAAGTTTGGACCTGCATTAGAAATCTTGCACTGTGTTTTTTTCCCTGATCCAAGATTTGACTTGCCAATCTTTGGTGTAGATGTTGTTTCGAGCCTTGATGCTATTTCTGCTGCAATTGTTGATCTATCGCCAGTGGGCGATGCTCTTCCAGAGAGCATAGAGAGATCATTGTCAAAGCTTGATTTCCCGAATTTCAAACATGTAAGAAAATTACCAGATTGGGGAGATATCTTTTCTAATTATGTTCAGTTTATAAGGCCTGATAGCAATAAAGAAGTTGAGCTTTTCAAGACTCTTGTGGATGAATTTTTAAATGTTCTTATTTCTACTTGTTCTTTGACTAAACAAGAATTACCTGATTCTGCTATTACGATTGAAAGATACGCTAGACAAAAGTTCTATTGTCTTCAACAAAAACGCAACGACAAAACTCGAAACGTACTGGCGAAAACCTTCAGTCCTCATTGGGCAGAAGAATATATAGATATGGTTCTATTCAGTTGTCCAGATGGATATCTAGACCATTCAATTTAAGATTGATCGTTTTACCTGGTGTTGGAGCCTTCCTTTTCCTTTTAGTTTTATTTACTTTTACTAGGAAGCCAGAGACCCCACTTGAATCCGGTCAATTGGTAGAAACTGAAAGGACTATTGAGGCGGTTGCGGCTTTAGGACAGCTAACACCTGCAGGTGAGAAAAGGATCCTAGCTGCACCTTTGAGTAGTTTTGGTGGCACGCCTCGAATCTCTGAATTACTTGTTGATGAAGGCGATCAGGTTGAGGTAGGTCAAGTACTTGCAATTTTTGATAATCGACCTCGACTTATGGCTGACTTGGCAATGAGCAAAGCGCGTCTAAAGACTTTAAAAAATAATATTGAATTTCAGGAACGTGAGGTGTCTAGA
Organism: Prochlorococcus sp. AG-402-G22; assembly: GCA_003217035.1. Classification (GTDB taxonomy): domain Bacteria; phylum Cyanobacteriota; class Cyanobacteriia; order PCC-6307; family Cyanobiaceae; genus Prochlorococcus_D. The sequence goes on from QCHV01000037.1 coordinate 1,844, forward strand.
TATACAAAAACTTCTAAGGAAGGGGCTTCTCCGGTCTCTTTATTAGAAGCAAAGGTTGATTCACTAAGAATTCTAGAAGGAAAAGAGAAAGAGATAGTTGCGGAAATAAATGGTATTAAAGTCGAACTTGATTACACATATTTAAAGAGTCCTATTGATGGAATAGTGCTAAAAATTAACTCCAGAGTAGGTGAGAGACCTGGCCCTGGTGGGGTTCTTCAAGTTGGCTCTAATCAATCAATGGAAGCACTTATAGAGGTTTATGAATCAGATGTTAGCCGTGTGAATGTAGGTCAGGAAGTTTCTTTGATTAGTGAGAATGGAGGTTTTGAAGGCACTCTCCTTGGCCGAGTAAGTCAAATAAGTCCCCAGGTTAGACAACGGGAAGTGTTGTCAACAGATCCAACTGGCGATGCTGATGCAAGAGTTGTTGAAGTAAGAGTTTCTCTAAAACCTGGTTCTTCTTCTAAAGTTTCTCGTTTTACAGGAATGAAAGTAATAGCTCGATTTATTCCGTAGTGAATTCAAAGATTTTGCAAAATAGAAGAATACCTTTAGCTTGGTTGCTTTTGACTAGACAGCCAGTGCGTTTGTTTGTCGCAATAGCAGGTATATGTTTTGCGGGAATTCTTATGTTTATGCAATTAGGGTTTAGAGATGGTTTATTTGATGCAAGTGTCACAGTTCATAGGTTGTTTGATGCTGACTTGGTATTAATGAGTCCTAGGTCAATGAGTTCTATAAGTATGAGTGGTTTCCCAAAACGACGTCTTATACAAACCATGGCTCATCGAGATGTGGTTGGAATAACACCAGTCAATTGGAATTTCCTTCTTTGGCGTAACCCTCAAACTTTGTCCACCAGATCAATACTTGCTTTGGGCTTTGAGCCTAGTGACCCTCTCTTAACAGATCCAGACTTTTCTGAAAAAGCAAAACTTTTAACTAATAAGAGTAGGGTTTTGTTTGATGTTCTCTCAAGAGATGAGTTTGGACCAGTGACTGATTGGTTCTTGAAAGGCAAGCTTGTTGAAACTGAAGTCGCTGGAAAGAGAGTGCGTGTAGCAGGATTAGTTTCTTTAGGACCTTCTTTTGGAGCGGATGGCAATTTAATAACTAGTAGGGAAACTTTCCTTCAATTATTGCCAAGCACTCCTCCTGGAAGTATAGAAATAGGCCTTGTTCGACTAGGGCCCAATGCGAACCATGAGAAAGTTGTTCAATCATTGTCAAATAGTCTACCTAAAGATGTAAAAGTGATGACAAAAGTAGAATTTATTGAATTTGAAAAAAATTATTGGCGCAGTAGTACATCTATTGGATTTATTTTTACTCTTGGAGCCGCAATGGGTTTTATTGTCGGGTGCGTAATTGTTTACCAAATTCTTTATAGCGATGTGAGTGACCACCTTCCTGAATATGCGACCTTAATGGCTATGGGCTATCGATTGAAGACCCTTCTAGGAGTAGTAGCAAGAGAAGGTTTTTTGCTTGCAGTTTTAGGATATATTCCTGCTTATCTAGCAGGTCAAGGGTTATATGCAGTTGTTAGAGGTTCTACTAAGCTTCCTGTCGCAATGGATCATGAAAGGGCTTTGATTGTTTTCTTTTTGATTTTATTTATGTGTATGAGTTCAGCAATACTTGCCATGCGTAGATTGGTTGACGCTGATCCTGCGGAAATATTCAATTAATTGTTGGGCGGTTAAAAGTTTCAATGACTATTTCACCAGCTGTGCAAATTAGTGCCCTGAGTCATTGGTATGGAAAGGGGCATGTGAGGAAGAAAGTTCTTCATTCAATATCAATGGAAATTGCACCAGGAGAATTGGTTATGCTCAGCGGCCCCTCCGGATGTGGTAAAACCACTTTGCTTACTCTTATAGGTGCTCTTAGGAAAATACAACAGGGCAGCCTATGTGTTTTTGGTCATGAACTTTCTACATCTTCAAGAAAGACACGACAAATTTTAAGACGCA
>QCHV01000038.1 GCA_003217035.1 Prochlorococcus sp. AG-402-G22
AAGTTTCTAGGCTTTGAGTATTGACTGTTGCGGTTACTAGATTCCCGACTTCTTCAGTGGTTTCTTCTGGATTTTCTGTGGGAGTTTCTTGCTCGGCAATTTGTCGATCTAATGTGGCTTCCATCGCAAGTTGAGCATCTTGAAGCCATCTATCATCGCTCCCTCCAGGATTAATTGGCTCAGGAGCTTCTAAGTATCTATCTGGTTCAATGCCAAGATTTTGAATATCTCTTCCAGAAGGGGTTAAATAGCTTGCCACTGTTACTGCCAATCCACTCCCATCACTTAAGTTTGTAAGGGTTTGGATTAGACCTTTCCCAAAAGTTCTAGTCCCAAGAAGCAATGATCGTTGATTGTCTTGAAGTGCACCTGCAAGGATTTCACTAGCACTTGCTGTACCACCATTTACAAGAGTCACAATTGGACCGTCGTAAACAGTTTCGATGTTTGAAGGAATTGGTTCGCTTATGCCGTTTCTGCTTTTAGTTTCTACAACTGGCTTATCGCTTAAAAATGCATCCGCTACTGCAAGGCCAGAACTGACTAAGCCTCCTGAATTATTTCTTAAGTCCAATACAAGACCTTCTACACCTTTTTCTTGAAGTTCTTGCAATGCTTCTTGAACTTGTTCAGGGACACCTTCGCTGAATTGGGTGATTTTTAAATATCCAAGGGTATGTGCTTCATTGCGGAGCCTTCTAGTTCTTACAGGTCTTAGATCAACACTGCGTCTTTCAAGAGTGATTTCTTTTATTTCCCCATTAGGTGATTCGAGTTCTATGAGAACTTTTGATCCAGTTTCTCCTCTTAATTTCGCTGCTGTTGCTTCTAGCCCTAAAGATTGAGGAGATTCATTGCCTACTTTGTTCAAAATTGAACCACTAAGAATTTCCGCATCGGCAGCTGGTGAATCTTCAAGAGGGCAAATGACAACGATCTTTCCGTCTTCGTTTCTCGCTCCAAGTTGTAGTCCTACTCCATTTATTTCGCTTCCAAGATTGCTTGATTTCATTGCTTCATAATCTTTTGGTCTTAAGAGTCGTGTATATGGATCTCCAAGCGGTAAAAGCATCTTTTCAATTGCTTCATAAGCTTCATTTGAAGTAGAAATTTCCCCCTCAACTGCTTTTTGTCTTAACCGTTTCCATTGAATTTCATTAAATTTTTCTTGATTTAAAAACCCTTCATTAACCATATTCCAAGTCTCTAGAACCAATTGTTGCCCATCATTCAAGGCATAGAGAGGCCTTGCCATGACTAGGGTTATTAAACTCAGGCTTAGAAAAGTACAGAGCAATTTTCGGAGAAATTTTGGCAAAGATTTAACAGTGGAAGGAATTGGATTGATCAATTTCACGAACCATGGGGCACACATTCAGTAGACTCTTGGTATTAATTATCAAAGCTCATCCGATAAATGGCGAACTCCTCACCTGTCTACGACTGGTTCCAGGAACGGCTCGAGATTCAGGACATAGCCGATGATGTCACCTCAAAATACGTACCTCCACACGTAAACATCTTTTATTGTCTTGGTGGCATCACCTTGGTTTGTTTTCTGATTCAATTCGCAACTGGTTTTGCGATGACTTTTTACTACAAACCCACAGTAACTGAAGCTTATAGTTCAGTCAGTTATTTGATGACAGACGTAAGTTTTGGTTGGTTAATTAGATCAGTCCATCGTTGGAGCGCTTCAATGATGGTTTTAATGCTGATATTGCATGTTTTCAGGGTTTATTTAACTGGTGGTTTCAAAAGGCCAAGGGAACTTACTTGGGTTACTGGTGTTGTTATGGCTGTTATTACTGTTGCTTTTGGAGTGACTGGTTATTCCTTGCCATGGGATCAAGTTGGTTATTGGGCTGTAAAGATTGTTTCAGGGGTACCAGCTGCAATCCCAGTAGTGGGAAATTTTATGGTTGAGCTTCTTAGAGGAGGAGAAAGTGTTGGCCAAACTACACTTACTCGCTTTTATAGTTTGCATACCTTTGTACTTCCTTGGACTCTAGCCATCTTTATGCTCATGCATTTTCTTATGATTAGGAAGCAAGGAATTTCTGGGCCTTTGTAAAATATTTATAATAAAATTCTCTCTGGCTTGCTTTAACTCTCATATTTCAAATCTCTATTATGTCAACACTCAAGAAACCAGACCTTTCAGACCCAAAACTAAGAGCAAAGTTAGCAAAGGGGATGGGTCACAATTATTACGGAGAGCCTGCTTGGCCAAATGACCTTTTGTATATCTTTCCAGTAGTAATTCTTGGAACTATTGCATGTGTTGTTGGTCTTGCAGTTTTAGACCCAGCATTCCTTGGGGACAAAGCCAACCCTTTTGCAACACCTTTAGAGATTCTTCCTGAGTGGTATTTGTATCCAGTCTTTCAGATCCTTAGGGTTGTGCCCAATAAACTTCTAGGTATAGCTCTGCAAACACTTATTCCTTTGGGCTTGATGCTTATACCTTTTATTGAAAACGTTAATAAATTTTCTAATCCTTTTAGAAGGCCAGTCGCGATGAGCTTTTTCTTATTTGGAACAGCTCTTACAATTTACTTAGGTATTGGTGCTTGTTTGCCTATAGATAAGTCTTTGACTTTAGGTCTTTTCTAAATCAAGCATAGAGACATCATCAGGGGCAACTTTTAAAAAGTGGTGTAAAAGAAGAAAACCAACAATTGTCCAGGTTTGATAGGTTCTTGATTGTTGACCTACCCAAGTGCCAGTTGGGCCATCAAAGTATTCTGCCCATTTTTGTTTGGGTAGTTGATTTAATTGACTCCAGTAGCATTCTTCCAATAGCGTCCGCATTTGCCCCATTAACAATACATCTGCCTTTGGGTATCTTTTTTCGTGCATTAGTATTGATGCTCCAAAAAACCAAAGAATACTGGGCCAATGACCTCCGTTGTGATAGCTCCATGGCCAGTTCTTAGGATCAGAGCCAGTTTTGTTTTGCCATTCCTCTACTTCCATTGGTGGGTGGCAAATGCGCATAGGCATTTGAGCCATTAGATGTTCTCTGTTATGTAAAACCAATCTGAAAAGAGCTCGTTGTTGAGGAGCAGTTAAAACGCCAAACATGCACGCCAGAGAATTGCCAAGACTATAGAAACGAAAGTCTGGTCTCCCGGTTCTAATATTGCCAATAAGATATCCTCCTCGATTTTCTAACCAATCTTGGAGCCAAGATGGAACAACTTGCGGTTGAACATTGAATTCGTTTTGATGTTGATCTTCTCCATATTGTTCAGTGGGTCTTCTTCTCAATACCTGCATTGTTTTACTTGTTACCCAGTAGTGCTTTAACAGGAATTGCCTTAAATCATGTACCCATTGTCTTGTTAATAAAAGTCTTTGATCTAGCAATCGACTTGTTTGATGCTTGCTGCTTAGACTCATAAGTTCTATGCAGCTACTTAAGCATGCATACAGCAGAACCTCTACTTCTAAAGGTGCACCCCATACATCCATGGGACGATCAATCATGAACGAACAATCTGGTACAAAAAGCACTGGTGTCCCTTCAAAAGTTGGATGTAATACAAGATCTAAAAGTAGTTGAACCCCTCTTTGAACTTGTTGACTGATCCCAAAACTTGTATCCCTGCTTTTACGTACATATAGCCAGCAAAGTACTGGCCACCAAAGACTTGCGTCGGCTGAGGTTATCCTTCCAATTGATCTTTGCCCATAGTCGGCAATTAGTTGCCCTCTTTCCTCTACAAAGCTTGTAGGAAAAATCCCTCTGGTTTGATA
>QCHV01000039.1 GCA_003217035.1 Prochlorococcus sp. AG-402-G22
GAGGTACTCTTAAATATTTTCCATCTCCAGAATATTTAACTGGTAAGTTTTATGGTAAGACAGGTACTCTCACTGGAGTGCGATCATTCTCTGGGTATTTAATATCAGATAATGGAAAGAAATTTATAAGTATTATTGCAAATGGTCTTTCAGATGTAGATCCAGTTATATCAGAAATTCTTGACGAAATATATTTGACTGGCAATTGTAGAATTAATTAGTATTCTTATAAATTAACTCAAGATCATTAGCAACTATCTCTGGAACCATATGTCTAATTTCTCCACCGTATGTTGCTACTTCCTTAACTACTGAACTACTTAAAAAACTATGGTGAGTATCAGTGGCCAAAAATATCGTTTCAATACTTTTGTCTAGAGATCTGTTGGTATGGGCAATTTGCAATTCATATTCAAAATCACTCATTGCTCTTAGCCCTCTAAGGATTAGATCAGCGTTGTTCGATTTAGCACAGTCGACAGTTAATCCATTGAAACTGCAAACTGCAGCTCCATCTATTTGTTTTATTGATGCTCTTATTTGCTCCATCCTCCTTTGTAAACTGAATGTTGGAGATTTAGCTGGGTTGTCTAAAACTGCTACTACTACTTGATCAAATATTCTGCTTCCTCTTTGTATGAGGTCTAAATGACCCAGAGTAAGTGGATCAAAACTACCTGGATAAAGTGCTTTCATAGAACTATCAGACTTTTTTTATCTTATTCATTTATTACTGAGTAAAGTTATATTATTCAACTAAAAATCATGACTCTTGACCTAGAGGCTAAAAAAATTCTTCTTCGCAAAATACCTCATGGGATTTTTATCTGCGCTGTTAGAGAAAACGAGGACATTATTGGATTTACAGCAAGGTGGGTTACTCAAGGTTCATTTGCACCTCCCCTTGTTGTTATGGCAGTTCGCTCCGAAGGATCTAGTCACGGAATCATCTCAAGGACAAAGCAATTCTCCTTAAATGTCCTTAGAGCAGATCAAAAGGACCTTGCAGCTGTTTTCTTCAAGCCTCAGCGTGGGCTCGGTGGAAGGTTTGACTCAACACCTTATTCATTTGGAGAATTTGGACTTCCACTCTTAGATGACGCTATAGGCGGAATCGAATGTAATGTTGTTGGCTCAGTAGAAAACGGAGACCATACTGTTTTTGTTGCTGAGGTTGTTTCAGCTAAATTAAATAAAGATGATGCCCCTCTAATTCTTTCTGATACTGGCTGGTCTTATGGAGGATAAAAATATCTCCTGTGAATGAATCTAGCAAGCCACTTATTAGCGACGATATCAAATTAAAGAATGTAATTTCAAGCATTCCTACTGATCCAGGCTGTTACTTGATGAGGGACAAGGATTATAATTTATTATATATAGGTAAATCTAAAAGCCTTAGGTCAAGAGTTCGATCATATTTTAATTTGACCAGCGACTTGTCTCCCAGAATATTATTAATGGTGAGGCAAGTTTATGATATAGAATGCATTATTACAGACAGTGACTCAGAGGCATTAAATCTAGAGTCTAATTTGATAAAAGAACATCAACCGTATTTCAACATACTATTAAAGGATGATAAAAAGTATCCTTATCTGTGTATTACTTGGAGTGAAAAGTATCCAAGGATATACATAACCCGAAAGAGAAGAACTAGGAATAAAAAAGACAGGTATTATGGACCATATGTTGATGTAACATCCTTACGAACAACTTTGTCAATAATTAAGAAATACTTTCCATTAAGGCAAAGAGCAATACCTTTATACAAAGACAGGACCTGTTTAAATTATTCTATAAATCGATGCCCTGGTGTATGTCAGCAATTAATAGCTCCTGAGGATTATCACAATACTATAAGCAAAGTAGCAATGATTTTTCAAGGAAGGCCAGAAGAATTGTTAGATATCCTTAGAAGTCAAATGGAGGACTACTCAAATAGATTAGAGTATGAAAAAGCAGCTTTAATAAGAGATCAGTTAAAAGGCATAGAACAGATATCACAATCACAGAAAGTAACAATACCAGATTCATCAGTTAGCCGCGATGTAATAGGCTTTAGTTCTGAAAATAATATTTACTGCATTCAACTGTTTCAGATGCGTGCTGGAAAACTGGTTGGTCGCTTGGGTTTTGTTTATGACATATCTAGCTTGTCTGATCAACTTGTAATTCAGAAAGTAATAGAAGAATATTACAGTAATCTTGACTCTTTAGAAATACCTCCCGAAATTCTTCTGCCTTTAGATATTTCTAATATTGCTCTTATTCAAGAATGGCTTTCTGAGATTAGAGGTTCTCTTGTTAAAATCATTACTCCCAAAAGAAATCAAAAAGCTGATTTGGTGGGAATGGTTACCAAAAATGCTCGTATCGAATTAGAAAGAATCAAGGAGGGTCAGGCTAGAAATATTCAAGAATTAGAAGATTTAGCTGAAGTTCTAGATTTGCCTACTAGACCAAAAAGAATTGAAGGTTATGACATTAGCCATATTCAAGGTACTAACGTTGTAGGTTCTCAAGTTGTATTTATTAATGGTATACCAGCAAAGCAACATTATCGTAGATATTCTATAAAGAGCTCTTCAATATTTAGTGGCCACAGTGATGATTTTATGTCAATTACGGAGGTAATACGCAGAAGATTTCGAAGGTGGTCACGATATAAGAAGGAAGGCTTAGATTTAACTAGGTTAAAAACAACAAATTTAAGTTCCTTGGACCCAATTCTGATTTCAGATTGGCCAGATCTTGTAATGATAGATGGGGGAAAAGGACAACTTAAAGCAGCTATTGAAGCTTTAAGAGAATTAGATTTAGACACTGATATAAACATCTGTTCTTTAGCTAAGAGAAATGAGGAAATCTATATACCAGGTAATCACGAATCTTTGTCTACTGATAAAGATCAAATTGGATTATTACTACTTAGGAGATTGAGAGATGAAGCTCATAGGTTTGCTCTAAGTTTTCATAGACAAAAGAGGACTTTAAGTATGAAGCGTTCTCAATTAATTGATATTCCAGGAGTTGGACCTAAAAGGATCAAATTGCTTTTATCTCATTTTAAATCAGTTCAGGCAATACAACTTGCAACAGTTGATAATATTGCTTCTATTCCAGGTTTAGGAATAGATACTGCTAATACAATTTGGAATTACTTTCATTCTTAGACTAGTTTCATATTACAATCAACTCAAGTTGAACGTTAACTACACTTTCACT
>QCHV01000040.1 GCA_003217035.1 Prochlorococcus sp. AG-402-G22
CTCAGGCCCTTTAATTGTTGTCATAGGCGGTAGTCAGGGTGCTATTGGTTTGAATAATATGGCTAGACAAGTTTTTCCATCCCTGCTTGATCAAGGTTGTCGTGTTGTACATCTAACAGGAAGTAATGATCGATTAAACTTGACCTGTGCAAATCTCGTAGAGAAAAGCTTTAGCAATGAAATTCCTGGTTTATTGCAACATGCGGACCTCGTTATTAGTCGAGCTGGTGCCGGAGCTTTAACTGAATTTGCAATTTGTGGAACTCCTGCTGTTTTAGTCCCGTATCCTTCTGCAGCAGACAATCATCAAGAGGTAAATGCCATTTATGCTGCGAATTTTGGTGCAGCATTGATTGTTTACGAAAACCAACAAGGAAAGAAAGTTTTAGGAGATATCTTGGAACGTTTATTGGTTAACCCTTTAAATAATGGAGACTTGCCTGTTGATTCTTTAAGTGTAATGAAAGAAGGAATGCGAAAGATGGCTGCCAGAGAAGCTCATGCGAGGGTAGTTGATCTTCTTGAATATTCAGTTAAGTAGCCGCTTGATTTCGTTAAAAATACGATTGTTGTTTCGTCTGGTTTGAAGACTCACTCGTAGCCATTCATCACTTAATCCTACAAATGATCTGCAATCTCTAACTAGAATTTTGTTTTGAGCTAGTTTTTCTTTTAGAAGAATTAATGAGCTATTACCTTGGATTAATTGAAAATTGGTAGAAGAAGGATGGGCCGTAATCCCTACAAGACTTCCTAGCTTCGAATGAAGCCAAGGACTTTCTTTAGTTATCCATTTGTTAACCTTTTCGATTTGTCTCTGAGTTACTTTTCTGTTGTTAAAGAGAGTTATTCCGACGGCTATAGCTAGAGCATTGAGAGGCCATGGGTCTCGATATTGCTCCCACCTTTCCAAGCGTTCCGGACGGCTAATTGCATAGCCAAGTCTTAATCCTGCAATTGAGAAAAGTTTTGTAAGACTTCGAATGACAATAAGGTTTGGATAATTAGTGACCAATGGTATTAGCGAATGACTTTCGCCATTTGGCACTAACGGTAAGAATGCTTCGTCGCAAATTACATAACGATGGGATTGTACTATTTTTTCTAATGAATCACGGCTCCAAAGTTGACCAGTTGGGTTGTGTGGATTTGTTATCCATATCACTTCTGAGCTGGAAGTTAATGGGAAATTCTGAGGGAATACTTCATTCCAAGATAATGGAAGTTGAATTTCCTGGTAAGGGCAATTCCAGCATTGAAGAGCTCTTTTATAGTCTGAGAAACCTGGTGAAGGTAAAGTACTTAACCCATGCTCTTTTGAATCACGGGCAGCCCAAGTGATTAATTCTGCTGCGCCATTGCCAGGGATTACCATTGAGGGTTCAATTTTATGCCAGTTCGCTATTGCTTGTTTGAGACTAAGTAGATTTGCTTCTGGGTAACATTTGAGATTAGTCCCCCGAAGCGTTTTAATAATGCATGTATTAATTTCTTGCGTTGGAGCGAATGGGACTAAGGATGCGCTTGCATCTATAATTTCATTTGGATTAATCCCAAGTCTTTTTGCTTCTTGGGCAATATTGCCCCCATGAGCATAGATATCTGTATCTGGATGTTGATTCTTGAGATTATTTTTTATAACCATGGAGCATTACTTCCTACAACTTCTGAGATACTCTTAAACCCATGCCTATCTAACTGAGACGATATTCCATCCAAGATGACTGGCACTAGTGTAGGCCCTTCAAAAATCCAGCCTGTATAGATCTGTACAAGAGACGCACCTGCAGCAATTCTTTCCCAAGCACTATGTGCTGAATTAATTCCTCCAACTCGAATAGTTGTTAATTCATATTTCTTAGGAAGCAATTCAACCTCTAAACGATCAGGAACTCCTAACCAATAAACGTCCCAAGTGCTGGGCAAAGCTTCAGCGACAGCAATAGCAGGGAAAAGATGTCCACCAGTGCCGCTTGCGGCGATCAACAAACAAGACATAGCACTAATCTCTAATCGGACCTACGCTTAAAGTTATAAGGCAAAGCTCTAAGTGCAAAATTTCATCAAATATTGTCTTAGCTCAGGAATTTTAATATTAATGACATTAAGCCCCCAAAACTTTGCCAAAGAAATAAGTCTACAGAGCTTGAGCAATAAACTAGAAAGTTCTCTAAATAATGAAGAAATAAATGCCTTAAACAAATTTATGTCTACAGAAATATATGTAAATCTGAAGAATAAATATAATTCAATCCAAGATAAGTTTTCCAATGCCAAATGGGAAATCAAGCCAGGGCTTAAACTTAAAGATAATAGGCAATCAATCAATGTATACCTTACAGCTGAAAAGCAACTTGGGGATAAAAAGTATTCATTAAAAGCAGCTCAAAGAATTGCAATTAGCAAAGAAAATAGTAAGATTATTAATCAAGAAGTCTTAAGCGAGTATTCAATCTTAAAAGATCTAGATTTAAAAATGGATATAAGTATCAATATACCTGACTCAGTATTAACCGGGTCAAAATATGACATAGATATAATTCTAGAAGAACCCTTAG
>QCHV01000041.1 GCA_003217035.1 Prochlorococcus sp. AG-402-G22
CCAGCAATAGGACTTGCACAATCATTAGATGATCAAATAGGTCACCAGTTTATTAATCCTGTATTTGAACCATCCTTCTCCAACGTTCGTTTTTGTGTCACTTCAGATTCCGATGGATTCGTTTCCAGAGCTAAATATTGGCTTGGGATTACACCCAATGTTGAACTGGTTTCGCTAAATAAGACTTGCGTCTTCTAATATCTCTATAGATAGGATAAAGATGACAACAGTCACTGAGCTACTTCAACCAGTTGAGCTTGATCTAGAGCATTTGCTTACAGATCTTCGTAGCTTAATTGGAGCTGGGCATCCAATACTTCAAGCAGCTGCTGAACATTTGTTTAGTGCAGGTGGTAAACGTATAAGACCAGGAATTGTTCTTTTGCTTTCTAGAGCACTATCTGATGAAAGTGAACTTTCTTCTAGACACAGAAGGTTGGCTGAAATAACTGAAATGATTCACACAGCATCTTTAGTACATGATGATGTTGTTGATGATGCTTCCACCCGGAGGGGAGTACCTACTGTCCATAGTCAGTTCAACCATAGAGTTGCAGTTTTAGCTGGGGATTTTCTCTTTGCTCAAGCAAGTTGGCACTTGGCTAACTTGGACAATCTTGATGTTGTTAAGTTACTCAGTAGAGTGATTATGGATCTAGCTGATGGAGAAATAAAGCAAGGCCTGTATAGATTTGATGCTGGACAATCTTTTTCTACCTATTTAGAAAAAAGTTTTTGCAAAACCGCCTCATTAATAGCCAATAGTTCTCAGGCAGTTGGTGTACTAAGTAATCTTCCCGAAGAAAAGTTAAAGTTACTTTATCAATTTGGTAAACAGCTGGGATTAGCTTTTCAAGTTGTAGATGATATTTTAGATTTTACTGGTAATGATAAGCAATTAGGTAAACCTGCTGTAAGTGATTTAGCAAGTGGTTACCTTACTGCACCGGTTTACTATGCTATTGAAGAACACCCTTTTTTGGAAACATTAATAGCTCGAGAATTCTCCTCTAAAGGAGATTTAGACAAAGCACTTGATTTAGTTAATAATTCAAATGCGATTGCTCGTTCGAGAGAGTTAGCCCAGAAATTAGCCATGGAATCTCGAGAAGCTATTAAATGGATCCCTGAGTCACCTTCCCAAAGAGCTTTATTGGAATTACCTGAATTTGTCTTAAGTAGGCTTTATTAAGTAAGTATATAAATAAACTCTAGATAATAAAATAGATATCAGATTTAAATAGATATATTTATACTATATTTTATACTAATTTCTTATTTACTTCGTTCATTATGCTTGAAAGATAATAATTTCTCTGAATCAGTACTTTAACAACCATTTCACTATCTTTTCTAAAATGCATTTAATGGCTTGAATGCAGATAGGTAATCATTTTAAGTTATGTCCTCCGACCCATCTAGATCAATTGAGTCGGTTCTTCAGGAAGAGCGAGTTTTTGAACCATCCGCACATGTTTCCAATAAAGCAAGGATCGGAAGCTTAAGTGCCTACAACAAAATGGCTGAGGAAGCCAAGAGGGACCCTGAAAAATTCTGGGGAGATGCTGCCCTTAAGGAATTAGATTGGTTTGAGCCTTTTAGTAATGTTCTTGATTGGACAAATCCTCCATTTGCCAGATGGTTTGAGGGAGGAAAGTTGAATATCTCATTCAACTGCTTGGATAGGCAAGTGAATAATGGTAATGCTGATAAGGAAGCAATTGTTTGGGAAGGTGAGCCTGGAGATATTCGTCGTTTCACTTATAAAGATCTTTTAACAGAGGTTTGTCGAACAGCTAATGCTTTAAAAGAACTTGGGATTCGGAAAGGGGATTTGGTGGCTCTTTATATGCCTATGATTCCTGAAGCAGCAATAGCGATGCTGGCCTGTGCTCGTATTGGAGCTCCACATTCAGTTGTCTTTGGTGGCTTTTCTTCTGAAGCACTTCGTGATCGATTGATAGATGGAAATGCGAAAGCAGTCATTACAGCCGACGGTGGCTACAGAAAGGACAAAGTTTTAGCTCTTAAATCTGCTGTTGACAAAGCATTGGAAGAGAACTCATGTCCCAATGTTGAGAAAGTTTTAGTAGTTCAACGTACTAAAGAGCAAGTTGAAATGAAGTTAGGTCGTGATTACTGGTGGCATCAAATTGTCAAACCTCAGAATGATTCATGTGCCCCTGAGCCAATGGATAGTGAAGATAGACTTTTTGTGCTTTATACATCTGGTTCTACTGGAAAACCAAAAGGTGTTGTTCATACAACAGCAGGATATAACTTATGGTCACACCTCACCTTTAAGTGGATTTTTGATATACGTGATAATGACATCTATTGGTGTACAGCTGATGTTGGGTGGATAACTGGACATAGCTATATCGTTTACGGACCTTTATCAAATGGAGCAACTAC
>QCHV01000042.1 GCA_003217035.1 Prochlorococcus sp. AG-402-G22
GCTAGCAACGAATCACCTTGCTTTTCTAGGAAGGTGATTAATGTTCTCACTAGAGAATTTACTTTTGGAGGGGATGGCTTGCTCCTTACTTTCCCATTTACTTGTAAATGAGCTTTTCGTGGAGCGGCGGCAACAACTTCTATTATTAGATTTTTAGCTTTTTGGGGTAGGCGACTTCTAATACTCCTAACAACTTGATTAATTTCATTTGATTTCCATTGATCACATCGATTAAGTACTAATAAAATTGGCTTGTTGCACTTTAATAAAGTTTCTATTGCATCTAGTTCAATAACATTCAGATCGCTATCTAGTACTAGTATTATTAAATCAGTATTCAATGCGACACGGGAAGCGAGACGAGCTCTTCCTGTGGCTGCTATTTCGTCAATACCTGGGGTGTCAACTAACTCAATTTTTCTAAGGCTTTGAACTTGTTGAGGCCAAATTTGGCCCTCCATTTTTCGAGTACATCCATGGGCAACATCTGTAGGAAATACATCTCTTCCTATTAGTGCATTTAATAGGCTTGATTTACCTACGCCGACTCTTCCAAAAGCAGCTATTCTTATGTGTTTTTGACTTAAACGGTTGAGTTGACGGTCTAACGCTTTTAACTCGCCTAGAAATTGAGCTTTTTCTAGATTGCTAAGGTTAAGGTTTTTTCTCCATTGATTAAGCAGTGATTGGCAAAACTCAGAAGTAGATTCGTAATAGTTCATGTGCTTGATTCTCCCCACCAGCCAGCCAAAACAGCCAAAACAGCTTCTGCTCCAATTAACCCGACGAAACCCCCAAATTCATCTACGACGACTCTTATACCATTCTTGTCTTTTGTAAAAGTAGTGAGTAGCTTGTCGACTCGTATCATCTCTGGTACAAACTCTACTTGTTCTGCAAGGTCTTGGGGAGTGAGTTTGTTGTGCCCTTCAAGTAATGCAGTCAGTAGTTTTTCCCTACTAGCTATACCAATCACCTTGTCTACTTCCTTGCCTAGGACAACCCACCATTGAGCATGATTAGTGATCAAAGTGCTTCTTAACTCTTCTAGCTTCATTGAACCATCTAGAGAAGGTGCTGCAACTCTCGGAGTCATTAAGTCTCTAGCTGTTAAATCGTTTAATTGAAATACCTTCGATATCATTGCAGCTTCGTCTGCTTCTATGAATCCCTTTTGAGAACCGATTCTTGCCATTTGTCTTATTTCTTCTTCATCTGTACTTATCTCACTTTCTGTAGTGATAACAGGCAGTAATTGTTCTAATGGAATTAATATTGGGCGCATTAAAATGCTGAGTAAATGGAGAACAGGTGCACTCGCAAGAGAAACTTGTAGAGCAAGCTTTGTTCCTATAGATTTTGGAAGTATTTCTCCTAATAGCAATATGAGGATGGTTAGACCTATTGAAAACAAAGGTAATGCTATTCCGCCTTTAAAAACAAATGTTGCGTAACTTCCCAGCATTAAGCTGCCGAAGATGTTGAAACCGTTGTTGGTAATTGTGAGTACAGTTAGTGTTCTACCTAGCCGATAGCGAAGTTTTGCAAGCCTTTTGGCTCCTTTGATTGGCCTTGTTCTAGCTGCTAGCTCATGCACCCGTAATGGGTTCACAGCCAAGAAGGCTGCCTCGACTCCTGAGCACAAACCAGAACCCAATATTATAACTACGACAAGAACTGTTAGTAATAGGATGTTGGGACTCATGCTTTAAGGTTCTTCAGTAAATGATCAAGAGTCTTTTCTACTTTATTTTTCCACTAAGTTCGATGTCCTGCCATCCTAGATAAATAATGATGAAGACTTCCGTGAATAATCAGAACATTTATAAAGATCGTCGCTCTTGTTTCTTAGAGCAATTAAATGGCTCTGCAGCGATTATCCCAGCTGCTTCGACGGTTGTTCACCATGCCGACTGCGAATATCCATTTAGGCAAGATAGCGACTTTTGGTATTTAACTGGTTTTGATGAGTGCGATGCCATCGCATTGTTTTTACCCCATCGACCACTAGGCGAAAGATATATCTTGTTTGTTGCTCCCAAAGACCCATCAATAGAAGTTTGGAATGGTACCCGAGTCGGTGTAAAAGGGGCTGTAAATTTCTTTGACGCTGACCTTGCCCATCCAATTGAGCAATTTCCTCGCCTGCTAAAGGATTACCTTGATGGTGCAGAGGGACTATCCTTTCGGATTGGTAGACATAACAAGATAGAGCCGATCGTGCTCAATGTTTGGGCAGATCAGTTGGATAAATCTTCAAGGAGTGGCTTTGCTCCTAAATCACTTTCTCCTCCATGCTCAATACTTCATAAAATGAGGCTGAAGAAGGATCCTTGGGAATTAAAAAGATTACGACTTGCGG
>QCHV01000043.1 GCA_003217035.1 Prochlorococcus sp. AG-402-G22
TCTTCCCAAGCACATCTAAATTCAAAGCAGAAGGTATTCCTAAAAGAAACAGCAAAGAGGTTGAGACAAAAACAGATTTATAGCGACTCCAGCCAAGCCTTTCCATCATTGATGAGACTGGAACTTCTAATAATGAAATAGAGGAAGTAATTGCAGCTATATAAGCAAGTGCAAAGAAAAGGATGGCAACTATTCTTCCTGTAATTCCTAAAGCTCCCAGGCCAGTTGGTAAAGAAATAAACAATGCCCCAACAGTGGATTCACTTACTACTTCTTTCAAACCAAAACTCATTACTATTGGAAAAGTAATTAGACCAGCCAAAAGTCCAACAGCAGTATCAAGTGAAGCCACCCCTATAGCTTCTTTTGGTAATTGATTCTTGCGATCTAAGTATGATGAGTAAGCAATCATTATTCCAATACCTAAGCTAAGTGAAAAGAAAGCTTGGGTAAAGGCATTCCTAATAGTGGTTGGATTAAAGAATTGAGCCGTATCCCATTTAAGTAAAAAAGTTCTATAACCTTCCCAAGTCCCAGAAAGAGTAGCCGCCCAAATAGCCAAAATCAAAAGCAATGCAAATAATACTGGTATACACCAACGCGTCAGCCGTTCAATTCCACCTCGGACACCTGCAGCTACAACTACTGCTGTAAGTACTAAGCTGACAATTTGTCCTAATAAAACACAAATAAGAATGATCCAAGTGTCAAGCATATGATTGCAGCAACTAATAGTATTGCTGCAATTGGCTCTGGGAAGCCTCTTTCAACAATTGCATCAACAACAGCAGAGAAGCTTGTAACCTTGGCTGGTACTGCATTTACAAATATGCAGACTAAAAACACCCTTCCAAGAAGATCTAGTGACTTGCGAGAAAAAATTTGATTCATCTCCAATTTAAGGTACTTATGAAGTAGATATCTAAATATAAACCTTAGTTGATAAATTCAAAAAAACTTAACTAATCAAAGAAGAAGTTAAGCTCTTTAACCTTTAAAGCTACTAAACAAAGCGCCTCAAGAGAGGAATAAGAGAGTGGATGCTAAATCTCTTATCGAGATAAAACTACTTGTTTTCGAATAGAATTCCTTTCTGAAAATATTTACCATACACTTTGCAAAGGCTCTAACCAACTATAGAAAGAGTCAAATTAGAGGCTAAACCGTTTAAATGGATATATTCCTGGAAGACATCAGAATGAAATGCACTTAGAGCAGCAGCTTTAGATTCAAACTCTACGATTACTCCTAACTGTCCTCCATCCCATTCATTCAAGTCAGAATTTTGATTAATATCTTTGGCAATTATTATTCCTCCAACCGAAAGCAGCCAAGGTATCACCGTCTGAATATATTCAACAAACAAATCACTGCTTGAAATGGTTGCTTGCTTAACCCAATAACCCTTAGACACAAAAAACAAAGAAAATCTTAAGGAGTATCGCACGTAAAGGGTCGCAGATTAGTCGAAAGGGCAACTATTCATAAAAAAGGTCGTTAGAGATTCCTTAAGTCCTTTTGGTACTTAAAGAAAAAATTCAAATTATGCTCAATCTTTTCTTCAGATAGAGAAAAAACATGATCTTAGAATTTGATTGTCAATATTTTTGGAAGAAATTACATCAAACAAGCTTAAAAGCAGAAATCGATATATTCTTTAAGTATCAAAAGGCACAAAGATGGCGATCATTTCTCTAAAAGAACTAAATCGTATGAGGACAAGTCCAGAGTTAAATAAAGAAGAGTCAATAAATCTATTTAATGAACTTCTTGAATATATAAATAATGCCGATTGGTTTACTATTGGGATCATGGCACCTTCTTCAGAGATAGCTCTTCTTAACTTAAGAGATATGGAAGGTAAGTTTGATTGGCATAAGATGGAAGTAGCTGAATATCCTGAGGAGGAAGGTCCTGTTTTTCTAAAGGCTAATCAACTTAACAGAACTATATATATACGAGTTGAATACGGATTAGGCACGGGAATACTTTTAAGCTGCCAACATAATGGTGAGGACAGTAATGCTGATACATTCGGACCATTCCCACTTGGATTCTTTAATGCAAAATATTAATGCCCAGCTAATAAATTAAATATGCATATGAATATATAAAGCTATACTTTCCAAAGTAAGATCAACATTTTATACGCTCCACATTAATTAGGACTTGGCCTAACAATGATCTTAATCTTAAAAGTTGTTCTTTACTACCTAATGCAATAAGCAATTGACCAGGTCCAATTTCCATAGTTCCACTAGGGTTTGTAGTTAATTTTCCTTCATCTCT
>QCHV01000044.1 GCA_003217035.1 Prochlorococcus sp. AG-402-G22
AGCAATGTTTTTTCTATGCTAAGAAGAATCAAGCATAAATCTAAAATCAAAGCTTCAGATAAGAGCCAAATAATTATTGAATTAACTGATAAAGTCTCTTACAACAAACTTCCAGAGATTATTAATAAAAGGTTTAATATAAGCTTTAGTAAATATCAAGAGATAAAGAACTATTTTATCGATTCAGTCGTTAGAAATATTAATGCCAATGCAAATCTCCTTAAGAAGGGGAAGTACATATATGCATATGCGCCAACATATTTTAATACAATGATACCAAACCCAAATAGAAACAACTTTGTAAATAGGATAGGGCATTTAGTTGGCAAAACTGCTCAGCCATTAGAAATATATGAGAAGGAAATGCATTTGATTGAAAAAGACTATAGAAAAGCCCTGTTAAAAAAATTAATTCTGATTAAAACCATCAAAGTACTAGATTATTCATCAAAAGCAGAGGATTTAAGTTGGTTTACAGATTACAGCCACTTTAATGAGCACGGAGCTTCTATCCTCAGCAAAAAACTTGCCATAGAATTAATACCTTTCTTAAAAGAAAGGTAAAAAAAATTTCCCTAGTATTAAGTAAAGTTGTAAAAATTAAATTGGACTAGAGAGATTGCGATTAAAGGCTTACAGTCCTCGAGTTGTATCCTTAAGTACATTTTCATGAAGGTACGTAGGCTTTTACCTTTAGTAATTTCTTCAGCTGTTGCATCTGCATTGGTTGGGGTTAGCACAGAAGCTCTTTCAAAAGTGCTTAACAGTGAGACCACTTCAAGCGACTCTCACGAATTGATTGCATGCGGCGGCGGCGGCGGCGGCGGCGGAAGCAATGGCAAAGCCAAAAAGGCAGCCAGAGAAGCAAAAATGAAGGCTCTTATGGAATTAAGAGAGCAGCAAGAAGCTGAAGATTAAATCAATTCATATCCCCGAAGCTAGAAGGCTTAGGGGATTAAAACCAGCCCTAAGAAGATCCCAATGATTTTTTTAGGGCTGGTTTTTTATTTGCAAACCGCTTCAAAATCTATTGCCAGAACTTCAAACCCTAGAGAATCGGCTTTTCTCAAATCTCTACATGCCTTTGTAAATTCACCCAACCTAAAATTAACTGCCGACCTATTGTGATAGCTAATTGAATTTCTTGAATCAAGTTCTAAAGCTTTATTGAAATCTATTAGTGCATCATTGTAATAACCTAGTTGATGTTTTGCACTTCCTCTATTACTAAAGCTCAAATCTTCTTTTGGATTAATCTCTATTGCTTTGGTGTAATCGATAATTGCCCCTTCATAGTCCCCTAACTGATATTTAGCACCTCCTCTGTTATAAAAGGTGAGCTCTTCTGCAGGATAAATTTCTATAGCCTTAGTATAGTCTTCTATTGCGCCCAAATAATCACCCAACTTATGCTTAGCCAGAGCTCTGTTGAAAAAACTTGATTCAAATTTGGGATTAATTTGAATAGCTTTTGTGTATTGGTAAATTGAACTTCGGTAATCGCCTAAATAATCCATTGCATTTCCTAGATTAAAGAATAAGTCAGAATTGTTTGGGTTTATTTTTATCGCTTCAACGTAATCAAGGATTGCACCCTTATAATCTGCAAGGAATAATTTAGCGCTGGCCCGATTATTTAATATCTTCTCCTCCTTTGGGTTAATCGCCAATGCTTTAGTGTAATCCAATATGGCTGCTTGATAATCTCCTGACTGATATTTATGACCTGCTCTATTAAAATAGAAAACCATACCTCTAGAAAAAGTCTTAATTTGCTTTGAAGTATTAAATGTTAATTGCTGGTTGGAGTCTAAGATATTTTTATAAGAATTAGGCTTATTGCTCAAGACTTGGCAACCTTGCAAAAATAAGTTGATTAAAATAATCAGAAAAGGTAAAAACATATCAGCTAAATTCCTCTTATTAATCTTCTTTTTTAAGCTTCTATAAACAAACAACTCATTTAACAAACTTTGGCCTGGTTAAAGATATAAGTAGGCCTCCTATTAAACCAGCATTAAGCAGGACTTGATTTGTTTGGAAGGGAGA